>JBBAMS010000007.1:0-54267 GCA_040402415.1 Candidatus Planktophila sp. | reverse complement strand
ACATTTACTCTCACCAATACAGGTTCACGTGGAGCGCTCTTTGATACACCAATCATTAACCAGCCACAGGTTGCAATTCTTGGTCTAGGTGCGGTTGTAAAACGCCCGATGGTCGTTAAGGGTGAAGACGGTGGCGAAACAATCGCCATTCGCTCAATGGTCTACCTCGGTCTTTCATACGATCACCGCGTTGTCGATGGCGCAGATGCGGCACGTTTCTTGGTCACTCTAAAAGAGCGCCTCGAAGGTGGAGCATTCGAATCTGATTTGGGTCTCTAACTTCTATGTCAGTCCCACAACGCATTGCAATTACTGGTGCATCCGGCCTCATTGGCACAGCGCTCGTCGGGTATCTCAAGAGTGAAGGTCACACAGTTCAACGCTTTGTCCGTCGCCCCGTTGTTGCTTCAGATGAAATTCAGTGGGATCCCAAGACAGGCTATGTCGATATCGAGGCGCTACGTGGCGTGGATGCCATTATTCACTTAGCTGGAGTTGGCGTTGGAGATAAGCGTTGGAGCAAGAAATACAAAGCTGAGATTCTCAATTCACGACTACTCGGTACTACGGCAATTGCGAATGCTGTCAATGAAGTGAAGCCGCAAGTATTTATCTCAGCGAGTGCAATCGGCTGGTATGGAGAATCTGGCAATCGTCCTGTCGTTGAAACAGATCGCGTTGGAGACGATTTTCTTGCCGCTGTTTGTCGCGAGTGGGAAGCTGCTGCTGACCTTGCAACGGGTACGCGCGTAGTGAAAATCCGTACTGGTCTTGTACTAGACCCCACCGGTGGTGCGCTTGGAAGAATGCTTCCACTCTTCAGATTAGGTCTTGGTGGAAAACTTGGAAATGGTAAGCAATGGTGGTCCTGGGTCACTCTCCACGATGTTATTCGTGCGGTTGTATTCTTACTTGAAAGTAAGATTTCAGGTCCAGTAAATTTAACTTCACCAAATCCAGTAACGAATCAGGAATTCACATCAGCGCTTGCTCAAGCAATGCATCGACCTGCACTTTTTCCTGCGCCAGCGATTGCTCTGAAGGTTGCTCTGGGTGGATTCTCAAGTGAAATTCTCGGAAGTAAAAAGGTGGTGCCTCACACACTCAACGAAGCTGGATTTATCTGGGATTACCCACATATCACCAGCGCACTGACCGCCTTAATTCCCAAGTAGTTCGTGCGCTGCAAGGCGCCCTGAAAGTAGAGCACCATTTTGCGAAGGGGCAGTTCTGTAATCTCCTGCAATAAATACTCTTTCAGAAATTCGTGCTGATTGTGCCCCCGTAGAACCAACTCCGAAAATAGGTAACGATTTTGGAATTTCATACTTTGCGATGAGCGGCCATAATGTTGTTGAAGTCGCCCACAGTAACGCCAAGTGCCTTCGAACTTCAGACTCAGAGGCAAAGTCGAGAGTTGTGGTTGATAAAAGCGTTTTTCCTAGAGGTGCATAACTTGGCACCATATGAGAGATCGCAATTGTGTTAATAACGGGGCCGCGTGATTGACCATCAATTAACAGCCGCGATGAAGGAGTCATGTCGTTTGGGACCTCGTGATACCAGGTTGTGCTACTTGCTAGTTGTGGAACATTGGGAATATCAAGTAGTTGCGCTGCAGTAGTTAAATCTGTTGCGACAATTACCTTTGCGCTCTTGATCTGTGATAGGGCATCGATACGCGAGTTCAATGCAATTGAATGAACTCGAGAGGCAAGCGCTTGAGAGAGGGACCCAGCGCCTTGAGATGGAAGCCCTGGTTTGCCAGTGATAAATGAACGAACGATTTCTTTTCCACTGATCGCATCTACATTGGCCGGGGATGTAAGGAAAACGCCAGATAGGAAAGGTTTCAACACCCGGCCATAGAGACTGCCGAGTGGTTGCATTTCATCCTCCACAGAATTTCCAGACCGTGCTCTGGATGTGAGATAGGTAAGAAATTTAATTTTCTCTGAAATTTTGCCTGTCGTAGAGTTGATTCCTGAAAATGGATTCGAACGTGGATCTCCAAGCGCATATCGCTTATTCCCTACTGCTACATCTATCGTGCGATCAGCCTTAACAAAATCAAGTTCCTCCATGATCCCAAGTCGCAGAATTTCTGGATACCGCGAATTGATCAGCTGAAAGCCACGATCTAAACGGAAACCATCGATGACATCGGTGGCCACTCGCCCACCGACACGATCACTTGATTCATGTACTTCAACTTCAACGCCAGCCTCTTGCAAAGTGAGTGCTGCACTGAGCCCTGCAAGACCAGCCCCGATAACAATGACCTTATCGGGCACTTATGTCACGCGCCTCATCAATGATTCGTGAGACCTCGAGAATTTGCTGGGTTGATATCGGCCATTGGCCTTTACCTTCAAGAGCATCGCGGACAGCAAGATAGAAGTGTCCATAATTTCCGGGAACAGTTTGAATCTCTTCTCGAGTATCACCGCGCTGAATATATGCCTTAGAGCTTGTTGGAACGCCCCATGTTCCGCCTTCGGGAAATTCACCAGCACGCAGAAGTGCCTCTTGTGGATCAAGGTCTTCAACAATCAGCGCACCTTCAGTGCCCAGCAAGCGAATTCGGGGTCCTGGTGATCCAGCTATAGCACTCACTGCTACGTAAGAGTCGATTCCTGATTCATGAACAAGATTGAGAACAACATCATCTTCTGAATCACCGCGGATGCTTCGCACATTTGCATATGCCAACTTTGCAGGACCAAACCAATCAAGAGCGGTTGAAAGTAAATGAGTTTGCAGATCAAGTAGGAGTCCCCCACCATTTTCAGAGCTTTCAGATTCACGCCATGAAGCGAGATTAAGTTGCGGACGGAAGCGTTCAAATCGCGAATCCAAACGAAATGGTTTACCGATAAGTCCGTTGGCGACAATCTTCTTTATTGTCAGCGCATCACTATCCCATAAGCGATTGAAGAATGAGGTCACAGGAACCCCCGCCTTCTGCGCCGCATTGATAATTAATTCACTCTCCTGAAGAGATCTACCCATCGGCTTATCGATAACTACAGGAATTCCAGCCTTCATTGCAGCAATTGATTGCTCGGCGTGAGCCATATTTGCGGAAGCAACAACGACGAGATCGAGATCCTCTTTCAGAAATAGATTCAGATTATCTACAACTTTTGCAAGAGGAAAATCTTCCTTAGCTTGGCGAGCACGCGTCGAATTACCAGTAAGTACCGTGGCGATTTGAAATCCGCACCCCTTAAGAAGTGGTGCGTGAAATGAACGCCCTGCCAATCCATATCCGGCAATTCCAACACGCATAATTACTTATTCTGCAGGTTTGAAGGCCACCAGATTTTTGGACCGATTTCGTGCACAATCGCTGGTACCAAAATCGAACGCACAACAATGGTGTCGAGCAATACGCCAAACGCCACCGCGAATCCAAGCTCTGCTAGTGGCACAAGCGGAAGTAAACCAAGAACTGCAAATGTTGCAGCAAGGACGATTCCTGCGGAAGTAATAACGGCACCTGTGACAGTAACACCCTTAATGACTCCTGCTCGAGTTCCAATCTTCTGGGCTTCTTCACGGACACGAGTCATCAAGAAGATGTTGTAATCAATACCGAGTGCGACTAGGAAGATAAAGGCAAAGAGTGGGAATGAGTTATCTCCCCCCGCAAAGCCGAAGATTTTGTTGAAGACTAGAGCGCACACGCCAAGTGTTGCGAAGTACGAGAGCACTACGGTTCCAAGGAGAACTACGGCGCTGAACACACTACGTAGAAGCAGTCCAAGAATTAGCGTGATCACCAGCAAAATAATTGGAATGATTGTGCGGTTGTCACGGCTGTTCGCGGTACGAACATCGAAGTAGACGGCACTTGTGCCTCCTACGAGCGATGAAGCATCAGCAGCATGAGCAAGGCGCCTGATTTCAGGGACATCTTTTCCAGCATCAACGCTATCCGGGGCCTTATCGAGAGTCAGATTAAGAATCGCACGATTGTTAACGATCTTGACAGCTGGCATTCGTTGACCAGCAACTGGAATACCATCGAGTTGCGGAACAATATTTGTCACACCAGGTGCGTTCTTAAGCGCTGCTGTAACAGCAACGATCTTGTTGGCGCTAATGACAACTTGCGTTGGATCACCCTGTCCACCTGGGAAATGCTTTACAAGTAATTTCTGTCCCGCAACAGATTCAGGATGACCTGTAAATGTGTCCACGGTTCCGATTCCATCTGCTTTCAGTGTTGACGACGCAGCAGCAAAGAGCAGCAAGATAGTTCCAGCTATCACCCATGCACGACGAGGATGATTGCCAATCGATCCTGCGACCTTTGACCACGGACCTGACATCACATGATCATCACCATCATTGCGAGGAATGCGAGGCCAGAAAATCCAACGACCAAAAACGAGAAGAAGTGCGGGTAGTAAGGTCAAAATTGTGAACATGGAGCAGACAATTCCGATTGCCCCAATAGGTCCGAGACCTGCAGTATTTGATAATTTACTAAAGAGAAGAATAAGAAGAGAGATGGAGACCGTTGAACCCGATGCAAGGATTGGTTCCCAGACGCCCTTATATGCAGCACGCATCGCATCAAATCGGTCCTCATGGTGATGGAGTTCTTCGCGATAGCGCGCAATCAATAAGAGTGCGTAATCAGTTGCTGCACCGATCACCAGCACCGAGAGAATTCCCTGCGACTGTCCATCGACTTTGAGCACACCATTTTTTGCAAGCAGGTAGACAATTCCGCCGGCAGTAGAGAGAGCAAAGAGTGCTGACAACAACGGGATGATCCATAAGACTGGAGATCGATAGACAACAATTAAAATAATTGCGACAACCCCAAGAGTTGTCAGAAGAAGTGAGGAATCGAGAGTCCCAAATGCTGAGAAGAGGTCCCCTAGGAGTCCACCAGGACCTGTCACAAAATGCGTAATTCCATTTGATTCTGCGAATGGTTTGATATCAGTGCGAAGAGCTTCTATGACGGCCGGCAGAACCGGTTTGTCATTGGGAAGTGTCTTGCCGATCGAGGCACCATCGAGTGGCACATTTGCCAATACTGCTTGGCCATCCTGTGAAGGAAATACAGTGATTGTCTGGCCGGGAGCTAAGTAATCAGAAATCTTTGCCGATGTACCTGAAAGAGTAAGCGCTCCAACACCCACCATGTGTGTGTTGATTGCGGCAATACTTGCAGGGTTGATTTTGCCCTCAAAGAGAACCAAGGTTGGAAAGTTAAATGTGTCCTTACCCGAGAAAGTTTTAATCTGTTCAGATGCCATGGATGCCTCTGAGCCCTTAGGCAAGAAAGAAGAGTTGTTGTTATCTTGAACAGTAGATAACTTTCCGAACAGAGGACCGAAGATGCCTGATATCAAGAACCAGGCGATGACGACCAACAAAGCTAGGGCAAATGGCTTACGGGATTTCGAGATTATATTTGTTGACACGATTTGTGGGCCTTTCGGGCTCGATAAGTGCGTGATTCGCGAGAGGGCTAGCCTACCTTTAGGCTGTACCCGTGCCACTTCTTAACTCGGGTTCACTCAAAGAATTCACTTCAGCGCCTATTTCACTAGAGCGTGCTGGATTAGTTGAGTATCAAGAAGCGCTAGAAATGCAGAGGATGATTCATCGCGAAGTTGCGTCAGGTCTACGGCCCAACACCTTATTACTTCTGCAACATCCGTCCGTGTACACGGCTGGAAAACGCACAACAGATCTTGAACGTCCCACTGATGGAACTCCCGTCATAAATGTTGACCGTGGTGGAAAAATTACATGGCATGGTCCCGGCCAATTAGTTGGCTACCCAATTGTGAAATTAGCCAAGCCCACAGAATTGGTTGGCTTCGTGCGCGAGATTGAAGTTGGAATTGTCAAAGTCTGCACAGAACTTGGGGTAACAACATCACAAGTGGCTGGTCGTTCAGGAGTCTGGGTCTGCGATTCTCGGGGGGAACGTAAAATTGCAGCAATTGGAATTCGAGTCGCTTCAGGTGTCTCGATGCATGGCTTTGCCCTCAATGTGAATCCGGACCTCTCTGGATTCAATAGAATCATCCCTTGCGGAATAGACGATGCAACCGTCACATCGATATCTGCTGAGCTCGGTCGAGAAATCAACGTCATTGACGTTACTGCCTTGGTCGAGAAGTATCTAACCGAATCACTAGAAAAGGTAAGTGCATGACTATCGCACCAGACGGACGTAAATTACTTCGTATCGAAGCACGCAACACTGAAACTCCCATCGAGCGAAAGCCCGAGTGGATTAAGACTCGCGCCAATATGGGTCCTGAATACACACGACTGCGTTCACTGGTAAAGAGTGAAGGACTTCACACAGTCTGCCAAGAGGCAGCCTGTCCCAATATCTTTGAATGTTGGGAAGATAAAGAGGCTACATTTTTGATTGGCGGCGAACGCTGCACCCGTCGCTGCGACTTCTGCAATATCGATACCGGAAAACCTGAACCACTTGATCGCGATGAACCACGCCGTGTTGCAGAATCTGTCCAATCCATGGGCTTGAAGTACGCAACTATTACCGGAGTTACCCGCGATGATTTAGATGATGAAGGTGCCTGGCTCTATGCCGAAACTATTCGCAAAGTGCATGAACTCAATCCCGGCACTGGGGTCGAGATGCTTGCACCAGATTTCAGTGGCAGTCCTATATTCCTCAATGAAGTGTTCGAGACTCGTCCAGAGGTATTCGCCCATAATCTTGAGACAGTTCCGCGTATCTTTAAGCGCATTCGCCCAGCTTTCACTTATGAACGATCTCTCAATGTCATCAGCCAAGCGCGCGACTTTGGATTGATCACTAAATCAAATCTTATTCTCGGTCTCGGCGAAACCCGCCTAGAAGTCTCACAAGCTCTCGTCGACCTGCATGCAGCAGGCTGTGACCTGATCACAATTACTCAATACCTTCGCCCCACTAATAAGCACCATCCAGTCGAACGGTGGGTAAAGCCTGATGAGTTTGTTGAACTTGCGAAGGAGGCAGATGACATTGGTTTCAGCGGTGTCATGAGCGGTCCACTGGTTCGTAGCTCCTATCGCGCAGGCCGACTCTATAAGCAAGCTCAAGAAAAGCGCGCATCCGTTGGCTGATCTTGTGTATCCCCCAGTTATCGTTGTAATCAAAGCTTTCTGGCGATATCTTGGTTTACAATTTGATTTCCGCGGTGAGGAAAATATTCCTCGCGACGGCGGCGCCATACTTGCTATTAATCATGTTGGCTATTTGGATTTTGCACTGACTGGAACTGCCGCTCTTCCTGCAGGTCGTTACGTAAGATTTATGGCGAAGAAGGAAATTTTTAATAACAAGTTAGCTGGACCGCTGATGCGCGGTATGCACCATATTTCTGTAGATCGCTCTAGCGGTTCGGCCTCCTTCGTTGCAGCACTGCGCGCGCTACGAGCCGGTGAAATTATCGGCATTTTTCCTGAAGGGACAATCTCTGTTAGCTTTGAGATTAAAGAACTCAAATCAGGTGCGGTTCGACTTGCCACGGGGGCGGGAGTGCCCATCGTTCCAACTATTGTGTGGGGTTCACAGCGCATCTGGACTAAAAAGGTCAAACGCAATCTTCGCCGCAAGAATGTACCGATTACCGTCGCATTCGGTGCTCCACTCCATTTCGATAAGAATTCAGATGTTGAAGCAGGCGAGAAATTACTGCGTGAAACTATGCTGAAAATGCTCCGTGAAGTACAAGAAAAGTATCCAGATTCACATGAAGGTCAGCGCTGGGCGCCTATACGCCTTGGTGGTACAGCCCCTGCTCCCCTAAACTAATGCGCATGTTTAAGAAGAAGAGTACTGAAGCCAAAATCAAGACGCCTCGTTTCCAAACTTTCCGTGATGCTTACAAAGTCACCAAGAGTGTAAAGCCTTGGATTGGTATTGCACTTGCTGTCATTTTCATTCTGGTTCTCATTATCGGTATCACTCTCGGTTTTGTCTTGGGACGCCCTATCTACGGAGGTTTTGTCACAATTCCTCTCGCCGCCCTTGCAACAATGTTCGTCTTCACTCGCATTGCCGGAACCGCAGCCTACGCATCAATTGAAGGACAAATAGGTGCTGGAGCAAGCGTTCTCATGGCGATTCGTAAAGGGTGGACAACAACGCCAGCTGTGGCTGTCAATCGCCAACAAGATATGGTCCACCGCAGCGTTGGTCGCGGCGGAATTGTTCTGACTGGTGAAGGTGGCTTTGCTGTTCGCCAAATGCTTCAAGACGAGAAGAAGAAGTCTGAACGCTTCGCACCTGGTGTTCCTATCACTGAAATCTTCGTAGGCGATGGCGATGGACAAGTTCCAATTCGCAAATTGCAGAAGCACCTCACCAAACTTCCTAAGAAATTATCTGCACAACAAATGCGTGAAGTGCGTGCACGTCTGAAAGCAGTTGGCGGAATGTCTATGCCAATTCCTAAGGGTCCATTGCCAAAAGGTATGAAGATCCGCTAATTATCAATTGCCCAGGCTTCAACAACTGTTCTCACTGTTCTGCCAGTTTTTAGAGATTCATCGATAGTGAGTGAAACCATCTGATCTTGGGCTGCCTCTCTCAATGGATAGGGCGCCTGAGATTTTCCATGAATCCAATCTGACATTGTCACCATCATCTGCGCGATCGCAATTTCTTCATCCATAAGTCGCAGGCCAATGAAACTATTCTTGTAAACAACTTTGCCGTCAAATGAAATATGTTCGGTGTCATGGCCATCAAGATTGAGATCCTGACCTAATTGATATCTCACAAATTCTGAAGAAGTTATCGCCGGTCCATCAACGAGACGAATTACTTTGTCGTCTACCAACTCTCCGTTGCTGCCCCTAACGACAATTCGGCGATGTCGAAGTTGGTTGTGCCACTGATTATCTACAAAGTTATAGATACCGGACTTTCCTTGACCAAAATTAATTAGGGAGATGGTGGTCCCAGCTTCCTTAGCTTCCAGATTCATATTCCATCCATCTCGCGCCAATGGGTCTACGAGTGGGGCGTTAAATCGTAATGCGGAAACGGAGGTCGGTCCAAATCCAGAATTTAGGAAACCACGCATCATAGAAACTGCGTGATAGCCATGGGTCGATGAGACTTCAACTGAAGTCGGTGTACCAATTTCGCCCCTCTTGATCACGGAGAGTCTGGCTGCGTGTCCTGGAAGGTAGAGATATTGCTCGGCAACTTGCACCATCTCACTTGATCCCACGTCTTGCCACAACCTTCGCAAAGATTCAAGATCTGATGCTGGAGGTGTTTCACTCAAAACATAAACGCCGGCAGCGACTAAATCGTGGAGAATCTCAGGGTTGGAATCCCAAGAAACAGCGCTCACTGCAAATTCGGGTTTCTGATGCAACAGAAGTTCTGATGTACTCAAGTAAATGGGAACCCGATATCTATTTTCTAAATCTAGATAAGGTTCTGAATTCCTGACTACGATTCCAACAATTTCAAATTTGTCAGGCAGCATCTGTGCGATGCGTAGATAAAACTCTGAACGCCAACCTGCGCCAATAATTGCAATCTTTGTCATGTTCGCAGCCTTTAACTTGCCTTCACTAAGACTGTATTGGAAAAACGTTCATTAATTCCACGACCGTTTTCGTCAAAGGTAATTGCAGTAATTAATGGCATCAAGAGCACAGCACGGATAAGAGCTTGCAACGGTGTGGGTGCTCCCCCGTCTGAAAAACGTACAACTTTTAAACCAACGACTCGATGGCCAAATGATGCGCCCCCAAAGGCGACAAGGAGCGCATACTCTGCAAAGAGAAGGATAAGAACAGGGATGCGCGCATGAGGAACTCGATCGGTATATGAACCTGCCCCTGCAAAGAAGCCCAGCGATATGGCCAGGCAGGCAATCCAGTCGATTGTGATTCCAAGGAGGCGTCGCCCCTGGCTGATGCGTGGATACATGTGCGCAAGCCTATCGTCCGCCTCATCCAGCGTCGGTGTGAGGCATCCGACGAGGATGTAACACGGCTGTAACACCAAAATTATGACTTTTTTACTCAAGCAAACTAGCCTTCACTCCATCAGCGGTTCTCAATGTTGAGTCAGCTGGGCCTTAACAGCCTCAATTGGAGTAACTATATGTTTAAGAATTCTGCAGAAATTTTTGCATACATCAAGAAGGAAGATGTAAAGCTCGTTGATGTTCGCTTTACAGATCTTCCAGGAATTCAGCACCACTTTAACGTCCCTGTTGAATCATTCGACGAAGCTGTCTTCACCGATGGTCTCATGTTCGATGGTTCATCAATTCGTGGATTCCAATCAATTCACGAGTCAGATATGAAGTTGCTGCCGGTACCAGAATCAGCATTCGTAGATCCATTCCGGCTTGAGAAGACTCTGGTCATCATCTTCTCTGTTCACAATCCAACAGATAACACTCCTTACTCACGTGACCCACGTGGTGTGGTCAAAAAGGCTGTTGATTACTTGAAGTCAACAGGTATTGCAGATCAGGCATTCTTCGCGCCAGAAGCTGAGTTCTATGTATTTGATGCAGTTCGTTTTAAGACTGGTATCAATGAGTCCTACCACCACATCGATTCATACGAAGGTGCGTGGAACACAGGCATCGTTGCAGATACAGATGGAACACCGAACCGTGGTTATCGCACACGTATTAAGGGTGGTTACTTCCCTGTTTCTCCAACAGATCAGTTCGCAGATCTTCGCGATAAAATGGTGATGGAACTTGGACGCGCTGGACTCTTGGTTGAGCGCTCACACCACGAAGTTGGTACAGCTGGCCAGATGGAAATTAACTACCGCTTTACTGACATTCTCTCAGCGGGTGACGAATTGATGAAGTTCAAATACATCATTCGTAACGTTGCATGGGAAGGCGGAAAGACAGCGACGTTTATGCCTAAGCCACTCTTCGGAGATAACGGTTCAGGTATGCACGTCCACCAATCACTGTGGAAAAATGGAAAGCCACTCTTCTTCGAAGCAGGAACATATGGCGATCTTTCAGATATGGCGCGTTGGTATATAGGCGGACTCTTGAAGCATGCGCCATCACTTCTTGCATTCACCAACCCAACTGTGAACTCATACCGTCGTTTGGTTCCAGGATATGAAGCTCCAGTAAACCTCGTTTACTCAGCGCGTAACCGCTCTGCATGTATCCGTATTCCAATTACAGGAACATCACCAAAGGCAAAGCGCATTGAGTTCCGTTGCCCAGATCCATCTTCAAACCCATACCTCGCTTTTGCGGCAATGCTCATGGCCGGTATCGATGGAATCGTTAATAAAATCGAACCACCTGCTCCAGTTGATAAGGATCTCTACGAACTCGAAGGTGCAGAAGCTGCCGCTATCCCTCAGGTTCCAGGTTCACTTGATGCTGTTCTTGATTCACTTGAGAAGGATCACGAATTCCTTACAAAGGGTGGAGTCTTTACAGAAGACCTCATCTCTACATGGATCGAGTGGAAGCGTAAGAACGAAGTGGATTATGTGCGACTACGTCCGCATCCAGCTGAGTTTGAGCTTTACTACGACATCTAAGTCGGACTCTCTTCAGTAATGCCCGTCTCCTTTATGGTGGCGGGCATTACTCTTTCCGTATGCTTTCTGCAGTTCTAACTTTCAGCTTCTTCATCCTGATTGGGCTTGAGATTCGCGAGGGGCTCGATAGGCCTAAGCAAGCCGTATTGCCTACTCTCTGTGCGCTGGGTGGAATGGTCTTTCCTGCCATTATTTTTAAGGCCCTTGTATCGGGCTCTAGCGCATGGGCTGTAGCGATGCCTACAGATGTCGCGTTAGCAATTGGTGCACTGAGTATCCTCGGCAAGAGAGTTAATCCTGCTGCCAGACTCTTCCTTCTTACTCTCGCAATAGCAGATGATTTCTTCTCACTTGTCATTATTGGAATTTTCTTTAGAGCAGATCTACACCTGGCAAGTGCTATCTACACTCTTGGCGCAGCAGCTATCGGATTTGTACTCCCAAAGAGAGCGACACTAATTAAGTATCTCTCTCCTGTTGCAACATTTCTTATAATTCCGCTCTATATATTTATCAATCTCCTGACTAAATTGGATTTTGCGGTATCGACCGAGAAAATATCTGTTGCAGTCGTGCTCGCCCGAGTTATCGGTAAGGTAATTGGAATATCTCTCTTCGCCTTGCTGGCTACTAAATTTACAAAGTTGCAGTTGCCACAATCATTGGATTTGAAAGAAATTGTCGGCGTTGGATTCCTTGCAGGGATGGGCCTCACAGTTTCAATTGTGATTGCAGAAATCACACTTAAAATTGACATCGAATTAGCACAGGTACGAATGGGGCTCTTCTTTGCTGCCCTTATTTCAGGGGCTTTGGGTCTTGCCTGGCTTAAGCGTTTTCCTGCTTCTTTAGAGTAGATCTCGCAACAAAGAAGTATCCAATGAAGCCAATTAGTAAGGCGAAGAAGACTCCGAGATTAGCGTAGGCCCATGGTCCACTCTTTCCACCAAGGATTGTTAGAAAATATCCTTGCCACGATAACCAACTTGCAAAACTATTAGTGACGAATCCCCAGCCTACGATTGTGCCGATTACCATGATAGCGATCGAACCCATATTCCAGGATCCATATCGACCTTGCGCACTATAAAGATCGGCTTCGTGATAGCTCTTGCGCATCAATACATCTGTTACAAATATTGCCGACCATACTGCAATCGGCACTCCGAGAGTGATAAGAATTCCTTGGAAAGGAAAGAAGAAGTTATCTGCAATCCAGACAAAGTAGATTGTTCCAATAAGCATCAATACTGCATCCAATGAGGCAGCTAGGTGGCGTTTAACTGGTAACCCCAGCGAGATCAGAGTTAGCCCAGAAGAATAAAGATCCAATATCGCACCACCGACAAGTCCCAAGATTGCAATGAGCGCGAAAATAATCAAATACCACGTTGGCAGAATTGTGGTCAGTGCTCCAATGGGATCTGTCGCAATTGCATCAGATAGCTTCTTATCACTTCCAGAGAGTGCTGCGCCATAGATGACCAGAAGAATTGGAACGATAGATGCACCAAAGACAGTCCAACCGATAACGCTCCTACTTGAAACAGTTCGTGGTAAGTAACGTGAATAATCCGCTGCTGAATTAACCCAACCAAGTCCGATTCCCGTTGCTCCAAAGATGAGCGCACCAATGAATCCTTGAGCAGTGCCGGACTTCATCGCAGTTATCTGAGACCAATTCACGTGAGAGAGTGTCAAGGAAATGTAGATAGCTGTAGCGATGATGGTGACAATCGTGAGGTACTTCTGTAACTTCATGATGACATCAAAACCAAGTACGCCAGCAGATACGGTGAGCGCTACAGAGATAATGAATCCAATAATCATTGCAGTGTTATGAGCCAGGTGTCCCACTCGGACAAAGACTGTTCCTGTAGCAAGAGTGGCAAGAGAGACGAGAACAGTTTCCCAACCTACGAAGATGAGATATGAAAGTGCCCCAGGAATCAGGTTGCCTTGCACGCCAAAGGTTGCACGTGATAAAACCATCGTAGGAGCATTAGATTTTTTACCTGCAAGTGAACTCACGCCCACTAAAAGAAAGGAGAGAACTGTTCCAAGGATTGCAGCAATAGTGGCCTGCCAAAATGAGATTCCAAATCCTAAGAAGAATGAGCCATACGAAAGGGCTAAGAGCGAAACATTTGCACCACACCATGGCCAGAAGAGCGAGGATGGTTTTCCCTGACGCTCAGATTCTTGAATAACGTTAGTGCCATTGAGTTCCAGGTTCATAGCGGCACAGGCTACGGGGTTTTTGTCTCAGAGGCACTCTTGGTACTGTTCGCGTCGGTCACAAGAATCAAAGAGTGTGCCCTTATATGAAAGGTGTGGAAATTGAGTACAAAAATTAAAGTTGCTCTCGTAGCACTAGTAGCAATCGTTGCGATTGCTATCCCAGTTATGAATGCTCAGAAGAGCTCCGGCTGCGGACAAATTAAGGCGGGAATTCTTACTATCGGAACTGACGATCCTGCATACGGTCCATGGTTCGATAACAACACACCATCTAATGGCAAAGGTTACGAAGCAGCTGTTGCTTATGCAGTCGCAGCAAAGCTTGGGTATTCAGAAGATAAGGTCAACTGGGTCAAGGTTCCTTTCAATAAGGTTATCCAACCTGGTTGCAAAGATTTCGACTTCGATATCAACCAAGTTTCAATCACCGACGAGCGCAAAAAAGCAGTCGACTTCTCATCTGGTTACTACGATGTCTCTCAGACAGTGATCACTGTTAAGGGATCAAAGATTGCAAAGGCGATGTCCATTGCAGATCTCAAGGGTGCAAAGCTCGGAGCTCAGGTGGGTACTACTTCGTACTCCACAATCACCAACGTCATCATGCCAACACAGGCACCTGCAGTCTTCGACACAAACGATGTAGCAAAGCAAGCACTAGCTAATGGACAGATTGATGGAATGGTCGTCGACCTACCAACTGCTTTCTACATCACAGCTGTAGATCTCAAGAGTGGACTCATTGTTGGCCAGTTCCCTGCAAAGGCAGGCGGTGAGCAATTCGGTCTCGTTCTCTCTAAGGGAAGCAAGCTCACAAAGAATGTCACTGCAGCAGTCGATGCACTTCGCGCAGATGGCACGCTTGCAAAGATTGCAGACCAGTGGCTTGCTAGCACTGTCGGCGCTCCGGTTCTTAAGTAAGCACCATTGAATAAGCGAGAGGTCCGATGACATACCGGCCATCATCGTTGCAACTGCAACGTGAGGCTGCTAAACGTCGGGCCTCTCGCCGTTCGACTCTGATTGCACTTGCAAGCACGCTTGGATTTGGAACCCTCATCGCCATTGTCGTTACCGGCGCTCAAGGTTTTAATAGCGTTAAAGCATCATTTTTTAATTGGCACTATGCCAAGCAAGCACTTCCTTCAGTTGCGCAGGGCTTATTGCTCAATCTGCGTGTGCTTGTCATGGCAGAATTCTTTGTACTTCTCTTGGGTTTGCTCATTGCAATTGCACGGACTACAACTTCACCAGTTCTATACCCGTTGCGCCTTATTGCAACCATCTATACCGACCTCTTCCGTGGACTACCGCTACTTCTCGTGCTTCTTCTCGTTGGGCTCGGTATCCCCGGGCTTCGAATTCATTGGATTCCTAATTCAGCCGTTGTGCTCGGAACCGTTGCACTTGTACTTACCTATTCCGCATATGTTGCCGAAGTTATCCGCGCAGGAATTGAAGGAGTAAATCCCACGCAACGTCAGGCCGCTCGCGCACTTGGGCTCACACAATCACAAACATTGGAACATGTAGTTCTGCCCCAGGCGCTACGAAATGTTACTCCCCCACTTCTTAATGACCTTGTCTCACTTCAGAAAGACTCTGGTTTGATCTCGGTCTTGGGCGCTGTTGATGCAATCCGTGCAGCCGGCATTCAAACAGCGCAATCATTTAACTTTACGCCTTACCTTGTAGCTGGTGCGCTCTTCGTTCTGCTGACTATTCCACTTACGCGCTTTACCGATTGGCTTACTCGTAAGCAGGATCTGCGCCAACGCGCACAAGGTCAATGGTAACCATGCCCGCACTCCTGGAAATCAAAAATATCCGTAAAGCCTTTGGCACTAACCTTGTTCTCGACAATGTCTCCATTAATTTTCCCGCTCAATCTGCCACTGTTATTATCGGTGCAAGTGGTTCGGGCAAGAGCACGCTGATGCGCTGCATGAACCTACTTGAAGAGCTTGGTGATGGTCAGATCATCCTCGATGGGTCAGATATTTCCGCATACGGCATTGAGATAGATACTATTCGCGCCCAGATTGGTTCAGTATTTCAAGCATTTAATCTATTTCCACATTTATCAGTTCTCGACAACATCACACTAGCCCCGCGCTTGGTACAGAAAAAGAGGAAAGATGAAGCCGAGAGGTTAGCTCTCGACCTGCTTTCGCGCTTTGGACTTGCCGATAAGGCTAATGAATTCCCCAACTTACTCAGCGGTGGTCAACAACAACGCGTGGCAATTATACGTGCTGTTGCTACCAATCCAAAACTTTTACTTCTCGATGAAGTAACCAGTGCGTTAGACCCAGTATTAATTGCCGAAGTTCTCAATCTCATTGCCGAGCTGAAATCAGAGGGTATGACAATGGTCATTGCTACTCACGAAATGGGATTTGCTAAGAAAATTGCCGATAACGTTGTATTTCTACATGAGGGTAAAGTTCACGAAATTGGCACCCCAGCACAAATATTTGAATCACCTCAGAGCCCAGAACTCAAAGCTTTCCTTGGTGCCCTGCACCAAGCCGGCCGTCTCTAACTCCTAGTCCTTACAATGAAATTAGTCTAGGAAGAAGTCGAGCAAGAAATCTTTAGTTCCAGGAACCACTGAATACTTTTCTAAATCAGTTATGCCTTCAGAAGCTAAGACCTCGTCGTCTACAAAGAAGTTTCCGGTGCACTCTTTAGAGTTGCGATTGAGAATGATGTAGGCGGAGTCAGAGAGAATCTCCGGTGTGCGGCACGCTGCTGTATCCACACCTGGAATCATCTGAAGTGCAGCTGTATCAATTGCTGTTCGCGGCCAGAGCGCATTGACGGCAATACCATCGCGCTTGAATTCTTCTGACATTCCAAGGACGCACATACTCATTCCATACTTTGCCATTGTGTAGGCAACATGGTTCTTAAACCACTTGGCCTTCATAGAAAGAGGTGGCGACAAAGTCAAGATATGTGGGTTGCGTCCAGCCTCTGCCGATTCGCGAAGATGTGGAATTGCTGCTTGAGAAGTTAAGAATGTGCCTCGCACATTGACATCAAACATGAGGTCAAATCGCTTGGCAGGAGTGTCTTCTGTCCGCGTTAAATTGATAGCACTAGCATTATTGATCAGGATATCGATGCCACCGAACTCTTTGGCAGCTTGCTCTATCGCAGCAGTAATCTGGCTTTCATCGCGTAGATCGCACTGGATGGGAAGAGCGGTTCCGCCAGCGGCGCGAATCTCTTCGGCTGCTGTGTGAATAGTGCCCGGCAACTTTGGGTTTGGCTCAGATGTCTTTGCGGCAATTGCAATAGCTGCACCGTCTCGGGCTGCACGTAAAGCGATAGCGAGACCGATTCCGCGAGACCCTCCAGTTACAAATATGCGCTTTCCTTGAAGTGACATCTACTTTCCCTTCTTTGCCATGAATTTCATAAAGGCATCTGCTGCCTCTTCGGATTGGAGCGCTAGTGCAAATAGCTGGAATTCTGCTCGCATCACCTCAGCAACCGCATCGTGGGAGCCAGCTTTCATCAAAGCTTTCGTGTTCATAATTGCCTTTGGTGGTTGTTGTGCTATTTGCTCAGCTATTTCAAGAGTTGCGCGCTCTGCCTCTGAATCTATTGCCGCAATCATTCCCATTTCAAGTGCTTCTTCGGCACCAAAGGCTTCGCCAGTCATGAAAATCTTTGCCGCTCTTTGATATCCGACAAGGTCAGGAAAAAGCTTTGTTGATCCTGCTTCGGGTACAAGTCCAAGTGAAGTAAAGGGCATAGAGAAGTTTGCGCTAGGAGCAGCAACTACGACATCACAGTGCAGCAACATCGTTGTGCCAACACCAATGGCGTTTCCTTTTACTGCAGCCAGTAGTGGCTTTGGAAATTCATGGAGTGAGCCAAGAAATTTAGCGACTGTCGAATCTGCTGAGGTCGGCGGATTGGACATGAAGTCGCGAATATCGTTTCCAGCCGTGAAGTGTTCACCTTCGCTTGTTATCACAACGCAACGTATCGCCTCGGTTTCCGCAGCATCATTGAGGTGCTGCGCCAGTGCTGCATACATGTCGCGGGTAATCGCGTTCATCTTTTCTGGGCGATTAAGGCGAATAACCAGGGTCTGGCCAAGCGTGGATGTGGTTATTGCCGTCATTAGCGCATCCTAAAGGTAGGTCCAATAAAGACAAACCCCGGACCTTGAGCAATCAGGGCCGGGGTTTTCTTGTAACTACTTTTTACAATTAGCGCTCAAGCTTTCCAGAGATGAAGTCCTCTACCTTGTTATGAGCTTGTTCATCTGTGTATTGCACAGGTGGAGTCTTCATGAAGTAGGAAGATGGTGAGAGCAACGCTCCCCCGATCTTGCGATCGAGACCAAGCTTTGCGCAACGAAGCGCATCGATGATGACACCAGCTGAGTTTGGTGAATCCCAAACTTCGAGCTTGTATTCAAGGTTTAGTGGAACATCTCCAAATGCGCGACCTTCAAGACGGACATATGCCCACTTACGGTCATCAAGCCATGGGATGTAATCAGATGGACCGATGTGGACATTCTTCGCACCCAAATCGTGCTCTAGTTGAGAGGTCACAGAGTTGGTCTTTGAAATCTTCTTGGACTCAAGGCGATCGCGCTCGAGCATATTCTTAAAGTCCATATTGCCACCCACGTTGAGCTGGTAGGTACGGTCTAGGTGTACACCGCGATCCTGGAACAACTTCGCCATGATGCGGTGAGTAATAGTTGCACCCACCTGGCTCTTGATGTCATCGCCCACGATAGGAAGACCTGCATCCTTAAATTTCTTCTCCCACACAGGATCTGATGCAATAAAGACAGGAAGCGCATTAACAAATGCACATCCTGCATCGATAGCGCATTGTGCGTAGAACTTAGCTGCTGCTTCAGATCCCACTGGGAGGTAGCAGATAAGGACATCTACTTGCTCTTCCTTAAGAACTGCAACCACATCGACAGATGCAGCAGTTGATTCAGTAATGGTCTCCTTATAATACTTGCCAAGACCATCGAGTGTGCTTCCGCGTTGTACAGTCACACCTGTCTTTGCAACATCTGAAAACTTGATTGTGTTGTTCTCGGATGCCCAGATTGCTTCTGCAAGATCTAAGCCGACTTTCTTAGCATCAACATCAAATGCTGCAACGAACTTGACGCTGCTGATGTGGTAGCCGCCGACAACAGCGTGCATAAGACCTGGAATCTCCTGATCTAGCGCTGCATCTTTGTAATAGGTAACCCCTTGAACTAACGAGTTAGCGCAGTTTCCTACTCCAACGATTGCAACACGAATGTCGCCTTTTCCAGTAGTGATATTCACTTTGTCTTCCCTTCGGTTTTGATCACGCTTTCAAGCCAAGCGATTTCTCGCTGAAGCGAATCGAGTGAGTAGCGGCGCCACTCCTCAAGATATTTATCGAGCCCTGCTGTAGATCCTTCAAGGTCCGTACGCAGTAGTTCGGCCTTCTCTTGAAGACGGCGCAGGCGCCCTTCAAGAATTCTGACGCGGTTCTTCTTTGGAGTTGGACTAAAGAGGGCGAAGTGAACTTCAAATCCTTCATCAGACCATGACTCAGGTGTGACCGTCTCGGTCAATTGTTCAAATCGCTTTGCACCGTTGTCAGTGATCGAGTAGACGATGCGAGTACGTCGAGATGTCACATCGACCTCGTTTGACTCAATCGTGCCGGCAATCACCATGCGACGAAGTTGCGGGTAGAGAACTGAAAATGAGAGAGCGCGAAATGGACCAAAGATGGCAACCATGCGCTTACGAAGCTCGTACCCATGCAGTGGGCTCTGGGAGAGCAGGCCAAGTAGGGCGAATTCAAGTGAATCGGCGCGAGAGCGCATCCCAAGCCTCCTAGCTACTTATGAAAACTGGTTATATCGAATCGATATATCGAGTGCATAGTTAAGCCGATATAGCTCCTCTGGCGCAAATCGACGCGCCCATTGGTTACCGTTGCCCCATGTTCAGCGGTGCTATCCCGACCCGTCTGCCCGAGTACCTCGTGGCGGCGATTATTATCATTATCGCCCCTGGACCTAGCGTGCTCTTCGTTATCGCTCGGGCGGTGGCTTGGGGTCGCAAGATCGCCGTTCTGACGGTGGCCGGAAATGTCACTGGCTCTTTTGTGCTCTCAACATTGGTGGCAACCGGTGTGGGACCGGTACTGCAGAAATGGCATATCGCCTACATTGCAGTGCAGTGGGTTGGCGGTCTCTATCTCATGTATCTCGGTCTCGATGCTGTCCGTAAGCGCGCAGTGCATGCCGCAGATATGACCAATCAAGGTCCTATTGCTCCTACCGCTCGCCAATCAATTCGTGATGGATTTTGGGTCGGTGTTTTAAATCCAAAAGCGATCGTTTTCTTTGCAGCCGTACTTCCGCAATTTGTTGATATCAAAGGTGGTCATGTCACCGTGCAACTCATCTTCTTAGGTCTTGTCTTCTGTGTTCTTGCATTTATCTCTGATGGTTCATGGGGCTTACTTGCCGGAACCGCCAGAGCATGGCTAGCAACTGATAACCGTCGCCTAGAAAGACTCCGTGGGACAGGAGGCACAATCATGATTTTGCTTGGTGTCGCAGTTCTAATCTCGGCAGTCATCACTGGATAGCGAGAGAATGCACTATGCGCAAACCTGAAGTTCCAGCTCGCGACACCATTGCGCCATCTGACCTCACCTTCGGACTTTCTACGTGCAAGAGATGTCTCTGGCTTAAGTATTGGTTTAAATTCGATATGAAGAAAGAATTTCCATTGGTAAAGCCTCTTGCCGATTCTCAAGAGGAACATTTCCGTAGAGCACCAATGCAAGCGCTAGATTCCTCGCTCAAACCTGGCGTTGTGAAGCAATGGGGTCAATGGGTAAAGAGTGCGCCAATCTCAGTCAATGGTTTTGAAACTCGTTGGAAGATTCTCGGAATCTATGACCTTCTTGGACATTATGAAGATGGAACAGTGGGAATCGTTGATTGTAAAGTCTCTGATTCTGAACGTGATAACGGCCCCTTCTATGCCCCACAACTTGAAGCCTACGCATATGCATTGGAAAACCCAGATAAAGGTAAACCTTTCCCTGTCACATCGATGGGTTTGCTCATTTGGAGGTTAGCGGGCGTGACACAAACTGCGCCTAGCGAGCTTGCATCTAACACTCACGGTTTTGGTGTCAATCAGCGTTATGTCGCTGTCGAACGAGATAAGGAGACCTTCTTAACGCTCCTCGAAGAGTTAATTACAACAATCGAAGGTGGGATGCCACTACCTGGCGCAGAATGCAATACCTGTAATTACCTTGCTAAGCGCGTTGAACTTGAGATTGATTAATTAATCCTCGTCGTTATTTTCAACGTTAATTCCAGACTTCTTCGCCTTCACCGCATAGGTATCTACATATTCTTGACCTGAAAGTTGCTGAATGCGCTTCATAATTTGATCTGTGACTTCGCGTAGATAGAGAAGATCAGCTGAATCACCCTCAAAATACATAGGTTCTCCAAAGGTGATACCGACTCGCATAATCTTAGGAATGACTGTGCCCGAGGGTTGAATTTTATCTGTATTAAACATTGCAATCGGAATTACGGGAGCACCGGATTCAATGGCAAGGCGGGCAATTCCTGTGCGACCCTTGTAAAGACGTCCATCAGGAGAACGGGTACCTTCAGGATAAATTCCTAGTGAGTTACCACCTGCAAGAACTTCCAGGCCCGTGAGGAGCGCAGCTTCACTTCGTCGTCCACCAGAGCGATCTACAGGTACTTGGCCGAGGGCAATAAAGGTCAGCTTCTTAACAAAACCTTTAGGTCCGGGAGATGTGAAGTACTCACTCTTTGCTAGAAATGTAACTTTGCGCGGAACAACCAGTGGCATAAAGATTGAATCGCTAAATGAGAGATGGTTTGAGGCAAGAATAAGCGGTCCCGAGGCTGGAACATTTCGTAGCCCTTTTACCTTCGGGCGAAAGAGCACCATTAAGAATGGAGTGAGAAATGCCCTCAGGGTGCCGTAGGGCAGATTATTCATGGCACTAATTTAGCCTTAAATTGCTCTTTTGTGCCAACATAAACCATGAGCAAGCGCGATCAGAGTGGTGAGTTCGATGATGAACTCGTTAACGCTGAATTTGAATCTATGGTTGAGGGGCTCTCACTTGATGAATCAACTCCAACGACCTATCTCGATGAATTAGATTCTTTTATCGATACAAATAAATTTACTCCACCGGTTTTACCAAAGAAGAGTCTCAAAGAGCAATATCGCGAAGCTAAGAAATCAATAATTCGTTGGAAGAACAATAGACTCAATGAAAACCCAGAAGATGGAGCTGAGCTATGAGTAAGACCTACACAGGTTTGGAATTTCGTTGGGGAATTTTAAGCACCGGAGGAATTGCCACCGCTTTTGCGCGCGATCTTTCATATCTCAATAACCATGTTGTCGCAGCTGTGGGTTCGCGCAATAAGCAATCTGCCAACGATTGGGCGATTGAATTTCCTGGATGTAAAGCGTATGGCAGTTACGAAGAGCTGGTCAGTGATCCAAATATTGGTGCGATCTATATAGCTACCCCGCATACCTTCCATGCCGAAAATACGATTCTTGCTCTCAACGCAGGAAAACCTGTGCTCTGCGAGAAACCTTTTGCACTCAATGCTCACGAAGCACAATCCATGGTCGATGCCGCTCGCAAGAACAACGTCGCTTTGATGGAGGCAATGTGGACTCGATATCTTCCACATATCTATAAGGTGCGTGAAATTCTCACATCCGGTGTAATCGGAAAAATTATCGCCGTTGAAGCCGACCATGGTCAGCGTCTTGCTGATTACGCAAATCCTCGACACTGGGAGCCAGAACTCGGTGGGGGCGCACTTCTAGATCTTGGAATCTACCCTGTCTCATTTGCACATATGGTTCTTGGTACTCCCAAGAAGATCACATCGACAGCGCTATTCACAGATAAAGGTGTCGATTCCCATGCAGCTGCGATTTTTGATTACGCAAATGGTGCACAAGCCATACTTTCGACAACACTTTCTGCAAAGACATCCAACACAGCAACAATTACTGGTGAACTCGGTCGTATAGAGATAGCCAGCGTTTTCTACACTCCCACATCAATAAAAGTGATTATGCACGATGACACGACAACGGACTATCCGCGCGTCTATGAGGGGGGCGGATTGCGCGAACAGGCTCAATATTTCTCTGAGATGCTCGCGCGTGGAGATAAGGAATCTGCGCTACTGACTCTCGAGGAAACCGTCGCGATCATGAAATCACTCGATGAGGTTCGCAAACAGATTGGCCTGATTTATCCGTCAGAGCATTAAACCCGAGCTAAATCAGCAACTCCGACAAGGCCTGCTTCATTTCCCAGTGATGCCGCGATAATTTCTGGGTAAGGGTGTCTGCCAGCAAAAGGCATATATCGCTCGAGCGCTGCACGAGTAGGCCTCAGCAAAATTTCGCCCGCATCAATTACTCCGCCGCCAATAACGACGCACTCAGGATCGAGAATGACTGAAAGTGTTGCAATACCTGCACCGAGCCATTGCGCTGTTCTATTAAATGCCGCAAGTGCAACAGCATCACCTTCGCCTGCTGCCTCTGTAATTGCCTTGCCAGTAAGACCGTCAATCGTTCCGTCACCTCGCGAAAGAAGGTTGCGCGCAATATCTGGGCTTGCAGCGATTGCTTCACGTGCATGGCGCAAGAGAGCATTTCCTGATGCATATTGTTCAAAACAGCCGCGTGCACCGCATCCACAGAGGTGGCCGTCGGGAACCACACGGATATGTCCAATTTCTGCTGCGATACCGAATGCACCGCGATATAAATCGCCGTTGACCACGATTCCACCACCGATGCCAGTACCGATAGTCATCATCAACATATGGTCTCTTCCGCGACCTGCACCGAATCGCGCTTCACCCCACGCTGCTGCATTTGCATCATTTTCAATGACAACAGGTAGTCCAATGAGGGCAGTTAACTCAGAATCTAAATCAACGCCATTCCAACCAACGATATTGGGAGTTGCAAGCATTGTCTTACGATCGGATGAAACAAAACCTGCAGCAGAAACGCCAACTGAATCAATTGTGTAATCTGCCATGAGTTCTTTTGCCACATCGGCGATTGCTTCTGTGAGAGCGCGACCGCCTTCGCGCGGAGTATCTCGCCGGGCAGTCTTGAGCACGCTACCGTTGTCGTCGACTACACCGCCAAGCACCTTGGTTCCGCCCACATCGACGCCAATCGTGAAGCTCATTTATGCAACTCGCTGGGCTAACTCTTTCAACGCTGCATCAATTGTTTGCTGCTGTGCCTTGGTTATCATCATCGATGGCACTGGCAATGAAACTGCAACCGTCAATTCATACGTGACTTGAGTTGAATCCGCATCAATTGATTTCAGGATATAGGTTCCATCCATCTGTGTAAGCAAATCGGCATCATCTAAAGAAAATGAGAGCACAGACGGAGCTTGGCTCCAGTCGTAATCCAAAGTGACACGATCTTTCATCATTCCAGCATCTATGGCTAACTTTGCCTTTGTTGCGCGCTGAGATGCATCACGCTCAAGGACCTCTGACTTCTTGATCGATGATAGCCATTCGGGATAGGCATCAACTGCAAAGAGTGCTGCCTCCACATCAGCTAGTGGTGCATCGATGATTACGGTAGAAACGCTCTTATTTGACATGGGCGCAAGGCTACCAAGACTTCAATTCAAACTATTGCACTCGGCAATCTTCCCTTTCTATGCCTAGCCCCGCTACCGTAACACCATGAACGAGATCACCAACCCTCCAGTGATTCCAGCAGCAACTGCAGGAAATCTGACTAATCTCATCGCAGAACGTGCCTGGTTTGAACCAGATCGCATCACCATGTCTCGACCTTTGGGAGATGGATGGCAGCCGCTGACAGCGCGACAGGTGGAGGAAGAGATTCGCGCAACCGCAAAAGGTCTAATCGCCACTGGAATTCAGATTGGTCATCGCGTTGCAATTATGGCGCGAACTCGTTACGAGTGGACAATTCTAGATTTTGCAATTTGGTATGCCGGTGGATGCGTTGTTCCAATTTACGAAACGTCTTCATCCGAGCAAGTAGATTGGATTCTCAAGGATTCAGGTGCAGTAGGTCTCATTGTCGAAACGCCTACACATCGCGAACTTGTTACACCTGTTCTTCCGACACATACTCAACATATATGGGTGATGACTGAGGATGTCTTATCTGTCCTTCGCAACGCTGGTTCTAAAATCTCTGACGATGAAGTCGAACTTCGTAGAAAGGCGCTCCTACCTGAAACTCTGGCAACTCTTATCTACACATCTGGAACAACGGGGCGACCTAAAGGTGTGCAATTAACACATGCTAATTTCCTTGCCGAGTGTGGCAATGTAGTTGAAGCAGCGAGTGACCTCTTCCTCAAACCTGGTGGATCAACTCTTCTCTTTCTTCCAGTAGCTCACGTATTTGGACGTATGGTGCAGATTGGTGCGATTAATGCGGGACTTCACTTGGCACATTGCAGCGATCCTGTGACTCGCTTGCAACTTGACCTTGCATCTTTCAAGCCCACATTTGTATTGGCTGTACCCCGTATATTTGAAAAGATCTATAACGGAGCAGAAGCGCGGGCCGAGGGAGCTGGCAAAGGAAAGATTTTCCGTAAAGCTGCCGACGTCGCAATTGCCTACAGTCAGGCCCAAGATAAACGCGGTTTGAACCCACTTCTTGCTCTCAAGCATGCTCTCTTCGACAAACTGGTGTTCTCAAAGATTCGCCTAGCGATGGGTGGTTCTGTTGAGGCAGCCATATCTGGTGGCGCACCGCTTGGGGCACGCCTTGGGCATTTCTATCGTGGAGCTGGAATAACAATTCTTGAAGGGTATGGACTTACTGAAACCACTGCTGGCGCAACTCTTAACGTCACGAAAAATTTGCGTGTGGGTTCTGTCGGACGTCCAATTCCAGGGACATCTATCAAAATTGCAGATGATGGTGAGGTTCTCATTAAAGGCGCCATTGTGATGCGTGGATACTGGCAGAACGATGCTGCCAACCAAGAAGTATTTGATGGACAGTGGTTTAAATCTGGTGATTTGGGCCGCCTAGATGATGAAGGATTTCTCTACATTACGGGTCGTAAGAAAGAAATAATTGTGACAGCTGGTGGAAAAAATGTTGCACCTGCTGTTCTTGAAGATCGTCTGCGTGCACATCCACTAGTAAGTCAGTGCATGGTTGTCGGAGACAACCAACCATTCATTGCCTCACTCGTTACTATCGATCAGGACATGCTTAAAGGGTGGATAACAGCAAATAACAAAACCGGAGCAACCATTGCAACTCTCATCAATGATCCGGATTTGCATGCTGTGATTCAGACAGCAGTAGATGAGGCTAACAAGGCGGTATCTAAAGCTGAGTCAATTCGTAAATTCACAATCCTGGCAAATGATTTCACGATTGCAACCGGTGAGCTCACCGCGAAGTTATCTCTTAAACGCCATGTAATTTCTGAACATTATGCATCCGAGATTGCTCAACTCTTCACGAAATAGCATCAATGGCACTTCCCTCATACGAAAAGTTCGCAATAGCTCGTGAGCTCCATGATGGTATTGCTCAAGATTTAGTTGGAATCGGTTATTCACTCGACCTCTTGTTAGCAGAGCCTTCACTTGAGACCACCACACGCATGCAGATTCGTCAGACACGTCTGGAGATTGATTCATTGATTGCGAAGGTACGACGCGAAATTCTTAGCCTTCGCACCCCGGAGAAAGTCTCAATCTCTGATCGCCTGCGCGAGATAGCCGATTCGCAGATACCCGACATCTCTCTTGATTTTACATGTGAAGAAGTGGTGCTCTCACTTGCGTGTGTCGACGAGTTACTCGCCATCACAACCGAAATCCTACGCAATACTGCTCAACACTCTAGGGCTACCCATGTAGCAATAAATCTCTATCCCGTTAACAATCGCACATGTCTTGAGATTAGCGATAACGGGATTGGAGGTGCGCAGGTGAGAGATGGACATTATGGATTGAGTGGTGTTCTTGAAAGAGTTCACAATCTTCAAGGAAGCATCACTATCGAGGGTACCGAAGGGACTCGCATAGCAATCTTGATATGAGTGAAAAGATTGTGACACTCATCATTGATGATCACGCAGTTGTTCGCGAGGGTGTTCAACGAGCACTCGAAATTCGAGAGAGATTTTCAGTCTTTCATGCCGCTTCAATCAATGAAGGGCGAGCGTTTATCGCTCGCCTCAATCCAGCGCTGATTATTATCGATATTAATTTGCCAGATGGCAACGGTCTAGAGATTGTGACATGGGTACGCAGAGTAAAACCAACTATTGCAATCGTGGTCCTCAGCCTGAATGAAGAGGATGAATTTGTCATTGCAGCGATGAAAGCAGGGGCTAGCTCATTTGTAAATAAATCAGAGCCACTCGCCCACTTGATGGCATATATCGACCTTGCGATCAAAGCCCCAGCGACATTTTCTTCAGCTTCAATTGCAACAGCACTTGCTCGCAATACTGAAGCCTTTGGCTTATCGCCCCGAGAGTTACAGATTCTGTCTCAACTTCACCGAGGTCAACCGCTCAAGGAACTGGCAGGATCGTTCTTCATCGCAGAAACAACCTTGAAGAAACATCTCTCCAAGATCTATCGAAAAATGTCTGTAAAAAATAGAGTCCAGGCGATTGCGCTAGCTCGAGAATCTGGGCTATCGAAGTAGGGCAGCAAATCGAGATGACCACAGACTCCATTGCCATTCATCAATAATCCATTGACGTCCACGCGCTCCCATGCGCTGCGCTAGCTCTGGTTGTGTTAACAACATAATTGATGCGCGTGCTACATCAGTGGCAGAGGTTCCATCCACAGCAAAGCCAGTCTCACCTTCGATAAGAGCATCCGGTGCTCCTCCTGATATTCCACCAATGACTGCAAGGCCACATGCGCTTGCTTCCAGATAAACGATGCCGAGTCCTTCGACTTCAAGTCCACCAAGACGAGAACGCGAGGGCATGGCAAAGATGTCACCCACACAGATGTAGCGCGCTAAATCCGCATGGTGGATACGACCAATAAAGGTGATGTGAGCCAGGACATTGAGCGCACTTGCCCTCTTCACTAAATAATCTTTATACGGTCCCTCGCCCACAAAAAGAATATGTGCTGTTGGAATACTGCGCAGAATCTCAGGCAGTGAATCAATAAGAGTGTCTTGGCCTTTACGATGCACCAAACGTCCTACGCTCACGATGACCTTCTTATCTATCAATCCGAGCTCACTGCGTAATCCTTCTGCATCACTTCGTGGAGCAAAATGTTCGGTATCAATTCCTGGCGCAATCTTTACCATTGCGCTCTGTGCTTGTGGCGATAACGCTGCGGCAATATTGCCCCGTGTGAATTCGCCAAGGTAGGTCAGATGATCAACGCCGTTTCCGATTAGTCGCATCGCCCATGAAAATGGCCATATCTTGGACCACCACACTTCATGCCCATGCGTTAGGGCAATTATCTTGGATGCACCACTCTTACGAAGCCCGTGCGACAAGAGCGCAAGGGGCGCTGCTGCCCCAAAAAAAACCGTCCTTATCTCTCGTTCTTTTAGAAGTTCACGAACGTTTCGACTCACGCGCCACGTGGGCAGCAAGACCTTAGAGCGATCACGAATTACTTCAACTCCAAACTTAGTCATCCATTCCTCATCAAAAGGCGCAGAGCCCTCTTGTGAAGATGTAAAGACAATGACTGAGTTCTTTGGCATACGCTCAATGAGGCCGATAACAAAAGTCTCAATGCCACCAGCACGTGGCCCAAAGTCATTAGTGATACAGAGGATCTTCTTCTGCGTTGTTAAGTGAGAGCTCATTAGAACCGGCGAACGGCTACGAGGGGTTTAGAAGGTCCTAAAGTAGCGTCAGCCACTTTTACTCGAGCACCTGATCGCGGCGCAGTCACCATGCGTCCTCCACCTAAGTAGATTGACACATGTGAAACGGGTCGACCGAAGAAGAGTAAATCTCCTGGTTGCTTTTGATTAAAGGGAATAGATTTTCCCATTCGAGCTTGAGCAGCTGCCGAGTGCGGAAGTGAGACTCCAGCTGCTCCAAAGGCGCGCATCGTCAGACCTGAACAATCCCAATAAATCATTCCAGCTCCACCAAAGACATACAGATCTCCGATTTGCTTGAGGGCAAACTTCAAGGCAATACCTGCTCGCCCAGTCACTCCGGCAGCACTCTTTGCAGCGAGAAGAGATGCAGCTTGGTCCGAGTTCTCTTGCTCAAGAACAAGTTTGGCTAATCTGTCGCGATCTTCCTTCTTTAAATTTGCAAGAAGAGCTTGCGCTTGCGCAAGTTTGCCTGTTGCAAGTGCACTGCGTTGGGCGAGGGTTTTTTGTAGAACTTTCACTTGAGCCAGACGATCACTCACTGTCAGTGAAGAAGCATTGAGCGCTTGTTCTGCAGATTGAAATTTGCGAAGTTGCGTGGATTTTCGTCGAGTGATTGCTTCAAGAGATCCAGCTGAAGAGAGATAGAGCGAGGGGTTTGATGAGAAGAGGAGCTCGAGACTCTGACTCATCGAGCCAGATTTATACTGTTCAATAGCTATTGAGCCTAAGGTTTTTGAAATTGCATCAACAGTTTTACCTTGCAGAGCAGCTTGGGCTTGAATTCCCGCAAGGTTGCGAGTCAACACTGAAAGTTTCACCTTAGCCTCTTGAGCACCTTCAGCCGCAGTCGTTGCATCTTCCTGCAGTTGTCGCACCTGTGCCTGAACTTCCGAGAGGGTTCGAGCCGCTCTCGCTTCTGGCGCTGTGAAAAGAGGGAGTAGAAATATAAGGCTGGATAGGAAAGCGCCAGCGCTCAATCGATTCCTCATGTTTTAAGGCTAACGCTCCACAGTATCGATTTTCAATTTGGAACGGGAAACTGGCCTGATAAATAGGTGAGAAATTCAATATTCTTATGCGTATGGCGGTCACAGTGACTCTGGTAGTGGGGCGAGATGGATCCACATCAAAAAACGGCAATTCGAGTGGGGTCTCTAATTCAGCCGATAGATCGGCCTTTCTTGCCCGCCGGAGAAGCGCAGATTGCATTTTGATTGGCGGCGCGACAGCCCGCGTCGAGCCGTATCACCGAACACCTGTGCCTGTTGTCGTTATTTCACGAAGTCTCATCAATCCATTGGCCAATAATCGTCTGGCGCATTGCTGGAATCTATCTCCGTTAGAGGCTCTGGATAGAGCAATAGAAACGTTTGGACCCACGATACATATCGAGGGAGGGATATCGATTGTGAATGAACTTATCGGTGCAGATCGGATTGATTTTCTAGAACTCAGTATCACTGATGTTGTTGATGGCAAAGATATCCTTGATATCGAGAAGCTTCTTAGCCACTTCTCAATTAATAAAGATGAAATTATCGAAGGTACCAGGTTCATTTCAGCACAACGTAGAATGAGTGTGTAACGCGTTAGCTTAATGCTGAAATGATAGAAACTCCTGCCACCGCAAATACAACTCCTAGATATTGCAACTTATGGAGTCGCTCATGGAGAAAGAAATAGGCTAACAGTGCGGTAGCGATCGGATATAGCGAGCCCAGAACCATCGCTATCGAAACAAGTCCCTTAGTTGTAGCGACACCGAGTAGAAGATTGGCAGCAAAATCTGCGATGCCGATATAAAGCAATACTGGAAGTTGGGCCATCCCTAATCCCCCAATATTTCGAAATCGTATAAATAGACCGACTCCAATCATTAAGGTGGTGGCACGCATCGTGGTCATCGTCATCAAAGCACTGCTCTTGGAACCGATTGCCATACACACGAGCGCTGCTCCAAAGAAGAGCGCTGCACTGAGAGCAAAGAGAAGCGGTCGAAGTGGAACTCCTTGAGAAAATTCGGGGCCGCTTGCAAGGAATCCTCCAAGAAGAGCGATGGCAACCCCGATGGAGAGAATCATCGAGAGCTGATCGCCTCTTACAGCGATTGCATAGGCCAGTGGAATGAGTGCGCCGAGTGAACTGATAGGAGATACAACTCCCATTCGCCCTGTGGAGAGAGCTGAATACAAGCTCATTAAACCTGCAAAACCAGCGAGCCCTGCCACGATACCTGGAGTGAGATATCCACCAGATCCCCAGGCAGGCGCCTTCCAAGAATGCGATAGCAGGACCAAAGTTATTCCGGTGAGGAAGCCAATTGCTTGGCTCACGGCAAGTACGGCGATTGCAGGAAATCTCTTACTCAAATTACCTGCGTGAAAATCTGCACTTCCCCATAACGCACTGGAAAAGAGCGCTAGCAAGCTGATCATAGAGGGACTCTATCGCCTTCACCTTCAGCCTCCCACGCAATCGTTACCTTCAACTTTAGAATTAACCAGTGAAATCCTCTTTTACCTTCGATGAGTTAATCGAACTCCTGCGGACCTTCACCCCACGTGATGAAATAGCACTGGAAGAAGTTCCTGCCCCGCAAAAATTAGCGACACATTCATTTGCATTTACGGCAGATATCTCCAATGGCGCCCTTGGAGAAGATGAAGCCGAAGTCGCTTCTGGTCGCTTTGTTATTTTGCATGAACCTGGTGGGCAAGATACTTGGGAAGGTGATTTCCGTTGTGTCACTTTTATGCGCGCAGATGTCGATAGCGATATGCAGGAAGATCCCCTACTTCCTGAGGTCGGCTGGAATTGGCTCCTCGATTCACTGGAAGCAACTGGCGCACAATGCAATGCACCCAGTGGAACTGTCACTCGAGTTTCCAGTGCCTCATTTGGAAAACTTGCACCGCGCAATAGTGATTCTGAAATCGAGATTCGCGCATCATGGTCACCGATCATTAGCTCACCGACAGATATCTTTCTTCACGTCCAGGCATGGTGCAACCTCATGACCGAAGTTGCAGGACTTCCTCCTGTACCTGAAGGTGTTGCCTCCCTTGGTGCGGCTCGTCGCCGTGGCTGATGTTGCTGAAGAGCAGGTAGCAACTCCCCTCCTGGTTCCAGCTTTGGGGGTCCCTGCTGTTATTGATACAGAAGTCGCATTTGACTCAGCTCTTGCTCAACTTGCTAGCGGAAGTGGGCCCTATGCATTTGATGCCGAACGCGCTTCGGGATATAAGTACAGTGCGCGCGCATATCTCATTCAGATAAAACGTAGCGGTGGCGGTCTCCATCTCATCGATCCGATTCCATTTGGACCCAACCATCGCTGCTTTGTCGCACTGAACGAATTGATTAAAGATCAGGAAGTAATCCTGCACGCCAGTACGCAAGATCTACCTTGTCTTCGCGAATTAGGAATTAATCCACGGATTCTCTTCGATACCGAACTCGGTGGTCGTATCGCAGGCCTTCCCCGAGTGGGTCTTGGGCCACTGCTTGAAACACTCATGTCAGTATCTCTTGCAAAGGAGCACTCAGCAGTGGATTGGTCAAAGCGACCACTTCCACAAGAGTGGCTTAACTATGCTGCCCTTGATGTTGAATTACTGATAGAACTTCGTGACAAGGTCTATCAATTACTCATCGATGCCAAGAAATGGGAATGGGCGGCAGAAGATTTTGCTTCAATAATTTCGGCGCCACCTCTCCCACCACGCATTGATCCCTGGCGACGAACATCTGGCATGCATAAGGTAAAAAAGCGCAATCACATGGCGGTCATTCGCGAACTTTGGAATGCGCGAAATGAATTGGCCCAAGAGATTGATATCTCCCCTAGTCGTCTGCTTTCAGATGCAGCAATAACAGAAATTGCACTTGCTTCAGATAAGGAGCCCATTACAAATCGCAAACATCTTGAGAAGATTCTGCGGCCATTGGGATTGCGAGCGCGCTGGTTAGAAAATGCGGCAACATGGATTAGCTGTATTACCAACGCAATTGCCATGTCAGAAGATCAGTGGCCTGAGACGCGTTCCAAGAGCGATGCGATGCCACCCATTAAAGTATGGCGCGAGCGCTTTCCTGAAAGGTATGCACCACTCTCCCATGCGCGCTTTAATTTACAAGTACGGGCCGAAGAACTTTCCATTCCTCTGGAAAATATGATGAGCCCCGAGTTGGTCAGGCGAATCTGTTGGGAACCTCCCTCGTCTACAGTCTCAGAAGCCCTCATCGCTATGGGCGCCCGTCATTGGCAGGCAGAGATTGCCTCCCCCATCCTGGAGAAGGCTCTGACTGAGCGCGAGCCGCTAGAAATACCTGAGCCTGAGGGCGAGACTGAGGCGCCGCTAGCAGAGTGACGAATTACGCAACATATGAGTTGCGTAAATAACGAGGGTCAATTACGCTCTCACCATGCTTAGCACATTCATCATCGCCCTCCGTGAGGGCCTCGAAGCTTCCCTCATCATCGGCATCTTGGTTGCCTACCTGGTCAAGACAGAACGTAGCAATCTCTTACGCCCCCTGTGGTCGGGTGTTATAGCTGCGATCGCTCTCAGCCTTGGCTTGGGCGCTTTCCTCTCCTTCACATCTGCTGAGCTCTCTGCTCGCGGAGAGATGGTCTTTGCTGGCACCACTGCACTCACTGCCGTCACCCTGGTGACATGGATGGTCTTCTGGATGAAACGTGCAGCCCGTGGACTTCGCGATGAACTCCACGGTAAGGCTGAGAATGCACTCCTTGCAGGGCCGATCGCGTTAGCCGTCGCCGCATTCGCTGCTGTATCTCGCGAAGGCCTTGAGACTTCACTCTTTCTCTATACAAACTTTAAAACAGTAGGACCATTCTCAGCTCCTTCATTCGGTCTGGTTGCAGGTCTTCTCACTGCAACAGCGCTGGGATATGGAATTTATAATCGCTCCGTCAAAATCAATCTTGGCAAATTCTTTACCTACTCAGGCGTTGCGCTGCTTGTAGTAGCTGCGGGAGTTCTCTCCCATGGCATAGGTGAATTCTTAGAGCTGGGATGGATCCCCGGTGGAGGCGAATATGCATGGAAGCTCTCATGGCTCCATGAAGATTCACTCCCAGCCGCTCTTCTCAATGGCACTATCGGATTTAGCAATGAACAGCGTTGGATTCAGTTGGCGGTGTGGGCTGGATTCCTTGGCCTGACTCTGCGTGCCTATCTCCCTAAGAAGATAAAAACACCCGTCGACGCGTAGCCATTCCTCCTACTCACGGGTAACCTTGAAACATACCCCGTAGAGAAGGAACTCTTATGACTTCGCAGATTCGATCCGTCGTCCTCGTTGACGCTGTGCGCACACCTTTTGGCAAAGCTGGAAGCATGTATGCAGGCACTCGCGCCGATGATCTGATGGTCCGTGCGATGCGCGGATTGCTCGAGCGCAATCCCAAGATCGATCCCGCATCTATCGATGATGTTGCAATCGCTGCTGCCACGCAGACTGGTGATCAAGGAATGAATATTGGGCGTAGTGCAACGTTGCTTGCAGGACTTCCAAAGACTGTTCCCGGCTATTCCATTGATCGCTGGTGTGCGGGTGCACTCACAGCGACGACAACAGTTGCAGGTGCAATTGCAATGGGCGCTATTGATATTGCCATTGCTGGCGGCGTCGAACATATGGGAAACCATCCCATGGGCGAATTGATGGATCCCAATCCACGTTATCTTGCAGAAAAATTAGTCGAGCAAGATGCGCTCTCAATGGGTGCAACTGCTGAACGTCTACACGATCGCTTTCCACACTTAACGAAAGAGCGCGCTGATGCCTATGCGCTCAATTCTCAGATGAAAACTGCCAAGGCGTATGCTGATGGAAAGATTCAACGCGATCTCATTCCAACAGCTGCCCGAAGCCAAGAACTCGGTTGGGGTATTGCAACTGTCGATGAAGCACCACGTCCGACAACCACAATGGAAGGCCTTGCAGGTCTGAAGACTCCCTTTCGTCCCGCAGGTCGCGTGACTGCAGGAAACTCATCAGGACTCAACGATGGTGCAACTGCTGCCCTTCTTGCCAGTGAAGATAAGGCAAAGGAACTTGGACTTACTATCAAAGCGCGGTTGGTGACATTTGCATTTGCGGGCGTTGAACCAGAGGTCATGGGCTACGGACCTGTCCCCGCCACAATTAAGGCGCTGGAGAAAGCAGCCTTGAAGATTGAAGATATTGGCGCATTTGAAGTTAATGAAGCATTTGCTGTGCAGGTCTTAGCTTTCTTAGATCACTTTGGAATCGCAGATGATGATCCTCGCGTCAATCCTTATGGTGGCGCTATCGCAGTTGGCCATCCCCTTGCATCATCCGGAGTTCGCTTAATGCTCAACTTAGCTCGCACCTTTGAAGAAAAAACTGATGTGCGTTATGGAGTTACAACAATGTGCATTGGCCTTGGTATGGGCGGCACGGTTATCTGGGAAAACCCACACTTCACAGGAGCGAAAAAATAATGACAACAGCGATGCAATTACCTGAAGGTGCTCCAGAAGAAGTAGTTACCCATGCACTTGTTCGCGATGTCGATCTAACAGCCTTTGGATTCAAGGGCTCACTTTCCTTGATCACTTTAGATAACGGCCTTGATCACACTCGTCCCAATACCTTCGGTCCACAGTCTTTGATGGCACTCGATGCTGCCATTACCGATGCTGCATCCCGCACGCCATCTGCAATAGCGATTACAGGCAAACCTTTTATCTTTGCAGCGGGCGCAGATCTCTCGGCGCTGGCCTTCCTCAATAAACGCGAACAGGCACTTGCTATCGGAAAACTTGGCCATGATGTGTTTCGGCGCCTCGATGAAATTGGGATTCCAACTTTTGCATTTATCAATGGGTTAGCCCTTGGTGGTGGGCTCGAAGTTGGACTTCACTGTAATTACCGCACTCTTTCGGCGACAGCCTTTACAGGTCTTCCTGAAGTCTTCCTTGGATTGGTACCTGGATGGGGTGGAGCCACCATTGTTCCTAAGTTGATTGGTCCAGAACGTGCCGTGCAGATCATCATTGGAAACGCGCTTAATAACAACACCATGATGAAATCAAATGATGCTATCTCACTCGGAATCGTTGATGCCGTCTTTACTCCATCTGATTTCCTTGAAAATTCTGTGAAATTTGCCGCCTCTATCTTGAGTGGCGTCACGAAGATCGAACGTAAGGATTATTCAACAGATCCTGCATGGGATTCATCCCTGGCAGCAGGACGAGCAGCGGCTCTCAAGAAATATGGCGGCGCCGAAATCGCATCTCCCATGAGAGCGCTCGAACTTATTGCACAAGCAAAGACCAATACACGTGGAGAAGGATTTGATTCAGAAGATGCAACCCTTGCAGATCTGACAATGTCTGATCCACTACGTGCATCACTCTATGCATTTAACTTGATTCAGAAGAAGCGCAAAAAAGTTGAAGGTGCACCAAAGCCAGCTCTCGGTCGCAAAGTAGCGCGCGTAGGTGTTGTGGGTGCGGGGCTTATGGCATCACAGCTTGCACTGCTCTTACTTCGAAATCTCAAATGCCCTGTTGTCATGACAGATATCGATCAAGAGCGCGCCGATAAAGGAGTTGCATGGGTTAAAAACGAACTCGCAAAGTTAGTGGAGAAGAAGCGCATGAGCGCCGAGTCTGCAGGACGTCTTGCACTCCTCATCAGTGGATCTGCAGATCAACAAGTCTTCTCCGAATGTGACTTCGTGATTGAAGCAATCTTTGAAGAGCTATCACTGAAACAGGAACTCTTTGAGAAGCTCGAGCAGATTGTTGGTCCAGAATGCGTTTTGGCGACCAATACCTCATCTCTTTCAGTTGAACAAATGAGTGAGGGGTTAGAACATCCAGAGCGAGTTGTCGGCTTCCACTTCTTCAACCCTGTTGCCATCATGCCTCTACTCGAAGTTGCGCGCACATCAAAGACAGATGATGCAACCACTTCCACTGCTGTCAATATCGGCAAGGAACTCAAGAAGACCATGATCATCTGTAAAGATTCGCCGGGCTTTGTTGTGAATCGACTCTTGACTCGCTTTATGGGCGAGATCACCGATGCTGTTGATGAAGGTACCGATCCTGCAACTGCAGATAATGCAATGCGTGCTATTGGTTTTCCTATGTCTCCATTTGAATTACTTGGACTCGTGGGTCCTGGCGTTGCACTGCATGTTGCTGAAACGCTCAATGCGAACCTCGGACCTCGTTATCGCATCTCACCAACGATGCAAGCAATGGTGAAAGAGGGCGTTAAGACTTTCTATATTAAGAACGCTGATGAATCATTTAGACCAAACCCGGCAGCGCTCGCACTCGTACATAAAGGAAGAACACCATCGACTGCAGAAGATGTTCGCTTGCGCGCCCTGAAAGCACTCGCTGAGGAAGCGCGCATGATGCTCGATGAAGGCGTCGTCTCAAGCTCTGCAGAAATTGATCTCTGCATGTTGATGGGCGCTGGATGGCCAATGCACCTTGGTGGGATCTTGCCGTATCTAGACCGCGAAGGAATTAGCGAATCTGTTTGTGGTCAGCGTTTTCATGCGCCTGGAATTGCATCACTTCTACAGTAGAACTCCACTCAACAATGTCGCGTGAAATCTTCTGAGCAGTAATTCCCAGATCTTCTAAGACTTCAACGCGCTTTGAATGTTCGATAAATTCAAGCGGAACGCCGATGCTATGAATTGCAACGTTGAGTCCTGCTTCGCGAAATAACTCTGAGATTGAACTTGCGATACCTGCATGTCGAATTCCATCTTCAAGTACGACAACACTCTTATAGCGCTGGGCCATTGTGACGAGTGATTGCGGAAGAGGCTTGACCCAACGAGGATCAATGACTGTCACACCAACTCCTTCACGGTATGCCTGTGAGGCTGATTCGACTGCAATTGTAGCCATCGCTCCGACGCTCACAAGAAGTACATCTGCACTCTCGCCACGATAGAGAACATCGATGCCATCGCGTCGTTCGAAGGCTGGAATATCACTGTGCACTGCTCCTTTGGGAAATCTAATCATTGATGGCGCATCAGAAATCTCGATTGCCTCACGCAGCGTTTCACGAAGACGTGCTGCATCGCGAGGTGCTGCAACATGCATTGTGGGGACGATTCCAGTCAGTGCTAGATCCCAAACGCCATTATGTGAGGGGCCGTCATCACCTGTGACTCCGGCACGATCAAGTACAAATGTAACTCCAGCCTTGTGCAGAGCGACATCCATCAGCATCTGATCAAAAGCGCGGTTTAGAAAGGTCGAATAGACAGCAACAACTGGGTGCATTCCTGCAAATGCCAGACCTGCAGCGCTTGTGACAGCATGTTGTTCCGCAATTCCTACATCGATGGTTCGATCTGGAAATACCTTCTCAAATTTATCAAGTCCGGTCGGTCCAAGCATCGCTGCTGTAATCGCAACAATGTCTTTCCGCTCGTGGCCGATAGTTACTAGCTCTTCAGAGAAGACGCTAGTCCACGTCGTGACTGATTTTCCAAGAGGTGTTCCCGTTTCGGGATCGACGATTCCGACTGCATGGAACTTCTCTGCCTCGTCTTCGATTGCAGGCTTATGGCCCTTACCCTTTTCGGTAATCACATGAAGCAATACTGGTTCGCCAAATTCCTTCGCTTGGTTCAGAGCGCGCTCCATCGCCGCAACATCATGGCCATCGATGGGCCCGGCATATTTAAGACCGAGATCTTCAAACATTCCTTGCGGTGCAACGATATCTTTGATGCCCTTCTTCATCCCATGAAGAGTCTCGTAGATCGGATTTCCAACAACTGGTGTCTTTGAGAGAACCTCTTTGCCCCAATCTAAGAAGCGCTCGTATCCGCGAGTGACGCGTAGCGTTGCAAGATATGTTGCAACACCCCCGATTGTTGGTGAGTATGAGCGTTCGTTATCGTTTACAACAATAATCAAATTACGATCATTGGCTGCAGCAATATTGTTAAGGGCCTCCCACGACATTCCGCCAGTGAGTGCGCCATCACCAACTACGACCACGACATGGCGATCAGTCTGTCCTGTGAGTGAGAAGCCACGAGAGATGCCATCGCCCCATGAGAGGGCTGTTGATGCATGAGAATTTTCAATAACATCATGAACGCTCTCGCCACGATTGGGATAGCCAGCAATTCCACCGCGTTGACGTAACTTATCGAATTGGTCTGCACGTCCTGTAAGAATTTTATGAACATATGACTGATGCCCAGTATCAAAGAGGATGACATCTTTTGGTGAATTAAAGATGCGATGTATTGCAATCGTGAGCTCTACAACGCCGAGATTAGGCCCTAGGTGCCCACCAGTCTTAGAGACTTGAGTAATCAAAAATTGGCGAATTTCTTCAGCCAAAGAACCAATTTGCTCAAGAGAGAGAGCTTTAAGGTCTTGTGGGTCTTTAATTGATTCGAGCATGGTGAGAGTCTAGATTAGCCGCGAAGCTGGCGCAGTACGTACTGCATGATTCCGCCGTGGCGATAGTAATCCGCTTCACCCGGTGTATCGATGCGAACCTTTGCAGCAAAGGTCTTATCCCCCGCAGTTATAGTGACTGCCTTAGGGATGCCACCGTTATTGAGTGCTGTCACCCCTGTAATAGCAAAAGTTTCATCACCCTTAAGGCCTAAGGATAATGCGTTTTCTCCATTGGTAAATTGCAGCGGAAGAACTCCCATACCAATCAAGTTTGAACGATGGATACGTTCGAAACTTTCTGCAATGACTGCACGAACTCCGAGAAGCGCTGTTCCCTTTGCCGCCCAGTCACGAGATGAACCTGATCCATACTCTTTACCCGCAAGAATGATGAGCGCAACGCCGGCTGCTTGATATGCGACTGATGCATCATAAATTGTTGATTGATCACCATTGCTCAAGAAGTTACGGGTGAAGCTGCCTTCGACGCCATCGAGTAGTAAGTTCTTCAAGCGAATGTTGGCAAATGTTCCACGAATCATCACTTCATGGTTTCCACGACGTGAACCATATGAATTGAAATCTTTACGATCAATACCATGTGCTTCAAGATACTTTCCTGCCGGAGAATCAGCTTTGATATTCCCTGCTGGTGAAATGTGATCTGTTGTTACTGAATCACCAAGGATTGCAAGAACGCGAGCTCCAGTGATATCTGTGACGGGCTTAGGTTCAGCAGGCATTCCATCGAAATATGGGGGTTTGCGAACGTACGTGGAGTTCGGATCCCAATCAAATGTCTTACCGGTTGGGGTATCGAGTGACTTCCAGCGATGATCACCATCAAAGACAGTTGCGTAATCCTTCTTAAACATATCTGATGAGATAGAAGAATCAACCACTGCTTGAATCTCTTGAGCTGATGGCCAAATATCTTTGAGAAGTACTGAGTTACCCGCTTGATCGTTTCCGAGTGAATCATTTTCAAAGTCGTGATCCATTGTGCCAGCAAGTGCGTATGCAACTACAAGTGGTGGAGATGCTAGATAATTCATCTTTACATCTGGGCTGATACGTCCTTCAAAGTTTCGGTTGCCTGAAAGAACTGCAGTTACTGCGAGATCGTGTTCATTGACAGCCTTGCTGATCTCAATAGGTAAGGGTCCTGAATTTCCAATACATGTAACGCAGCCATAGCCAACGAGGTTGAAGCCAAGTGCTTCCATGTACTTCGTAAGGTCAGCGCGATCGTAGTAATCGGTAACAACCTTTGATCCCGGTGCAAGGGTTGTCTTAACCCATGGCTTCGATGTGAGGCCTTTCTCGACCGCCTTCTTGGCAAGCAGTGCAGCACCAATCATTACGGAAGGATTTGAAGTATTAGTACATGAAGTAATTGATGCAATGACTACATCACCATTTTTGATAGTGGTTGCCTTTGCGCCGACATTTACTGGATAAGCCTCTTTGCCTGTCTTATCTGAGAAATATGTTGGAAGGATTTTTTCAAAAGAAGATTTTGATGCAGTGAGTGAAATGCGATCTTGTGGACGCTTTGGACCTGCAATCGATGAGGCCACAGTCGAGAGATCGAGTTCAATATGTTCAGAAAAACGTGGAGAGACTAAAGGCTCATGCCACATTCCTTGCGCCTTTGCATAGTGCTCAACGAGTGCTATTTGATCATCACTGCGACCGGTTAGGCGAAGGTAGCGAAGAGTCTCTTCATCGATTGGGAAAATTGCACAGGTCGAACCGTATTCAGGTGACATATTGCCAATAGTGGTGCGATTCGCCATTGGTACAGAGACAACACCTGGGCCATAGAACTCTACAAACTTTCCAACAACCCCATGCTTGCGCAGCATCTCAGTAATGGTCAGTGCCATATCTGTAGCTGTTGTTCCAACCGGGAGTTCACCTGAAAGTTTGAAGCCAACAACGCGCGGAATAAGCATCGATACAGGCTGTCCAAGAAGAGCTGCCTCTGCCTCAATTCCGCCAACTCCCCACCCGAGTACACCAAGTCCATTTACCATCGTGGTGTGTGAATCCGTGCCAACGACTGTGTCAGGGTATGCACGAAGCACACCATTAATCGTGCGAGTCATAACAACACGAGCTAGATATTCAATATTTACTTGGTGGACGATTCCAGTTCCGGGTGGAACAACTTTGAATTCATTGAATGCACCTTGCCCCCAGCGCAAGAAGCGATAACGCTCGCGATTGCGCTCATACTCAACATCGGTGTTCTGCTCGAAAGAAGTTGCAGTTCCAAAGAAGTCAGCAATGACTGAGTGGTCAATAACAAGTTCTGCGGGCGCAAGTGGATTGACCTTTGAAGGGTCTCCCCCGAGATCAACGATTGCCTCACGCATCGTCGCAAGGTCCACGATGCAGGGAACTCCAGTGAAGTCCTGCATAACAACTCGTGCCGGGGTAAATTGGATTTCAGTATCGGGTTCGGAAGATGGATTCCATTGAGCAAGGGCCGTAATGTGATCGGTCGTGATATTTGCGCCATCTTCGGTACGAAGTAAATTTTCAAGTAAAACTTTAAGTGAGAAGGGAAGGTCGGATGCTCCTTCTACCTGCGAGATGTCAAATATTTCATAATCTGTGCCTGCAACTGTCAGGCTCTTCCTTGTTCCAAGTGAGTTCTTACTCATCGCGTTTCTTCTTTCACAGGATATATCTTGACGTCAAGATACCTTACTTTGACTGAATTGTGCAACAGATTCGATGTGATGTGTCATGGGAAAGAGATCAAATGCGCGCAGGGATATGAGCTCATAGCCACGCTCACTCAGATAAGCAGTATCACGCGCCAGGGCAGCTGGATCGCACGCTACATAAACAATGGTGCGTGGAGATATCCCTGCACAGTGCGTAATGACATCTTTTCCTGCTCCTTCACGAGGAGGGTCTAGAACGATGACGTCAGCTGATGAAAAGCGTGTAATGAGTCGCGCCACATCACCGGTATAGACATGCACATTACTCTTGCCTGCAAAGTTGCGCGTTGCATCAGCGGTTGCGCTCTTGCTTCCTTCAACGATATCTACCGACCCGCTCTCACCAATGTGTGCAAGAAAACTTGCAGCAAAGAGTCCAACTCCCCCGTACAGATCGAGCACATGATCGCCTTCGCGTAATTGCGCGTACTGAAGAACTGCATCAGTGAGAACCCGTGGTGCATCTCTGTGGCTCTGCCAGAAAGATTTCTGACTTACTTCAAATGAGTTCTCACCCACTGTGTAATGCGCTATATCTGGACCATCTGTAATACGTAGAGGTGATTCATCAGTGGAAAGCGCAGTGGCAATGGTGCGTTCACCAGTGTTAGAGATTGACATTTCAATACGTTGATTGCCCTTGGCGCCACGCTGAGCGAGTTCAGAGAATTTCATTTCAGGGGCTAAAATCCTGCAATCATCGACTGGAATGATTTTGTGGCTACGAGCTTGATAGAAGCCAAGCGCTCCAGCTTTAGTGGTTACTGCCGCGCATCGGGTGCGCCAACCTAGCGGTCCATTGACTTCTTCGACATCAACTTTGACATCCAGCTTTGCAATACGTACGAATTGTTCAATGATGACATCACTCTTGAGAGTACGTTGACGAGCTAGTGATATATGTTGAAAATCGCAGCCTCCACAACCGTTGCGATGCGCAAATCGACAAGGAGCGCTCACTCTGTCAGGCGATGAAGTAAGAACCTCAATAACATCTCCGCGATTAAACGATGACCCAGTAGTTGTTATCTCAACCTCACACTCTTCACCTGGAATCCCATGGCGAATAAAGATGACGGCGCCTTCATATCGAGCGATGAAATGGCCACCATGGGCTACCTTTTCAATCGTCACCCGTATTTTTTGCCCAACTTCGAGGGAAGTTCTCTTTACCGATGACATATCGCCAAGCCTAGTAGAGATCCTCTGAATGGAGATTTTTTACGCAGGCAGGAGTAGGTTTGTCCCGTGCACGTAGTCATCATGGGTTGTGGTCGAGTTGGTTCCTCTCTAGCTATCGAACTTGAAGCAGCGGGACATTCGGTTGCAGTTATCGACCAATCAAAGGAGGCTTTTAGACGCCTCGGTGCAGATTTTAAAGGTCGCACAGTCACAGGTGTTGGCTTCGATCGTGACACCCTCCTTGAAGCGGGTATCGAAGGTGCAGAAGCTTTTGCCGCCGTCAGTAATGGAGATAATTCAAATATTCTAGCGGCCCGCGTTGCCCGCGAAAGTTTTGGTGTAACTAATGTAGTTGCTCGTATTTATGATCCAGGTCGAGCTGAAATTTATCAGCGTCTTGGAATACCAACTGTTGCAACCGTGATTTGGGCAACCGATCAAATTCTTCGTCGAATTGCACCAGGTGGTGCTCGTTCTGAATGGCGCGATGCAACCGGGACTGTTCAACTCCTTGAAGTTCACCCACACCTCGACTGGTACGGCAGACCAATCTCTGAACTTGAAGGCGCTTCGCAATCACGAGTTGCATTCCTTACCCGATTAGGTGAAGGTCTCATTCCTGATGCGCATACCGTTCTTCAAGATGGCGACCTTGTTCATATGACGATTCGTGATGAGATGCTCGCGATAGCAGAATCTGTTCTAGCTCAGGGGCCGGTGCATAAGTAATGAGAATTGCAATTGCAGGAGCAGGAAACGTAGGTCGCGCAATTGCGCGCGAACTTCTAGACAATGGACATCAAGTTCTCCTCATTGACCGTGATCCGAAAGCACTCAAGATTGACTCAGTTCCCGATGCCGAGTGGTTGATGGCCGATGCATGTGAAATCGCAGCTCTTGATAATGCCCAGCTTAATAAGTGTCAGGTTCTGGTAGCTGCTACTGGAGATGACAAGGTAAACCTCGTTACTGCCCTGCTTGCAAAGACCGAGTACGGAGTACCACGCGTTGTAGCGCGCATTAATCATCCAAAGAATGAATGGCTCTTCGATCAATCGTGGGGCGTAGATGTCGCAGTATCAACACCGCGCATTATTGCAGCCCTGGTTGAAGAAGCAGTGACTGTTGGCGATGTTGTAAGGCTCTTCTCATTCCGTAGAGGTCAAGCAAATCTGGTCGAACTTACCCTGCCTGATTCCTCAACCAGTATTGGAAAGACAGTCGGTGAAATAGAACTTCCAGAGGATGCATCCCTTGCCGCAATAGTTCGCGATGGTCGTGTTATTACTCCGTCATCGAGTGATGTATTTATTGCAGGAGATGAACTTCTCTTTGTCGCATCCGCTACCGCTGAAGACCTTATTAAGGGTTGCTTTATTGCTCCGTAGGTAGCTTGGGTGCATTCTTTAACACCAGCCACGAACCATATGCAGTAGCAATAAAAAGTGGGTATCCCATCGCTAAATTAACGCTACCCAGCAGGTTGAGATTCCCGCTTCGATAAATTGGGTACTGAACTGCGATACGAGTAAAGAACATCACAACCCAAAGCCAACTTGCTCGCACATATGCCCGCTTACGTTCTGGGTGATGGCGCCACTTGAGGTTTTCACCCAAGATTGGACCCAGCATCAATCCAAGAATTGGCCAGCCTGCAAGATTAGCGATCAGATAGATGCTTCCATAACCTAAATTAGTCAGTAGCTTTGGGATATAGATATCACTTGGATTCCCAGTCTTATTTGCAAACCATGCACAAATCAGGACTCCAACCAATCCAGAAAGCGCGTGTTGCAAGGTATCGCCCTTGATCAGACGTATAAGAGTCAAGAGAGCTGATGTTGCCACAGATGCTAAGAGCGCTAGGTGCAAGTGATGTGTCAGATTAATAAAAATCAGAAAGATGACCGAAGGAATCCCTGAATCAATCAGGCCCTTCGTTCCACCAAATGCAGTGAGTATCTTCTCGCGGTCTTCGTGAGCTGTCATTGCCGCCCTGTCGAACCAAAGCCGCCAGTGCCACGGCCCGAACCGGGGAGTTGGTCTACTTCAAGAAAATCTGCACGTTCAACTTTCTGAAATACAAGTTGTGCGATGCGCTCTCCGCGTTTAAAAGTGATGCTCTCCTTGGAGTCATGATTGATCATGATGCATTGCAATTCTCCCCGAAATCCTGCATCAACTGTGCCTGGTGCGTTCACCATTGTGACACCATGTTTGATGGCAAGTCCCGAACGAGGGTGAACAAGTGCAACATACCCATCTGGCAAGGCTATTGAAATACCTGTCGGCACAAGCGCTCGTTCCCCGGGAGCAAGAGTGAAATCGATACGAGAGACGATATCGGCCCCTGCATCTCCCCCTTGAGAGTATTGCGGCAGCGGTAAATCAGGATCGAGGCGAGTAATAAGAACCTGAAGGTTACTCATGGATTGATATCAAACTCTGGATCAACAAAACGAAGAACATCAGGATTCTTGCGAAGTTCTTCGAGGTAATCAGCAGGTGCATTATCAAGGAAGTGCTTCATGGGAACAATCACGAAGAGTGAAGCCGCGCGCACTGCCACTTCTCCACTGGGACCACCAAGACGGCCTTCGGCTTCTGAATAAACTTTGCGACTCACTTGTCCTGTAATTCGCGCTGTGATGTAGAGCTTTGTTCCGATTGGAACTGGTTTGAGAAAATCTGTTTCAAGTCGAGCAGTCACAGCTGGTGTACGCAATAACCACATGAGTTTTCCTAGCGCTTCATCAAATGCAAGAGAAAGTAATCCACCATGAGCAAGTCCTGGTGCGCCCTGATGATCCTGGGTCACAGTAAATTCTGCCGTAATGTCGGCACCTTTCCCCACGTGTGCAACGAGGTGAAGACCTGTGGGATGAAGTTCTCCACAACCAAAGCAATGTTTAAAGTGCGAAGGAATCTGAGTTCCTGTTGCAGGTGATTTCGGATGGCGTTCTGGTATCAACGCACCGGGTGGCGGCGTAGTGCTTGCAACGCGACTCATGAGCCAAGGCTACTTGATGAATTGCAGGATAGCCTAGACCTCGTGACGCAAAGACATGTGATCTTCAGGGAAGTGATACGTCCTCCACTATGGCTCTTGGCTTTTATCTATTTTATGTTTCTCTCACTAGTTCTCGCCGTGTGGGCTGCATTCGATTATCGAGCGACCTTGATTACCTGGTCTGTCTTAACTGTACTCCTCATTTTTATCGCAGTAAAGATGAGAAGTGAAATCACGATTAATGATCAAGAGTTGCGTATAGGAAAAGCTCATATCGAAATAAAATATCTGGAGGCAGTTGAGCTTCTCACACCTGCACAAATTCGCCTTTTAAGAACACGAGATGCAGATCCTGCTGCTTACCTAGCTATTACTTTTTGGATTTCAGCCGGTGTGAAAATCACACTTAATGACTCGCGTGACTCCACTCCGTATTGGTTGGTGAGTGCGAGGAAATCTGAAGAGCTTACGAACACTCTTTACAGACTGCTTTAGCGCCTTCGCCTTTAGCAAGCTGGGTTATGTGGTGAATCAAGAAACAACGTGAACACGTAAATTCATCTACCTGCACGGGAACAACTCGCACTGCTAGTTGCTCGCCAGATAGATCTGCCCCTGGAAGTTCAAGATTTTCTGCAGCTTCTGCTTCATCAACATCGATCTGTCCTGATTGCGCATCAACACGTTGGGCTTTGAGTTCTTCTAACGATTCCTCGTGAAGCTCCTCGTCGGTCTTTCTTGGTGTGTCGTAATCTGTTGCCACTTCTCTCACCTCGCTTCCAAATAACTCGTATCAGCGGGTGAACCTACCCGTAATGCGCGAATAGTCGCGCATTCCCTGCTGTATAGACCATACAACCGTCGGCGTGTCGGCTTTATTCCTGCTTTAAGGTAGCGATTTCAATCGCTTTTGCCAAGCCACCATCAACATAGGCATGGATTGCAGTTCCTTCGGCGAGATGTTCCTCACTAAGGATTTCACCTTTTTCATGGATTGCGCTTACGAGGTCGCCTCGGTTGTACGGAATAACAGTTGTAATCTCAACACTTGGGTGAGGCAACGATTTCTCAATTGCATGGATGAGCCCTTCAATTCCAAATCCAGAACGCACAGAAAATGCGTAACTATGTGGCTCTTTACGCAATATCTCCATCACTACATCAGGGCTAGCGATATCGACCTTATTGATGGCGATAATTTCAGGAATATCTCCCCCACCAATGTCATTGATAACTTCGCGCACTGCTCGAATCTGTTCAAATGGATCAGAGTGTGACCCATCGACAACATGAACGATGAGATCTGCGCCAGATACCTCTTCAAGGGTTGATTTAAATGCATCGATAAGTTGATGCGGCAGATGGCGTACAAATCCAACTGTGTCGGACAATGTGTAGACACGACCTTCGGCTGTTTCGCACTTACGCACTGTTGGATCAAGAGTTGCAAAGAGCGCATTTTCAACAAGGACACCGGCGCCCGTTAGATTATTGAGCAGTGAAGACTTTCCCGCATTTGTATACCCAGCGATTGCAACAGATGGAATATTGAAACGCTTGCGCTCTTGTCGTTTAGTATCACGAGAGACCTTCATCTCAGCAATCTCGCGGCGTAACTTGGCCATCTTGTCGCGGATGCGGCGACGATCAGTCTCAATTTTTGTCTCACCAGGTCCGCGACCACCGATACCTGCACCCCCTGCTGCTCGGCCACCGACTTGGCGTGAGAGTGAATCTCCCCATCCGCGAAGGCGTGGCAGAAGGTAGGCAATCTGCGCCAACTCAACTTGAGCTTTACCTTCTTTACTTTTTGCATGTTGAGCAAAGATATCAAGGATGAGCGCTACTCGATCGACAACTTTGACCTTTAACTTATCTTCTAAAGTTCGTAGCTGTGCTGGAGAAAGTTCACCATCGCAGACGACTGTATCTGCACCCGTTGCTACGACAATCTGACGTAGTTCAACGAGCTTTCCAGATCCAATATAGGTTGCAGGATCTGGTTTATCGCGACGTTGAATCAGCGCATCAAGAACTTCAGAGCCAGCAGTCTCGGCCAACGCTTTAAGTTCGGCCATCGAGTTATCTGCCATCTCGGCAGTTCCTTCTGTCCAGACACCTACTAGGACAACGCGTTCTAGTTGAAGTTGGCGATACTCGGCCTCTGAAATATCTTGAAGTTCAGTTGAGAAACCTTTAATGCGTCGTAGCGCATTACGGTCAGAGAGATCCTGCTGCTCATTTTCTTGAAAATCATTTTCGTCGTGATCAAAGTCTGCCGCGACCCGCGCACTCTCGCGCAGAAGCTCATCAAAGAGCTTGTCGTAACCGTCGTCGACCATTACGCCAGATACTTTGAGATGTCGTAATCTTCAAGGATTACTGCAGGACCTATGAGCGTCGCATTGGAATGCCCATCAATATCAACAATGAGTCGTCCCCCAGGTGGGTAGATAGTCCAACGTGAAGGAAGTTTGCCATTGGTCTTTAGCGTTGCTGCAAGTGCGACAGCACATGTGCCAGTGCCACATGAGCGAGTCTCACCGCTTCCACGTTCGTGAACGCGCATCTTTGCTTCGAAGTTTGGCATGATCTCAACAAACTCCACATTAACTCCGTCAGGGTATGACGATGCAGGTGACACTGACGGCGCGCTTTCAAGAGATCCAACGTCATCGATTGACTCTACAAATACCACCGCGTGTGGGTTGCCCACATTGATATTCAACCCAGACCACGTATGGCCATTATTAGTCGCTTCGATCTCTTCCATCTCATCCGTTACGTGGCCCATATTCACTGAGATATCGCCATCAAGTGGAACACGCAGGTGTTTGATTCCAGCTCGAGTATCGATAGCAAATATTCCTTCAGGATGGAGCTCTCGCGTCACCAAGTACTTCGCCATGACACGTATCCCGTTACCGCACATTTCAGCTAGCGATCCATCGGCATTGCGATAGTCCATAAACCATGTGCCAGAGTTTTTCGTAATCCGAATAAGGCCATCCGCTCCGATACCGCTCTCACGATTGCAGATTGCTGCAATCTGGCGCTCAGTAATTGCAAATGAATTTTCAGGGTCATAGATAAGGAGAAAGTCATTCTCAGTTCCGTGGCCGTATGTGGCGATTACAGGTTTCGACATGGCGCTATGAGTTTATCTTCTGCAGGATTGTTTCAAGACGTGGTTGGCGTTGAGCAACCCATTGAATGCGAACTTCCCGTGAGAACCACGTCTCTTGGCGACGTGCATATTGTCGACTAGCCCGCTTCGTATCTTCTTTCGCTTCGTCTTCACTCATGAGTCCATCTCTCATTGAGATTATCTGGGCATATCCAAGTGCTCGTTGTGCAGTGGAACCATACTTGATTCCGTCTGTAATGAGCTGATCTACCTCTGCGACAAATCCGCGTTCCCACATGTGATCGACACGAAGGTCGATTCGCTCACGTAAGTGATCGCGATCCATCACAAGCCCAAATTGCATTGCATCGGGATATCTCGAACTATCTTCTCGTGGCAGGTTGGCTGTAAATGGCTGACCGGTAATCTCAATAACTTCAAGCGCGCGAATGATGCGGCGTGTGTTTGCTTGGTCAATAGCAAGCGCTGCGGCAGGATCTAACTGCTGTAAGCGCTCGAAGAGTGCTGCCGCTCCAAATTCAACAGCTTCAGCTTCAAGCTTGGCTCGCACTTCTGGGTCGGTATCCGGAAAGTTAAGGTCATCCAAGATTGCTTTGATATAAAGTCCAGTTCCACCAACAATCACGGCATCCTTGCCCCGTCCATGTATCTCTGAAATCAAAGTACGCGCGTGATCTTGATACCAAGCCACCGTTGAATCTTGGTTCACATCCAGAACATCGAGAAGGTGATGCTCAATCCCACCTCGTTCAGCAAGACCTAATTTTGCAGTTCCGATATCCATTCCGCGATAGAGCTGCATCGAATCCGCATTAATGATCTCGCCACCTAATGATTGGGCAACTTCGATGGCAATATCACTCTTACCTGTGGCAGTTGCGCCACAGATGACAATCACTCGACTCATACACGAACCTTTGGCATTCCTAGCGTCGTTGCAGCCGGAGCAGTGCGGGCAGTATGTGCATCTCCCCCACGAGTACGTAGGACTGTCACTGCATCACCGATTAAGTAGTGTGCTGAACTCTCTGAGATTTTCACATCTACAAAATCTCCTGGCCGAGCATCAGTCTCGCTGCTGAAGTGGACTAAGCGGAAATCTTCTGAGCGCCCCGTCATGCGCGATTGCTCCTCATCACGCCGACCTTCAATCTCAGAGACCATCACACGATGAGTCTTGCCAATGGCTTCTTGATTTACAGAGAGCGAAATCTTCTGTTGATGTTCGTGCAGGCGTACATATCGCTCACCCACAACATCTTCAGGGACTTGGTTCTCCATTGCACCTGCTGGCGTGCCAGGGCGAATTGAATATTTATATGTATACGCAGCTGCAAATCGTGCCTGCGTTGCAATATCAAGAGTTCCTTGGAAATCTTCTTCCGTCTCACCAGGAAAACCTACGATGATGTCGGTAGTAATCATCGCCTGCGGCATTGCCTGACGAACTCGATCGAGAATTCCCAGGTACTTATCCGTACGATATGAACGGCGCATAGTCTGCAATATTGCATCTGACCCTGATTGCAAAGGCATGTGCAGGTGCGGCATTACATTCTTCGTCTGCGCCATTGCATCGATCACATCGTCAGTAAAGTCACGGGGATGCGGTGACATGAATCGCACGCGCTCAAGACCCTCAATCTTTCCTGCTTCGCGCAGTAGCTTTGCGAAAGCTCCACGATCACCAAACTCAACACCATAAGCATTGACATTCTGACCCAGTAACGTTATTTCAATGACTCCTTGGTCAACCAGGGCGTGCATCTCTTTGAGTACATCCACAGCAGGGCGATCTTTTTCAACTCCACGAAGTGTTGGAACGATGCAGAAGGTGCAGGTGTTGTTGCAACCAACAGAGACGGAGACCCACGAAGTAAAGGCCGAGAATCTGCGTGCGGGAAGTGTTGATGGGAAATGCTCGAGAGCCTCAAGGATTTCGATCTGGGACTCTTCCTCGACTCGTGCGCGCTCTAGCAGAACTGGGAGTGAGCCAACGTTATGGGTACCAAAGACAACATCAACATAAGGAGCCTTCTTGAGAATCAGTGACTGATCTTTCTGAGCAAGGCATCCACCGACAGCAATCTGCATTGCAGGGTTTGCCTTTTTAATGGGCGCTAGAAAGCTGAGATTTCCATAGAGTTTATTATCTGCGTTCTCACGCACTGCACAAGTATTAAATACGACGATATCTGCTTGGGCACCTTCAAGAACTGGGATGTATCCGGCTTCATCCAATAACCCTGCAATACGTTCAGAATCATGCACATTCATCTGACACCCGTAGGTCTCAACAAGATATGTGCGCGTCATGGCACCTATCTTATTTGAGGTCTAGTTAGTGATGCGAATTGGTGCGATGCCTCGAGCTATCTGACGCTCGAAGTGAACTTCACGCTTATCGTTAAATGTTGCTGCAACCTTAGATGTCTTATCCATGAAGGTTGTGAGTTCTTCACGAGCTTTGAGGCCATCGCCACTTAGATCGTTACGCTCGAATACATTCCATGCGCGAAGCACAGGCGCTATTACATCATCAAGGTGCTGTTGCAGGTCATAGATTCCAGCCAAGGCAATCTGTACAGCCTTGCGACCAAAGCCCGGCATATTGGCACCCGGCATATCAAAGTTGGTGACAACATCTGTAATTGCACGCATCGCCGCATTAGGTTCCATATCCAGTGCTGCCGAAAGAGTATTGCGATAAAAGAGCATGTGAAGATTTTCGTCGAGAGAGATACGTTGCATCATTCCTTCAGCAATGGGATCCTCTGAAATCTTTCCGGTATTGCGGTGAGAGATACGAGTTGCCAGCTCTTGGAATGAAACGTAGGCAATTGTGTGCAACATGTCGTTCTCGTAAGGAGTCTGGTATCCCAGTGACATATGAGCCATACGAAGATCCTCAAGCTCGTAAGGATTTACTCCACGAGTTGCCATGAGATAGTCACGGATAACAATTGCGTGGCGAGCTTCTTCAGCTGTCCAACGTTCAATCCAATTTCCCCATGCACCATCGCGGCCCATAGAGATTGCAATTTCGGTGTGATAACTCGGCAAGTTATCTTCAGTAAGAAGATTGAGAACGAGTGAATCTTGCGCAACAGAAGTCAGGCGTGAATCTTTCGCTTCCCATGCATCGCCGTTAAGTGGGCCTGCATAATCCCGACCTTCAGACCATGGGACATACTCGTGCGGATACCAGTTCTTCTGAACTGTCAGGTGGCGTTCGAATTCGACTGCGACGACGGGTTCAAGATCGCGAATCAGACGTGCCTGAATGCGTGCTGACTCTTCGCTCATGGGCGCAACAATACGGTAGGGGTGAGGCACTTACGAGTTAAAAATTATCTTTCGCACGTTTTTCCGCCTGTTGTGTGCGCCACTTCGCTATTTCTTGATGGTTACCACTCAAAAGAATCTCGGGAACTAGGATGCCGCGCCACTCTTGAGGTTTGGTAAAATTGGGATATTCGAGGTAGCCCTCGCTGTTGTGTGATTCTTCACTAAGTGATTCAGGGTTACCAAGCACACCGGGAATGAGCCGAGTGATTGCTTCAATCATGACCATCGACGCAACTTCTCCCCCACCAAGAACATAATCTCCGATGGAGACTTCGTGGACTCGAATATTACGTGATTGGAATTCAGGTTGTGAGTAATACTGACGCACCCGGTCATCGATACCTTCGTAGCGACCGCATGCAAATATCAGTTGCTGTGATCTTGAAAATTGTTCAGCCACCTTCTGGGTAAAGCGCTTTCCAGCTGGCGTTAGAATTATTAAGTCAGCGCCATCTGTAATGACGGCATCAATACTCTTAGCCCAGACCTCTGGCAGCATCACCATTCCAGCACCACCACCGTATGGAGAGTCATCCACCGTATTGTGATTATCAATCGTTTGAGCTCGCAGATCATGCACTGCAATATCTACTAAGCCAGCGCTCTGTGCCTTACCAAGAAGTGAAAGTTTTAGCGGGGATAAATACTCAGGAAAAATTGAGATGACATCAATTTTCATTAGATAATCCCATCAATTTCTGGCGGAATTACCGTCATGCGCTTTGCCTTGATATCCACGACAGGAACCAGCTGGCGGACAAAAGGAATGAGGACTTCACCTGATTCATTCTTAATCACAAGAACATCTTGCCCTGGCAAGTTCAGAACGTCGGTGACTTCGCCGAATTCATCTCCATCCACGAGAAAGGCTTTACAACCGACTAATTGCAAGACGTGATAATCATCTTCATCTTCGCCTGGAGCATCAATATCAACATCGGTATAGAGAAGCTCGTTACGAAGACCTTCAACTGCATTGCGATCTTCAACTCCTTCAAAGCCAAGGAGCAAAATTCCATTGTGTACACGTGCAGAGACCACGGTTAATTGACCGTGGTTTTCTGTCTGTAGAACCGCACCAAGAGCAAATCGATCTTCTGCTTCATCTGTTCGGACTTCGATAGTTGCCTCACCAAGAATTCCGTGAGCTTTACCGATGCGGCCCACGTTTAATTTCATGGGAGTGAAAGCGTTAACGAACCTCGTCGGTATCGATGAGATCGACACGTACCGAGCGACCAGCAAGTGCGCTTACAACTGTACGAAGCGCCTTTGCTGTGCGTCCATTACGGCCGATTACCTTGCCGATATCGTCAGGATTAACACGAACTTCGAGCGTAGTGCCACGACGGTGTGTCTTCTCCTTGACATTGACATCGTCAGGGTTATCAACGATTCCCTTTACGAGATGTTCGAGAGCTTCATCAATCATTATTACTCTGCTGCTGCTTCTGCTACAGGAGCTTCTTCAGCAATAGCTTCTACAACAGGATTCTCAGTTGCTTCCGCGACTGGTGCTTCCGTTACTTCGGCTACTACGACATCTTCTGTAACCGCTTCTACTGCTGGAACCTCGGACTCAGTTGCAACCGCAGCTGGTTCGGACACTTC
>JBBAMS010000006.1:0-64973 GCA_040402415.1 Candidatus Planktophila sp. | reverse complement strand
TCATTGTGTGAACTCCTAAAAAGAAGAGTCTCACAGGGGTAGCTCGCTAGCGGTCGGCTGAATGCGCCAAATACCTTTGGACTACACCCCGCAAACCTCGGCGGGTGTTGGTCAAGTGCAAATATCTATGCAGGTAATCCGACTTGAGCAGTTCACGTGTGTGAAAAGTCTTACGGTTGCGGGTCAGCGTCGGATTTGCACCGAACTTCCCCCGCACAGATATCTATGAAGTTGTTGGCGAAGGAAACCACAGCAGATGGGTGTTGGCAACTCACCGCGCTTATGCCTAGGGTATTGCCATGGAATATCGACGCCTGGGCAGTACCGGTATGTATGTCTCCGAAATCTCTTATGGAAACTGGATTACTCATGGTTCCCAAGTAGAGACAGAAGCAGCTGTCAAATGCGTGCGCGAAGCACTTAGCCAAGGAATTACAACCTTCGATACAGCAGATGTATACGCAGGCACCAAGGCAGAGGTAGTTCTTGCTAAGGCGCTTAAAGGTGTTCGTCGTGAATCCTATGAACTTTTCACAAAGGTCTATTGGCCAACGGGTACAGGCAAGAACGATCGCGGACTATCTCGCAAGCACATCATGGAATCATGTAACGCATCCCTTAAGCGTCTCAACACAGACCACATCGATCTCTATCAAGCCCACCGCTTCGATGTTGAAACACCGCTTGAAGAAACACTCAGCGCTTTTGATGATCTGATTCGTCAAGGCAAAGTCAGCTACATCGGATTCTCTGAATGGAATGCACAGCAGATTGCTGCGGCACTGGAGATTCAGGATGCACGCGGTTACAACCGATTTGTTTCAAGCCAGCCTCAATACTCAGCGTTATGGCGCGTGATTGAAGCCGAAGTTGTGCCGCTCTCGAGAAAAGAAGGAATTGGCCAAATAGTGTGGTCACCAATGGCTCAAGGCGTTCTCACCGGAAAGTATCTTCCTGGTAAGAAAGCTCCGGCAGGCTCTCGAGCAACAGATAAAAAGAGTGGGGCGAACTTTATCTCTCGATTGATGTCAGATGAAATTTTAAATGCTGTACAGAAGTTGAGGCCAATCGCTGACGGGTTGGACCTTTCTATGTCTCAACTCGCTCTGGCGTGGGTGCTTAACAATGACAATGTTTCCTCAGCAATTATGGGAGCTACCAAGCCTTCTCAGGTGAAGGAAAATGTGAAGGCATCAGGAGTAAAACTCTCAGCCGATGTCATGACAGCAATTGATAGCGCACTTGGAAATCTGCCAGAGCGTGATCCCAAGAAGAACGAGAGCCCGAACCCTCGTGCTTAATTTCTTTAAAAGGGCTCGCCAGCTTTGATTGATGGCTTAGGTGTGCGCATTCTGCGCATCTGAGTTGATCGCAACCAGCCATACATGCCGAGGCCCTTGAGCTCTGCGCCAGCAAACTTAGCCGCGACATCACCTTTGATTTTGCGAGTGAGAAGGAATCCATCTACAACAGATATTAAGAGCACCGTGTACATGATTGCGATACTACCTAGCTGGAAAATTTTAGAAGGAATCAGAGTTAAGAAGAGAACGACGAAGATAACTGGCAAGAAATATTCACCGATAGAACGACGTGAATCAACGTAGTTACGGACGTACTTCTTCACTGGGCCTTTGTCTCGAAGCGGAAGTGCGCTCTCGTCGCCACGCATAAATGCTGCGCGTTGTGCGATACGAGCAGTTTTTGCTATCTCTTTTGCGCGAGCCTTCTCAGCTTTGGTGGAAGCGGGAGCGAGGGAAGAAACTTTGCGAGCAGCTTCGGCTTCCTTGCGCTTTGGAGTTGGGCGGCCTTTTTTATTATCGGTTGCTTCAGACATGTGTCGAACTATAGAGCGAGCATCTGCTCGAGCGCTAACTTTGAATATTTAGCCACACGCTCATCGACCCTGATTTCATTGACGATATGCCCCGCAACGATTGATTCCATCGCCCAAACAAGATGTGGAAGGTCGATGCGATTCATCGTGGAGCAGTAGCAGACTGTCTTATCAAGGAAGACAACCTCCTTATCCGGATTGCTCTGCGCAAGGCGCGAGACAAGATTGAGCTCAGTTCCAATTGCCCACTTGCTACCAGCAGCGGATGAAGTGACGGTTTGAATAATCTTTTCGGTACTGCCTACAACATCAGCAGCGAGAACTACCTCATGTTGGCATTCTGGATGCACGATTACTTGTACGTCTGGAATCCGAAGGCGAACTTCATCGACAGTCTCGCGAGTGAAGCGACCGTGCACAGAGCAGTGGCCACGCCACAGAATCATTTTTGCGCCTCGAATTTGATCCTCTGTGAGCCCACCCATTGGCTTCCATGGATTCCAGAGAACACAATCATCTATCGACAGCCCTAAGGAAAGAACCGCTGTATTGCGACCAAGGTGTTGATCTGGAAGGAAGAGAACCTTTTCTGCCTTCGCAAATGCCCATTCCAAACTCTTCTGCGCATTTGATGATGTACAGATGGTTCCGCCATGTTCGCCAGTGAAACTTTTTATTGCAGCAGATGAATTCATATAAGTGACAGGCACAGTTCGTGAAGCAACGCAGATGCGTTCAAGATCTTTCCAGCATTGATTGACTTGATTGGCTGTGGCCATATCAGCCATCGAACACCCGGCTGCAAGATCAGGAAGGATTACTCGCTGCTTCGATGAAGTAAGGATGTCAGCACTTTCTGCCATGAAGTGCACACCGCAGAAGAAGATGAATTCAGCCTCGCTCTGAGCCGCCGCAGATTGTGCCAACTTAAATGAATCTCCAGTGATATCAGCGAATTGAATTACTTCATCACGCTGATAGTGATGGCCCAAGATAAGGGCGCGAGAACCAAGAGCGGCCCTTGCAGCAATTGCTCGTTCAACAAGATGTGGGTCACTCGCAGGTGGAAGTTCGCCAGAGCATGAGACTCCGCGCTCAGATGCCAGATCAGAGCCTTGGCCTAGAATTAGGAGTTCACTGAGGCTGATAGACATATGCGTATTCTCACGCCTTTGGGTTAGCCAGAGCAACCCGACGCGGGTATTCTTAACCACATGACTACTGAAACAACTACAACTCCAGTCGAGATCACAACCGGAATCACTCTGACTGATGTCGCAGCAGCAAAGGTTTCTGCTCTTCTGGCACAAGAGGGTCGCGACGACCTCTATCTTCGTGTTGCGGTTCAACCAGGTGGCTGCTCAGGCCTGAAGTACCAGCTCTACTTTGATGATCGCAATCAGGACGGCGATGTCACTCGCGAATTCGGTGCAGTCAAGGTTGTCGTAGACAAGATGAGCGATTCTTACCTTATGGGCGCATCAATTGATTTCGTTGACACGATCGAGAAGCAGGGCTTCACAATCGATAATCCAAATGCATCGGGTTCATGTGCATGCGGCGATTCATTTAACTAATAGCCTTTAAATCACTACGGCTGTAGTTAGATTCCAGCTATGAAAATTGGTGTTGCGGGTTCAGTGGGTCTCGATCACTTGATGACCTTTCCTGGAAAGTTCACCGATTCACTTGTTGCTGGATCACTGGAGAAAGTTTCACTCTCATTTCTCGTTGATGGACTTCAAGTTCGCCGCGGCGGGTGTGCTGCCAATATTGCCTTTGGACTTGGCGTACTTGGCCTGAACCCAATATTGATTGCGGCAGTTGGAAAAGATTTCGCAGATTACGACGCGTGGCTGACGCGCCATGGAGTTGATACATCGCATGCACTGGTTTCCACCGAACAGCACACTGCCCATTTCACAGTTACTACAGATACTGAGCTAAATCAGATTGCATCATTCTTTCCCGGAGCAATGTCGGAAGCTCGCAATATCAAACTCAAACCCATTATGGATAAGGTCGGTATTCTCGACATTCTTGTCGTATCTCCCGATGACCCCGAGGCGATGCTGCGACATACTGAAGTCGCGCTAGCCATGGGAGTAGCTGTCGCTGCAGATCCATCACAGCAAATGGCGCGCCTCAACGGTGATGAGATTAAGAGATTAATCTCTGGGGCAACCTATCTATTTATGAATGAATATGAACTTGCACTTGCTATCCAGAAAACTGGATGGAGCGATTATGAGATTCTAAAACAAGTGAAGTACCGCATCGTCACTGTCGGTTCTGAAGGTGCACGTATTGAAAGTACCGATGGAACATTTATTAAAGTTGGTTGTGCACAAGAAAAAGCAAGGGTAGATCCCACAGGGGTAGGAGATTCATTTCGGTCGGGATTTGTGGCAGGGCTTGCTTGGGGATTATCTCTTGAACGGTGCGCCCAGCTTGGTTCTATGATTGCAACTTATGTCATTGAGACAACTGGCACTCAGGAGTATCGCTTTACACACGAGGAATTTATTGGCCGGTTTAAAGATGCATACGGGGATGCTGCTGCCTCAGATATTTCAGAATATTTACCTGCTTAACTCTGCAATAACCTCTGTAATTGATTGTGTTAAGTAATCAATATCGCCTTCTGTTGTATCTGAATACATAGTAAAACGTAAGTGTCCTTCGGTCGCATATCCCATCGAGGCTAATACATGGCTAGGTTGAAGATCCTCAGGGGTGCATGCCGATCCAGAATCAATATCGACACCTCTTTGCGCTAATTCCCGAACCAAATACTCACCAGCAACTTCTGAAATCACACAGGAGAAAATGTGGGGAAGAGCCTTGGCGTTAGGTGCTACAACCTCAAGTCCAGGAAGAAGCCCCAAACTCTCGATTGCATATTTTCGCAGAGCAGTATCTTCTACTTGGAAATTCTCTAGCGCAACGGATGCGGCAATAAGTAGTGGCAATGAATACGTTCCAGGGGATTTAATAGGAGCTATATGTGGCAGTGGATATGAGAATGCTGTGGTGTTGTTGATGGCAAGAATCGCAAGTCCAGATGGCCCATTCCAAGATGTTGCATCAAAGAGCGCAGTATCCCAGCGCGCAGGCAGAGGTACTCGGGGACCGGATGCCGTTGCATCAATTGCAATCAGGCTTTGGCCAGAAGTGGGTTCTACGCAATCTTGTACAACTCCAGTTTCAGAGTTTGCGAGTTGCAGGGATAGAACTGTTCCTGATTCAAATGGTGTGAGAACTTCGATGGCACCTTCATGGGTGACTGCAAGTTCAATCTTTCGACCTTGATGTGCGCGAGCTATTGCACGAATTTTTCCCTTGTCAATGGCTGAGTAAACAAGAGTTGAGTCGCCATTGAGAAGTCCGGTTATCCCTAAGAAGTGACCTAGCGCTGGCTCACCTAAAATCTCAATACCATCGGATCGGATACCGAGGCGAGATGCGATATTTTCTAAGGATTGATTGCGAAGAATTGCCGCCTTCGCAGAGTTCTGAGAAAGCTTCTTCGGATCGGCCCACCCTTGGTCAAAAGAGGCTAATAGAGCCGTTCTGGCGGCAGGATGAAGTGGGCTCTCTGATGTGAAATTTCCTGTGACACGAACCACCGGATGAACGCTACTCGCTCCGGCGAGCGCATGCACTCTGCGCCACTATCCTTAGCTCTATGACATCTGCCTCTTCGCGCAATTGGCGCCCAGTTCGAGTCGCGGCGCTTCTTGCACCTGCACTTCTGCTGTTGAGCGGATGCTCATTTCAATCTAAGGATATTTCGGGGCTAGGTTTTCCTAAAGGCATATCAAGCGTTTCCGACATTTCGCTCTCACTCTGGCAGTACTCATGGATCGCAGCTGGCGTCGTAGGTGTTATCACCTTAACTCTGATTTTATGGCCGGCTGTATTCCATCGTGCGCATGCAAGCAAGGGTGAGTTTCCAAAACAAACGCAATACAACATTCCGGTTGAAATCCTCTACACGATCATCCCTTTCATGATTGTCGCCGTCCTTTTCTACTTCACGGCTGTGAAGGAAAATAAAATCACAGATAAAACTGGGCCTGTAAAACACGAGATATCGGTCCAGGGTTTTCAATGGTCGTGGCAATTTTCATATCCTGAAGCGGGACAAAAGGCTGTTGTAACAGGGATTCCGGCTAAGCCGCCAACTCTCTATCTTCCGATGGGCGAGAAGGTTGGATTTACTTTGACCTCTCACGATGTTATCCATGGCTTTTGGATTCCAGCATTTATGATTCAAATGCAGAATCTTCCGGGGGAGACAAATCATCTGCAATTTACAGCCAATAAACTCGGTGAATACCCGGGACGATGCAACATCCTCTGTGGACGTAACCACTCTCAGATGCTCTTTACAGTCAAAGTAGTAACCCCAGCGCAGTATCAGTCATATCTTGAGACCTTGAAGGCGAGTGCAGCATGACCTTAATGGCAGACCGTCCCACAACCGTAGTACCTCGCCTAGGAGTTGAAAAAACTTCGCGTGGTAGCCAATTCGTTAAGACAATCACATCAACTGACCACAAGCGCATCGGTTATCTCTACCTTGCGACATCATTTAGCTGGTTCCTCATCGGTGGAGTCTTAGCCCTATTGCTCCGTATCGAGCTTGCTCGTCCCGGCCTGCAATTTCTCAGCGTCGAGCAGTACAACCAGATTTTCACAATGCACGGAACGATTATGTTACTGATGTTTGCAACACCGCTCTTTATTGGTTTTGCCAACGTCATCATGCCCCTTCAGATCGGTGCGGCAGACGTTGCATTCCCGCGTTTGAATATGCTTTCGTATTGGCTCTACTTCTTTGGCTCTATTGAAGCAACCATCGGGTTTGTAACTCCAGGGGGAGCAGCATCATTTGGATGGACTGCGTACGCACCACTCGCTAACTCGACGTACTCACCTGGTATCGGTGGAGATCTATGGGTCATGGGTCTTGCAATTTCAGGTCTGGGAACAATCCTTGGTGGCGTTAACTTCATTACAACAATCTTTACGATGCGCGCACCGGGCATGACGATGTTCCGTATGTCGATCTTCTCGTGGAATGTATTGCTGACATCAATCTTGGTACTCCTTGCCTTCCCACCCTTTGCAGCAGCCCTCTTTGGACTTGAATCCGATCGACTCTTTGGTACCCATCTCTTCGATCCGGCAAATGGTGGAGCGATGTTGTGGCAACACTTGTTCTGGTTCTTCGGCCATCCCGAGGTCTACATCCTTGCGCTGCCATTCTTCGGAATCGCAACTGAGATCTTGCCGGTATTTAGCCGCAAACCAATCTTTGGTTACAAGGGTCTGATAGCAGCAACAATCGCAATTTCAGCGCTATCTGTTGCCGTATGGGCTCACCACATGTTTGCATCGGGAAAAGTACTTCTGCCCTTCTTCTCCTTTATGACATTCCTTATCGGTGTGCCAACAGGTGTGAAGTTCTTCAACTGGATAGGCACCATGTGGCGTGGCCACGTCACTTTTGAGACACCGATGTTATGGGTTATGGGCTTCCTCGTCACATTCCTCTTCGGTGGACTGACAGGAATAATTCTTGCATCTCCTCCGATGGACTTTGCCGTATCTGCTTCTTACTTTGTCGTTGCGCACTTTCATTACGTTCTCTTCGGAACTGTGGTCTTTGCGATGTTCGCCGGTTTCTACTTCTGGTGGCCCAAGATGACCGGTCGTATGCTCAATGAACGTCTTGGAAAAATCCACTTCTGGACTCTCTTCTTCGGTTTCCATCTCACATTCCTTATCCAACACTGGCTTGGAATTAAGGGCTTTCCTCGTCGCTATGCCGACTACCTATCGACTGATGGCTTCACTGGTATGAATATGATTTCAACAGTCGGTTCATTCCTCTTAGCGCTTTCTATGATCCCATTCTTTGTCAATGTGTGGATCACTCGTAATTCTCCCAAGGTAGAAGTCGATGATCCTTGGGGCTACGGATCATCACTTGAATGGGCAACATCATGTCCACCACCTCGCCATAACTTCACCTCAATGCCACGAATTCGATCAGAGCGCCCAGCATTCGATCTTCACCATCCTCATATCACGACAGAGATCCACTAACTATGAAAGCCAATTGGAAACTCTTTACAGGACTTTCATTTTTTTATGTTCTTATGGCAGTCATCTATTACTCGGTAGGAGGAGAAGCCGTTGGTATCACCGGCATGACTCTTGCCGCCTGCCTTGCAGGCATGATCGGCTTCTATGTCTGGTTTACACAAAAGCGCATCGGAACAGCGATGCCGGCAGATAATGATCTCGCCGAAATTGCAGATGATGCAGGTGAGCTCGGTTTTTATAGCCCACATTCTTGGTGGCCTCTCCCTGTTGCACTCAGCGCTACCGCGATGGGATTAGGTCTAATCATCGGTTGGTGGCTCACACTTATCGCTTTAGGCTCTCTTGTCTTGAGCATTATTGGAATGGTAACTGAGTACGAGAAGCCAATCATTTCTACTTCTCACTAACGCCGTTTAGATAGGCTCAACCGCATGAAGCGAATAGTTTCTGCGGCTCCTTGGTTCTTCATCGTTATTTGGAGTTCGGGTTTTATCGTTGCTCGCTATGCATTTAAAGATGCGGATGCTCTCTATTTCTTGGCAATACGCCTCTTGCTCGCAACTGCAATATTGCTTATTCTCACACTAGCGCTACAGCAACCGGTTCGATTATCTGGCAGAGATCTACTTGCCTCCATCGCTATCGGAGTTGCCCTGCACGGTCTTTATTTGTCAGGTGTTTGGTATGCAATCGAACGGGGCGCACCATCAGGACTATCTTCGGTAATCACCAGCATGCAACCAATCGTTGTATCACTCCTAGCCGTGCGCTTACTCGGCGAACCCCTGACCAAGAAACAATTGGTTGGACTCTTCTGCGGCTTATCAGGTGTAATCCTTGTCGTGCTACCTAAACTTTCACAGTCTGGTGGCTTTACCTTGCAAACTCTAGCTCTCCTCTTTCTGGCACTTGCCGGTAGCACCATAGCTACCTTGCTTCAGAAGAAGATTGGTCACTCGATTCCGTTGATGATTGGTACGACCTATCAATTTGCAATTGTGGGTGTGGGATTACTAATTATCTCAGTACTTCGGGGTACGACAAGATTTGAAGTAACACATACTTCTATCTGGGCGATGACGTGGGCGGTGTTAGTCACCTCTGTCGCAGCAGTCTTATTACTTTTATGGCTGCTCAATAGAGGATCTGCCGCAAAGGTTACAAGTCTGCTTTTTCTAGTTCCACCGATGGCTGTGTTGCAAGCATTCATTCTCCTCCATGAAAAAGTGAGTCCTGTGGAAATACTTGGAATCGTGATGACCGCCGCAGGTGTAGCACTTGTCATAGGAAGTGAATCCTGACTTTCCCTCGAGTTACCTGATTAGATAGTCCTATGACTCAACCTCCAGCAAATCCTGCACGTGGCAAAGAGGTCTTTGACCTCGACCGTGCCCATGTCTTTCATTCATGGTCTGCACAATCACAGATTTCTCCTCTTCCTGTCGCCGGAGGAGAAGGTAGTTACTTCTGGGATTTTGAGGGAAAGAAGTATTTAGACTTTTCATGTCAGTTGGTATTTACCAATATCGGATTCCAACATCCTAGGGTTGTGAAGGCGATTCAAGAACAAGCTGCGCTCTTAACAGCGGTCGCACCACAACACGCAAACGATGCACGTGGAGAGGCTGCCAAGCGCATTACAGCCCGGGCTGGTGCTCATCACAACAAGGTTTTCTTTACGAACGGTGGCGCGGATGCAGTTGAGAATGCAATTCGAATGACGCGCCTTCACACCAATCGCCACAAGGTTCTCTCGTTCTATCGCAGCTATCACGGCAACACTACCTCTGCTATCACGGCAACTGGTGATCCGCGACGATGGCCCAATGAATTTGCATATGGTCATGTTCACTTCTTCGGCCCCTATCTCTACCGTTCGGCATTCTGGGCACAAAGTGAAGAAGAAGAATGCAAGCGTGCCCTGGAACATCTCGAGCAGATCATCATCTTTGAAGGACCTGCAACGATTGCTGCGATTCTTATCGAATCAGTAGTTGGAACTGCTGGTGTGATTATCCCTCCGCTTGGATATCTTGAAGGCGTGAGAGCACTCTGTGACAAGTATGGAATTAAATGGATTGCTGACGAGGTCATGTCAGGATTTGGCCGTACGGGTAAATGGTTTGCCTACCAACATAGCAAAGCAGAACCAGATCTCATCGTCTTCGCTAAGGGTGTTACTAGTGGTTATGTTCCCCTCGGTGGCGTAATTATTAGTGATGAGATTGCTTCGACATTTAACGATCGAGTATTTCCTGGTGGTCTCACCTATAGCGGACATCCTCTTGCAGCAGCTGCTGCGGTGGCAACCCTTGATGTCATGTCAGATGAGAAGATGGTCGAAAACGCAGCCCAGATTGGCGAGAGCGTTATCAAGCCTCTCCTTCAGGAACTCATGAGCAAACACAAAGTAATTGGTGAAGTTCGCGGCCAGGGTGTCTTCTGGGCCCTCGACCTAGTTACTGATCGAGCTACCCGTGCACCTCTGGCTCCTTACGGCGCTTCAAGTCCTGCCATGAACGAACTGGTTGCTGCGTGCAAGAAGCTTGGTCTAATGCCATTTAATAATTACAACAGAATACATATCTGCCCTCCTTGCAACGTCTCTGAAGCCGAGGTGCGAGAAGGATTTGCCATTTTGGATCAAGCATTTGCATCGATTTCTTACCACTACACAGGAAGCGATAAGTAAGTACTCGTGACTAAAACTATCAACCATTACATCAATGGCTCGCAGTACGCGAATGCATCCGAGCGCTCTGGAGAGATCTTCAATCCTGCAACTGGTGAAGTAACTGCGCACGTGGCCTTTGCAACTCCGGTAGTTCTTGATGAGGCGGTCGCATGTGCTACAAAGGCGGGCATCGAGTGGGGAAAGACATCACTCACAAAGCGAGTTCAGGTTCTCTTTGCATTTCGCGAGATTCTTAATGCGCGTAAGGAAGAGGTGGCTGCCCTCATCACTTCCGAACATGGCAAGGTTCTCAGCGATGCGCTTGGTGAAGTAACCCGCGGATTGGAAGTTGTGGAATTTGCCTGCGGTCTGCCACACCTACTTAAAGGTGGATATTCGGAAGGCGTTTCTCATGGAATTGATGTGTACTCGATTCGCCAACCGCTCGGTGTTGTCGGAATTATCTCCCCCTTCAATTTCCCTGCCATGGTTCCGATGTGGTTCTTCCCGGTAGCAATCGCTGCAGGAAACGCGGTCATCATCAAACCTTCCGAGAAAGATCCTTCTGCATCGATGCTCATCGCCGAAATGTGGAAGCAGGCAGGGTTACCAGATGGTGTATTTAATGTGGTTCATGGTGACAAAGTTGTCGTAGATGCGATGCTGGCGCACCCTGGTATTGCCTCTATCTCATTTGTAGGTTCGACTCCCATTGCTCGTTATATATATGAAACAGCGACAAAGAATGGCAAGCGAGTGCAAGCACTCGGTGGTGCAAAGAACCATATGCTCGTTCTTCCTGATGCAGATCTTGAACTTGCCGCCGATGCTGCAGTCAATGCTGGCTTTGGGTCGGCGGGAGAGCGCTGCATGGCGATCTCTGTGTTAGTTGCCGTAGAACCTGTCGCGGATGCAATCATCGCTAAGATCAAAGAACGTATGCTCAAACTCAGTACGGGTGATGGAACACAAGGCTCAGACATGGGCCCTCTTGTTACCCGCGTTCACCGCGACAAGGTGGCAAGTTATGTTGAAGCCGGAATTAATGATGGCGCAACTGTTGTTGTCGATGGTCGCAACCCCCAAGTCAATGGCGCTGCCAATGGATTCTGGCTCGGACCAACCCTCTTCGATAATGTTAAACCGGCGATGAGTATCTACCGAGATGAAATCTTTGGACCCGTTCTCAGTGTTGTGCGAGTACAGTCATATGAAGAAGGTATCAACCTTATTAATAGCCATATTTACGGAAACGGAACTGCAATCTTCACTAATGATGGGGGAGCGGCCCGACGTTTCCAGAACGAAATTCACGTTGGAATGATTGGAATCAACGTACCGATTCCTGTGCCTGCTGCTTATTACTCATTTGGCGGATGGAAAGCATCTCTCTTTGGCGATACTCATGCGCACGGCAGTGAGGGTTTCCACTTCTTTACTCGTGGAAAAGTTGTTACCAGCCGCTGGCTAGATCCAAGCCATGGCGGAATTAACTTAGGTTTCCCGCAAAACTAAAGAGTTAGTGATGGCCCTCTAGTTCGCGGCGTTCTGTCTGCGTTGCCTTGGGAACCGCGACGGCTGCGGCACGAGAGATTCGATTACGAAGCTTATTCTTCAGAGCACCAGGGTGGCGAACACCTGCAGCGTCCATTTCAGGAAGTTCCAGTGGCGCAATTTGTTCATGCGATGTAAGTGTCCAGGCCTTTTCCGCGGAAATCGGTTCATGGATTTCAGTGAACTCACCGTTTGGCATACGCATTAAGCGCCCGGTCTCCCGCCCATGCAGAACAAGATCTCGGTCTGCGCGTTGAAGTGATAGACAGAGTCTCTTAGTAATTACGAAAGCAATTGGTGGAAGGACGAGAATACCGATTCGCGAGAACCACATCATCTGATTGATGGTGAGATGGAATGTAGTCGCAATAATGTCGTTACCACCGTTGAGAAGTGAGACCATGGTGAAGGTAAGTGCCATAACGCCAATTGCCGTGCGGTTAGGTGTATTGCGAGGACGATCAAGGAGATGATGCTCACGCTTATCACCCGTTGCCCAGCTCTCGATAAATGGGTAGAGAGCAAGTCCCGTAAACATGATTCCAGGCAAGATCAATCCAGGAAGCAGAATATTCCAGGAGATTGTGTGGCCAAATGCGTGGGTCTCAAGAGGTGGCGACATGCGGACTAAACCGTCGAGCCAACCCATATACCAATCGGGTTGGGAGCCGGCAGAAATTTGCCCTGGTGTATATGGACCATATAACCAAATGGGGTTGATAGATGCAACGGCGCCTAAGAATGCAGTAACGCCAAAGACAATAAAGAAGAATCCGCCAGCTTTTGCCATATAGACTGGCATCAATGGATAACCAACAACATTCTTCTCGGTGCGTCCAGGACCTGGGAACTGTGTGTGCTTCTGGTACCAGACCAACATTAAGTGGACAGTGATGAGTGCGAGAAATATTCCGGGTAGGAGAAGAACGTGAACCGTGTAGATACGCGGAATAAATGCCTCACCTGGAAAAGTTCCACCAAATGCGAAGAATGCGATGTAGGAACCTACAAGTGGAAGCGCTTGAATGATTGCCTCAGCGATACGGATACCTGTTCCGGAGAGAAGGTCATCGGGGAGTGAGTACCCGAGGAAGCCTTCTACGATTCCGAGAGTGAGAAGGCCTACTCCGATGATCCAGTTAAATTCACGTGGCTTACGGAATGCTCCTGTGAAGTAAACGCGCATCAAGTGGACGACGATACCCACCATAAAAATAAGAGCAGCCCAGTGGTGAATCTGACGCATTAGAAGTCCGCCACGAACTTCAAAAGAAATGTGAAGAGTTGATGCGTAAGCCGCAGACATCTTTAAACCTGAGAGAGGTTGGTATCCACCATCGTAGATAATCTCGCGTTGTGAAGGATCGAACCAAAATGTAAGAAAAGTTCCTGAGAGAAGCAAGATGACAAATGAGTACAAGCAGATTTCGCCAAGAAGAAATGACCAGTGATCAGGAAAGACCTTGGTTAAATTCTTCTTCATCCACTTAGCCGCACCAGTGCGATCGTCTACATATCCTGCGACGTTTCCGGCAATTCTTTCGCGTGCTGTCATGATGAGCGCTCCCAGAAGCTAGGTCCAATTGGTTCAGTAAAGGGGGTCCGGGCCACAAGGTAACCCTCTGAATCCACGGTGATATTTAACTGCGGAAGTGGTCTGGCCGCAGGCCCAAAAATAACCTTCGCAGCTCGGGTCACATCGAAGGTTGATTGATGGCATGGGCAGAGAAGATGCTTTGTCTGCTGCTCATAGAGAGCAACTGCACAGCCCATGTGGGAGCAAATCTTGGAGAAGGCGATGATCCCCTCGTGGGTCCAGGAAAGTCGCTCGGCGGTGAGGTTAAATTCCTCAGGACGCAGACGGATCAAAAGAACCGCATCTTTTCCAATGTTATTGAGGGTGCGTTCTTCACCCACTGCAAGTTCTGGAAGAGTTTGCGCTACGGCCCCTACCTCAAGATCTTCTGGGCGAATGGGACGATCGCCAGGATCGGTTACTAATCTCATTCCAGGCTTCCAGGAAGTCTTCTGCAAATTATCTTTTGGAAGAGGGCCTAAATCGCGAAGAAGGAGAAGGGGCGTAAGCCCTGATAGTCCGAGTGCGACGCCGAGTGAGCGTTTAATCAGTGGGCGTCGACCTAGGCCTGCAGCTGCAGCACCATCTTTGACAGTCTTCACAAATTGGGCACGATCTTCATCATCTGATCTGAATTCATGACGCTGCGCAATTACTTCTTCATCTGGCATAAGCGTCTTTGCCCAATGAATTGCACCAGCTCCGATACAGAACAGAGCGATTGCCATTCCTAAACCGAGACCAAGTTGCTGTGCATTGTTACTACCTAGAACTGGGATGAAGATGAATGTATCGCTCTTAATAAATATGTATGAGTAAATAAGTAGGAGAGTCCCAAGAGCAGATAGAGCAAAGAGAATTGCTACTTGTCGTTCTGCTCGGGCTGCTGCCTTTGGATCAGTATCGGTAGAGCGATGTACGTGGGCAGGTAGGCCAGGATTTTTAATCGGTTCAAGCTCACTCGACATAAGTTATCTCGCCTTCATCGCTAGCCAGACCGCAACACCAATAAGCAGTCCGATTCCAAGTGTCCATACAAGCAAACCTTCAGTGACAGGTCCGACACGACCCAGCGCTACTCCACCCAGCTGCGGTTCCGCTTCGGTGGATTTAATCCATTTAATTATGGATAACTTTTCTGCGGGTGTAATTGTCTTATCGCTAAAAACCGGCATTGACTGTGGACCAGTGATTAACGCTTCATAAATATATTTTGGCTCTACACCCATGAGTGTTGGTGCATATTTTCCTTGGGTGAGCGCTCCACCTTGTGCTGCGAAGTTGTGACACATTGCGCAGTTAGTGCGAAATAGCTCACCACCTTGAGCAACCGATCCATCGCGTTCATAATTGAGAACTGCATCCGTTGGTACGGCAGGTCCTGGAGCTAACGATGCGACATATGTTGCAAGTAGATGTACTTGCTCGGGGTTGTACAAAGGAGTTTTACGCATAGCTTGTGTGGTCATATTGGCCAAGGGCATGCGCCCAGTACCGACCTGAAAATCTACCGAGGCAGCGCCGACACCGATAAGAGATGGAGCAATCTGTCCACCTTCGGCATTGATACCGTGGCAGGAAGAGCAACCTTTGAGAAAGATCTGTCTTCCTTCTTCGACGGCTGCAGAACGTGAGGCAACAGTGGTGGTTGTGTCGCTATTGACTGCACTCGCAACTTGAAAAGTAGTCCCGATGGTGAAGAGAGCAAAGACGAGAAGAATCGGTCCTGCTGCACGATGTCTGCGTAGACGCGAGAGACGCTTCACTGTATTCCTTTCAGTTGGAGTATTAATCATTTGATGAGATAAATAGCGGAGAAGAGAGCGATCCAAACAACGTCCACAAAGTGCCAGTAGTACGAAACAACAATCGCCGTCGTGGCTTGGCCTTGCGTAAATCGGCGAGCTTTGGAAACTCGCACCAAGACGATTAGGAATGCGATGAGTCCACCAGTGACGTGAAGGCCGTGGAAACCGGTTGCGATATAAAAGACAGATCCGTAGGCAACCGACGAGAGAGTAAGTCCTTCAGTAACAAGAGATGCGTACTCGTAAATCTGCCCCGCGATAAAGAAGCCACCCATAAGAAAGGTGAGTGCAAACCACTCGCGCATTCCCCATGATTTAAAGTTCAGGAGTGAACCTGTCCGTCGAGCTTGGTACCGCTCTGCGGCAAATACTCCGAATTGACATGTCACAGAGGAGAGAACAAGGACTGTTGTATTAACGGCGGCAAAATGTACATTGAGAATTCCCGTTGATTCGAGCCAAATTTTAGGACCTTGCACTGCACGCGTAGTGAAGTACATAGCAAAGAGAGCAGCGAAGAACATGAGTTCACTTGAGAGCCACACAATGGTTCCTACCGCCACCAAGTTGGGGCGAGTTATTTTGTGGTGAGCGCTCAGGCTGGTGCTAGTCATAGGAGTTATTATTCCTGAAAAGGGGCTTACTCACCTATTTAGACAGGGCCTTCGACCATGGATTCGCCGCTCAATTGAGGTGAAAAGGGTCACGCATATTTCTCTGATTTTCTCGTCCACCAACTTCACCTCCTGCGATTAGACTTCATGTTATGACACGGAACGAGGGCGCCCGAGAGCGCAACTACTCGATCGTCTTGTATTCAGATGATTCTTCAGTCCGCGAGGCCGTTATGGGCGCACTTGGAAATAGAGTCGCCAACGATATGGCCGAACATGTGATCCATCAATTTGCTACAGCTGCGGCGCTTCGACTTTTTGTTGATTCCAAAAAACCTGGAAGTGATACTCCGATTGACCTCTTTATCTTAGATGGCGAGGCAGTTCCAGAAGGTGGTTTGGGTATGGCGCGACAATTGAAAGATGAAGTCTTTCATTGTCCACCCGTTATGGTCATTACTGGTCGCAAGGAAGATGCATGGCTTGCCGCATGGTCACGCGCTGAAGCAAACGTTTTGCATCCCATCGACCCATTCACTTTGTCACACACTGTTGCCGATCTTCTTCGCTCGCGTACTGTGGCGACAACTGCCTAAAGTAGCTAGGTCATTCCATGTTACTAGAACAAGAGCAGTGGGATATCGCTATCGCAAAAATAGATTCAGGTCATGACCTGGTTGCTGCGGAAATTCAAGGGATTATGCGCGCAATTCTCAGTGGCAAAAGTGATATTGAAAATATCAAGAAATTCCTACTCTCGCTCAAGGCAAAAGGTGAAACGTCAGATGAGGTTGGTGCACTGGTCTCTGAGATGTATCAACATTCCACACCCATCTCTATTGTCGAGCGAGCGGTAGATACAGTCGGAACTGGTGGCGATGGTGCCCACACAATTAACATTTCAACCACCGCTGCCATCATCGCAGCCGCTGCGGGTGCACGAGTCGTAAAACATGGCAATCGTGCGGTTTCATCGAGGTCAGGTGCTTCAGATTTTCTTGAAGCTATGGGAGTTGTTCCGGGTCTTAACGCAGCGGGAGTTGAACGCACTGTTCGCGAGCTCGGAATTGGATTCTGCTTTGCTCCAGTTTTTCACCCAGCGATGCGCTTCGCAGCCCCTGCACGTAAAGAGTTAGCAACCGCAACTGTCTTCAATATTCTGGGACCACTTGCCAACCCGGCGCGGCCACAAGCTGCAGCTATCGGTGTCGCCAATGAACGAATGCATCTTCTTATGGCACAGGTGCTTTCTGAAAAAGGGTGCGATGGCTTTGTCTTTAGAGGCGACGATGGGCTTGATGAAATAACGCTTGCGACAACGACATCAATTCTTTCGATCGGAGAGGCGCAAATTCAAAGTGATCGGATCGATGCGAAAGATTTTGGAATGTCTCATGCGCCCATAGCTGCAATCGTTGGGGGAGATGCTCAAGAGAATGCACGAATTAGTAAGGCAATCTTCGCTGGTGAACGTGGCGCCCCTCGCGATGCTGTCATCCTCAATGCTGGAGCTGCGATAGCCGCATTTGAAGGTGATTTAAATTCTAATATCAAAGAGAGAATTACTACTGGTGTACGCAGGGCGGAGAAGGCAGTTGATTCAGGTGCAGCACAAGAGTTGTTAGAGAAATGGGCAGCACTTACTCAGGAGATTTCTGCCTCTTAGCGCCCTTTCCAAAGTTCATGAGCTCTTCAAGTGTATAAATATCATGGGTGCCAAGCCTTTCAAGTAAACCGTGGAATACATCAACTGTGGCTCGCGCATCATCGAGTGCTCGGTGATTGGGCGTTGTAGAAGTACCAAAGAATTCGGCAAGAGTTCCTAGCTTGCAATTGGGTACTTCATCTCGAGAGAGAACTTTTCTTGCGATGATCGCCGTATCAAGTACCTGATATTTCGGCCATGGATATCCGTGGGTGCGCGCAGCGAAGGTAAGGAATGAGAGATCAAATGGCGCATTCTGGGCGACAAGCACAGCGGTTTCTGCACCACCTAAAAATTCTAGGAGTGATGGAAAAATTTGATCGATTGTGGGGGATTGAAAGAGCATCTCATCAGTGATTCCTGTCAACGTGGTGATGTATTCAGGAACAGGATGACCCGGATCGATAAAGGTTTTGAATTCACCGAGGGTTACTCCACCGCGAACTTTTACGGCACCGATTTCAGTAATTGCCGCTCCCAGATGTGGAGCCCCACCAGTAGTTTCAAGGTCGATCACGACAAAGGTAGTTTCACTTAATAGTCGACCGAGCTCTTGCAGAGTGCTCTGCCACGAAGAATTCACCGAATCGTCAACCACGTGTCAACAGTAGATGATTGCTATGACATTGCATGAGTAATACTCTCTGGCACATGGGTATTGACGGAGCACCAGCAGGAATTTTGGAAGATTGGCACGCCGAAGGTAAGGGGGCCAATGCAAGAATCGGCATCATGTTGGTCCATGGCTTTACAGGTTCTCCTGCATCAATGCGTCCGTGGGCTGAATATCTCAATCAACGTGGCTACACAGTGACCGTGCCTCTTCTTCCAGGACATGGCACTCGACCTGAAGATCTCAACCTCGTGAAGTGGCAAGAGTGGCCCGCCAAGGTTGAGAATGATCTCAACGCATTAATGCAAGTCTGTGACAAAGTCTTTATCTGTGGCCTATCAATGGGTGGTGGAACTACTCTTAATGTCGCAGCGCGCTATTCGAAGCAGCTGGCCGGAATCATTCTTGTCAATCCCATGATCCATGTGAAGTTAGTACCTCACCAACTAGCTTGGGTAGTCTCTCGAGTTCAGAAGATGCGCGATTCCGTAGGCGATGACATCAAACGCCCGGGAGTTACCGAATGGGGCTACGACTCACTTCCCGCAGTTGGGGTTTATCAATTGTTGAAGATGCTTTCTTATACGAGAAAGCGATTGCACGATGTAACAGCACCACTGCAGCTCTTCCACAGCGTTGATGATCACACCTTGCCGGTCACAAATACTGAGATCATTATGGCTGGCGTTGGCTCTCGCGAGAAGAATCGCATTGAACTAGTAAATAGCTATCACGTTGCCACTCTCGATTACGATCAAGAGATCATCTTCGAGAATTCTCGTCTCTTTATTGAGTCTCACTCGTAATTTTTGTGCAACACGACTCAATAAGCACTCTAGAGTTATGCCGTGAATAAGGTATTGGGTGCACTCGGAGGCAATAAGGCAGCCGATGCTTTTCGTAAAACTGTCTCAGGAGATTCAAGCGGTGCCCCTGAATGGTCTGAGCAGCTTGCTATTGGAAATGATGTTGGGCTCTTCGGCCCAGGCAGTGCGGTCTGGGAAGTGCATGGATGCATTGCAACGTTAGTGGGAGGAATTCGTGCGCTATTGATGCAGGCAGCGCACCCGGCTGCTTTAACAGGAGTGGCTGAACATTCTGCCTACGACACAGATCCACTGGGTCGTCTAGAGCGAACAACGCGATGGTTGACCATCACATCTTTTGGTTCAACGGAGGCGATTGAGTCAGAAGCTCTCAGGGTTCGTGAAATGCATAAACGTGTCATAGGAAAGTTCGAAAGTAAATCAGGCTCACACACGCACTACAGCGCATCAGATCCGCGTTATCTACTCTGGGTTCATTGCGCCTTTACAGAATCCTTTCTTCGAGCACACCAGGAGTTGGATTATGAATTACCCCAAGGCGCAGATAGCTATGTGTATGAATGGGCCAAGAGCGCACAGCCACTTGGTTTAGAGAAGGCTCCGTTATCACAGCAAGAACTGACAGGTGCCATGAAAAATTTCGCCGATACTGAAGTTGCGTCCATAAGAATGACTCCACCAATTGTGGGATTCATCCTTAAGCCACCTTTTAGTCGTGGTGGACTCTTCTTCTATCGAATCCTCGCTAATGCTGCGATTTCAACTATCGATGAACCTTTCCTATCCGTCCTTGGATTGCAGAAGAGATCTAAGGGTTGGCTCAAAGTGAGCCGTGTCTTATTGGATTTCCTTTCGTATATGTTGGGCCACGAATCGCCTAGCCAGAAGATTGCGCGTAAAAGAATCCAAGCCTTACAGTGAGACCATGTCGGATTGCATATTCTGCAAGATAGTCGATGGCGCTATTCCATCCTACAAAATTCTTGAGAATGAAAATTGCTACGCATTTTTAGATATTTTCCCAGCAAATCGTGGACATACACTCGTCATTCCTAAGAAGCATGTAGAAGATGTTCACGAGGCAGATTCCCTTACTTATGCACAAGTCGCGTCGACTGCAAAAGAGGTAGCCGATCTACTTGCCGCCAAGCTGGGCTCTGATGGAACAACAATCTTTCAAATGAGTCGTGAAGCTGGGTGGCAGACCGTCTTTCATCTTCATATGCACGTGATTCCTCGGTGGGATAACGATGGGCTACATAAACCGTGGGATATCGAGCCTGCAACGGAAGAATCTCTGATTGATATCGCGCAACAAATCACAAAGTAGAGCAGACTTCGTACATGAAAAACCCTGACGCGATAGTCATCGGCGCCGGGATCGTCGGGGCATCTTCTGCCCTCTCTCTCACGAACGCTGGTCTGAAGGTTCTTGTCATTGATCGAGGTGCTGTCTCCAGCGGCACTACCGGAGCAGGTGAAGGAAATATTTTGGTGTCGGATAAAAATCCTGGCCCTGAGCTTATGCTGGCTCTGCACTCTCGTAACTTGTGGTTTGAGATGCAAGAAGATGTCGGCGATTGTTTTGAGTTAGAGGCGAAAGGTGGAGTAGTTGTTGCCCGCCATGATGATCGACTGCTGATGAAACTTGCCACAGAGCAGAGCCAACATGGAGTGACGATAGAGAAGTGCAATCAGTCTCGGCTGCATGAACTTGAACCGTACCTGCACCCCGATATCTCATCCGGAGTCTTCTACCCGCAAGATGCGCAATGTCAGCCCATGCTCGCTGCAGCTCATGTTATTCGAACAGTTGTGCAACGTGGTGGGGAGTTCATCTCACAAGCGAAAGTGATGCGCATCAATGTAGAAAACGGTGCAGTGACAGGGATCGAGACAACTCGCGGAACTTTCAAAGCGCCAATTATTGTCAATGCGACAGGTACATGGGCGGGAGAGTTAGCTGAACTAGCGGGGTCACACCTTCCTATTGCACCGCGTAAGGGATTTATTCTCGTCACTGAACCAACCAAGAAGTACATCTTCCATAAAGTTTATGACTCAGATTACGTGGCAAATGTAGCAAGTAGCGATGCAGATTTGCAGACAAGCACCGTTGTCGAAGGAACAAGAAGCGGCACGATACTTATTGGCGCAAGTCGCGAACGTGTCGGATTCGATGGTTCGATGAATTATGAAATTCTGCGAATACTTGCGTCTCAGGCAACATCTCTCTTTCCCGTTCTACGTGATGTGCAATTACTTCGTGCTTATCGTGGTTTTAGACCCTATGCGCCAGATCATTTACCTGTGATTGGTCAGGATGCGCAGGTACAAGGTTTGTGGCATTCCGCAGGACATGAAGGCGCTGGTATCGGGTTGGCACCAGGATCTGCAGCGCTCATTACCGATGCGATTCTTGGCAGAGAATCATTTATGGATGGCGCTGTTTTTTCTCCTGCACGATTTGCCATGGTTCACGCATGAGTCAAGCAATCTCTTTTACATTTAACGGTGCCCAGATGCAATGTGAAGAAGGGCAGAGTATCGCGGCGGTGCTCATCAACCTTGAACAGCGCGAACTTCGCAAGACTCGATTCGGTAATGAACCGCGATCCATTTTCTGCGGAATCGGTGTCTGTTATGACTGCGTCGTAGTCATCAATGGTCTTTCCAATCAGCGCTCGTGTTTGATCGAAGTGAGAGATGGCATGAAAGTTGAGAGCTCACTGTGATTATCGTTATTGGGGCAGGGCCCGCAGGACTTGCAGCAGCAGAGGCTGCCTCACGCAATGGAAGTGAAGTTGCGCTGCTAGATTCGGCATCGCGTATGGGCGGTCAGTATTGGCGACATCGTACAAAAGTGTCTGGGTATCAAAGTTATCGAGCCGACACGATTTTTCACAAGGTGTCGCAAGCACAATCGGTTACTCATATCTCAGGGGCCAATGTGTGGGGCGCCGAACGTGAAGGTGATCTCATTAGAATCAATTATCTTCAAGGAGGAATAGAAAGTTCACTCACGGCGGAGAGAGTTATTATCGCTACTGGAGCTTACGATCGCACTCTTCCCTTCCCAGGATGGGATACACCAGGTTCGATGACACCAGGTGCTGCGCAATCACTTCTCAAAGGCCACGGAGTACTTGCTGGCAAGAAAGTTATCGTTGCAGGCACCGGACCATTTCTCTTACCTGTTGCAACCGGGCTTGCTGAAGGTGGCGCCGAGATAGTTGGTCTCATCGATGCCAATTCGCCATTGCGCTGGTCGCTATCTCCGCTGGCGCTGCTAACTAATATCGCAAAGTTCTCTGAACTTATTTATTACGCCCGGCTCATTCGTAAACATAGGATTCGACCTCAGTTTGGTCGAGCAGTAACTGCATTTACTGACGGTGTTGCCACTATTTCTACAATCAACTCACGTTTTGAAATTGACTCTAGGAAATGTCAGTTAGTCAAAGCCGATGTTGTAGCCGTTGGTTGGGGTTTTGTGCCCGACCTTTCTCTTGGTGGAATTTTAGGATGCGCACAGAAGGTTGATTCAGATGGAACCGTCATCTTTGACGTGGATTCAGATCAGATGAGTTCCCAGCCATACATTTGGATAGCCGGAGAAGCCACAGGTATCGGGGGAGCTGACCTTTCACTGATAGAAGGTGAGATCGCAGGACTTGCCGCGTCAGGTCAAAAGATTGAACAATCGCTTCTGAGACAGCGTGCACATAAGCAACGATTTGCAGATGCACTGAGACGCACATATCCGGTACGAGATGGTTGGAGATCGTGGATTACATCCAGTACGACGATTTGCCGTTGTGAGGAAGTGACATCTCAGGAAATCGAAGATTCAGTCAGCGATCTTGGAGCAGAGGATTCACGAACTTCGAAGCTCTTCACCCGCGCAGGAATGGGTTTATGCCAAGGTCGTATGTGTTCACGCAATGTTTCAGAGATTGTTTCTGGCATAACCAAGTGCGCGGTCGCTGATGCGGAAAGAATTGCGGCAAGCAATAGGCCAATTGCAGCCCCGATTTCATTGGGTCAGCTTGCTGATGGAAAAAACTCACTTTAAGAGATACCTTGTGCGACATGACTAACCCATGGAATGGCGTATTAACGGCAACAGCAACACCTTTCAAATCCGATCTCTCTGTCGACTATGACAAATACGCTGAACATGTTTCATGGCTTGCTGCTAACGGAACACATGGAGTTATTCCAAATGGTTCGTTAGGCGAGTATCAAGTCCTGACAGCAGATGAGCGCGCAAAGATTGTGGAAGTCGCAGTAGCTGCTGCCCCTAAAGGGTTCAGCGTTGTTCCAGGTGTTGCTGCATATGGCGCTGCCGAATCACGCAAATGGGCTGAGCTTGCACAGAAGGCAGGCGCTGGAGCTGTCATGCTTCTGCCACCTAACGCATATCGTGCATCAGATGATGAAGTCCTCGCTCATTACAAAGAGGTAGGTAAAGTTGGAATTCCTATCATTGCCTATAACAATCCTTTTGATACCAAGGTAGATCTCACACCTCGGCTCGTTGCGCGTATTGCAGAGGAGGTTCCAACCGTTGTTGCGATCAAGGAATTCTCTGGCGATGTTCGTCGTATCTGGCAGATCAAGCGTTTGGCTCCACGTATCGATGTCATCGTCGGTGCAGATGATGTATTCCTCGAACTATCAACCGCTGGTATCGCAGGATGGATTGCAGGATTTCCTAACGCGCTTCCTAAGGAATCTATGGAGCTCTTCAACCTTGCAACATCAGGTAACTTTAAAGAGGCTGCGCCGATGTATGCAGCGCTCCATGATGTGTTCCATTGGGATTCAAAGAAAGAGTTCATTCAAGCTATTAAGTTAGGTATGGATCATGTTGGTCGCTATGGTGGACCGACTCGTCTTCCACGCCTTGCACTACCAAAGCATGAGCAAGAGCAGATCCATCGCGAGATGGATGTTGCGCTGGCGTACTTTAAGAATCGTTAACACCAATGAATAGCATCCGCACTGTTACAACAGTTGAGACTCATACCGAAGGTATGCCTACGCGCGTTGTAACCTCAGGAATCGGTGAGATTCCAGGTGCGACGATGTTCGATAAGCGCCTGCACTTCATGGAACATATGGATTTCTGGCGCCAGTGGCTGATGTATGAACCTCGCGGGCACAGCGCGATGAGCGGTGCAATATTGCAGAAACCCACACGTGCCGATGCTGATTGGGGAGTTGTCTATATAGAGGTCTCTGGTTGTTTACCGATGTGTGGCCACGGCACCATTGGTGTTGCAACTGCACTCATTGAGAAGAAGTTAGTAACTGTTATTGAGCCCGTAACCACGATTCGCCTTGATACTCCTGCAGGACTTGTCGTTGTCGATGTTTCCGTTGAAAATGGACGAGCTAAGAATGTCACGATGACCAACGTTCCATCATTTTCTTACGCTCTTGACCAAGTAGTTGATGTTCCAGGATTTGGGAAACTTACCTATGACATGGCTTATGGAGGCAACTTCTATGCCATCGTTCCTGTTGATCGCGTTGGTATTGAATTCACCCGTGAGAATGGTCAGAAGTTTCTCGACTTAGGGTTAACGATTTCGGATGCCATCAATGAACATAATCGTCCGGTACATCCCGAAAACCCAGAGATTGCAATCTGTCACCACATTGATTTCATTGCACCAGGTTCTGAAGGTCCTCTTCATTGGCGCAATGCAATGGCCATACATCCTGGGTGGTTTGATCGCTCACCTTGTGGAACAGGAACGAGTGCGCGATTAGCGCAAATGGTTGCACGAGGAGAATTTAAAGATGGAGATGTCCTTAATAACGAGTCATGGATTGGTTCGCACTTTCAAGCTACCTTTAAAGAGCGCACAAAAGTTGGAGATATTGATGCCATTATTCCTATGATCACAGGACGTGCGTGGGTTATGGGTGAAGCAACATGGATGCTAGATCCCAATGATCCATTCCCAAGTGGGTTTATTGTTTAGTTAATCCTTTGCGGCACTGACCAGGGATTTGCATCTTGCAGTGCTGCAGGTAAAACAGCTTGTGAAAATCCTTGGTACGCAACTGGTCGCATAAAACGATAGATCGCATCAGTTCCAACAGAGGTAGTAGTTGTTGACGATGATGGCCATGGTCCCCCGTGGTTCATTGCGGATGTGACTGCAACTCCGGTAGGGAATCCGTTCCAGATGACTCGTCCAGCCTTCTCTTTCAATACGGAGAGTAAAGCTGCAACATCATCTGCATCCGTTCCGTGGATTGTTGCAGTGAGTTGTCCGTGTAGCGCTGCCGCAATTTCTGGATACTGTTTTTCATTACATGTGATAACCACGGTGGTTGGCCCAAAGTGTTCTTCAAGGAGCGCGCTGTTCTCTGATGCAGTTGCCCAATCGGTCAAGAAGATTGTCGGTGTAACTCCAAAGCCCTCAGTTCGTGCAATACCTGTTGCGATTTCAATCTTTCCGCTTGCTGTGAGAGCCGTGATAGCAGCTGAGTAACGATCTGCAATTGACTTACTTAATAGGGGGGCGACGCTAAGGCTGGCAAGGTGTGATTTCATTGTTGCGATGAAAGCAGAATCAGCAGGTGCGAAAATTAACCCTGGCTTTGTGCAGAATTGTCCAGAACCCATAAGCGCTGAATCAACGAGACCTTTGGCAAGTACTTCAGAACGTTCATCAATGGCTTTCTGTGTGACAAAGACAGGATTGAGACTTCCCATCTCTGCATAGACAGGAATCGGAGAGCTGCGATGTGCACCAAGGTCAACGAGAATTCGACCCACAGTTTCAGAGCCTGTGAAACCAATGGCGGTGATCTCAGGATGTTGTGCCAACCAGTGAGTGATTTGAGGGCTTGTTCCCTGAACAATTGAGTACGCATCTGATGAAATCCCACATTGTGTAAGAGCTGACTTAATTGCCTTCTCCATAATTGCACAGGTGTTGGGATGTGATGGATGCGCCTTTGCAACAACCGGATTTCCGGCAGCAATCGCTGAGGCCGCGTCTCCACCTGCAACAGAGAAGGCAAGCGGAAAGTTACTTGCAGCGAAGATTGCCACCACACCAAGGGGCTGATTCATCTTGCGAATATCAGGACGAGGCGCAGGTGAATAGTTGGGATCTGCCTCATCAATGACAACAGCTAAATGTTTTCCTGATTCGACAAGACGAGCGAAGAGTTCGAATTGAACAGTCGTTCTCGTTACTTCTCCTGCTATACGAGCTTCAGGAAGCGCAGTTTCGGCGCAGGCTGATTGAATAAGAGAATCACGCGATAACTCAATCGCAGCTGCTATCGCACGTAAGAGTTGAGCGCGCTGTGCAGGTGATTGATTGGCAAGGGAAGCAGAAGTTGCAGCAGCGTGCGCAATCAGCTCATCAACTTCGCTCTTGGTATTTTCAGCAATATCTACACCGTACGAGCTTGCATCAATTGGTTTCACGGCGCGAAAGGTCATGCGAGCATCCTACGAGTATCCTCGCCCAATGAGTACTACCAAACAGCGGGCCGGAATATTTGCAGTTCTCGGCGCCGCACTCTGTTTCGGCACGACAGGTACAACACAACAACTAGGGGTCCCGGAAATTTCCCCTGTTGCCGTTGCTTCGGCACGTCTTATCTGTGGGTCACTCTTTCTCTTTATCTTCGCATCTTTCCAAAGGAAGAATCGTGGCGAAGTTCGCATGCCCCTACCTGATTTGATCGTCTGTGGCGCTGGTATCGGCATGTATCAGCTCACCTTCTTTAGCGCGGTCCATTCAACGGGTATCGCTATTGCGACAGTGACAGCTCTTGGTGCCGCGCCAACCCTGTCTGCTCTCGTCGCTTTCGTATTGATGCGCGAGAAACCCCAGAGGAGTTGGTACCTAGGTACCACCATCACGATTCTAGGCATCGTGTTAGTTGGAACGGCACATGGCATCGCATCTTTCAATGGAAAAGGTGTTGCTCTGGCAGCTCTTGCTGGATTTGGTTTCGCAGTATTTAACGTTGTTTGCCGAAGATCACTGGCACGCGGTGCCCAAGATATTTGGCTTACAGCAACAACATTCGGCGTTGCAGCCGTTGTGAGCTCACCATTTCTCTTCACCCAGAGTCCGGTATGGATTCTCACCACCAAGGGTTTCGTCACAGTTCTCTGGCTAGGCCTTGTCACTACATCGCTCGGTTACGTTCTCTTCATGTTCGGCCTAAAGCGCATCGAATCTAGCCTTGCTGCAACGGTTGTTCTCGCCGAACCGGCAACGGCCACGATATTGGCGGCATTTGTCATCGGTGAGAAGCTGCTACTGCAAAGCTATTTAGGTATCGCAACCGTTGCTCTTGGTATTCTCTATTTAAGTCGTAAATCAGCTAGTTGAATCTGTAGAAAGCAAGCGTAATTGCGATACTAAACATGATTACTGCAATCACAGAGTCGAGTACCTTCCAGAAAATAGGCCGAGTCATGTATTGAGATGCCGCCCGTGCTCCGTAGCCAATCGTTGTAAACCATAAGATACTTGCCATAGATGCTCCCAGGGCGAAGTACCAACGATGATTCGAGAATTGGTTTGCAATGCTGCCTAGCAGAATGACCGTGTCCAAATAGACATGGGGATTGAGGAAGGTGAAGGTGAATAACGAGAGAAGCACCTTGAGTGCAGATCTCTCACTAGATGTTTCAACTGTGAGAGTCTGCATAGAGAGCGCCGCACGAACGCTTTTGATCCCAAACCAGGTTAAGTAGGCCACGCCAAACCAGCGAATATATTCCAGTACACGAGGTTGAGATTGAACAAGAGTCCCAAGGCCTCCAATACCGAGAACAATAAAGAGCGCATCGGCAAGAGAGCAGAAAACTACGACCAGAGTGACATGGCTTCGAAGTAGACCTTGTTTGATAACGAACGCATTCTGGGCGCCGATTGCAATAATGAGCGAGAGACTCGCGAAAAATCCCGAAATGAGCGCAACCACCCCCAAAAAGTACTCCATTGCGAGGGTGTGTTGTTCTCCATACTTGAGAGTAAAGATTTATTCTATTTTACGAACTTCCCCCGTACGCGATGCCTATCGCATATTGATCTGTACTAGTGGAAGGAACGCAATGTCGCTTCTATCGTGGAAACTGCATGGCAATGGAAAATCAATTAAGGATGGCGAAGTTGTAAAACCAGACGAGCGCCTAGCGTGGCCACTGACTATTGGCGTTGGCGTTCAGCACATCGCCGCGATGTTCGGTGCAACATTCTTGGTCCCAATCATCACGGGATTCCCACCAAGCACGACTCTCTTCTTCTCAGGCGTTGGAACTCTTGTATTCCTCATCCTCACTAAGAATCGAGTCCCTAGCTACCTAGGTTCATCTTTTGCATTCCTTGCACCAATTGCTGCCGCTAAATCAAGTGGTGGAATGGCAGTCGCGCTCGGTGGCGTTGTTGCCACAGGTGTGATCCTTGCTCTGGTTGGTTTGCTCGTTGATGCAATTGGAATCGGCTGGATCAACTGGCTCCTTCCACCACTGGTCACAGGTTCCATCGTGATGATTATTGGTCTCAACCTCGCAGGCGCTGCCAATAACAACTTTAAGGCAGCCCCACTAACTGCGATAGTCACACTCGCGGCAGTTGCCATCATCGGCGCTGTCTCCAAAGGATTTATTGGCCGCATCAGTATCTTCGGCGGAATCATCGTCGGTTACCTCTTTGCATCACTTCGTGGAGATATTAACTACGATGGAGTAAGGGCAGCAAAGTGGTTTGCAGCTCCAACATTTACGACACCAACATATAATACGAGTGCCATCTTGCTTTTCTTGCCGGTTGTCCTTGTTCTCATCGCTGAGAACGTCGGCCACGTTAAGGCAGTCTCAGCTATGACTGGGAAAGATCTCGATGACCAGATGGGTAATGCTCTCTTTGCCGATGGCCTTGCAACAACTCTTGCGGGTGTTGGCGGCGGTTCTGGTACAACTACATATGCTGAAAATATCGGCGTGATGGCAGCAACTCGTATCTATTCCACAGCGGCATATTGGGTTGCGGGAATCGGTGCGATTGTCTTATCTCTCTGCCCCAAGTTTGGCGCGGTTCTGAGCGCAACTCCTAGCGGTGTTCTTGGTGGAGTTGGTGTAGCTCTCTACGGCATGATTGGTGTTCTCGGTGCAAAAATTTGGATCGAAAACAAGGTCAACTTCGGAGATTCAACAAATTTACTCATCGCAGCTACCACTTTGATTATCGGTATCGCCGATATGACATGGAAGCACGGAAACTACTCATTCGGTGGCATCGTCAACGGAACTCTCGTTGCAGTCATCGGATACCAGCTGCTGCGTGCCCTCAATAAGGCCGTAGGTAAAGCTTCCTAACAAAGGAATAAGAAAACCCACCGTCATTGATGTGGCGGTGGGTTTTTCTTTGCAGTCTTTCCAGTGGACGATACTGGGATCGAACCAGTGACCCCCACAATGTCAATGTGGTGCTCTACCGCTGAGCCAATCGTCCTCGGTGATATGAAATTGTATTGCTTAACCATTTCATGTCTCTGGCGAGACAAGCAATGCCAACGTCATTCCTCTTACGAGTAATGCAGTGGAGGTCGGAACGGGATTTGAACCCGTGTAGAGGGATTTGCAGTCCCTTGCCTCGCCTCTCGGCCATCCGACCATGAATAAACCGCCACCTGAAAATACATTCGAAGCGACGGTCAATCCGAGCGGACGACGGGGTTCGAACCCGCGACCTGAACCTTGGCAAGGTTCCGCGCTACCAGCTGCGCTACGTCCGCATTTTGAGAAGGGTCAAATCTAGCGCAGAGCGGGCGTAAGTGCCAAAGCGTAGATTTCTATTGAGCTTTCTCGGTATTTATATGCGTAGCCTTGCCCCATGTTTGGTCGTGAATCGCAATTCTGGATGGGTGGAATTCACGCGACCAATCTCAAAGAAGTGACAGGTGATGCATCAAAGCTCGATGATGGTTCTTTCTGGGCTGTGATGAAAACATTTGAAGGAGCAGCAACATTTGCCAGATTTGCTGATGTAAAAGTCGCAGAGTTTCCGCAACAAGATTGGGATCGTCTGATGAAGCCATGGAGTTCTTCGCACGATCAGATGGATTACATGGCGTATGTATCAACCATTCGGGAAGCGATTGCTGAGGGTGGCGTGTATCAAGTCAATGCCTGCCGGCAACTACATCAAAGAATGGATAGAAAGAATCAGTCACTTGCTGGACTGTTCTCTCAGTTATTACTTGGAAACCCCGCCCCTTTTGCCGCTTACTTGAGTCTGAAGAATCTTGAGATTGCATCGGCATCTCCGGAGCGCTTCCTCTCTCGCACTGGTTCCACGATTCTGACATCGCCTATTAAGGGAACGATTACTCGCAATGAGGATACTTTTGGTGAGAAAGATGAAGCTGAGAATCTGATGATCGTTGATTTGATGCGCAATGATTTAGGACGAATCTGCAAACCAGGCAGCGTAGAAGTTGCTGAACTTTTTAGACATGAGAAACATCCTGGAATTACGCATTTGGTATCGGATGTGCAAGGTGAGCTTCAGTTAGGACTCGGTTGGAAAGATATCTTCGATGCAACGATGCCACCGGGTTCAGTCAGTGGTGCACCCAAGAGTTCGGCTCTTCGTATTATTGAAGAGAATGAGACGGTTCGAGGGCCTTATTGTGGAACGTTAGGTTGGGTACATGGAGATCGTGCAGAGTTGGCAGTTGCGATTCGCACATTCTGGAACGCGGGAGATTCAATTGTGAGATTCGGTACGGGTGCCGGAATTACATGGGGGAGCGATCCTGCATCTGAATGGGAAGAGACCCAATTGAAGGCGCGTCATCTGATTTCCATTGCGGGAGGTCAGCTGTGAGCGTGCTTGAATTCGATGCACATGGTTTTCCTAAATCATCAGGGATATTCGAGACGATAAAGACTGTGGGAGGCGCACCGATTGCACTTGGTCGCCATATGAGACGTGCTCTGGAATCGGCATCAGCTCTGGGGATTTCTATTCCAAGTGAGGAATTCATCCGCACTGAAATGGTGCGAGCTCTGAGAGAGAATCCACATCCCGTAGGCCGGATGCGTATCTGCTTTGGTCAGAAACTATTTCACATTACCCATGATCCATATTCAGAACAGAGTGAGCCAGCCAAGCTCAATTTCTATAGTCAGACAGTCATTGGCTCCATACACAAGACTTTTCCTTATGACGATCGCTTCGCCCTCATTAAGGCAGCTAATGATGAAGGTTTCCACGAGTCAGTTCTCTTCAATGAGAAGAATGAGATCACAGAGACAGCAACTGCAAACTTAGTGATGCTGATATCGAGAGAATGGGTAACTCCACCAATTACTGCAGGGATTCTCCCTGGTGTTGTAAGAGCAGTTGCTATTGAAGAATGTGCGGTCAAGGTGCGCAACATCCATGTCTCCGAAATCCCAGAGGTGGAGTCGGCATTAATGCTCTCGAGTTTGCGGATTGCGCAGCCAGTTTCACATATCGGGGATATGAAATTGAAGTTGGGAGATGCTTCACGCGACTTAGAAGTGCAAATACGGGCCCACTCGCAACCTGTTTCGGTAGGCTAGGGGCATGTCATTGATCTCGATTATCGTCGATGGCGCTGCCCGCAGCGTCGAATCAGATCAACGCCCCACTCAGCTCTTTGCAGATAATAAAGAGATTGTTGTCTGCACTATCAATGGAACCCTCAGAGATTTATGGACTGATCTTGCAGAAGGCGATGTCGTTCATGGAGTGTCAATTTCATCTCCCGAAGGGCTCGCTGTTCTGCGCCACTCAACAGCTCACGTCATGGCACAAGCAGTTCAACAAGTATTTGCCAACACTCAATTAGGAATAGGGCCACCGATTACCGATGGGTTCTACTACGACTTCGATCCTGAGACTCCTTTTAATCCTGATGACCTTGAAAAGATTGAAAGCGCGATGCGCAAGATCGTTAAGGAGGGGCAACGCTTTAAGCGACGTGTTATCGCTGAGGCAGATGCGCTCAAAGAGTTGGCGCACGAGCCGTATAAGTGCGAACTCATCGGTATTAAGGGTGGCGGAAGTGATGAGACCAATGTTGAAGTCGGTGGCGCAGAATTAACCATTTACGACAATTTAGGTCGTGATGGCCAACCTGTCTGGTCTGATCTCTGTCGCGGGCCGCATCTTCCATCAACAAAGCACATTCCTGCATTTAAATTGATGCGCAGCGCAGCCGCCTATTGGCGCGGTTCTGAAAAGAACCCAATGTTGCAACGTATCTATGGAACTGCCTGGCCTTCTCAGGACGAGCTTAATGGTTACCTAGAACTTCTCGCTGAGGCCGAAAAGCGCGATCATCGTCGTCTAGGTCAAGAGTTAGATCTCTTCTCATTTCCTGAGGAGATTGGTTCAGGGCTTGCAGTCTTTCATCCCAAGGGTGGAATCATCCGCCGCGCGATGGAAGATTATTCGCGGTTGCGCCATGAAGAAGAAGGTTATGAATTTGTTTATTCACCACATTTAACAAAGGCTGCGCTCTTTCAAAAGTCTGGTCACTTGGATTGGTATTCAGAAGGAATGTATCCACCGATGATCTTGGATGAAGAGCTCCACGCTGATGGAACCATTAAGCGTGCCGGCCAGCAGTACTACATGAAGCCGATGAACTGCCCATTCCACAACCTGATTTTCCAGGCACGCCAGCGTTCTTATCGCGAACTACCACTGCGACTCTTTGAATTTGGAACTGTCTATCGCTACGAGAAATCTGGCGTGCTTCACGGAATTACTCGTGCTCGTGGATTCACTCAAGATGATGCACATATTTATTGCACAAAAGAGCAGATGGCAGCTGAACTTGACTCGCTACTCACATTCGTGCTCAATCTATTGCGCGATTACGGTCTAGCGGATTTCTACCTCGAACTTTCCACACGTAACCCAGAGAAATCTGTAGGAGAAGATGCGGATTGGATTGAAGCAACGGAAGCGTTGCGCAAAGCAGCAGTTGCACAGAACCTAGAACTCATTCTCGATGAAGGTGGAGCAGCCTTCTATGGTCCCAAGATTTCAGTGCAAGCGAGGGATGCAATTGGTCGTACATGGCAGATGTCAACGATTCAAGTTGATTTCCAACTTCCGCAACGATTCGAACTTGAATACGCGGCAGCCGATGGATCTCGTCTACGCCCAGTAATGATTCACCGTGCGCTCTTCGGATCTATTGAACGATTCTTTGGAGTTCTCACCGAGCACTATTCAGGTGCATTTCCACCATGGCTTGCCCCAGTACAAGTAGTTGGAATTCCTGTTGCAGATACATTCTCTGAGTACTTGAGCGGAGTAATCAAGACGATGAAATCTGCTGGAATTCGTGCTGAGATGGATTTCTCTGATGATCGTATGCAGAAGAAGGTTCGTAATGCACAGATGCAGAAGATCCCATTTATGGTTATCGCTGGCGAAGAGGATATGAACGCTGGGGCTGTCTCATTCCGCTATCGCAACGGCGAACAGAAGAATGGAATCCCGATCGCTGAGGCGGTTGCTGAGATTACAAAGACTGTTGCAGATCGAACTCAGGTGTAGCAATGTCCCAGATAGTTGGAGCAGGTATGCCAGATGGGTGGCAACGTTTATGGGCGCCGCACCGTCTGGATTATTTGCGTGGCGAGAACCGTCCGCTCGATGGCAACGATGTGCAATGTCCGTTCTGTCGTATTCCATCTCTTACTGATGAAGAAGGGTTGGTTGTCGCACGCGGCAAGAGTGCTTTTGTCGTAATGAATCTCTATCCGTATAACCCAGGGCATCTGCTCGTATGTGCTTACCGCCATGTAGCAGACCTGACTGATTTAACTGAAGTAGAGCGATATGAAATTACTGATATGAGCGCGCACGCAATGAAGGTAATTCGGAAAGTTTCTAACGCCGATGGCTTCAACCTAGGAATGAATCAAGGAGCAATATCAGGTGCTGGGGTTGCCGATCATATTCACCAACATATCGTGCCTCGCTGGTCTGGGGATGCGAACTTCATGCCGATTATTGGTAAGACAAAGGTTATGCCACAACTTCTGACAATGACGCGAGAAGAGTTAGCTGCCGCTTGGTAGTGAGTCAATAAACCCTTGCACGATATCTATCCCAATTCCTTTTACTAGATTGATTGGAATTGCAGGAAAAATAATTCCTGCAGCGAATGCGCCATCTTCCATTTCAGTCATCATCTCAAGATATTCATCGCGAAATTCGCGTACCAATTCTTCATGTTCAGCGTCGCTCTTGCGCAGGGTGGCCGGGTTCGTTGAGTAATCGAGTATCTGCAAATCTTGCAATCGAATTAGTGCTGCAGGTTCACCGGTGTCATCGTGTAATACCAAGTAGGGAGTGACGAGTTGATCAAAGACGCGCGTTGCAACCATGACTGCATCTTCGAAATCCATCTCATGTCCATCGAGTCCGTTAACGACGACTAAACGCGGGATTTGAAATTCATCGAGCGCGTGCCAGCAATTTATTGTCTCATTATCAATTCCTGCCGATGGATTGATTGCAAAGATCGCAAGGTCTGATTCGCTTTCTAGAGAAATGGCTAGCTGGGCGCCAAATAGGGATGCTACCGCCTTGGGGGAGGCGCTCACATGGCCGTACACATGGATGCGTTTGGCCGCCACGGAACTAGGAGAAGACATGAGAGTAAGCCTACGATGGTGCCGATGATTAGTAGCGCACTCAAGCCAGCAGTCACTCGATTAATTAATCCAGTGGCTCGCTTAGCCATTCGTGTGGGCATCACCCCAAACGGAGTTACCGTCTTCGGCGTATTAGGAGTTGTAATTTCCTCTGGCTATTTCTTCACTCGAGAATCATATTTTTTAGGTTCGGCTGTGGTTTCTCTCTTTGCTCTGAGCGACCTGTTCGATGGTGCAATCGCTCGACTATCAGAGCAAGGTGCTAGTCGATGGGGCGGTTTTCTTGACAGTACGGTCGATCGCATCACAGACTTTGCTATCACCATTGCAATCCTGGTTCCACTTATTCGCAACGATGATAAGCTTTCCTATCTTGGTTTAATTACCTTGGTGACAGGACTTTTGATTCCCTATATAAGAGCCAAAGCTGAGAGTTTCTCGATTCCGTGTTCAGTCGGAGTAGCCGAACGAACTGAGCGACTCATCATTATTTTGACTGCAGTCGCGTTAGAGGGGTTGGGCGTTCCCTTTGCTCTCGCAATTGGATTTTGGATTCTCGCAATTCTGGGAGTAATCACAGTTTTCCAGCGCATGCGCACTGTCTATGTGGGATTGAGTAAGCAGTGATTGAGAAACTTTCATTTCTGGCTTATATGTCAGGCTGGTGGATTGTTCGCACCTTGCCAGAGTCCTCTGCATATGGATTATTTACCAAGATTGCAGACTTTATCTATAAACGTAATGTGAAGAGTGTTCAACGACTTCGTTCCAACTTGGCGAGAGTAAAGCCTGATTTATCATCGAACGATTTGGATACATTGGTTCATTCTGCAATGCGCTCCTATATGCGCTATTGGTGTGACACCTTTAGAATCCAAAAATGGTCTATTGAGAGAATCCAGAGCACTGTCACGACGACCAATGAAAACCTTCTGATTGACCCGATAAAAAACGGGGAAGGTGTGGTGATTGCTCTGCCGCATTCTGGGAATTGGGATCATGCAGGTGCCTACTTCTGCTCTTTAGGTATTCCATTGGTGACCGTTGCCGAACGGTTGAAGCCAGAGGCGCTCTTTCAAAAGTTCTTGCAGCACCGCGAGGCTATGGGGTTTGAAGTTCTCTCACTTGATAATCGCTCCTTTGCAACGCTGGTAAAGCGTGCACGTGAGAAGAGATTGATAGCCCTTGTGGCTGATCGCGACTTGTCGCAATCAGGAATTGATGTGAACTTCTTTAATTTCCCGGCCCGGATGCCTGCAGGGCCCGCGGTACTGAATCTCAAGACTGGAATTGGAATAGTTGCAGCCCATGTTTCATACACTGATACAGGGATTCATGTTGCTTTTGAATCAGTAGTTGTTCCAACTGCGGGCACAGATGAAGAGCGCATTCAGAAGTGTGTCCAGAACATGGCCAATCTCTTTGAAAAGGGAATTTCTAGAACCCCGCAAGATTGGCATATGTTGCAGCGCATCTGGATTGATGGAGACTTCGTTGATCGTTCTGAAAAGTCGATGGTCTGATGCCCTTATCTAAGAAGAGGATTGGAATTGTCTGTCCATATGGATGGGATACACCCGGGGGAGTTCAGAGCCACGTTCGCGATCTCGCAGAATATTTAATAGGCGAAGGACATTATGTTTCCGTACTGGCACCTGCCATTGACGATGAGACTCTCCCTTCATATGTCACCAGCGCTGGTAGGCCGATATCAATTCCCTACAACGGTGCAGTCGCCCGTGTCCTCTTCGGACCTATTGCATTTTCGAGAGTTCGCCATTGGATTTCACAAGGTGATTTTGATGTGTTACATCTGCACGAGCCTGCGATTCCATCAATTTCACTCCTTGCCTGCTGGGCTGCTGAAGGTCCACTCGTAGGGACCTTTCACGCTGCAGCGAAACGTCAGAAAGTTTCATTTGCTGTTGTTCCATTTCTCGAACCTGTTATCGAGAAGCTCAATGCACGAATTGCAGTAAGTGAAGCCGCACGTGAAACGTTGACCGAGCACCTTGATACTGATGCCATAGTCGTACCAAATGGAATTTACGCATCGCTCTATCGTGATGGAAAGCTAGATGAACGCTGGACTGGAAATACCATCGGATTTATTGGTCGTTTCGAGGAACCGCGTAAAGGCCTGTCTGTATTAATTAATGCACTGCCCACAATTATTATTGAGATTCCAGATATTAAAATCTTCGTTGCAGGTCCTGGCGACAGTGAAGATACTCTCAAAGATATACAACCATCACTTCGAAGTCGGTTCACATTTATCGGGCGGATCAGCGAAGAAGAGAAGGCAAACTTCCTGGCATCAGTGGGGCTTTATATCGCGCCCAATACCGGCGGAGAATCCTTTGGAATTATCCTTGCTGAAGCACTCGCAGCTGGTGCCTCTGTTGTAGCGAGTGATATCCCAGCATTCGATTCCCTCTTAGGTCATGGTGAATATGGAACACTCTTTGAGTCCGAGAATCCTCAAGACCTTGCTGTAAAAGTAGTTGCACTTCTTAAGGATTCCGCCGCCCGTAAAGAAATTGCTCAGCGAGGCAAGATCTATGCTCAAGCATTCGATTGGGATGTTGTAGCCGATAAAATTTACGATGTGTATCAGATGGCAATGGTCGGAGGAAATGGCGTAACGCTCTCTTCCGAAAACCGTGCATGGAATAAGTTGCTCGGAAGGCAGAGCCAATGAAGTTCATCATCGCTCTCTTTGCCCTCGCACTTGCAGCGTGGTACCTCTCATATTCTGCAACGAGACTTGATCGTTTGCACCATCGTGTAGAAACAAGCTGGGCGAATCTGGATGGTCTACTTCAGAGACGAGCTGCTATCGCTATCGAGATGGCCCGTTCAGAAATATCAGATCCCGCATCGGCAATGCTTCTCACATTTGCGGCGCATCAAGCTCGAGAGGCAAGTGTTCGCGATCGTTCACAAGCTGAGACTGGTCTTTCGGGCGCTCTCGGTATTTTGCTCGAGACTGCAGCTGACATATCGGGTGAAATTGAAAAAGATCTGATTCGCGAGCTTCGTGAACTCACCGAAAAAATCAAGATGGCAGTGGCGATGCACGTTGATGCAGTTACACGCACACAACTGGTCCGTAAGAAATGGATCAATCGAATCTTCCGGCTTGCTGGTACTGCCCCCGAACCTGTGACATATGAATTCGAAGGCGATGTTCTTTAAGCGCTTTGCAGTCACAGTTGCCGCAATTGGTTCTGTCTCAATCACTGTATTGGCACTCTTTTCTCACAATTCATCTGTCTTAAAAACTGCCCCCTTTGAAAATAGCTCTGCCTCAAACTCGATTAGTGGGTTACCCGGGGGTGATGGACCTGTATTGGTAGTGAAGATTGACGATACACGAGAGGCTCATCCTCAAATAGGGCTGGAGGATGCAGATATCGTTTACATCGAAGAGGTAGAGGGTGGCCTCACTCGCCTTGCTGCAGTGTTCTCCTCGCACATTCCGCAGCAGGTTGGCCCAGTCAGATCAGCACGCATCTCAGATATCGAACTCTTTGCGCAGTATGGACATGTTGGCTTTGCTTTCAGTGGAGTACAAAAGAAGATGCGTCCAGTAATCAATTCTGCCAACCTTCAAGACCTTGGGGCGGAGAATCATTCGGCGAGTATTTACACAAATGACACAACACGTACCTCGCCATATGCAATGGTTTTGCGTGCTGATTTGCTCATGCAATTTGTGAGCGATAGAAAACTCAGGATAGATACGTCAAAAAATATGGGTTGGAGTTTTGGAGACGCGCCGGCAGGTGGAGTACCAATAAGGGCAGTGCACCTCTCATGGCCAGCCAATTCATATGACGCATTTTGGTCAGTAAAAGAAAAACGTTGGTTATTAGCTCATTCGAAGTCGCCAGATCTTGCGGCAAGTGGAGTGAATTTAGGACCAAAGACTTTGGTTGTTCAAACGGTTTCAATCATAGATTCGATCTATAAAGATAAAATTGGGGGAGTCACGCCACTATCTGTAACAGTCGGCAATGGTTCTGGATATATCTTGCGTGATGGCAAGTACTTTGCAGCAACGTGGTCTAGGCCAGATGCTGCATCGGGTACAACATGGAGGACCATGGATGGGAATGAGATCGCCTTTGCGAAGGGCCAGATTTGGGTAGCACTCACAGATAAGGCTCCTGTTTTCACAGCAGTTCCTGCGGATGCGCCAACGCCGAAGGCAAAGTAGACTTGGAAGTCAACGTTACAGTCCTCATAGTGGATTCTTCTAGGGAGTTAAAAAATGTCTGAAGCTACTGGCACCGCCCGAGTAAAGCGCGGCATGGCTGAAATGCTCAAGGGTGGCACCATCATGGATGTGGTCAATGTTGAGCAAGCAAAGATCGCAGAAGATGCGGGCGCATGTGCAGTGATGGCGCTCGAGCGCGTACCTGCTGATATTCGTGCCCAAGGCGGGGTAGCGCGCATGTCAGACCCCGACATGATTCAAAAGATTCAAGCAGCTGTGTCAATTCCCGTGATGGCAAAAGTTCGCATCGGTCACTTTGTTGAAGCTCAAATCCTCGAGACCCTCAATGTTGATTACATCGATGAATCCGAAGTGCTCACACCAGCTGATTACACGAACCATATTGATAAGTGGAAGTTCAAGATTCCTTTCGTCTGTGGTGCAACAAATCTGGGTGAGGCACTTCGTCGTATTAACGAAGGTGCCGCAATGATCCGCTCAAAGGGTGAAGCCGGCACTGGCGATGTTTCTAATGCAATGATGCATATGCGCACAATCGGTGCCGAGATTCGTCGCCTTACTTCAATGCGCGAAGATGAGCTTTACGTTGCAGCAAAGGAGCTGCAGGCGCCGTATGCGCTTGTGAAGGAAGTTGCTGAGACAGGAAAACTTCCCGTCGTACTCTTCACAGCTGGTGGCATTGCAACTCCAGCGGACGCGGCTTTGATGATGCAGATGGGCGCCGACGGCGTCTTTGTTGGTTCAGGAATTTTTAAATCTGGAAATCCGGCTGCGCGCGCTGCTGCATGTGTGAAGGCAACGACTTTCTTCAATGATGCAAACGTCTTGGCTGAAGTATCGCGTGGATTGGGTGAAGCAATGGTGGGAATCAACGTTGCGGATATTCCTGTGCCTCATCGCCTTGCTGAGCGCGGCTGGTAATTCGTAATATATTTGCGAAGAGCATATGAAAGTTGGAGTACTAGCGCTACAAGGTGATTTCCGAGAACATCTTGCCCTGGCTACGCAATGCGGGCATGAAGGTATCTCTGTCCGAACGGTCGACGAACTCAGCGCGGTAGATGCACTTATTCTTCCAGGTGGAGAATCTACAACGATTATTAAGTTGGCCGAATCTTTCGGTTTACTCGGACCCATTCGCGAACGCATTGCATCCGGCCTTCCTGTCTATGGATCGTGTGCAGGAATGATCTTGCTCGCTGACCGGATTGAAGATGGGATCGAGGGACAGCAAACATTCGGTGGAATTGATATGACCGTGCGCAGAAATGCGTTTGGTCGCCAAGTTGATTCCTTCGAATCAGATATCACTTTCAATGGAAAGGTCCTGCACGCAGTCTTTATCCGCGCCCCGTGGGTCGAGAAAGTTGGTAGTGGGGTAGTGGTTCTCTCGAAAGCCGCCGGCCATCCTGTTGCAGTTCGGCAAGGGAATCTTCTGGCAACGAGTTTTCACCCAGAATTGACCGATGATCATGTGGTCCATAGCTACTTTTTTGATGAGATCTGCAAAGGCCGATAAAGTTCAACTATATTAATTTTTCAGCGCTAGTCGATTGAGGAGTTCCAATGTCAGGCCATTCCAAATGGGCAACAACTAAGCATAAGAAAGCTATCATCGATAGCCGCCGTGCGAAGAACTTTGCAAAGCTCATTAAGGCGATTGAAGTTGCATCCCGTAATGGTGGACCCGATGTAGATGGAAACCCAACGCTCTTTGATGCAATTGCAAAAGCGAAGAAGAATTCAATGCCAGCAGATAATATTGAGCGGGCCGTAAAGCGTGGTGCGGGACTTGAATCTGGTGGCTCTGATTGGCAAACAATCATGTACGAGGGTTACGGTCCCAATGGCGTGGCAATCATGATCGAGTGTCTTTCAGATAATCGTAATCGCGCCGCATCTGAAGTTCGCGTTGCAGTCACTCGTAATGGTGGAACGATGGCAGATCCTGGCTCAGTCTCCTATCTCTTCAATCGTAAAGGCGTCATCATCGTTAACAAGGCGATCGGCGCTACTGAGGATTCAATTCTTGAAGCAGCACTCGATGCTGGCGTTGAGGAAGTAAATGATCTGGGTGAATCTTTTGAAGTAGTCTGCGAAGCAAGTGACTTGGTGGTGGCACGAACTGCGCTACAAACTGCTGGTATTGACTACGAATCTGCTGACTCTTCATTCTTGCCATCGATGCAGATTCCACTGGATGCAGAGGGTGCTCAGAAAGTCTTCGAACTCATTGATGCTATAGAAGAACTTGATGATGTGCAGAATGTATACTCGAATTTTGATGTCTCTGATGAAGTTCTGGCGAGCCTTTCCTAAACTTCTAGCGCCAAAGTCCTAGGCTTAGAAGTTATGAGCCACCCTCAGCGCCGCGTACTAGGAGTAGATCCTGGGCTTACTCGTTGTGGCATCGGAGTCGTTGAGGGGTCAATCGGCAAACCGCTCACACTTGTCGCTGTCGGTGTAATCCTCACATCTGCTAACTTGCCGTTAGAGCAGAGATTGCTCCAACTTGAATCCGAGCTTGAGGAATGGGTGAGTGAGCATTCACCTGATGTTATGGCGGTCGAACGTGTCTTTTCTCAACACAATGTGCGCACCGTGATGGGTACTGGCCAGGCTGCAGGTATTGCACTCCTTGTTGCAGCGCGCAGAGGAATTCCAGTAATGATGCATACGCCTTCTGAAGTTAAGGCTGCTGTGACAGGTTCAGGGCGAGCAAATAAAGTACAAGTAGCCGAGATGGTGAAAAAGTTATTGAATTTAGAGGTGATACCAAAGCCTGTCGATAGCACCGATGCACTTGCACTTGCGATATGCCATATCTGGCGCGGAGGTGGCAATGCGAAGATTGAAGAAGCTCTTAAAGCCGAGAAGACACGTCTTGCAAAGTTGGTGAAGAAATGATTTCACTTCTCAACGGTATCGTGCGGTCAATTCACACAGACAAGGTAATCGTTGAAGTTGGTGGTGTTGGCTTAAGCGTTTCGATCACCAATAACACTAGTATGCAAATGAATTTAGGTGCGGCAGTGCAACTCTTTACTTCACTCGTTGTGCGGGAAGACTCATTGACTCTTTTTGGCTTTCTCGATGAGGAAAGCCGCTCCACATTCGAACTAGTGCAGACCGTCTCGGGTATTGGCCCCAAGGTTGCACTTGCAATTATGGGGGCACATTCACCGCACTCGCTGGCGCTAGCCATTACGCAAGAAGATATCAAAGGAATTGAGAAGGTGCCTGGAATCGGGCGTAAAGGTGCGCAACGTCTTATTCTCGAACTCAAAGGCAAGATTTCGGATTTCAGCACCTCTGATCAGGAACGGACTCATCAACCTGTGTGGCGTGAACAACTTACATCTGCGCTCGTATCGCTAGGTTTTACTGCAAAGGATTCCGACGCTGCTATCAATAAAGTTCTTGCTGAGTATGCCGAAGAAGGTGTAGATCCTTCATCATCGGATCTCTCTGATCTGCTTAAGCGCACACTGCAAACAGGACGGCGTAGCTCATGAGAGATGAGAGAGTAGTCAACCCACACAGCGATTCAGATGATTTAGCTGCAGAACATGAGCTGCGCCCAAAGACGCTTAAGGATTTCATTGGTCAACAACGTGTACGCCAACAGATAGATGTCTTGCTCTCCGCGGCAAGAAAACGCAATTCTGCGGCCGACCATATTCTTCTCTCGGGTCCTCCGGGGCTAGGTAAGACAACGCTTGCGATGATTTTGGCAGCAGAGATGAATACTCCAATTCGTATCACCAGCGGTCCCGCTATTACCCATGCCGGTGATCTTGCGGCGATTCTATCTTCACTCGTTGAAGGGGAAATTTTCTTTCTCGATGAAATTCATCGCTTGCCACGTCCTGCAGAAGAGCTTCTTTATCTTGCAATGGAAGATTTCCGTGTCGATGTAGTTGTCGGAAAAGGCCCTGGAGCGACAGCTATTCCACTGCAACTGCCACGCTTTACTCTTGTGGGGGCAACAACGCGCGCGGGTTTACTTCCATCACCTCTTCGTGACCGATTCGGATTTACAGCCCACCTTGATTTTTATGAAGATTCGGAAATTGAAGAAGTTATTTCACGCAGTGCAGTTTTGCTTGGTCTCACAATTGAAAAGGCTGCCATTGGTGAAATCGCAAGTCGGTCTCGTGGAACACCTCGAGTCGCTAATCGACTCCTGCGCCGTGTTCGTGATTATGCGCAAGTCAATGGTTCTAATGCGCTGACTCATGCTGATGCACAGGCAGCCCTTGATATCTATGAGGTCGATGTTAAAGGTCTCGATAGATTAGATAGATCTGTACTGCTCGCTCTCATTGAAAGATTTAATGGAGGACCAGTGGGTCTTTCCACACTTGCAATTGCAGTGGGCGAGGAGACCGAAACTGTTGAATCCGTTGCTGAACCGTTCTTAGTAAGAAATGGCTTTATGGCTCGTACCCCACGAGGTCGAGTTGCCACTGCATTGGGTTGGGAGCATGTGGGACGAACACCACCTGCTGGAATTATGACTCTTTTCGACACACCAGCACCTGACGCCTAGACTCTGCTCTTATGTCCACACCTAATAAACCAGTGAAGACCACTGGCCGTCCAGTACGTGCCTTAGCAATCTTGGCAGTACTCGTTATCGGCCTCTTGGCAACAGCTTTGATTCAAGGAGCAGCCTCTGTTCGTCTGGGCCTTGATCTTCGTGGAGGAACGAGCGTCACGCTTCAGCCTCGCGCTTCTAATGATTCCAATAAAATAACATCAGAGGCTATTGATCAGGCAGTTTCCATTATTCGCCAGCGCGTTAACTCACTGGGTGTTGCAGAATCCGAAGTAACTGCGCAAGGCAGTGGTACAAACCGTCAGATTGTAATTTCAGTTCCAGGTGATTCAGGGCGACGTGTGGTCGATCTTGTTGGTCAGACTGCGGAGCTTCGTTTTCGACAAGTTCTCGCAGAGACGTCGGCCCTCAGAGCCAATGACACAGCAACTGCGGCAACTCCGGCAGCAGGTGTTTCACCGGTCATTAACGCAAAGTTTGCGGCACTCAATTGTGCAGACCTGGCTAGCCGCCAAGGTACTGGTGCAGATGCGCCAACCGACACTGTTGTAGCGTGTTCTCGGTCTGGTGTAAGCAAGTATATTTTAGGTCCAGCTGAAGTTCTGGGGCGCCAAGTATCGAAGGCAACAGCTGGAATTGATCAACAAGGTGCAAGTGGTTGGTATGTCCTACTCACATTCAATGGCGAAGGCACAAAGGCTTTTGGAAGTATTACCGCTCGCGTCACAACCCTTGCTTCTCCGCAGAACCAGGTGGCGATTGTGCTTGATGGATTAGTTGTATCAGCTCCAGCAATTCGCGAGGCGATTCCTTCAGGTAATGCACAGATCACAGGATCATTTACTCAGACTGAAGCTCAGGATCTAGCTAATGTATTGAAGTACGGTGCACTCCCACTCGCATTTGATAGAGGCGAAGTTCAGCAGGTATCTCCAACATTGGGTTCGGATCAACTCCATGCAGGAATCCTGGCTGGCCTCCTTGGTCTTGGGCTTGTGCTTATCTTCTCTCTTCTTTACTACAGAGCACTTGGACTCGTGACTGTGGGATCACTGGCTATCGCCGGAACAATTCTCTATCTACTCTTCCTAGTGTTGGGTAAGTCAATCGGGTTCACGCTGACGCTTGCTGGAATCGCTGGAGCAATTGTCTCTATTGGTATCACCGCAGACTCATTTATCGTATTCTTCGAACGAGTTCGCGATGAAGCACGTGAAGGACGCTCACTTCGATCAGCTGTTGAAAGTGGTTGGATCCGCGCACGTCACACAATCATCGTGGCGGATACTGTGTCAATTCTTGCGGCTGTTCTTCTTTACTTCTTTGCAGTCGGCGGTGTCCGTGGATTCGCATTCACGCTAGGTCTTACAACACTGATCGACCTATTGATCGTCTTTATCTTCACAAAACCAATCGTGACCGTGATTGCGAAGTGGAACTTCTTTGCATCGGGCCACCCACTCTCCGGATTCTCCGAAAAGAGTATCGGCCGCAAGATCTCATCAACACCTTTGGAGGCATAACTAGATGGCTAAAATTTCAGGTCTTGGTGGTCGTCTCTACTCAGGAGAGACTTCATTTAATATCGTAGAAAACCGCAAGCGTTGGTACTCAGTATCTGCACTATTCATTCTCGCTGCAATTGCAGCGCTTGTTATCCAAGGTCTACACCTTGGTATTGAGTTTAAGGGTGGAGCTTCCTATACGGTTAATCAACCAACGGCAACAGTTGCGCAGGCGCGTTCTGCTGTCGCTGGTATCGGTATTACTGGTGAAGTAATTGTTCAGAAAATTGGAACCTCAAAGGTTCGCGTACAGACAGGTGCAGTTACTCCAGCTCAGTCACAAGCCATCGAAACTGCACTGACAACTACATTCGGTGTCACTGCTGAGTCGATTGATACTCAACTCGTAGGTCCATCATGGGGTAAAGAAATTACGAGAAAAGCTCTTTACGGACTTTTCGCCTTTCTTATTGCCGTGATGCTCTTCCTGGCGATGGCATTCGAACCTAAGATGGCAATTGCTGCGATTGTTGCTGTAGTGCATGACGTTCTAATTACAGTGGGAGTTTACGCACTTGTTGGTTTTGATGTCACTCCGGCCACAGTTATCGGTTTTCTAACAATTCTTGGTTACTCGCTCTATGACACGGTGGTTGTATTTGATAAGGTCCGTGAAAATACCAAGTCCGTTTCAGCAACTAGCAAGATGACCTATTCACAAGCGGCAAACCTGGCTGTCAATCAGACCCTGGTTCGTTCTGCTAATACATCACTCATTGCACTTCTTCCAGTCGCGTCGATTCTCTTCGTAGGAGCGGGCTTACTAGGTGCGGGTACCTTGAAGGATCTATCTCTCGCCCTCTTTATTGGTCTTGCTGTTGGTACATATTCTTCGGTATTTATTGCACCACCATTTCTTGCGCAACTTCGTGAAAGAGAACCTGCGATGCAGGCACTTGCTAAGCGAGTGTTAGCTCGCGGGACAACAGTTGTGGTTGCCGCAGCGCAAGAAGTTCGTCCTTCGAGTGGAAGTGGTCCTCGTAATCAACCAAAGCGCAAGGGTCGCAAGTAACCCCGTAAAGCAACGATATTCTGCACCTATGGACACCTTGCCCCTTATCGCACCGCTCATTGGCGCGCTGAGAGAACATCATCCAAGTGCAGACACATCAGATATCGAGAGAGCATTCACGATTGCGCAGCAAGCGCATAAAGGTCAGCTTCGTAAATCGGGTGAAGAGTACATAACGCATCCAGTCGCAGTAACTCAGATTCTTGCTGAACTTGGACTTAATGAGACAAGCCTGATTGCAGCCCTTTTACATGACACTGTTGAGGACACCCCCTACTCACTCACGCAACTTCGTGCAGATTTCGGTGATGAGATTGCCTCGCTAGTTGATGGTGTTACCAAACTTGATAAGTTGACTTATGGTCCGACAGCTGAGGCCGAGACGGTTCGCAAGATGGTTGTCGCTATGTCTCGAGATATTCGGGTATTGGTTATCAAACTAGCCGATCGTCTCCATAATGCACGCACATGGAAATTTGTATCCAACGAGAGCGCACTACGTAAAGCGCGTGAGACGCTCGATATCTATGCACCCCTTGCACACCGGCTGGGAATGAATGCAATGAAATGGGAACTTGAGGATCTCTCCTTCGAAGTTCTGGAACCGAAGAAGTTCGAGGAAATCTCGCGCCTAGTAGCCGAACGCTCGCCATCGCGTGATGCCCTTACGACTGAGGTCATTGAAGCGGTTGTATCTGATCTGAACCGAGATCTCATTGTTGCCACTGTGACAGGTCGCAAAAAGCATTTCTTCAGCGTGTATCAGAAGATGGTTCTTCGAGGACGGGAGTTTAACGATATCTATGACCTTGTCGGTATTCGAGTCTTGGTCAATGATGTTCGCGATTGTTATGCAGTTCTAGGTTCAATTCACGCAAGATGGAGCCCAGTACCGGGTCGATTTAAAGATTACATCGCGATGCCAAAGTTCAATCTCTACCAATCTCTGCATACAACTGTGATTGGCCCCAACGGCAAGGCGATTGAGATTCAGATTCGTACAAAGGATATGCATTCTCGTGCTGAGTTTGGTATAGCCGCGCATTGGAAGTACAAACAAGGGGGAGAGCCTGACAGTAGTTCCCCAGAAATGTTGTGGCTTCGCCAATTGCATGAATGGCAGAAAGAGACCGAGGACCCATCTGAGTTCCTGGAAGCTCTTCGCTTTGATCTGGGAACACCCGAAGTCTTCGTCTTTACACCAAAGGGCTCAGTTGTTGCTCTACCTGGAGGTTCAACGCCAGTCGACTTCGCTTTCTCGGTTCACACCGATGTGGGTTTGCGCTGTGCTGGAGCGAAGGTCAATGGTCGTTTAGTTCCGCTTGAGTCAAAACTGAATAATGGCGATGTTGTTGAGATTGTCACCAATAAAAGTGAACATGCAGGTCCGAGCAGAGACTGGTTAAATTTTGTTAAGAGTCCTCGTGCTCGTTCAAAGATAAAGGCGTGGTTTAGTAAGGAGCGACGTGAAGAGGCGATTGATGCCGGACGTGAATCTATTGCACGTCAGATGCGCAAGGCAGGACTTCCACTACAAAAGATATTCGCTGGCCACTCATTGCTGGAACTGGCACATGATCTGCGTTATTCGGATATCGATGCTTTATATAGCGCAGTGGGTGATGGGCATGTTTCTGCAGCGTCTATTATCGATAAACTTGTAGCAAGTATGGGTGGTGAAGATTCACATCCAGAACAGACAATTGAGCATATTCCTACAGGAGTGCAAGGTGCCCGTCGAACATCGAGCGCTATTGAAGTAGAGGGAATCGATGATGTACTGGTCAAACTGGCTCGTTGCTGCACGCCAGTTCCTGGCGATGCAATTATGGGCTTCACCACTAAAGGGTCAGGTATTTCAGTTCATCGTGTTGATTGCATCAATGCGGGGGATTTACGAGAGAACCAAGCAGAGAGAGTTGTGAATGTTAAGTGGTTGGCGGGGGCGGCAAGTCTGTTCTTGGTCAACATCCAGGTAGAGGCACTAGATCGCGCGCGATTACTTGCAGATGTGACTCGCACACTGTCAGAACAACATGTCAATATCTTAAGTGCGGCTGTCAGTACATCAAAGGATCGTGTGGCAATCTCGAAATTCACCTTTGAAATGGCTGATGCAAAGCATCTCGACTCAGTTCTGGCAGCGGTTCGCGCTATCGAAGGCGTATACGATGTTTACAGAACGTAATCGTTTTCTTTAACTAAATTCAGCAAGATGTTTTTCAGCTTCTGCAAGCCATACCTTACGAGCCTCAGCGGAGTCGAGAGCCCCTTGAGCTTTCTTCTCATTACCCGCAGCCTGTGATTTCGCAGCAACTTTTCCATAATTTTCAATCGATTCTGTTAATTGCTTGACAACTTCTGCAGCTCGCGCTTTGGCACTTGGGTCGGTCTTGCGCCAGTTATCAGCCTCTGCCTCTTTGATGGCACTTTCCACCTTGGCTACGCGGGCATCAAAGGCAGCGCGCTTATCGCGATTGGTAATTCCAATCTTTGTCCATGTGCTCATTAGATCTCGGAATGCGTTCTTAGCGGCCTTCACATCTGTAAATGGTAAAAGTGCTTCGATCGCAACGATGAGCTCCTCACGCTTGATGAGATTGGCAGACATGGAGACTTCGCGTTTTTCTAAATCTGCATTCTTGGCAGTGAAGAATTGATCTTGGGCAGTTTTAAATCTTGCCCACATCTTGGCATCATCGCTCTTCTTTCCCCGACCAGCGGCTTTCCACTGATCCATCAAAGCTTTGTATTGGCGAGCAGTTGCGACCCAATCCGTTGAGGCAGCCAGTTTCTCAGCCTGTTCGATAATTACATTCTTAGCATCAGAGACCTTACTGGCAGTTGCTTCAAGTTGAGCAAAGTGTGTACGGCGACGCTTATCGAACTTATTTCGAGAGCCGGAGAAACGCTTCCAGAAATCAGCATCTGATTTCTTATCAAGGCGAGGCGCTGCTTTCCACTCATCTAAGAGCGCCTTGAGACGATCCCCAGTAACTTTCCAATTCTCTGACAGCGCCAACGATTCGGCCTCAACAACGATTTTCACTTTCTCAATCAAAATTTGTTCGCGTCGCGCGGTCTTAGCAACAGCTTCAGCGGCCTTCTTAGCTTCATAAGCTTCGCGGTGGCCCTCGATGAGTGGCTCAATCTGCTCCACTGACTGAGCAAGGGCAGATAAATCTCCGACACCATTGAGTTCGGTAACTTGATGGCGCAACTTCTTGACAGCGTCGTAGGCATCTTGGGGAACCATGGCACCGCTAGTAATGCGCGCTGCTGTAAGCGCTACCTCAGATGCAAGCGCTTCAAATTTGCGGACGAAGTAGGCGAGCGCTTCTTCAGAAGTCTTGCCTGGATATGAGCCAACCGCCTTCTCGCCATCAAGGGTACGAACATAGACAGTGCCATCTTCGGCAACGCGACCAAATTGTGAAGGGTCTCCGATCAATGCAGATGCTGCACTCGGATTTGAATGAGTATGAGCCAATGTAGATGGATTGATATCAGTCATGATCTTCCCCTTCAGCGCGTTGGCCGTTATCTAAAGTGACGCGGCCTTCGTTGATATGTGCCAATGTATAAGAGGACAAAGGTACCCTGTGCATCCTCTACTAGTAAATCCTCGCAAGAAATTGGGTCCGATAGTGCTTGTTCGTTGCTTCCCTGCCCCTATGTTTGCGACCAATTGTTGGGTGATAGCCCAGGGCGAGGGCCGAGAGTGCATCATCGTTGATCCTGGAATGACTGACATTTCGCGCGATATCGAGATGATTATTGAAGAACATCACCTCAAACCAGTTGCAGCGCTGTTAACTCACGGACATTTAGATCATACATTCTCCATCAAGCCACTTGCCGATGGTTACAACATTCCTGCATACATACACCCTGAAGATCGTCGCTTCATTGCAGATCCCATTGGATTACTCTCTCAAGATTTCGCATCGCAGTTGGCGGGAGTCGAATTCTTAGAACCTCTCATCGTTAAAGAGTTGAAGAACAATGCAGTTCTGGATTTGCTTGGAATGAAGATTGTTGCAATACACGCCCCTGGGCACACTCGAGGATCGCTGATGTTCATTATCAATGATGAGCTTCTTCTCAGTGGTGATGTGCTCTTTGCAGGCTCAATCGGTCGTACCGATTTGCCAACTGGAAGCGCACACGAGATGACACAGACCTTGAAAAGCAAAGTTCTTACCCTGAGCGATGATTTACGCGTGCTCACCGGACATGGACCGGAGACCTCGATTAAATTCGAGCGAAAAAATAACCCGTATCTGCAAGAATTGACTCTATGAAGTTCGAGAAGATTCAAGCGCCTAAAGGCGTTCGTGAATATCTGCCTCCCGAATCCCAGTCCTTTGAATGGGTTCGCGAGCAGTTGATTTTACCTGCCAAGGCTGCTGGTTATCAATTGATGGAGCTGCCTGTCTTTGAAGATACCAATCTTTTTACTCGTGGAGTGGGTGAATCAACAGATGTTGTATCAAAGGAGATGTACACCTTTGAAGATCGCGGTGGACGTTCAATCACATTGCGCCCCGAAGGCACAGCTGGTGTCATGCGCGCTGTAATCGAATCAAATCTTGATCGTGGACAGTTGCCGGTGAAAGTTTGGTACTCAGGACAATTCTTTCGCGCAGAACGTCCGCAAGCAGGTCGTTACCGACAGTTTTACCAAGTAGGAATTGAGGCTATTGGCATAGATGACCCCGCGCTAGATGCGGAAGTGATTGCCATAGCCGATCGCGGATTTAAGAATCTAGGGCTCAAGAATTATAGGTTGGAAATTACTTCACTGGGGGATGTGCAATCTCGGGCAGTTCATCGCATAGATTTACTGAAATATATTTCTGGTTTGCAGTTAGATGAGGCCACAGTGTCTCGCGCCGCAATCAATCCCTTACGCCTCCTCGATGATAAGCGCCCTGAGATGCAGGAAGCGATGGCAAAAGCACCAACTCTGCTTGACTATCTCTCACCTACCTCTGCAGAGAATTTCGCAGCTGTCCAGACTTATCTCACCGCAATGGGGATTGCATTTACGATTAATCCAAGGATGGTTCGTGGATTGGACTATTACACCGGAACAACATTTGAATTCATTCATCCCGACCTCGGAGCACAAAGTGGTATTGGTGGTGGTGGGCGCTACGACGGTTTGATGGAGACTCTCGGTGGACAAGAGTTGTCAGGAATTGGATTTGGCCTCGGGGTAGATCGCGCATTGCTTGCAGCGATTGCCGAATCAACTGTTCCTAGCCAAGAGTTCACATCTGACTTATTTATCATCCCTCTCGGAGAGGAATCAAAAGGGCCAGCGCTCACGATCGCTCAAACTCTCAGATCATCTGGGATTCGTACCGAGATCGCATTTGGAGATCGCGCTCTCAAAGGTGCGATGAAGGCAGCTGATAAGTCAGGAGCGCGCTTTGTCATAGTTCTTGGAGAATCTGAACTGCGTCATAGTTCGGTGGAACTCAAGAGAATGTCAGATGGAGTTACATCCTCCGTTAAGATTGTTCAATTACAGGATGAGTTACAGCGAGCACTCGCGCTGTAGGTCACCATCATCTAAAGGCGGCACTTCACAATGTTAAGAAACCATGACGCAGGATCTCTCCGCGCATCTCATGCCGGTCAGACCGTTACCCTTGCGGGTTGGGTTGCTCGTCGTCGTGATCACGGTGGTGTCGCATTTATCGATTTGCGTGATGCAACTGGTTCGGTGCAAGTTGTAATCCGCGACGAGAAGATGGCCAGCCAATTGCGAGCAGAATGGTGTTTGCAGATCACAGGTGAAGTGGCGCTGCGCCCAGCAGGAAATGAAAATTCAAATATTCCCACAGGTGCTATCGAGATCATGGGTGATGGCGTTATTGTGTTGAGTGAATCTGCTCCACTTCCTTTCCCAGTTGATTCTGGCAGCGATTCAGAAATTTCTGAAGAAGTACGTCTGCGTTATCGATATCTTGATCTGCGCCGCGAGGGACCGGCAGCAAATCTTCGACTTCGCTCAAAGGTCACATCATCAATCCGTAATGCAATGGAGGACCTTGATTTCCTAGAGATTGAAACCCCCTACCTTACACGTTCGACTCCAGAAGGTGCGCGTGACTTCTTAGTTCCTGTTCGATTGCAGCCAGGAAGTTGGTATGCGCTTCCGCAATCACCTCAACTCTTTAAGCAGTTGTTGATGGTCGCGGGCATGGAGCGCTACTACCAAATTGCTCGTTGTTTCCGCGATGAAGATTTCCGCGCAGATCGCCAGCCAGAATTTACACAGCTCGATATTGAGATGTCATTTGTCAATCAAGCAGATATTGTGGCAGTGGCTGAAAAGATTCTTGTGAAGGTATGGAAGGAAGCCGTCGGATACGATATTCCTACTCCTATCAAACATATGACCTATGCGGATGCAATGGATAAGTATGGTTCAGATAAACCCGACCTTCGCTTTGGTCTCCAACTTACAGAGGTAACTGATTTCTTTAAGGCAACACCGTTCCGAGTTTTCCAAGCACCGTATGTTGGTGCAGTCGTGTTGCCTGGGGGAGCAGATTCTCCTCGTCGCGAACTCGATGCATGGCAAGACTGGGCTAAGGCTCGAGGTACAAAAGGAATCGCATACATTCTTGTCAACGCAGATGGAACTCTTGGCGGTCCCGTCTCAAAGAATATTTCTGAAGAAGAACAAGTGGGAATTGCAGCACTTGTTGGCGCAAAGCCCGGAGATGCAATCTTCTTCGCAGCAGGAGAAAAGGCAGCCTCACAACAACTCCTTGGCGCAGCACGCCTTGAAATAGGTAAACGTTGCAATCTTATTGCCGAAGGTGTGTGGGAATTTGTTTGGGTTGTCGATGCGCCTATGTTTGAACCAACTGATAACGGTGGATGGACCGCAGTTCACCATCCATTTACTGGTCCAAAACCGGAATATGCACAGACATTTAAATCAGATCCAGCATCAGCACTTGCCTATGCATATGACATAGTCCTTAATGGAACCGAACTTGGTGGCGGATCTATTCGTATCCACGACCGCACGATCCAGAAAGATGTATTCACCGTGATTGGTCTCTCTGATGAAGAAGCACAGAGCAAATTTGGATTCTTACTCGAAGCATTTAACTATGGACCGCCACCTCACGGTGGAATCGCTTTGGGACTTGACCGTGTTTGTGCGCTCTTGACTGGCTCAGATTCGATTCGAGAGGTTATTGCATTTCCTAAGACTGCAAGTGGCGCAGACCCACTAACGGGTGCACCAACTGCGATTACTGCTGCGCAACGAAAGGAAGCTGCCATCGATTGGACTCCTCCCAAGGAGTAAGTCAGGTAGGCTAATAACTATGGGTCCAGGCGGCATTGCAACGATTATTGCAGCGGTATCACTTATGGTGGTTGCTATTGCAATCTCTTACACAGTCATCCGTGTGAGCAGATTTATCGACGAGGCAAAGACTTCTCTCAAAGCTTTTACTGAAGATACAACTCCGCTACTCGCAGAATCTACTCGCACCCTCGAGCTCATCAATAGCCCCCTCGAGAGCTTTGCCAAGATCACCAAGAATGTAGAAGAGGTAACCTCTAAGGTGACTGGAGCGACAACAGGTTTTATGGATAGTCCTACTGGTCGTGTTGCTGGAGCGCTGCTTGGCGCTGCAACTCTGAACAAAGGTCGCAAGTCGAAGAAAAAATCTGACTAGTGGAATCCGCCGAGATCCGTTCGCGCTGGCTGCGCTTCTTTGAATCTGAGAACCGAGAAGGTTTAATTCATACCGTTGTTCCATCGGCTTCCCTTATCGCCGATGATCCAAACCTTCTTCTCGTTAACGCGGGAATGGTCCCATTTAAGCCATTCTTTCTCGGAGAAGTGACCCCACCGTATAAGCGCGCAACATCGGTGCAGAAGTGTGTTCGTACGCTAGATATTGATGAAGTAGGGAAAACAACGAGGCATGCATCTTTCTTTCAAATGTGCGGAAATTTCTCATTTGGTGATTACTTCAAAGAGGGCGCAATCTCTCTTGCGTGGGAGCTTCTCACTCGTCCCATTAACGATGGCGGATATGGTCTTCCTGAAGATCGTCTATGGGTAACCGTCTATCTCGATGACGATGAAGCGGCGGATATTTGGCATAAGAAAATTGGAATCCCACGCGAGCGAATTCAACGTCGCGATATGGCTGATAACTTCTGGTCGATGGGAGTTCCTGGCCCCTGTGGTCCTTGTTCAGAGATTTATTTTGATCGCGGCCCGGAATACGGGATCGAAGGTGGACCTGTAGCTGATGAGAATCGTTACATGGAAGTTTGGAACCTCGTCTTTATGCAGAATGAACGCGGTGCAGGTGGCGGTAAAGATGGATTTCCGATTCTCGGAGAGCTTCCGGCAAAGAGCATTGACACTGGTTTAGGTCTAGAACGAACTGCTGCGCTATTACAAGGTGTGGAGAATATCTACGAAATTGATACCACGATGCAGATTCTCACGAAGGCATCGGCACTGGCTGGAGTCTCTTATGGAAAATCGCAGAACACAGATGTTTCACTTCGCGTAGTGGCAGATCACGCGCGAACATCGGCGATGCTTATTGGAGATGGCATAACACCAGGCAATGAAGGGCGCGGTTATGTACTGCGTCGCATGATGCGCCGAACGATTCGTAATATGCGACTTATGGGTGTCAATGATCCCATCATGTCCGAGCTCACTGTTGCAGCCATAGGCGCCATGGGTCCGCAATACCCTGAATTGATTGCAGATAAAAAGCGAATTCTTGCAGTCTCTGTCGCTGAAGAAGAATCATTCCTGCAGACGCTCAAATCCGGTACCCAAATATTTGATATGGCTTCATCGCAGCTGAAGGCAAATAAGAAGAACCTCCTTCCTGGAGCTGAAGTATTTAAATTACATGACACATATGGTTTCCCATTCGACCTTACTCTAGAGATGGCGCGCGAAGAAGGTTTAGAAGTTGATGAAGTCGGTTTTAAACGCCTCATGAACGAACAGCGCGAACGTGCTAAGGCAGATTCAAAAGCGAAGAAGAGTGGTCATACAGACTTATCTGAGTACAAGAAGATTGCTGATGCGAAGGGAGTATCAATATTCGTGGGATATACCCAGAATGAAAGCGAAACTGTCATCAACGGCATTCTCGTCGACGGAATCAGCGTTGTTTCTGCGTCATCAGGACAAGATGTTGAGATTGTCCTCGATCGCACCCCTTTCTATGCTGAAGGCGGTGGGCAACTTGCCGATGGCGGTCGCATCACACTCGAACATGGAGCAGTTGTTGAGATCGAAGATGTACAGACTCCGGTGAACGGACTCTCTGTTCATAGAGGACGAGTTATTTCAGGAGAGGTCGCAACTGGCGCTAAGGCGCTAGCCGCAATCGATCTCGAGCGACGCAACGCAATTTCGCGCGCACATACAGCTACTCATATGGTGCATAAAGCTTTCCGCGAGATTCTTGGTGAGACCGCAACGCAAGCAGGTTCAGAGAATTCACCAGGACGTTTCCGTTTTGACTTCCCATCAACGGGCGCTGTCTCTGATCTAGTTCTCAATGAAGTTGAGTCACGGGTAAATACACTTCTATTGGATAACTTGGCTGTTACTGCTGAGACCATGACACAAGATGCCGCACAGAAGATCGGTGCGATGGCACTCTTTGGCGAAAAGTACGGTGATCAAGTGCGTGTAGTGAGTGTGGGTGATTGGGCTCGCGAACTCTGCGGCGGTACACACGTGGAGCGATCCGGTCAACTAGGCGTCATCAAACTTCTTGGTGAATCCTCTGTTGGTGCTGGCGTGCGTCGCGTGGAGGCTCTTGTGGGCGTCGATGCGTATAAGTTCTTAGCTCGTGAACATATTTTGCTAAACTCCTTAACGGAAATTATCAAGGGTGCACGTGCCGACGAATTGCCAGAGCGAATTTCGGATTTGCTCAGTAAGGTCAAGGATATTGAGAAGGAGCTTGCGACTGTTCGCTCATCACAAGCGATGGGTCAGTTAGGCGCCCTTGCCGATAGTGCGTACGTCGTGAATGGAACTTCTGTCGTTACAGCAGTACTTGCTGACGGCATCACAGGAGATGATCTTCGTAAGATTGCACTTGACCTCAAAGTGCGTGCAACACAATCTGCAATCGCACTCATCAGCTCAAATGATGGAAAGCCTGTGCTTGTTGTTGCAGTCAGTGATTCAGCAAAAGCTGCTGGGTTGAGAGCAGGCGCACTTGTCAAGATTGGATCTGCCATCTTGGGCGGTGGCGGTGGCGGTAAGGATGATTTTGCTCAGGGTGGCGGCACGGATTCTTCCAAATCTCAGATTGCACTTGCTGCAATCGTTGATTCAATATCAGGAAAGTAGTGGCGATGAGAGGCCGTCGTATCGCCTTCGATTACGGTGACGTGCGAACTGGTGTTGCTCTCTGCGATCCTGATGGAATTCTTGCTTCACCTTTATGCGTTCTACGGAGCAAAGATAGGAATTTTCTCGCTGATATACACAACCTCATCACTGAACACGAACCAATTCATATCTTTATTGGACTTCCAGTAAATATGTCAGGGTCTGAAGGGCGAAGCGTTGAGAAGGTTCGTACCTTTGCCGCTTCTCTAGCAGATCTCGTCAATCTTCCGATTTCTATGGTGGATGAGCGTCTTTCTACAGTTAGCGCTTTGAAGAAATTGAAGGAAGCTGGTGTTTCTTCGCGAGATTCTAAGAGCCTCATCGATGCAATGGCTGCGGTTGCGATTCTCGAGCAGGGGTTATTGAGTGAAGATTCAGATTAACTCGCAGAGAATTCCTATTATTGGTCTAGCAATTATTCTCGCGATTGGTGGACTTGTATTTTACGTACAGAGATCTCCGAGTCCCACTGCCCCAGATTTTCCATGCAGCTCATCATCAACATCAACATCAAATATTGGAATTTCGACCGGCGAGTCGGGCTCATCTATTGCGCAATCACTTTTCAAGGCAGGCGTGGTGAAATCTTCTGAGTCTTATTTCCGGGTCGCCGTGGGTAACCCAAAATCTGAGACAGTCGCTCCTGGCAACCATCGTATTGACAATGGTATTTGCGCTCGGAAGGCGCTAGCGCAACTTCTTGATTATTCTCGTGTCACAGGATTAATCAGCATCACAGAGGGTGCATGGCTCTCTGAAGTTATTCCGCAGTTTTACGCAGCAGGGATGTCTCAAGCAGATGTCTCACAAGCGATAGGAACGCTTATCAAACCTCAAGGATTTACTTCTTTAGAGGGACTTCTTTTTCCTGCTCAGTACAGTTTCCAAAAGGGAACTTCGGTAAAGGTTGCGCTGCAAACAATGATTGTCCGTGCGCTCAGTGAGATGCAGAAGGCTGGCTTCACGGATGCCCAAGGGCAGTTCACTCAGCAACAATTACTAATAATTGCCTCGCTTGCGCAAGCAGAGGGAAATACCAAGGACTTCACAAAGATATCGCAGGTAATTCGCAATCGCCTGAACAAGGGAATGCCTCTTCAATTTGATTCGACAGTTCATTATGTGAAGAAGTCTCGTGGAAATGTCTTCCTCAGCACTCAGTCGACGTTGATTAATTCCCCCTACAACACCTATAAACATTACGGTTTTCCTCCAGGACCTATTAATAATCCGGGTGCAGACGCGATGTATGCAGCAACTCACCCCCAGGCAGGTGATTGGCTCTTTTTCATCACGGTCGCTCCCTTCGATACCCGTTTTACTACCTCGCTCGATGAATTCAACGGATGGAAAGTAGAATACGAAAAGAATCTCAAAGCTGGGAAATTTAGGAGGACACAGTGATACGTGGCGCTGTCCTTGGCTCACCTATCAGCCATTCTCTTTCTCCGATTCTGCATACAGCCGCCTTTGATTTTTTAGAGATCGAAGGCTCATACGTAGCTGTCGATGTTCCATCTGGAAATCTTGCAAACTTCATTTACGAGCGAGGTGAGGATTTCGATTACCTCTCCTTGACGATGCCTTTGAAAGAGGAAGTTATGGGGCTGGGTTTTGCTACAGATAGTAACACTCAAGAGATTCAGTCAGGTAATACGATCTATCGCAGCACGGGTCAATGGAGTCTGACAAGCACTGATGGAAGTGGATTTATTTCTGCGCTCTCACATGCTGGCCTGAAAAATTTCAATCGAGTTCTTATCCTTGGTGCTGGGGGAACTGCGCGCGCAGTCACAGGGGCGCTCGATTCAATCGCTTCGGAGATTCATGTGCTGGGTCGCTCAAGTATTCGCCAAGAAGCGCTCGAACGTTCGATTCACAGAGCAAAGTTTGAGTATCAACGATGGACGTTAGATATCGACTTCTCGCAATATGACCTGGTCGTTAATACAACTCCTGCAGGGGCAGCCGATTTACTCTCCGACGCGCTATCACCAGGTGTGAAGGCAGTTCTCTTTGATGTTATCTACAAGCCATGGCCAACGGAGCTTGCAAAGCGCTGGAGAGATTGTGGTGGAGTGGTAATCAATGGTTTAGAGCTTCTCCTCTACCAGGGGATAGATCAACTCGAGATTGTTCTTGATAAGAAAGTTGACCGCTCTTCCTTAGCCAATCACGTGCGAAAGGTGTTGGCGAAAGCAGCTAAGTAATCCACACCCGCATCAAGTGGACAACTTTTGAATCTACTCTTTGCAAGTGTTCACGATCCTACTCCTCATCGGAATTTCAATCTTTGATTTCGTCACCCACCGCATCCCTAATCGCCTGCTACTTCTTCTTGTTATCGAGATCTCTACATCAGGGCAGGCATCCCTTCACCTTCTTTATGGGTCGCTGGTCGCAATCGCTCTTTTCGGTGCCTATCTTCTCTGCGGTTTAGGCGCAGGAGATGTCAAGCTCGTCTCTATCATCGCACTTCTGTTAACGCCGAAAAGTGAAATTCTGAATTACTGGATCTTTGTTTCACTTATCGGGATATCTCTGATGGCTCTACATCTCGTACTCTTTCGGACATTCAAAGGAAATATCGCTCTGGCGCCCGCTCTCTGTGGTGCAGTTCTCTGTATTTCATGGTGAAGTGTCATTTAATTATGCTCATCCTTGAGTCCTTTTCTGCAACAATATGCACATGCGTTGGATTACTGCGGGTGAATCACACGGCCAAGCTCTTTCAGCAATTGTCGAAGGAGTTCCAGCTCATGTTGTAGTCACCACCGCGGATATCGATTTCCATTTAGCAAGACGCCGTCTGGGTGTTGGGCGCGGAGCCCGACAGAATTTTGAGGCAGATAAAGTCACGATTCTTGGTGGTGTACGTCTCGGTATCACGCAAGGTGGCCCAATTTCTATCCAAGTTGGAAATAGCGAGTGGCCAAAGTGGGAAAAGGTGATGTCGGCTGATCCAGTCCCGGCATCTGAAATTGAAAACTTAGCGCGCAACGCACCGCTTTCACGTCCTCGTCCAGGGCATGCAGATTTAGTTGGAATGCAGAAGTATGACTTCGATGATGCTCGTGCGATTCTTGAGCGAGCCAGTGCGCGAGAGACGGCGGCACGTGTGGCGCTCGGTGCTATTGCTCGTAATTTTCTAGAACAAAGTGTAGGAATTACGATTTTAAGTCATGTGATCTCTATCGGAGCGGCGCGAGTTCCGGATAATTACCCACTTCCATTAGCCACTGATATGAAGCGAATTGATGAAGATCCAGTGCGTTGCAGTGATCCAACGACCAGTGCCGCCATGATCGCTGAAATCGAATCCGCTCACGAGGATGCAGACACACTCGGCGGTGTCTGTGAAGTGCTTGCTTATAATCTTCCACCTGGACTCGGCTCACACGTTCACTGGGATCGCAGACTTGACGCCCGCTTAGCTGGTGCGATGATGGGAATTCAGGCGATTAAGGGAGTTGAAATCGGCGACGGTTTCAGAACTGCTACTCGTAGAGGATCAGTTGCTCACGATGAGATTGAGCGGGGATCTAATGGAGCGATTGTCCGCCGCACTGATCGTGCAGGTGGAACTGAAGGTGGAATGTCTAATGGTGAAATTCTCCGTATCTCTGTTGCGATGAAACCAATTTCAACTGTTCCTAAGGCGCTCGATACGATTGATGTGAAGACAGGCGAGGCTGCAAAAGCGATCAATCAACGTTCAGATGTCTGCGCTGTTCCGGCGTCGGGAGTAGTCGCAGAAGCAATGGCTGCACTTGTTTTAGCTGAAGCAGTTCTTGAGAAGTTTGGTGGAGATTCCGTACAAGAGACTCGTCGTAACTACGAGTCATATATGAAGAATCTCCGCTTCAAGTAAGTCGCCATGCCGCCGCGTCTAATATTGATAGGGCCGATGGGTTCAGGAAAAACGACTATCGGAAAGCTTGTTGCTGAAAAACTTGCACTCACATTCCGCGACACTGATGCAATCATTGAAGAGGAAAACGGAAAGACTGTGGCGGAGATATTTCTTGAAGACGGGGAAGAGAAATTCCGTTCACTTGAAAAGGCAGTCCTTCGTAATGAGTTATTGAGTAATGAGACCATTCTTGCTCTCGGTGGTGGTGCTCCTATCTCAATCGATGCACAATCCGCGCTCAGAGTGATAGCTTCACCTGTCGTGTACTTCGACATATCGCTTGCAGCGGTTGCACCTCGCATAGGTTTCAATCGGGATCGACCTCTATTGCTACACAATCCACGTGGCCAATGGGAGACTCTTATGCAGGAGCGTCGTCCGATCTACGAGTCAATCGCAGATAAGGTAATTGATGTGAATTCGAAATCCAAGGAAGACATTGTTGATGAAATTCTTGCGGTGATTTCATGAAGAAGATTCATATTTCGACTGATCGGGATTACGATATCCTGATCGACACGCCATTTTCGGCCTCACTGCTAGAGCTTGCGGCCTCACGTTCTCGTGTTGCCATTTTCTTCAGTGCGGATATGAAGAATGCGATCCCACGTTTTGAGGGATTGGATACGGAATTTTTTTATTTCCCTATCCCTGATGGCGAAGCGGGAAAGAGCATGGATATATTGCAACAGAGCTGGAATTGCCTCGGTGCTGCCGGTTTTGCTCGCGACGATCTCATCATTGGGATAGGGGGAGGCGCAGTCACAGACTTCGCAGGCTTCGCTGCAGCTAGTTGGTTACGCGGGATCGATTGGGTAGCCGTTCCGACAACGATTGCAGGAATGGTTGATGCTGCTATCGGTGGTAAGACTGGAATCAATAGCGATTATGGGAAGAACCTCATTGGTGCATTCCATTCTCCGATATCGGTCATTATCGATATTCAGTGGCTCACCACGCTCTCTGATCGAGACTTCCTCGCTGGGCTTGCTGAAGTAATTAAGTGTGGATTTATTCACGATGGTGAGATTCTGGCGGCTATCAAGGGGAAGTCCTTGGCAGAGATCCGCGCTTCTCGAGAACTCACGGTGGAACTCATTGAGCGCTCCGTACAAGTGAAAGCTCAAGTTGTATCTGGAGATTTCAAAGAGAGCTTTGGCCGTGAAATTCTTAATTATGGTCACACTTTTGGCCACGCTGTTGAGCTTTCATCGAAATATTCACTGCGTCACGGCGAATGCGTCTCGGTCGGTATGGCCTTCATCGCACACCTTGCAGCAGCCTCTGGAATTATGAGCCAAGCACTTCTAGAAGAGCATCTACAGATCCTTTCTACTCTGGGGTTACCTACGAAGTATTCAGATGGGCAATGGCCCGAGTTACTTGCATCTATGAAACTTGATAAGAAATCTCGTGGGAAGGGACTTCGCTTCGTCGTTATTACTGAGATTGGCAAGACACAACGGTTAGAGAATCCAAATGAAAGTGTGCTGCTGGCCGCTTATGAGAAGGTATGCCAATGAAGGTTTTAGTTCTCAATGGTCCAAATCTTGGTCGCCTCGACATCCGTGATTCTTCTATCTATGGCGATATGTCATATCCAGATCTTGTAGCGCATATTCATAGCGCGGCAAAGACTCAAGGCTTCGATGCAGATATTCGTCAGAGTAATGACGAGTCAGAGATTATTGGTTGGCTTCATGAGGCAGCCGATAGCAATATGCCGGTAATAATCAACCCTGCAGCATTTACACATTATTCATATGCGATTCGCGATGCCGCCGAAATGGTGAAGGCCCCTCTGATTGAGGTGCATCTTTCAAATCCACTATCTCGTGAAGAGTTTCGTCATACTTCAGTAATCTCCGGTGTCGCCAATGGCACAATTGGAGGATTCGGACCGAATTCTTATGTACTTGCACTAATCGCCTTGAAGGCTCTGCTCGCCTGATTCCATAAGGTAAACTCGGCGGTCTATGGTCCTTCGATGAGCGAAGACATGAACTGGAGCTATTGTGGCAACAACAAATGATCTAAAAAATGGCATGACCCTCGACATCGAAGGTCAGCTCTGGACTGTTGTCGAATTTCAACACGTTAAGCCGGGTAAAGGCCCAGCATTTGTTCGCACCAAGCTCAAGCAAGTGATGACCGGGAAAGTTGTAGATAAGACCTTCAACGCGGGGGTAAAGATTGAAATTGCTATCCTTGAAAAGCGCGAAATGAACTTCTTGTACAAGGAAGGTGACGATTATGTATTCATGGATAACATCAACTTCGATCAGATGAATATCTCAGAGGCAACAATTGGTGATGCCGTGAATTACATGCTTGAAAATACTGGTGCAATCGTTGCAATTCACGAGGGTAACCCTCTCTACATCGAACTTCCTGCATCTGTTCCACTTAAAATTACCTACACCGAACCTGGCTTACAGGGCGATCGATCATCTGGTGGAACAAAGCCTGCAACTGTCGAAACCGGAATTCAGATTCAAGTTCCTCTATTTATTAAGCAAGATGAAGTAGTTCTCGTCGATACTCGCGATGGTTCGTACCAGGGTCGCGCCAACTAGTGTCAGCTCGCAGTAAGGCTAGAAAGCACGCACTTGATCTTCTCTACGAAGCTGATATCCGTAACTTATCCGCCATGGATTTGCTCTCCTTTAGAGATGTTGAAGAGGACGGGCCAGATGCTCGTCCCATCCGTGATTTCACCAAGTTACTTATCGCGGGTGTAACCGATAACAAACGTAAAATCGATGAATTGATTACCACGTATGCCCAGGGCTGGGATATGGATCGCCTTCCTGCAGTTGATCGAAATATCCTGCGACTGGGAATTTATGAGATCGTCTGGAGTGCCGATCTCGATGATGGCATCGCTATCGATGAGGCGCTCACTCTGGCAAAGGAACTATCTACCGATGAATCAGCGAGTTACATTCACGGGGTGTTAGGGCGGGTCTCATCCATTAAAGAGAGCATTGCGATTTAGTTTCAATTTTTAATTGCTAGCGCAACGTCAATAATATTTTCTCTTGATCAAGCCAATTCATTAACTCTGCTTCATCAATATTGAGTATGAGAGCCAGGATGCCACAATCTACGCTTCGAAGTGAGAGCACTTCGCCGTTCCAGTCCTGCCTCGATTCAACAATCGCACGTGTGAAGCGAGTTAGAATCAAGAATCGCTCCGTCCATTGGTTCTCAATCTGCGCCTTCCTGCTGATGGTGCGCAGATCCAACATCTTTCGTCCTGAGATTGATCCTGGCGTATACGACTTCTCAGTAAAGAGTTGCGAAAGGGGAACCTCATAGAGCTGTGCAATCTCAATCGCCCGCTTTACGCTCAAGGTGCGAGTCCCTCGTTCGTAGGAGCCAACAACTACCGCCTTAATTTTTCCCTTACTCTGTAGTTCTACATCTAGGAGTGACCAGCCACGCGCACGGCGTAAGGTTCGTAATTTGGCACTGATATCAGACATGGTGATTGTGTCGGGGTTCATGGCTGCACCATAGGAGCTTGCGCGTTCCCACCCGGCTTCTTTTCCACAGGGAGCGATATTCAGTGATAAACTTCGGTCAACATCCTTTAACGACCCGTCCTGAGAGACGGGGAAGGAGATTGACATGAGCCTTGCCCTGCCGGCGCCAGATATGGATCGCGCCATCACGCGTATTTCGCATGAGATTCTTGAACGTAACTCTGGTTCAGAATTAATCACTCTCTTAGGAATTCCTACACGAGGCGCACACCTTGCTGCGCGAATTGCCGCCAAAATTGAGGCGATTGAAGGAAAAGCAGTTCAGTGCGGAACTCTCGATATCACGCTGCATCGCGATGATTTGCGGATGAGACCACCCCGCGCACTCATGCCCACCACAATTCCAGCGCTGGGGGTCGAAAACAGAAGCGTAATCCTTGTCGATGATGTTCTCTTCTCGGGTAGAACTATTCGAGCAGCTCTCGACGCTCTGGGAGAGATCGGACGCCCAGCAACGGTGCAGTTAGCAGTTCTGATAGACCGTGGCCATCGACAGTTACCGATACGCGCAGATTATGTGGGAAAAAATTTGCCGACATCGCTCTCTCAAATTATCAAGGTGCAATTCACTGAATTAGATGGCATCGACGAGGTTACTTTGGAAGAAGGTAACGCCTAATGCGACACCTACTATCGATAGCAGATCTCTCTGCAACGCAGGCGATTCA
>JBBAMS010000005.1:8332-68048 GCA_040402415.1 Candidatus Planktophila sp. | reverse complement strand
CGATTTACAGCCCTTGAGATGAAGATGCCAGATATCTCTGTAGCACCAACTGGTCCACTTTTAATCTCACTCCCTGCCGCCCAAGTCACACCGCCCATTGTCGAGCGCATGAAGGAGATCCTGCGATCTCATCCTGGAAAGCGTGAAGTTCATCTTCAAGTAATCGATCAACAAAAATCAACCACACTAAAGATTGATGCGCTGGTCACATCATCTCCAAGTTTGAGCGCAGATCTCAAGGCTATCTTGGGTCCAGATTGTTTGGTTCGGATTTAACCTCAAAGAAATTACGTCTCATTGCTCTAGATTCACAAAGTAGAATTACACCGTGATTCGCACCGTTGACCTCCGTGGAAAGCCCCTTGATAAGGTGGGCTATCAGACTGAACTGCCACGTGCCAAACTCGATGTTGCACAAGCGATGGTTTTGATTGAGCCAATCTTGAATCGCGTCCAGCACGGAAGCGAAGCAGATCTCATCGCACTTGCAGAAGAATTCGATGGGGTCACTCCGCCATCGATCCGCGTTCCACAATCGGCGCTGGATAAGGCACTTGCCGCACTTGATCCAGCTATTCGTGCTGCACTTGAAAAATCTGCCTCACGTATTCGCAAAGTTCACAGTGATCAAGTCAGAGGCGAAACTCGCACAACTGTTGTCGACGGTGGAATCGTTACCGAAAAATGGATTCCTGTTGATCGCGTTGGACTCTATGTTCCAGGTGGACGAGCCGTCTATCCCAGCAGCGTCATGATGAACGTTATTCCGGCGCAGATTGCACATGTACAGAGCATCGCCGTTGCATCTCCACCACAGAAAGAATTTGGAGGGTTACCTCACCCAACGATTCTTGCCACATGTGCACTGCTTGGAATTACCGAGGTCTATGCAGTTGGGGGAGCGCAAGCAATTGCACTCTTTGGGTATGGGATGAAAGATGTCTGCCAGAAGTGCGATCTTGTTACAGGCCCAGGTAATATCTATGTAGCTGCTGCGAAGCGTGCGCTGCGTGGAATTATCGGAATTGATTCCGAGGCAGGCCCAACCGAGATTGTAATTTTGGCTGATGACAGTGCACTTGCGGCAGATGTTGCAGCAGATTTAATCAGCCAGGCTGAGCACGATGTCATTGCTGCAGCAATCTTGGTCACAACATCTCTCGCTCTTGCCGAAAAGGTGGAGGCCGAACTTACGCAGCGTGTAGCTGTGACAAAGCACTCCGAGCGAATTCGCACAGCACTTACGGGAATTCAATCGGCGATTGTCCTTGTAGATACGATCGAGCAGGGTCTTGACGTAGTCAATGCCTATGCTGCCGAACACCTTGAGATTCAGACGCGTAACTCAGCTAGCGATGCAGAAAAGATTAGAAATGCTGGTGCAGTCTTTATTGGTCGATTCTCACCCGTATCACTGGGTGATTACTCTGCGGGCTCAAATCACGTATTGCCTACCGGTGGATGTGCTTGTCACAGCAGTGGTCTCTCTGTTCAAACATTCTTACATGGACTGCACTTCATTGAGTATGACAAGAAAGCATTTACTGAAATTCTCGATACCGTAGTCACTTTGGCAAACGCTGAAGACCTTCCAGCACATGGCGAAGCGATGACAGTGCGATTGGAAAATTTATGAACCAATGGCCGTCGTGGCTTCCACTGCGACAAGATTTGCAAGAACTTTCTCCGTACGGCGCACCTCAACTTCCTGCTGAAGCCGTGATGAACACAAATGAGAACCCTTATGCACCATCTTCGGCCCTTGCCAAAGCAATTGCAGATCGCACTGCACAAGTTGCTCTGATCCTCAACCGCTATCCAGATCGTGATGCAGCTCTACTTCGCACCAAACTCGCTCAATTTATTAATGGACTTTCAGGCGCCGAATTTGAAAGAAAAAATATCTGGGCGGCGAATGGCAGTAATGAAATTATCCAATCACTCTATTTGGCATTTGGCGCTGGCACAGCGATTGGATTCACTCCTTCATATTCAATGCACCCACTGATCGCCAAGGTGACTCAAGTTCCATGGGTTAACGGCAGTCGCCGTGAAGATTTCTCTCTCGATATTGATTCGGCAATCGCACAGATTCAACGCGTCAAACCAACTCTCACCTTTATTACAACTCCAAATAATCCAACTGGCTCTGCAATTACGATTGAGGAAATCGAGAAAGTTGCAAAATCAACACCAGGGTTACTTATTGTCGACGAAGCCTATGCGGAGTTCTCTGATGAAAAGTCAGCTGTCACTTTGATTGCCAAGTACCCACATATCGTTGTCATACGCACCATGAGTAAAGCATTCGCATTCGCTGGAGTTCGCCTCGGGTATCTCGTTGCAGACCCTGCCGTCATTGAGGCAATGTTCTTAGTTCGCCTCCCTTATCACCTCAGCGCTCTCACTCAAGCGGCAGCAGAAGTCGCACTCGACTTTCAAGATGAATTACTCGGCACAGTCGAGCAACTTCGCTCAGATCGAAATCGTGTAGCAGCTCAAATTGGCGAGCTAGGGCTCTCTGTTATTCCGAGCTCTTCTAACTTTTTGCTCTTCTCGGGCTTTGCTATGCCAGCCGCACAGCTCTGGCAGGCGATGCTCGATAGGGGAGTTCTCATCAGAGATGTGGGATTATTGGGTTACTTAAGAGTCACCATTGGCAATGAGGCCGAGAATAGTAAATTTATTTCAACGCTAACGGCATGCCTGGGAGAAAAATGAGCAGAACATCACGAGTCGAAAGAACAACGAAGGAGTCGAGCGTTCTCGTCGAACTCAATCTTGATGGAACCGGTGAAATCTCAGTCGATACTGGAGTCCCATTTTTTGATCACATGCTCAGCCAACTTGGAAAGCACTCTGGTTTTAATCTCACCGTAAAGACAACCGGTGATGTCGATGTTGATTCACACCACACAGTCGAGGATACCTCTCTCGCATTCGGGCAAGCTCTACGCGAAGCTCTTGGTGATAAAGCTGGAATCCGTCGTTTTGGTGATGCGATGGTTCCGCTGGATGAAGTCTTAGTACAGGCAGCAGTCGATCTTTCAGGTCGCCCTTACTTGGTACATCGCCAACCAGAGATAGTCGAACTCATTGGAACTTTTGATACAACTCTTGGAAAACATATCTGGGAATCTATTGTTGCAGAAGCGCATATTGCTCTGCATATTCGCGTACTTGAAGGACGCAATGCACACCACGTCTTCGAAGCACAATTTAAGGCTGTCGCTCGTGCACTTCGCGATGCAGTTGCACTCGACGGGCGAGTTGTGGGAATTCCTTCAACAAAGGGCTCGCTCTAACGTTCGTGATTGCAATTCTCGATTACGGATCAGGAAATTTACGTTCTGCTCAACGTGCCTTTGAAACCTCAGGCAAAGATGTAGTCATCACCTCGGATTATGACGTTGCGCTCAATGCAGATGGTCTCGTTGTACCAGGAGTGGGTGCCTTTGCTGCATGCATGAAAGGATTAACAGATATTCGCGGAGATCAGCTTGTGCGCGAACGCATTGCTCTCAAGCGCCCCACATTAGGAATCTGTGTCGGTATGCAAATTCTCTTTGCTCATGGTGTTGAACATGGTGACCATAGTGGTGTGGGCGTGTGGGATGCAACGGTCGAAAAACTTAATGCTCCCATTTTGCCTCACATGGGATGGAATACAGTGCAGTCACATGCTGCATCAAATCTTTTTAAGGGAATTGAGAAAGAATCTTTCTACTTTGTGCATTCCTATGCAGTGAAGAAGAAAGTTGGTGCTATTTCAACGATGGTGCATTACGGCGAAGATTTTCTCGCAGCTGTAGAAGATGGCGCAATCGCAGCAACACAATTTCACCCAGAAAAATCTGGTGATGCTGGCCTTGCCCTGATTAAGAATTGGGTGAGCAGGCTATGAGTTATCTTGAACTTTTACCGGCAGTAGATGTGAAAGAAGGTCGCGCTGTGCGCCTTGTGCAGGGCGAACTTGATGCTGAAACTGCCTACGGCAATCCACTTGAAGTAGCGCTCGAGTTCCAAGCAGCAGGCGCCGAGTGGCTGCACCTTGTTGATCTCGATGCTGCATTTGGACGCGGAGAAAACAGCGCACTTCTTGCGGAGGTAGTTGGCAAACTCGACATCAAGGTTGAACTCTCTGGTGGAATCCGCGATGACGAATCACTGCGACGCGCTTTGGCGACAGGATGTCGTCGCATCAATCTTGGAACTGCAGCTCTAGAAAATCCCGAATGGACAGCGAAGGTTATTGGCGACTTCGGAGACCGTATTGCTGTGGGTCTTGATGTGCGTGGTCATACTCTTGCAGCACGTGGTTGGACGCAGGAAGGTGGCGATCTCTTTGAAACTATTGAACGTTTAGAACGAGATGGTTGCGCTCGTTATGTTGTTACCGATGTAACGAAAGATGGAACGCTCAAAGGTCCCAATATCGAGCTACTCCAAGAGGTGTGTGCCGTTACCAGTAAACCTGTGATCGCATCTGGCGGTATCTCCTCTCTCGCAGATATTGCAGCGCTCTCGGCACTCAACATCGCAGGTGTTGAAGGTGCGATCGTGGGTAAAGCTCTCTATGCAGGAGCATTCACTCTCCAAGAGGCTCTGGAACTCACGAGACTATGAGTCTCTCTGTTCGTATCATTCCTTGTCTTGACGTTACCGACGGTCGCGTTGTCAAAGGGGTTAACTTCACAGATCTCGTCGATGCCGGGGATCCAGTTGAAATGGCATCTCTCTATGGCCACGAAGGTGCTGACGAACTTACCTTCCTTGATATCTCGGCAAGCGTTGCTGGTCGCGAAACAACTCTAGATATTGTTCGCAAGACTGCCGAACAAGTCTTTATTCCTTTAACTGTTGGCGGAGGAATCCGCACTGTCGATGATGTTGATCGTTTGCTACGCGCAGGCGCCGATAAGGTTTCCATCAATACGGCAGCCCTTGCTCGTCCTGAATTGATTGCTGAGATTGCAGATCGATTTGGTTCACAAGTTCTGGTTCTATCTGTCGATGCACGCCGGGCACGAACTGAATCTGGTTTTGAAGTCACAACTCATGGCGGTCGTGAAAGCACTGGTGTCGATGCTCTTGCCTGGGTTGAGAAAGCCTGCGCACTGGGAGTTGGTGAAATTCTTCTCAATTCGATGGATGCAGATGGAACTCGAGCTGGCTATGACATTGGAATGATCACCGCAGTTCGCGCCGTAGCTTGCGTTCCACTCATTGCAAGCGGTGGCGCTGGAACTTTAGAAGATTTCGCAGCTGCCCTTGATGCCGGAGCAGATGCGCTCTTGGCCGCTAGTGTCTTTCACTTTGGTGTTCATCGCATTAACGATGTGAAGAAGTACCTTTCTGGCCATAATTATTCAGTTCGCAACGCCCAGACGTCGTAGGGCAGAATATGTCCATGAGTATTGAGCTAAGCCCCGATATTGCTGCGCTCCTTAAAGATCCGGCCGCTCTTATTCCTGCTATCGCGCAAGATGCAGCTACAGATGAAGTTTTGATGCTTGCCTACATGAATGCGCAATCACTTGCTGCAACTCTTGAAACAGGCAAAGCAACGTACTGGTCCCGCAGTCGCAACGAACTCTGGGAGAAAGGCGCTACATCTGGCAATTTCCAAATTGTTCAGTCGATTGCTATTGATTGTGATGGAGATGCACTACTTCTAAAAGTTGAGCAGATTGGCGCCGCATGTCACACGGGCGATCGCAGTTGCTTCCATAGAAATATTGAGTTGGGCAAATGAAGCTCGAGGAATTTCGCGAATACGCGAAGACGAATAACGTCATACCAGTCCATCGCAAGCTTCTTGCCGATGGTGAAACCCCACTTAATGTCTATAAGAAACTTGCCAAGAATTTGCCAGGCACATTCCTCTTGGAATCTGCCGAGCATGGGGGAGTCTGGTCTCGTTATTCATTTATCGGCGCTCACAGCCAAACAACTCTGACAGAGGAAGATGGCGTTGCAGTCTGGGTTGGCAAACCCCCTGCAGGTGTACCGCAAGGCATGAATCCTCTTGAGGCGCTTCGTAAAACGGTTGCTCACTTGAAATCGCCAAAGATTGCAGGTCTTCCAACTCTGACTGGTGGCCTCGTTGGTTATATGGGTTATGACTCAGTGCGCAGACTCGAAAAGATTCCGACACTGGCTACAAAAGATATCGAACTACCCGAGATTGCATTTATGTTGACGAGCGACCTTGCCGTTATGGATCACAGCGAAGGAACTATCACTCTCATTGCAAATGCAATTAACTGGGATGGTTCAGATGAGCGAATTGATGAATCTTATGCAGATGCTCGCAGGCGTCTTGACCGGATGCAGGCTGAGTTACTAGCTCCGCTTACAGGCGATGTCTCTCAGATACCAGTAAAGCGCGCACCGATATTTGATCGAAATATGACCGAAACCGATTTCATATCTAAGGTTGAAATCGCTAAAGAGCAGATTCGTGCTGGGGAAGCATTTCAGATTGTGCTCTCACAGAGATTTTCCATGCCATGCACTGCAGATGCCCTCGATGTTTATCGCATGCTGCGATTAAACAATCCAAGCCCATATATGTATCTCTTCAGATTTGAAGAGGGAATTGAAGTAGTCGGCTCAAGTCCTGAAGCACTTGTGAAGGTTACTGGGACCGAGGTGATGGTTCACCCGATTGCAGGAACTCGCAAACGCTCTGCATCAGTAGAAGAAGATATTCGCTTGGGTGAAGAGCTGTTGGCAGATCCCAAAGAGCGTGCAGAACACTTGATGCTTGTAGACCTTGGACGTAATGATCTTGGTCGCGTATGCGCACCAGGCAGCGTTGAAGTTATTGATTTCATGCATATCGAACGTTATTCGCATGTAATGCATATTGTTTCAACAGTGATTGGAAAACTCTCGAAATCTGCAACGCCAATCGATGCTCTCTTTTCCGTGTTTCCCGCGGGCACTCTCTCTGGCGCACCTAAGCCACGAGCAATGGAAATCATCGAAACCCTCGAGCCAACTCGGCGCGGACTCTATGGCGGCGCTATCGGTTACTTTGATTTCACTGGAAATATCGATACATGCATAGCAATTCGTACCGCTCTTCTTCATAAAGGAACTGCCTATGTTCAAGCAGGTGCAGGTCTTGTTGCAGACTCTGATCCCGCTTCAGAAAATGAAGAGACCCTCAATAAAGCGGCGGCCGTACTCGGTGCAATCACCGCTGCCAATGAATTGCAGCCACGCTGATGTTTAAACTCGGTTTCTCACTTATTGTGATCGCAGCCCTGGCGATATCAATCAGCCGTAAGTTAAGACTGGCATCTCGCTACGAACGCGCTCCCAAAAAGCTTTCTACATGGAACTCACTCGATAAGGGAATCGATCCAACTGAGGAAGAGAAATGAGCGTCCTCGATTCCATTATCGAGGGAGTGCGCGAAGATCTGGCAGCACGCAGACTTCCACTCGCCCAGATTCATCAGAGAATTGAAGATAGTGCTCCGGCATTGGATGTACATCAATTTCTTGTGCGCGATGAGATGAATGTGATTGCCGAGGTAAAGAGGTCATCTCCGAGCAAGGGATCTCTTGCACCTATTACCGATCCAGCTTCCCTTGCTGAGCAGTATCAGGAAGCGGGAGCCGCAGCGGTAAGCGTTCTGACAGAGCGACGACGTTTTGGTGGATCCCTCGGTGATCTCGATGCAGTTCGTAAGCGCGTCACCATCCCAGTGCTTCGCAAAGATTTTATGATTGATGAGTATCAATTTCTTGAAGCCCGGGCGCATGGCGCAGATATTGTCTTGCTAATTGTTGCTGCACTGTCAAAGCACCAACTGAGGGATTTCTATGATCTTGCCACTGAGTTGGGAATGGCATCACTGATTGAGATTCATACAGCGCAGGAACTTGAAAGCGCAATGGAGATTGAGCCTCGCATCATCGGGGTCAATGCACGCAATCTCAAGACTCTTGATGTCGACAGTTCTGCTTTCAACGACTTAATTCCGCGGATACCGACCTCTGTGATTCGCGTCGCTGAATCTGGAATTTCATCACGAGCCGATGTTGAACTCGCTCAGAGCACTGGTGCCACTGCAATTCTGGTCGGAGAAGCCCTCGTGAAGTCTGGCAATCCAATTTCTGCCATGCGCGAATTACTAGGGCGCGGGTAGTCTTTGCCCATGAGAACTGCCGAAGATCTCGCTGGCCACTTTGGTCCTTACGGCGGACGCTTCGTCCCTGAGGCTCTTTTTGGTGCGCTCGAAGAGCTCGATGCTGCGCGTATCAAGGCGCAGACAGATCCCACTTTTATCTCAGAATTAGCAGAACTTCATCGCACATATACCGGACGTCCAAGCATCATCACTGAAGCTAAGAGATTTGCAGAACATGCTGGTGGTGCGCGGATCATTCTCAAGCGCGAAGATCTTAATCACACAGGTAGCCACAAGATTAATAATGTTTTAGGACAGGCACTTCTTACCAAGAGAATGGGTAAGAAGCGCATTATCGCTGAAACTGGCGCTGGCCAACACGGCGTCGCATCGGCAACAGCTGCAGCTCTCATGGGGCTTGAGTGTGTTGTCTATATGGGCGAGGAAGATACAAAGCGCCAGTCACTTAATGTCGCCCGCATGAAATTACTTGGCGCGCAAGTTATTCCCGTAACAAGTGGATCTCGTACTCTGAAAGATGCCATTAATGAAGCGATGCGCGATTGGGTAACCAATGTAGAGACAACGCATTATTTATTGGGAACTGTTGCAGGACCGCACCCATTCCCATCTATGGTCCGTGATTTCCATAAAATTATTGGCGAAGAATCACGCGAGCAAGTACTTGCTCTTACTGGTCGCCTTCCCGATGCCGTGCTTGCCTGCGTAGGTGGTGGCTCCAATGCAATCGGAATCTTTCACCGCTTTATCTCCGATTCCTCAGTTCGATTAATTGGACTTGAGGCAGCTGGAGATGGCGTTAAAACTGGTCGCCATGCAGCTTCGATTTCAGGCGGATCACCGGGAGTACTTCACGGAAATCGCACCTACGTTCTGCAAGATGAGAACGGTCAAACAATTGAGTCGCACTCTATCTCTGCTGGTTTGGATTACCCAGGTGTTGGTCCAGAGCATGCCTACCTTCATGACATTGGACGCGCTGAATACCGAGCTATTACAGATGCGCAAGCGATGCATGCATTTGCACTGCTATCGCAGACCGAAGGAATTATTCCCGCCATCGAGACTGCACACGCGCTAGCGGGTGCAATGCAGGTGGGTAATGAGCTCGGTCCAGATGCAATTCTTCTTATTAATCTATCTGGGCGCGGTGATAAGGATGTTCAGACTGCGGCGCAGTACTTTGGAATTCCTCTCTAAATGACGACTGCGCTAGATGATCTTTTCGTGAAAGTTCGTGCCGAAAATCGAGCAGCGCTCATTGCATATATACCTGCAGGGTTTCCCAGCATTGAAGGTTGTAAAAAAGTAATTAAAGCTTTTGTCGATGGAGGAGTCGACGCGATTGAAATTGGTTTTCCCTATAGCGACCCCGTCATGGATGGTCCGACTATCCAAGCTGCAGCCGATCAATCACTTGCTCAAGGCACTGGTGCTCGTGAAGTCTTTGACGCTCTAAAAACTGCATCAGGTCATGGAGTTGCTGCAGTAGTGATGACGTACTGGAATCCGATTGAAAAATATGGTGTGGAAAAGTTTGCACAAGCTATCGTTGATAACGGCGGTTCAGGTGTCATCACACCGGATCTCACCATCGAAGAATCCGGTGCTTGGAAGGCAGCGGTTGCAAAGACTGGTATCAATCCAGTCTATGTAGTTGCACCCAGTACAACCGATGCACGTCTTCCGCTGGTGACATCGCAATGTGGGGGATTTGTTTACGCAGCAAGTTTGATGGGTGTGACAGGGGCTCGAACATCTGTTTCTTCAGGTGCACCAGATCTCGTTGCACGAATTCGCACCACAACTGGTCTTCCGGTCTCTGTTGGGCTTGGAGTCTCGACCCGCGAACAAGCTAAAGATGTGGCGGGATATGCTGATGGGGTCATTGTCGGATCTGCATTTATCAAAGCTCTTCAAGATGCACCTGATGAAGAATCTGGACTCTCTGCGGTGAGACAATTGGCTTCTGAGTTATCTAAAGGAGTGCGTGAAGGTCGATGAAGAAATATCTTCCATGGATTGGTCTGCTTGCTCGGTTGATTCTGGGGTTAGTTCTTTTAGTTGCAGGACTTCTGAAATACCAACATCTTGGTAAATCACAGATGGCAGTTCGAGCATATGAACTGTTACCCATCTCTTTTGCAAATTTCTTAGGAATTACTCTCCCCTTTCTTGAAATTGCGGTGGGAGCCCTTCTTATTATCGGAGCCGCAACACGAATCGCGGCCGCTATCGCCGGCTTACTTATGCTGACTTTCCTCTTCGGAATCTCTCAGGCCTGGGCCAGAGGTCTTTCGATTGATTGTGGATGCTTTGGCGGAGGGGGACAAGTGGCTCCCGGGACTGCCAATTATTTACCTGAAATCCTGCGAGACACAGCCTTGGCGCTGCTTGCGATTTACCTTTTCCGCTATCCACAAAGTAAATTTGGACTGGATCGACTTAACTCAACTGGAGAAAAGACCAATGGCTAATCAGAAACCTGGCAGAGATAACTTCACTCGCAATCTCGTGCTTGTCGTCGTTGTGGGAGTTGTGCTGCTTATGTTGGTTCCTACACTTATTTCAAAGCAGACTAAGACAACAGCGAAGATTCCATCAAGTGTTTCTGCTAGTCATGGTTATGGAATCGTCTTTAATGGTGATGCAAAGAGCGTGCCGGTCATTGACGTGTATGAAGATTTCCAATGCCCTGTTTGTCAGCAATTCGAGAAGATGAATGGTGATTACATAGAATCGCTCATCACTACTAAAAAAGCAACAATCGTGTACCACACATTGTCATTCTTAGGTGCTGATTCAATTCGTGCGGCAAATGCAGCAGCATGTTCTGCAGATCAAGGTAAATTCCTTGACTATCACCGTGCGCTGTACGCCAATCAGCCTGCTGAAAATTCAGGAGTGTGGACAAACATAGCCCTAGCACTCATTGGTAAAAGTGCAGGCATAACTTCTAAAGCATTTGCTACATGTGTAGCTGGTGGGCAATATGCTGATTGGGTTAACAACGTTGCAAATGCTGGAGCTAAGGCAAATGTTAATTCGACTCCGACAATATTTGTCAATGGTAAAGAAATTGATCGCAAAACTGAATACTTCAATGCGGATAAATTCAGAGCAGCTGTAGAGCGCGGCTAATAATGCGGTACTCAATTCCAACTCCGATGACATCGGTGGTTGAAATTGGGCCACTGACAATTCATTTCTATTCGTTATGCATTATTACGGGCGTGGCTGTGGCTCTCTGGTTGGGCAATAAGAGATTCATCAGCGCATATCCCAATTCAGCCGGTGTAGTCAATGATGTCTCAATTTTCGCAGTCCCAGTCGGTGTAATGGGTGGACGGCTCTATCACGTCGCTACTTCTCCTGAGAAATATTTTGGGACAGATGGACATTTTGTAGATGCTTTTCGCATTTGGAATGGTGGACTCGGAATCTGGGGAGCGATAGCCCTCGGCACTTTTGCTGCATTTATTTCATATTCTCGAATTGCCAAGGTGCGCGAGCTTCCATCCTTCTTAGCTTTCGCTGACGCACTTGCTCCAGGGGTTTTGATTGCCCAAGCGATTGGCCGTTGGGGTAATTGGTTTAATGGTGAGCTCTTCGGGCGTCCGCTCCATACGTTCTGGGCAGTGGAAATTCCGACATACCTCAGACCCCATGGCTTTGAACAGTATTCAACTTTTCATCCCACATTCCTGTACGAATCAATTTGGTGTTTAGCAATCGCGTCTTTGTTATTTACGTTACGGCGACCACTTCCCAACGGTTCGCTCTTCGCTCTTTACATCTGTTTATATAGCGCTGGCCGATTCTTTATCGAAGGTCTGCGTATTGATGAAGCTCACATCATTGCTGGGTTACGCCTCAATCAATACGTTGCATTGGTCACTACAGTCTTTGGAGCAGTCCTCTTCGCGCGCTTATTGCAGAGAAAGCGGTAGGCTATGAATATGGCTCTTGAAGATGTCTATCAACGAAACTTGCATCATCGAACGCATCGTGCGGGGTGGTTACGTGCTGCAGTCCTTGGTGCAAATGATGGCCTAGTTTCTACTGCGAGCTTAATGATCGGTGTAGCTGCAGCAAAGAGCGGTGAACACGCATTTTTAGTTACAGCAGGTGCGGCAGGAATCGCAGCTGGTGCGATGTCGATGGCAGTTGGGGAATATGTTTCAGTGCGATCACAGAACGATATTGAAGATTCAGATCGCCTGCTGGAAATTGAACACTTGGGCTCTGATCCCGAAGGTGAATTGCAAGAACTCATTCAAATTTATATTGATCGTGGTCTCACGCGTGAACTTGCCACTCAGGTTGCAGATGCAATGCATAAACGTGATCCACTCGAAGCTCATTTGCGCGATGAGCTTGGTCAACATCCACACACTAAGGCCCGTCCCGTGCAAGCAGCAATTGCTTCTGCCATTTCATTTACCCTGGGTGGACTTATTCCATTCGTTGGCGCATTTGCACCGACTGCCGGGAGAGCTGCATGGAGCATCATCTCCTTTACCGTTGTTGGGTTGGTCGTTACTGGAATCGTCAGCGCTCGAACTGCTGGCTCCAAAATTTTGACCCCTACTCTTCGCGTTATCGCTGGAGGGTGCCTCGGCATGGCCATTACAGCAGGAATTGGTCAACTACTTCACATCAGCGGCGTCTGACGCCTTCGGGTTGCTACTCTTTCAAGACTGATTTACCCTTTACATGTACGACTGGGCCAAAGTTGTCCCTTGTGATACTTACAAAAAAGGACAACAGGTAATGGCACTCTCATCGAACTATCCTGCAGCACAAGGTCTCTATGACCCTGCGAATGAACATGACGCTTGCGGCGTTGCGATGGTTGCCACCCTCAATAAAATTGCAACACACGAAATCGTAGAGAAAGCACTTTCTGCTCTTCGCAATCTTGAACATCGCGGCGCCTCTGGGGCTGAGCCCGATAGTGGTGATGGTGCAGGAATTCTCATTCGTATTCCGAATGCTTTTTATCAAGCAGTTACTACCTTTGACTTACCAGCCGCTGGCCATTACGCAACAGGAATCGCATTTATTGCTCAAGGTGTTGTTGTAGAGGAAGAAATAGCAGCATTGGCATCTGAAGAAGGTTTGCGCGTTCTCGGATGGCGCGAACTTCCGATCAATTCTTCAACTCTTGGCAAGACTGCACTCTCTGTCATGCCTCAATTTAAGCAAGTATTTCTGGCAGGCGTTGCAAATGATTCTGGAATTGCACTTGATCGATTGGCTTTTGCACTTCGTAAACGCGCAGAGCACACTTTAGATCTCTATTTTCCATCACTTTCCTCAGAGACAATCGTGTATAAAGGTATGCTCACTACCGGCCAGTTGGAAGAATTTTTTCCTGATCTCAGTGATAAACGAGTCGTATCGCCACTCGCACTTGTACATTCACGTTTTTCTACAAATACCTTCCCGTCGTGGCCACTTGCCCACCCATATCGATTCATAGCCCACAACGGTGAGATCAATACTGTTAAGGGGAACCGTAACTGGATGCGAGCACGCGAGTCTCTTCTTGCGAGTGATGTCATCGGTGGAGACTTAAAACGCTTATTCCCCATCGTCGAAATGTCTGGATCAGATTCTGCATCCTTTGATGAAGTACTCGAACTTCTATACTTAGGTGGACGCTCACTTCCGCACGCAGTGTTGATGATGATTCCTGAAGCGTGGGAGAACCACGCGACGATGTCACGGAAGCGACGTGATTTTTACGCATTCCACGCATCTCTTATGGAGCCATGGGATGGACCTGCATGTGTGACGTTTACTGACGGTCATCAAGTAGGCGCTGTTCTCGATCGCAATGGGCTACGTCCCTCGCGCTTCTGGGTTACCGATGACGGTCTTGTTGTCTTGGCATCAGAGGTTGGCGTTCTAGATATTCCAGCTGAAAAGATTGTACGTAAAGGTCGTTTGCAGCCAGGAAAGATGTTCCTTGTAGACATCGAAGCAGGACGCATTATTGAAGATGATGAAATCAAAGATTCACTTGCAGATGCTGCGCCTTATGGAACATGGCTGAGTGATGGCACGGTCAAGCTCTCAGAACTTCCATCTCGCGAACATATTGTCTACCCACACAAATCCGTAATCCGTCGCCAAAAGGCATTTGGATATACCGAGGAAGAAATCAAAATCATTGTTACTCCGATGGCAAAGGGCGGGGGAGAAGCTCTCGGTTCTATGGGAACAGATACTCCTATTGCTGCACTCTCTGCAAAGCCGCGTCTACTCTTTGATTACTTCACTCAGCTCTTTGCTCAAGTTACCAACCCACCACTGGATGCAATCCGTGAAGAGCTAGTAACAAGTCTGGGTGGATCACTGGGACCTGAACATAATTTGCTCGATCCAGGACCAGAATCTTGTAAGCAAATCTCTTTGGCATTTCCTGTGATTGACAATGATGAGCTTGCAAAGATTATCCACGTCAATGCCGACGATGACTATCCAGAACTCGAGGCATATGTTGTCCGTGGACTCTTCCCAGTAAGTGGTGATGGCAACACGCTTCGCACGCGACTAGAGGAGATTAAGAGCGAAGTATCAGGTGCAATTTCTAAAGGTGCACGCATCATCGTTCTCTCAGATCGCGATGGCGATGCTGAAGATTGCCCAATTCCTTCACTTCTACTCACCGCCGCCGTACACCACCACCTTATTCGCGAGAAGACTCGCACCAAGGTTGGGCTTGTCGTCGAAGCTGGCGACGTTCGAGAAGTTCACCATGTTGCACTACTCATCGGATATGGCGCAGCTGCTGTGAATCCATATCTTGTTATGGAGACTGCAGAAGATCTCGTTAATCAAGGAGTCATAACTGGCATTGCCCCAGAAAAAGCTGTGCGCAATGTTATTAAGGCGCTCGGTAAAGGTGTTCTCAAAGTAATGTCAAAGATGGGTATCTCAACCATCGCGTCGTACACTGGAGCGCAAGTTTTTGAAGCAATCGGAATTGCTCAAGATGTTATTGATGAATTCTTTGTGGGAACTACATCGCGCCTTGGTGGCGTTGATCTCGATGTTATCGCTGAAGAGACTATCAAACGCCATCACTTTGCCTACCCAGTGGGCGGCGAGATTCCAGGTGCAAAGCGTTTAGCGATAGGTGGCGAATATCAGTGGCGTCGTGATGGCGAACCACATCTTTTCAATCCAGAGACTGTCTTTGCACTCCAGCACTCAACACGTAATAAGCGTTACGACATTTTTAAGCGCTACACCAGTCAGGTCAATGATCAGAGTAAAGCTTTGATGACGCTGCGTGGCCTATTCCAATTTAAGGAAGGTGCGCGTACTCCAATCTCAATTGAAGAAGTCGAACCAGTTTCTGAGGTTGTCAAGCGATTCTCAACAGGTGCGATGTCATATGGATCAGTGTCCCAAGAAGTGCACGAGACTCTTGCCATTGCTATGAACCGCCTTGGTGCCAAATCAAATACTGGCGAAGGTGGAGAGGACGAATCGCGTTATATCCCGCTTGCTAATGGAGATTCAAAGAAGAGTGCGATCAAACAGGTTGCATCGGGTCGATTTGGTGTAACAAGTAATTACCTTATTAATGCAACTGATATTCAGATTAAGGTTGCGCAGGGTGCAAAGCCCGGTGAAGGTGGTCAACTTCCTGGTTTCAAGGTCTATCCCTGGATTGCAAAGGCCCGCTTTTCAACACCCGGCGTTGGATTAATCTCTCCTCCGCCTCACCACGATATTTATTCAATCGAAGATTTGGCACAATTAATTCACGATCTTAAAAATGCTAATAAGAATGCTCGTGTTCATGTCAAGCTTGTTGCAGAAGTTGGTGTCGGAACAGTTGCTGCCGGTGTCTCGAAAGCACACGCAGATGTTGTCCTTATTTCAGGCCACGATGGCGGAACAGGTGCATCACCTCTGACATCACTGAAGCATGCAGGTGCACCATGGGAGCTTGGCCTTGCTGAGACACAGCAGACGCTTCTTCTCAACGGACTTCGAGATCGCATCGTCGTTCAGGCAGATGGTCAGCTCAAGACTGGTCGTGACGTTGTCATTGCAGCGCTGCTTGGTGCTGAAGAATATGGATTCGCCACAGCTCCACTTGTTGTATCTGGTTGCATCATGATGCGCGTCTGCCATCTTGATACCTGCCCAGTGGGAGTTGCAACGCAGAACCCTGAACTTCGTAAGAACTTCACAGGAAAGCCTGAATTTGTCGAAACATTCTTTGAGTACATCGCAGAGGAAGTTCGTGAGATTCTTGCATCTCTTGGCTTCCGCACTCTACAAGAGGCTATTGGTCATGTGGAGTTCCTAGATACTAAGGACGCTGTTAGCCATTGGAAGGCGAGCGGTCTCGATCTCTCACCATTATTGGTTCGTCCTGATGTTGATTCAGCTCTGCACTGCACAACAAGCCAAGATCACGGATTAGCTGCAGCCCTTGATAACACGCTGATTGAGCTTGCAAAATCCGCACTCGAGAACCGCGAACCAGTACGTATCGATCTTCCAGTGCGTAACGTCAACCGAACAGTGGGAACAATGCTGGGCGCAGAAGTCACCCGCCGATTTGGAGGAGGGGGTCTGCCTGTTGGCACAATCGATGTCACTCTTCATGGCTCAGCAGGTCAATCACTCGGTGCATTTATTCCTCAGGGCTTATCGCTTCGTCTTTATGGCGATGCAAATGATTACGTTGGCAAGGGAATCTCTGGTGGACGCGTAGTTGTACGCCCAGATGAGAAGGCGATATTTAAATCTGAAGAGAATGTCATTGCAGGAAATGTCATCGGTTATGGTGCCACATCGGGAGAAATATTTATTCGTGGTTTAGCCGGTGAGCGCTTCTGTGTGCGAAATTCTGGAGCGACCGCAGTTGTAGAAGGCGTGGGCGATCACGCACTCGAATATATGACTGGCGGAACCATAGTCATTCTTGGAAAGACCGGACGCAATATTGCAGCAGGTATGTCGGGTGGTCGCGCATTTGTGCTCGATCTTGATACTGCAGTAGTTAATACAGAGATGGTTGATGTTCTTGCCGTTCCTGCCGATCAACGCGAGATCGTAAGATCAATCATTTCTTCATTCCATGTTGAGACTGGCTCTGAGATTGCCGCAGCACTCCTTGCACACTGGGATACTGAAATTTCTCGCATCTCGCTCATCATGCCTCGAGATTATGCGAAGGTACTTGATGCTATTGAGCGTGCAACAAGAGAAGGACTTCCTGTTGACGAGTACATCATGGAGGTTGCAGCAAATGGCTGATCCCAAAGGTTTTATGACAACGCCTCGTGAGACACCGAAGCGTAGGCCAGTAGATATCCGTATTCAAGATTGGCGCGAAGTCTACGAACCGCAATCGATTGAACATCTGCAGAAGCAGGCAGGGCGCTGCATGGATTGTGGAATTCCTTTCTGTCACTCTGGCTGCCCACTAGGTAACTTGATTCCCGAGTGGAACGATTTGATGTACCGCGGCGATAAGAACGAAGCAATTGATCGCCTGCATGCAACTAATAACTTCCCTGAATTTACAGGACGCCTTTGTCCAGCTCCATGCGAGACTGCATGTGTTGTTGGAATTAACCGAGATGCTGTCACCATCAAGCAGATTGAACTTCGCACAATTGAAGAAGCATTTGATGCCAATAACGTCAAGCCACTCGCGCCAGAGCGAATTTCGGGAAAGACCATCGCAGTAATCGGTTCAGGACCTGCAGGACTTGCTGCCGCACAACAGTTAACACGTGCTGGGCACACAGTTGTGGTCTACGAACGCGCAGAGAAAATCGGCGGTTTACTTCGCTATGGAATTCCAGAATTTAAAATGGAGAAGCACATTGTGGATCGTCGCCTCGCGCAGATGGAGCAAGAAGGAACTCGCTTCCGTGCTGGCGTCAATGTGGGCGTTGAGGTTACTGGCTCTGATCTTCGTTCTAAGTACGATTCGATTGTCCTTGCAGTCGGTGCAACTCAGTGGCGCGACCTGGTAATTCCTGGCCGTCAAAACAAAGGCATATACCAAGCGATGGAATTCTTGCCGTGGGGAAATAAGCAGGCACTTGGTGAAGTAGAAGTTCCACTGATAAACGTTGCAGGAAAACATGTCATCATCCTCGGCGGCGGAGATACCGGCGCAGATTGCCTCGGTACATCTATTCGCCAAGGTGCGGCCAGCGTGACGCAACTTGAGATCATGCCTCGTCCAACAGAAGAGCGTCCATCTTCACAGCCATGGCCTACATATCCAATGATCTATCGCGTATCGAGTGCCCACGAAGAGCTTGATAACCGAGTCTTCTCAGTCAGCACACAAGAGTTTATTGGCGATGGAAATGGAAATCTCACAGCTCTTAAGATTGTGGAAACAAAATTGGAAAATGGAAAATTTGAACCTGTCCCAGGCACTGAGAAAGAAATCCCAGCTGATTTCGTCTTTCTTGCAATGGGATTCACCGGTCCCGAAAAATCTGCCTTGATTGATCAACTCGAAGTTGAGCTAGACGATCGTGGAAATATCAAACGTGATGAAAACTTCCAAACAAGTGAAGAAGGCATCTTTGTTGCAGGTGATGCAGGTCGTGGTCAATCTCTCATTGTCTGGGCAATTGCTGAAGGTCGCTCTGCTGCAGCTGCTGTAGATACATATCTGTCGGGGGAGACCCAGTTGCCATCACCGATCGAACCCACAACGCGCCCGTTGATGGTCTAACTTCTTAGTAACTACACCAGACAGATAAGGTTGCAACATGCGCCGCGCCAAAATTGTTTGCACGATGGGTCCTGCAGTTGAAACTCCCGAGAAAGTAAGAGAGCTCATCGCCGCTGGTATGGATATGGCTCGCCTCAATCTCTCTCACGGCTCGTATGAAGAGCACCAGGCTCGTCTAGACCAAGTCCGCGCAGCTGCTAAGGAGGCGGGGAAAGCCGTTGCAATCCTTGTCGATCTTCAAGGCCCAAAGATTCGCCTTGGTCGCTTTTCTCATGGTCCACACGATCTAGCTCGCGGAGATATTTTCACAATTACTACAGATGAGATCTCCGGAACTAAGGAACGTGTAGGCACTACATATAAAGGCCTTCCTGGTGATTGCAAAGCTGGAGATTGCATCTTGATTGATGATGGAAAAGTTACAGTCGAAGTCATTGAAGTAAAGGGCAACGACGTCATTACTAAATGTATTCAGCCAGGGACTGTCAGCAATAACAAGGGAATTAACTTGCCTGGGGTTGCGGTCTCAGTCCCAGCAATGTCTGAGAAAGATGGAGACGACCTTCGTTGGGGACTTCGTGCTGGCGCAGATTTCATCGCTCTCTCTTTTGTACGAACAGCTGCAGATGTCAGAGATGTCCATACAATTATGGATGAAGTTGGAATTCGCGTGCCCGTTATTGCCAAGATTGAAAAACCACAAGCGGTTGAAAATCTCGTCGAGATTGTCGCAGCCTTCGATGGAATCATGGTTGCTCGTGGAGATCTTGGTGTTGAGCTTCCAATAGAGGATGTACCTATGGTGCAGAAGCGTTGTGTAGAACTTGCTCGTGATGCCGCAAAGCCAGTAATCGTCGCAACACAGATGCTGGATTCCATGATTAGCAACTCTTCCCCAACTCGCGCAGAAGCTACAGATTGCGCAAATGCTGTTCTCGATGGTGCAGATGCCTTGATGCTCTCTGGTGAGACATCAGTAGGAGAATTCGCAATTCAGGCAGTTGAGACAATGGCACGAATCATCGAGCGCACAGAAGAACTTGGCCTTGATCGAATTCGCCCATTGACAAATAATCCACGCACTAAGGGTGGGGCAATTACTAAGGCTGCTGCCGAAGTAGGTCTTGTAGTCGGCGCAAAATACCTCGTTACCTTTACACAATCAGGTGACTCTGCACGCCGTATCTCGCGCCTGCGTTCACCTATTCCAATTCTTGCAATCACTCCAGAGGTCGGTACATATAACCGCCTTGCGCTTTCATGGGGCGTTGAACCACTGGTGACTCCAATGGTCAAGCACACCGATGAGATGGTCTTACAAGCTGACAAGATGTTAATCGAGGGAAAGCGTGCAGAAATCGGCGAACTTGTAATGATTGTTGCAGGTTCTCCACCAGGAATTCCAGGATCCACAAACGCGATGCGCGTGCACAAGGTTGGTGATGCGGTGAGTGGCGTAGTTGCTGCCTACCGTTAATCTACAACTGAACTCGTTTCGCCAATCTTCCATCTTCTAATACGATAGGGGCTTACGCCTCGGTACTCCAACGGTAGAGAGGGCAGTCTCAAACACTGCATAGTGTCGGTTCGAATCCGACTCGAGGCACATGAGCAACGAAGCCACCACGAGTATCCGCATCCTTGTTGCCGAAGATGAAGCGCTCATTCGCATGGATCTCGTAGAGATGTTGCAAGAGGCTGGATACGATGTTGTTGCACAAGCAATCAATGGTGAAGAAGCAATTGCACTCGCAATCGAACACCAACCTGATTTAGCAATTCTTGATGTGAAGATGCCTGTACTTGATGGAATCTCTGCTGCTGAGAAAATAATCTCAATTGCACCTGTGTTGATGCTCACTGCATTTAGTCAACGTGAACTTGTCGATCGTGCACGCGATGCTGGTGTTATGGCATATGTTGTGAAACCATTTACGATTGGCGATCTTGTTCCAGCAATTGAGATTGCATTTAGTCGTCATGCGCAGATGAAATCTCTCGCGGAAGAAGTTGCCGATTTGCACGAACGCCTTGAGACGCGCAAAATCATCGATCGCGCCAAGGGCATCTTGATGAAGGCCCTGAACCTCTCCGAACCCGAGGCCTTTTCTTGGATTCAAAGGGCTGCGATGGACCGCCGCCTGACGATGAAAGAGGTTGCACATGCAGTCATTTCGCCAGAAGCGGCCCTGGAAAAGTAACCCTGGTCTTACCTCATATCTCATCATTTTGTAATCAGAAAGTAACCTCTCGGAGGAGATTTGAGCCCCTTTCACCTTGTCTCAAGTAGGGGTTGAGCATTACTCTTATCGCCTCCCTGTCCCGGGACACAAGTAATAAAAAACAGGAAGGCACTACATGAATAAGAAGATCGTAAGCGGTCTTGCTATTGCTGCAGCTGCAACTCTCGCCCTTGGCGTAGTTGCAACATCACCAGCACAGGCAGCTGCTAAGACATCAGTTTCACTTGCATTCGAAGGTCCACTTACGGGTGGAGATGCACAGCTTGGTCAGGATCAAATTCCTGGAGCAATCTGGGCAATCGCTCTTTACAATGCAAAGAACCCAAAGGTAAAGGTCAATCTTGTTAAGGCTGACTCACAGTGTGATGGAACTGTTGCCGCAAACGTAGCTCCAGGTGTTGCTGCTAATAAGGACATCATCGGAGTTATCGGAACATCATGTTCAGGTGAAGCACGCGCTTCATTCCCTGCATTCAAGGCAGCTGGACTCACAATGATCGCTCCATCGGCATCTGCTGTTTCACTAACAAATCCAAAGGCTCCAGACCGTGGCTTCCCAGTATTCCACCGCGTCGTAGCACATGATGGATTCCAGGCACCAGCACTTGCACGTTACGCAGCTAAGGGCGTTACAGCTCCTAAGTTCTACGTAATCGATGACATGTCAATTTACGGCGGACCTCTTGCTTCGGGAACACTCCCAACAGCGAAGAAGCTCGGAACAGTTGTCGGTACAGACTCTGTTGCTAAAGGCACAGCTGACTACTCATCTGTAGCAGCTAAGGTCAAGGCTTCAGGAGCAACAGTTGTTATCTACGGTGGTTACACCACAGATGCAGCAAAGCTCTTCAAGGCACTTCGCGATGGTGGATACACAGGTATCTTGGCATCAGGCGATGGAACAAACACATCTGACTTCCCAGGCCTTGCAGGTAAGGCAGCAGAAGGTGTTCGTCTCACAGCGGCTGACGTCCCATTCGATTCACTACTTACAAAAGCGCAGCTTGCTGACTTCACAAAGGTCACAGGAATCAAGGTTCCTGGTCTTTACTCAACAACTGCTTACAATGCAACTAACATCTTCCTTGACTGCATCACAAAGGGTGCGTTGACTCGTTCAGCGATTCAGCTTTGTGTAACAAACGGTTCATGGATCGGTGCAGGCGGAGAAACCATCAAGTTCGACCGTTACGGCGACATCATTGGTGGAGCTCCAGTTGGTGGTTACCTTGTAAAGAACGGCGTCATCATCTACGACTCAGTTGCTTAATAGGCTTCCGAATCTAGAAGTAACGCTTCAAATATGTAGTTAATACATATGTTTTAAGAGTGTGGCCACTTCCCTTAGGGGGAGTGGCCACACTTCATAACACTCTTCACTTGAATAGATCGGTTGATATGAATTTCACCGTAATTACGAGCCAGTTTTGGTCTCTTGCGCTTCAGGGATTAGCTCTCGGTCTCATCTACGCCCTCGTCTCCCTTGGGTACACCATGGTGTACGGAGTCTTGAGACTTATTAACTTTGCAAACTCAGAAGTATTTATGGTGGGTACATTTGCAACTCTCTTCATTGAGACACGTGTTCTTGGCTACCCAGTAAACGCCCCGTCTCTTCATGGCTTTAAATTGTTATACTCGCTGGCTTTTGCATTTGTCACCTCGATGATTGCCTGCGCACTTTTGGCGATGCTGGTTGAGCTTGTTGCATATCGACGCCTGCGTGCTCGTGGTGCAAATCGACTCGCCTCCCTGATTTCGGCAATTGGCGTCTCTATCTTCCTGCTTGAAGGCATGCGCATCATTACTATCTCTCGTCCGATGTCAACGCCTCGTCTGCTCGATAAGTGGAGTTTTGGTCAATTCCATGGAGCGAACTTTCGTATCGACACCATGATGGCAATTATCTTCCCAATCTTGATTTTTGTTGTTTTAGATAAATTCGTTAGCCGTTCTCGACTTGGTAAATCAATTCGTGCAGTATCAATGTCCGAAGAGAATTCGAAGTTGATGGGCATTAATATCAATCGAGTCATTACCCTGACATTCTGTATCGGTGGTCTTACAACCGGCGCAGCTTCATTCCTCTATACAACCGTCTATGAAAATACAATTTTCAATGCAGGCTTTAGCATGGGAATCGCAGCATTTACAGCAGCGGTACTAGGTGGAATCGGGAACCTTCGTGGCGCATTCTTTGGTGGCTTAGCCCTAGGTCTACTTGAACAATTTTCTTCTGCGATTTTGGGATCGCAGTGGAAGGCCATCACGGTCTTCACGGTTCTTGTGGTTGTACTTCTATTCAAACCAAACGGCCTCTTCGGTGAAGCTGTACAGCAGACGAGGACATGATGGCTAACTTAACTCGCTTCAACCTCCGCGATAAGGGTGCAGAGATCTGGACTGGATGGTCCCGTCCGGTCCGTAGCATTTTTGTCGTAGTTTGCATTGCAGTGGTAGGGCTCTTGCCATTTGCTGCATCATGGGGACCAACGAGCTTCCTTAATACGCCCATTACCTCTTTTCAGAATGTATTGGTTTATCCAGTTGGTATGTTCATCATGATGGCCTTGGGTCTGAATATCGTTGTTGGCAAATCAGGTCTTCTCGATCTTGGATACGTTGCATTCTTCGCAATTGGTGCTTACTCGCAAGGTATTCTCTCAACTCTTTATGGCTGGAATACTTGGGAGGTCATGCCCGTAGGTATTGGTTTTGCAATGTTGGCGGGAGTTATCCTCGGCCTCCCAGCACTTCGCCTGCGCGGTGATTATCTTGCAATCATCACTCTTGGTTTCGGTGAGATTGTTCGTCTTGTGGCAATCAACCTTCACGTTATTGGTGGACCTAACGGTATTCCTGGAATTCCAAACCCACCGTCAATATTCGGTTTCCACTTCGGCCTAATGCATCCACAAGATTTCTTCTGGCTTGTAGTGACAATGATTCTTCTCGTGGTCTGGATGGTTCGCCGCTTTACAGTGCGCCGTCCTGGTCGTGCATGGGAGGCCATTCGCCAAGATGAAGATGTTGCAGCTCTTATGGGCGTTAATACTCTCGTCTACAAGCTCTGGTCCTTTGTGATCGGTGCTGCAGTAGGTGGGGCAGCTGGCGTTCTCTATGCATCTAAGGTCATGGTTATCTCACCAGATATGTTCAAGTTTGATGTATCCATTTTGATTCTCGCCTGTGTTGTATTTGGTGGAATCGGAAATATCTGGGGAGTAATCCTGGGTGCATCTATCCTGGCTTATCTTCCTGAACGTATTCGATTTATCTCCAATGCGCGTCAATTGGTATTTGGCCTTGTTCTTATCTTGATGATGAACCTGCGCCCAGATGGACTCTTGCCTCGTAAGAAACGTGAAAAAATTACTGAGAAGGGTGCAAAGTAATGTCTGAAAAACTTCTCGAACTCAAGAACGTGACCATTAAATTCGGTGGTGTGACAGCTCTCAATGAAGTTAACTTCCATGTTAACAAGGGCGAGATCTGCGCACTGATCGGTCCTAACGGTGCTGGTAAGACAACAATCTTCAACGTTGTTACCGGCGTCTATCCAGTTACATCTGGGGAGATCACCTTCAAGGGCCAAAACCTTGCAGGACTCAAGCGCCATCAAGTAACAAAAGCTGGCCTTGCTCGTACCTTCCAGAACGTTCGACTCTTCGGAGATATGACTGCGCTTGAAAATGTCATTACCGCAACCGATGTTCATAAGAAGACTGGTCTTCTTCGCGCGCTCATTGGGACACCCCTTAATCGTCGCGAAGAGAAAGAGAGCAAAGAGCGCGCTCACGAACTCTTAGAGTTAATGGGAATTAATCATCGCTCAGATCAGCTTGCGAAGAATCTTCCATACGGAGATCAGCGCCGCCTTGAAATTGCTCGCGCACTCGGCACAGAGCCAGAAGTTCTACTTCTTGATGAACCTGCTGCCGGATTTAACCCAGCTGAAAAAGTTGAGCTAGCGAACCTCATTAAGAAGATTCGCGATAAGGGCTACACGGTTCTCCTTATCGAACACGATATGTCGCTCATCATGGGTATTTCAGATCGCGTAGCAGTTCTCGACTTTGGTCAGAAGATTGCAGATGACCTTCCATCAGTTGTACAAAATGACCCTCGAGTAATCGAGGCTTACCTAGGAGTGCCAGCAGATGCGTCTTGAAATTAAAGATCTTCGCGTTCACTACGGCAAGATTGAAGCAATTAAAGGTGTTTCAGTTGTCGTAAACCAAGGTGAGATTGTCACGCTTATTGGCGCAAATGGCGCAGGTAAGACGACAATTCTGAAAACCATCTCAGGTCTTCGCAACGTATCAAGTGGAGAAATCACATTCGATGGCTCGAGTCTGAATAAGATTCCTGCACACGAACGCGTTGACCTTGGTATTTCTCAAGTTCCTGAAGGCCGTGGAATCTTTCCTGGCATGACAGTGCTTGAAAACCTCGAGATGGGTAAGTTCAACCGCAAAGATCGCAAAGCCGAGATGCACGAAGATCTTGAGCGCGTCTACACATTGTTCCCACGTTTGAAAGAGCGTGCGACTCAAGCTGGTGGAACTTTGTCAGGTGGAGAACAGCAGATGCTAGCAATGGGTCGCGCTCTCATGGCACGCCCAAAAGTCTTGCTTCTTGATGAGCCTTCCATGGGTCTTGCTCCCCAGATGATTGCAAATATCTTCCGCATTATTACCGAGATCAATAAGCAGGGCGTCACTATTCTCTTGGTTGAGCAGAATGCGCAGCAAGCGCTACAACGCGCAGATCGCGCCTACATTCTCGAGACCGGAAATGTTACAAAGGAAGCGGCAGCATCTGATCTTCTTAATGATCCGGCTGTCCGCGAGGCATACCTCGGAACAGGTGCCCACTAATTAATTTTTAGAATTAAGGGCTGAGAATGAGGCAGGTGATGCGAGCAGTACATGTTCGTGCACCTGCCTCGTTTGTTATCACGATCTCATAGACACACAAGGTGCGGCCCAATGAAATGGGTGTTGCAACTGCTGTGACAAATCCGCTCGTTGCAGATTTATGGTGAGTTGCATTGATGTCGACACCCACAATTTTGCGATCTGGGCCGGCATGTAATTGTGTTCCGATTGAGCCAAGGGATTCGGCTAAGACTACGTTTGCGCCACCATGAAGCAAGCCAATTGGTTGTGTATTTCCTTCAACAGGCATGCGGGCAACAAGTCGCTCAGGTGAGACTTCAAGTAACTCAATGCCCATCTTGATATCAAGAGGGCCTTGTCCACGTTCTTTGATGATTGCTAAGTAATCAGGTTCGGTCATAGTGGTTGAGTTTATATCTATGATGAGCGCCATGGCTACGCAAGGAAACTCGAGTGTCAAGAGACTTCTTTTGATAGATGGACATTCCATGGCCTATCGAGCATTTTTCGCACTTCCTGCCGAAAACTTCACAACGGCTCAAGGTCAGCACACCAACGCCATTTACGGCTTTGCCACGATGCTGATTTCACTTCTTAAAGAAGAGAAGCCAACGCACGTCGCAGTTGCCTTCGATGTATCTCGCAAGACTTTCCGTAGTGAGATATTTCCTGAGTACAAAGCAAACCGTGCAAAGACCCCCGATGAATTTCGCTCACAGATGTCATTTCTTCACGAACTTGTCAAAGGTTTTGGAATCAGCCAATTTGAGATTGAAGGCTTTGAGGCAGATGACATCATTGCCACAATTACAAAGCGAGCCGAGAAAGAAGGTGCTGAAGTACTTATCTGTACCGGCGATCGCGATAGCTTCCAATTAGTTACCGATCAGACGACGGTTCTCTATCCCAAACGTGGAGTATCTGAAATGGCTCGCATGACACCGGCTGCAGTATTTGAAAAGTATGGAATGACACCAGAGCAATATCCAGATTTTGCAGCTCTGCGCGGAGATCTGAGCGATAACTTGCCATCAATCCCTGGCGTTGGCGAGAAGACTGCCGCTAAGTGGGTTGTTGAATACGGATCACTGCAAGAATTGCTCAAGCAGGTTGATGGCGTTGGCGGCAAGGTCGGTGAATCACTGCGCGGAAATATTGAGAATGTGAAACGAAATCGTGAACTCACCCAGCTGATTCATGATGCACCAATGGAATTCGCAATCGATGCGCTGGTATGGAGTGGGGTTGCAGAATCTGATCTGACCGCACTCTTTGAACAACTTGAGTTTCGTACTCTCAAAGATCGCTTGAAAGTTATCTCCTCCAACCCCACGGCTTCGACTACGAAGAAAAATGATAAGACTGCCGAACCAGAATTTTCACTCTTCGGTTCTGATACTGATTCAGCTGTCCTTACAGCAGATGAAGTCAGCGCCAAGATTGCAGCACATTCTGGAGCAATCTCTATCGCTTACGAGCTGCACGAGGACACGTTACATCGCTATGCAATCGCTCTCGATAAAGGTAGAGCGTTCCTTGTTCACTCATCCGATATGGGGCAGTGGGCAAGTGATTCATCTGTTGAGAAAATTGCTCATGATGCAAAAGCGGTCGCGCGCGAGAACGGGTTAACAGGTGTCACATTTGATACATCACTTGCTGCATATCTGGTTAATCCAGGTGTTCGTGCACAAGAAGTCACAGATCTTCTCGAGCGTTGGGGAGATGGAAGCCAGATTGATCAAACTTCTCCTGAGCAGAAACTCTTAACTACTGCGTGCGCACTATTTGGTCTTCGCGATTCGCTAACGAAGGAACTGAGTGATCGTGGACTTACCAAGCTCTACCGAGAACTCGAACTACCTATCGCCAGTTTATTAGCAATGATGGAGAACCGGGGAATCGCAGTAGGTAAGAAGGAGCTCCAATCTCTTGCAGCATTCTTTGATGGGGAGGTTTTGCGAGAGACCAAGATCGCACACGATACCGCAGGACACGAATTTAATGTGGCATCTCCTAAACAATTACAGGTTGTTCTCTTTGACGAACTTAATCTTCCCAAGACAAAGAAGATAAAAACAGGATTCACCACCGATGCGGATGCACTGACCTGGCTCTTTGAAAAGACTTCCCACCCGGTACTGGCTGCACTTCTTCGTATCCGGGAAACAAAGAAGTTAGCCACAACCATCGAAGGCTTACTTGTAGAAATTCAAAGAGATAAGCGCATACATACCCACTTTGCCCAGACAGTTGCTGCTACAGGGCGCCTGTCCTCAGTCGGTCCTAACTTGCAAAATATTCCCGTGCGCACCCAAGAGGGTCGCAAAATCCGCGAATGTTTTATAGCTGGGGATGGTTATGATGCGCTATTAACTGCCGATTACAGCCAAATCGAGATGCGGATTATGGCTCATCTATCTCACGATAAGAATCTATTGCAGGCCTTTGAATCCGGAGAAGATCTTCACGCCAGCATCGCCGCAGAAGTATTTGGTGTGAGGCCATCAGATGTCGACCCGGAAATGCGCAGGCAGATCAAGGCAATGTCCTATGGATTGGCCTACGGCTTAAGTTCCTATGGCTTAGCTGTTCAGCTCGATCTGACTCCGCCTGTTGCGCAAGATTTAATGGATCGCTACTTCGAACGCTTCGGTGGAATTCGTGATTACCTGAAAACAGTCGTTGAGGATGCGCGCAAGGTGGGCTATACCGAGACCGTTATGGGGCGCAGACGTTACCTGCCAGATTTACTGCACGATAATCGTCAACGCCGCGAGGTAGCAGAGCGCATGGCACTCAATGCCCCGATTCAAGGATCTGCAGCCGACATCATTAAGCAAGCAATGCTCAACGTGCAGGGCGCACTCGTTGCAGGAAAATTTAAATCGCGCTTGCTCTTGCAGGTCCACGATGAACTCATCCTTGAAGTCGTCAATGCGGAAGTAGATGCAGTTTCAGAACTTGTGCGTACTCAGATGGGAAGTGCTTACCCATTACGGGCACCGCTTGATGTGTCTGTCGGAATTGGAAAGAGCTGGAACGAAGCAGCTCACTAACGAGTAGTGGGGGAGTTATCTTCCATGGCAGCTAAATCTTCTTCCGGCGTTGGAATTCGATCTGCGGCAGCTAATCGTGCTTTACCTAATCCGAGAATGAGATAACCAGCTCCAATACAGAAAGCTGTTATCCAGAGAGCAAGAGTCGGCGACTGCTTATCTGAAATAATTCCACCAGCGGTAGAACCAATCGACATTAACGTGCCCTCAACAGTCCAGAGCCAACCCATCATCGCAGTGGGAGAACCTTGGGGACGGATCGCCTCCATCACCTCCCAATAGAAGACTTGAATCGCACCGCCGACTAAACCTAAGAAGGCACTCGCCACAATCATTGTCCAGCCTGGATGTGTGATCGCCATCGGGATAGATACAAGGAACCAGACAAGGTATGTGCGACGCATCGCCCTAAAGGAAGATGTGCGTTTTGATACGAGTCCAGCTAATAATCCACCGATAATATTTGAGACACCCATCGCAGTAAAAATCCATGCAGTTAAGTGTGGAACTTTCTCGATTGTCGTAAAGGCAGGGACTGCTACGTCGAAGACGCCCCACCCGAATCCAATGAAGCATCCTTCAATCATTAATAGCTGAAGGGGTTTATGTCTCCAGAGCGGAACATGGTTTGCAGATTTCTTTTCCGGGATCCAATTTCTAGAAACATGAGTCAGGGCAAGTGAGCCTCCACCGATTAACATCAAGACACCACAAATATTGAGGGGAAGCGTAGGGTGAGATGAGAGCGCGAGCGTTGTAGCAATTACAGGACCTACGACACCAGCAGCACTCATGATCGCGGTATCAATTGCATAGGCGGTGCGTAGGAAATCAAACGGTACAACAATCTTCCACAGTGGGCGCACAGATAAGTTAATTGGGGGAGCACTCAATCCCATAACAAAGGCAAGGATGAGCATCAACGGCTTTGCATGCGCTGCATTGAGCGCAAAAGTCATCAGCGCATACCCAGGAACCATTACGCGAAGTGGCCAACGCTGTCCATATTTATCCATGATGGAACCACGAATTCCGGCTGTGAGCGATCCGGCAGCAGCATTGAGTCCGATTGCGATTCCCGCAAAGGAGATGGAGCCAGTTGCCTGTTGGACCTTAAAGAAGATTCCCAGTCCGACCATTCCATAGGCAACTCGGGCTGGAAAGCATGCAAGAACTAGAACCCATACATTGGGAATACGAAATAGCTCGAAATAGCGCTTCATTGCATAACTATCGTACTGCGCAGCTCATTTCTTATGCGGGAATTTGCGTGTAAATCATCTCCACCAATACTCTTACCCTCCCTTCATTGGGAAAAATTTCATAGTCCCATCCCTACTACTTCTATCCCTACGGAGCACCTTGACTACACAAATTGCAATAAATGACATTGGATCAGCGGAAGATTTTCTAGCCGCAATTGAAGGAACAATCAGAAATTTCAGTGACGGAGACCTAGTCATTGGCACAGTAGTACAAATTGATCGCGAAGAAGTACTCCTCGATGTTGGTTATAAGACAGAAGGTGTGATTCCATCACGCGAACTCTCTATCCGTCACGATGCAGATCCAAATGACATTGTAAAAGTTGGAGATAAAGTCGAAGCTCTTGTCCTTCAGAAGGAAGATAAAGAAGGACGTCTCATCCTCTCTAAGAAGCGCGCACAGTACGAGCGGGCCTGGGGAGACATTGAAGGCAAGAAAGAACGCGACGAAGTCGTCGTAGGTACAGTTATTGAAGTTGTTAAGGGTGGACTCATCGTCGACATCGGATTGCGCGGCTTCCTACCAGCATCTCTCGTTGAAATGCGTCGTGTTCGCGATCTCACTCCTTACATTGGCAAGCAGGTTGAGGCTCGCATTATTGAACTTGATAAAAACCGTAACAATGTTGTGCTTTCACGTCGTGCATTCCTCGAGCAGTCACAGTCACAGTCACGCACTGAATTCCTTAACCAGCTTCAAAAGGGTCAGGTTCGTACAGGAGTTATCTCATCTATCGTTAACTTTGGTGCATTCGTTGACCTTGGTGGCGTAGACGGGCTCGTTCACGTTTCAGAGCTTTCATGGAAGCACATCGATCACCCAGGTGAAGTTGTTGAAGTTGGCGACGAAGTAACTGTCGAGGTTCTTGAAGTTGATTTTGAGCGCGAGCGTGTCTCACTTTCACTCAAGGCGACCCAAGAAGATCCATGGCAGGCATTTGCTCGTACTCACACAATTAATACTGTTGTACCCGGCGTCGTAACAAAGCTTGTTCCATTCGGAGCTTTCATTCGCGTTCACGAAGGTATAGAAGGACTGGTTCACATCTCAGAGTTGGCAGAACGCCATGTTGAGATTCCAGAGCAGGTTGTCTCTGTGGGAGACGAACTCTTCGTAAAGATTATCGATATCGATCTAGAGCGTCGTCGTATTTCTCTCTCATTGAAGCAAGCTAATGAAGGACATGAGGTTGAGATTGAAGCATTCGATCCAACTCAGTATGGAATGTCTGCTCGTTACGATGCTGAAGGAAACTTCATCTATCCAGAAGGCTTTGATCCGGAAACACAGGAATGGAAGCCAGGCTATGACACACAGCGCGAAGAGTGGGAGCGTCAATACGCTGTTGCTCAGGAACGCTTCGTAGCTCATAAGAAGCAGAAGGCTGAAGCGAAAGTAGCTGAAGAAGCTGCTGTAGTAACCGCAGAATAGTTTTAATAAAAAGAGACTCATACGGGTCGCGAGCTGCTCCTCAACCTCGCTTACCCCGCATGAGTCTCTTTTGTATTCCCTAATGGCGCGCACTGCAGCAGATTCTTCAGCTACGTAAGGTGGGAAGGTAAGGTAAGGACATGTTGGTTGTTGGGCTCACTGGAGGCATTGGCTCTGGAAAGTCCACAGTTGCACAAAACTTCGCCGAACTTGGCGCACGGGTTATTGATGCAGACCAATTAGCGCGTTTGGCTATTGAACGAGGTTCTGATGGTTTTGCGGAGGTCTTACTGCAATTCGGTGATGAGATGATTATCAATGGAGATATTGATAGAAAGAAATTAGCTGAGATTGTCTTTAGCGATGAAAGTAGGCGTAGGCAACTTGAAGCAATTATTCATCCTCGGGTACAGGCAATGTTCGCCGAAGCTGTCGCAGATTTGGATCAGAATGATATTTTGATTTATGAAATTCCTTTACTCGCAGAGACTGCGGCTGCAGACAAATTTGATTACATCATCACCGTTGAATCTGATATTGAATTACGAAAGGCCCGACTACTGAAAAAGGGTCTCTACATTTCTCAGATTGAAAAACGGATTGCATCGCAGGCTACTGAAGCAGCACGCGAGGCAATTGCTGATACGGTGATTCGCAACGATGGCGATGAAGATGCCCTCTTGCGTAAGGTAGAAAATCTCTGGGAGAGCGTTCTCGTTCCTCAATCGCTAGGCTAAGCGAGTGCGCCCAGTAACCGATCTCCAGCGAAAAGTTGCACCCTTTGAAGTCATAAGTGACTATGTCCCAGCTGGAGATCAACCCGCAGCGATTGAAGAGATTGCCCGTCGCATCCATGCAGGTGAACAAGATGTTGTACTTCTTGGCGCTACCGGAACTGGAAAGTCTGCGACGACAGCGTGGCTCATTGAACGCTTGCAACGACCAACCCTGGTGCTTGCACCGAATAAGACCTTAGCAGCTCAGCTGGCAAATGAGTTCCGTGAACTCTTACCTAACAATGCTGTTGAATATTTTGTCTCGTACTACGACTATTACCAACCTGAGGCCTATGTCCCCCAGACAGATACCTTTATCGAAAAAGATTCGAGCGTTAACGATGAGGTAGAGCGCCTTCGTCACTCAGCAACGAATTCACTTCTCACTCGCCGTGATGTCATAGTTGTGGCAACAGTCTCATGTATCTATGGACTTGGAACACCACAAGAGTACATAGATCGCATGATCAGACTTAAAGTTGGCGATCAGATAGAACGCAATGTCTTGCTCCGTAAGTTTGTGGATGTCCAATATAAACGTAATGACATGGCATTTGAACGAGGAACATTCCGCGTTCGGGGCGATACCGTGGAAATCATTCCGATGTACGAGGAACTTGCTGTACGCATTGAGATGTTCGGTGATGAAATTGAGAAGATCATGACTCTAAATCCGCTGACCGGTGAGATTGTCCGAGACGAAGTAGAGATCTATATCTTCCCAGCGACACACTATGCGGCAGGGCCTGAAACCATGAAGCGCGCCATGAGCGAGATTGAAGATGAGCTGCAGATTCAACTTAACCTCTTTAAGAAGCAAGGTAAGTTGCTGGAAGAACAGCGATTGCGCATGCGAACCACCTTTGATCTAGAGATGATGCAGCAGCTTGGCTTCTGTTCGGGAATCGAGAACTACTCGCGCCATCTCGATGGAAGAGGGCCGGGATCGGCGCCTAACTGCCTTCTTGATTACTTTCCCGAAGATTTCCTTGTTGTTATTGATGAAAGCCATGTCACGGTTCCTCAAATTGGTGCCATGTTTGAGGGAGATGCATCGCGAAAACGAACGCTCGTAGAACATGGATTTCGTCTGCCGAGCGCTATGGATAACCGTCCCTTGAGGTGGCCTGAATTTCTTGAACGAACAGGACAGAAGATCTATCTGTCAGCTACACCAGGCAAATATGAGATGGCAAAGGTCGATGGAGATGTTGTCGAGCAGGTAATTCGTCCAACAGGACTTGTCGATCCTCAAATCGTCGTAAAGCCAATCAAGGGTCAGATTGATGATCTCTTACATGAGATTAATATACGAGCCGAGAAAAATGAGCGTGTACTTGTCACGACTTTGACGAAGAAGATGTCTGAAGATTTGACAGATTACCTCCAAGAAAAAGGGGTACGAGTACGTTACCTACACTCTGAAGTAGATACTCTCCGCCGGGTAGAACTTCTACGTGAACTTCGTAGCGGTGAATACGATGTTCTTATCGGAATCAACTTATTGCGTGAAGGGCTTGACCTTCCCGAAGTATCACTTGTAGCAATTCTCGATGCTGATAAAGAAGGCTTTCTGCGCTCGGCGACATCACTGATTCAGACCATTGGTCGTGCGGCCCGAAATGTTTCAGGCGAAGTACATATGTATGCCGACAACATGACTGCATCTATGGCTAAAGCGATTGATGAAACTAATAGACGGCGCGCCAAGCAGGTTGCCTACAACCTCGAGCGGGGAGTAGATCCTCAGCCACTACGAAAGAAGATTTCTGATATCACTGATCTGATTGCGCAAGAAAGTGATGATACCGATGACATCATGGCCACCCTGAAAGGTAAGAAATCCGCCGCGATTCTGCCATTCTCATCGAAGTCAACTGACTCCATGCCGCGCCAAGAGCTCATCGCATTGATAGGCTCCCTCACCGAGCAGATGCGCGGAGCTGCAGATCAACTTCAATTCGAACTTGCTGCACGCCTGCGGGATGAATTAAAGGATTTAAAACGTGAACTCCGTGGAATGGATGAGGCCGGTACATGAGCATCGGTAAGTTAGTCGTGCGCGGTGCGCGAGAGCACAATCTCAAAGATGTCTCTATCGAACTTCCACGCGATGCCCTCATTGTATTCACTGGGCTCTCAGGATCAGGAAAATCAAGCCTTGCCTTCGACACAATATTTGCTGAGGGCCAGCGCAGATATGTTGAATCTCTTTCTGCCTACGCGCGCCAATTTTTGGGCCAGATGGATAAGCCCGATGTCGATTTTATTGAAGGTCTATCTCCTGCTGTATCCATTGATCAGAAATCTACAAACCGAAATCCCCGTTCAACGGTTGGAACCATCACTGAGGTCTATGACTATTTCAGATTGCTCTTTGCGCGTGCGGGGCGTCCTCATTGCCCAAACTGTGGCAAGGCAGTCTCGCGTCAAAGTCCACAACAGATTGTGGATCAGATTCTGACAATGCCTGCTACAACAAAGTTTCAAGTATTAGCTCCCGTAATCCGCGAACGTAAAGGTGAGTTTGTCGATCTCTTTGCAGAGCTAGTAACCCAGGGTTATTCGCGTGCTCGCGTTGATGGGGAAACGATTCAACTAACAGAACCACCGAAGCTAAAGAAGCAAGAGAAGCACACCATCGAAGTTGTGATCGACCGTCTGACTGCGAAGGCTGAGAGCAAATCCCGGCTAACTGATTCCATTGAAACTGCCCTAAAACTTGGAAACGGTTTAGTGCTTCTCGACTTTGTTGATGCCAAGGGACCAGAGAAGGAACACACCTATAGCGAGCACCTTGCCTGTCATGATTGCAATCTCTCTTTTGAAGAGCTCGAACCACGATCATTCTCTTTTAACTCACCTTTCGGTGCGTGCGCTGAATGTTCAGGTATTGGCACCAAGCTTGAAGTCGATGAAGACTTGATCATTCCCGATGATTCAATCTCGATTAATGAGGGTGCGATAGCACCATGGGCCGGTGGTCAATCTTCCGAGTACTTCCTACGGCTTCTTGAGGCACTCGCAACTGAACTTAAATTCTCTATGGATAACCCCTGGAAGAAGCTCTCTGTTAAAGCAAAAGATGCAATTATTAATGGCTTTGAATATGAAGTGCATGTGAAATATAAGAATCGTTATGGCCGCGTCCGCAATTACTCCACTGGTTTTGAAGGTGTAGTTCCATTTATTCATCGCCGCCACGGTGAAACCGATAGCGATTACAGCCGTGATAAGTACGAGGCTTACATGCGAGAAACTCCATGTCCCGACTGCAAAGGAGCGCGACTTAAGCCAGAAGTGTTGGCAGTCACTCTTGGTGGAAAGAGCATCGCAGAAATCTGTGCACTCTCTATCGATGATTGCGCAGCATTCTTAAAGAAGGTCTCTCTCAATAAGCGTGAAGCTCAGATTGCTGAGCGCGTAATGAAAGAAGTTCATGCTCGCCTTGGTTTCTTGCTCGATGTTGGTCTTGATTACCTCTCTCTCGATCGTCCAGCTGCAACTCTTTCGGGTGGTGAAGCACAGCGCATCCGACTGGCAACGCAAATTGGTTCTGGACTTGTCGGTGTGCTCTATGTTCTAGACGAACCTTCAATCGGCTTGCACCAGCGCGATAATCGACGCTTGATTGAAACGCTTACTCGACTCCGCGATCTTGGAAACACACTTATCGTTGTTGAACACGATGAAGAGACAATCCGAACGGCAGATTGGATTGTCGATATCGGGCCTGGTGCTGGCGAACATGGCGGCAAGGTTGTCGTTTCGGGTTCTTACGAAGAATTAATCGCATCTAAAGAATCGATTACAGGTGCATATCTTTCTGGTCGTAAAGCGATTGAAATCCCTGATAGTCGCAGACCCGTAGATCCAAAGCGCCAACTTGTCATCAAGGGGGCAAAGGAAAATAACCTTAAGGATATTGAGGTATCTATCCCACTTGGACTTTTTGTTTCTGTGACTGGTGTATCAGGATCTGGCAAGTCAACCCTCGTCAATGATATTCTCTACACAACTCTTGCAAACAAACTTAATGGTGCGCGACTGGTTCCGGGTCGCCACAGAACTGTTTCTGGTATCGACCAGCTAGATAAAGTCGTTCACGTCGATCAATCACCTATTGGTCGGACACCCCGTTCAAATCCTGCAACTTACACAGGTGTCTTCGACAAGGTGCGCGCACTATTTGCTGAGACCACCGAGGCAAAAGTTCGCGGTTATCAGCAAGGGCGTTTCTCCTTTAACGTCAAAGGAGGACGTTGCGAAAATTGTTCAGGGGATGGAACCATCACTATCGAGATGAATTTCTTACCAGATGTTTATGTCCCCTGCGAGGTCTGTCATGGCGCACGATATAACCGCGAGACTCTTGAAGTTCACTACAAAAGCAAAACAATTGCTCAGGTCCTCGATATGCCGATTGAGATCGCTCATGAATTCTTCGAATCAGTCCCCACTATTGCGCGCTACCTCAAGACTCTCTGTGATGTGGGTCTTGGTTATGTGCGACTCGGACAATCTGCCCCAACGCTCTCTGGTGGAGAAGCACAGCGCGTCAAGCTCGCAACGGAACTGCAACGTCGCTCTACTGGACGAACCGTCTATGTACTTGATGAACCTACGACGGGCCTTCACTTCGAAGATGTTAATAAACTCTTAGGGGTTCTCAAACGCCTTGTTGAATCTGGAAATACAGTCATTGTGATTGAACATAATCTCGATGTCATCAAATCCTCGGATTGGGTGATCGATATGGGGCCCGAGGGCGGATTCCGTGGAGGAGAGGTAGTGGCCGAGGGCACACCGGAAGAAGTCGCAAAAGTTAAAGAGAGTTATACCGGCAATTATCTTGCCGATGTTTTAGCAAATAATCGCAGCGCTTCATCAGGTAGAACTCCAAAAAGCACTGTCAAGAAGTAGCCATGGCAGAACCTTCTAGTTATCGCCCTAAGGAGATTCCTGAAGAACCTGGGGTGTATCGCTTCTACAACGCTTCCGACAAAGTTATCTATGTTGGAAAAGCGAAGAATCTTAAGAACCGTCTGACTACATACTTTGGATCTAACCTCGCTCGGAAGACTCATCGTATGGTGCATGAAGCAGTACGTGTAGATTGGACGATTGTTGGCACTGAGCTCGAGGCGCTGGCTCTCGAATTCTCGTGGATTAAACAATATCAACCAACCTATAACGTTCAATTTAAGGATGATAAGTCCTACCCATATTTAGCAATATCTCTGGGTGATGAATTTCCACGCATATTTATTACCCGCAAAGAGAAGCGACCGGGCCTCAAGTACTTTGGTCCCTATACGAATACTTGGGCACTGAGAAACACATACGAAGTACTTCTGAAAGTCTTTCCTGTTCGCTCATGCAGTGCTGGAAATTTTCAACGTGCACAACGCACCAAACGCCAATGTCTACTCGGTGATATCGGAAAGTGTGCCGCTCCTTGTGTCGGGTGGGTTACTCCAGAAGAACATCGCGAAATAGCTCTCAAGCTCGATACATTTATGGAGCAGGGTATGGAGAACTTACTTCCCACGCTGCGAGCTGAAATGGAAGAATCCTCTGCACGTGAAGAATTTGAACGCGCAGCACGGCTTCGCGATCAGATTGAATCATTTGAGAAAGCTCAACGTTCTACACAGGGCAATCTCTCCGATGAACTCGATGGTGACTTCATATCCATTCATGAAGAAGGTCTTCATGCCGCAGGTTCTATTTTCATAGTCCGTCGTGGATCGATAAAGGGTTCTCGTTCGTGGATTGTGGATCAAGAGCGCGCACTTGAAGGTGATGATCAAATAGGTTCACTCTTCTTCTCTATCTACAGCCAATGTGCATCCTCAGATATTCCATCTGAGATATATCTCAACCATGAGCCAGTAGATAGAGCTGCGCTCGAAGAATGGCTGACATCCTTACGTGGCGCAAAGGTCGCAATCAAAGTTCCTCAACGCGGGGACAAGGTTGAGTTATTGCAGACTGTTGAACGTAATGCTCATTATGCGCTTGTACAGTATCTCAGCAAGCGCGCCACTGATGCTGCGGTATCCGGTAAAGCGCTCCTTGAATTAGAGGAAGAGCTTCAGCTTTCTCGTACGCCACTTCGTATTGAATGTTATGACATTTCTAATATCTCAGGGACTTCAGTTGTGGCTTCTATGGTTGTCTTCGAAGATGGCCTTGCAAAAAAGAGTGAATATCGGCGATTCATTATCGATACAGATACCGCCCAAGATGACACACGCGCTATGCATCAGGTGATTACACGTCGTATGAAACGTCTACTGGCTGATCGCACGGTTAATCAGAGTGAGATCGCCGAAACTGGAGGCAAACTAAGTAAGTTTGCCTACCCACCGCAACTGATTGTTGTCGATGGAGGTGCACCTCAAGTTGCGGCTGCACAACGTGCACTCGACGAACTTGGTATTACTGATGTTTCACTTTGCGGCTTGGCAAAACGTTTAGAAGAAGTCTGGATGCCGGGGGATAGAGACCCACTTATTCTGCCCCGTACATCTGAAGGTATGTATCTGCTCCAGCGCATTCGCGATGAAGCCCATAGATTTGCAATTACATTTCACCGCTCACGCCGCTCTAAGGTGATGCTTGAATCACTACTCGATGAAATTCCACAGTTGGGAGAATCACGTCGATCCGCGCTACTTGAGCAATTTGGCTCAGTGACTGCAATGCGTAAAGCATCTGTGGAGGAGTTGGCGGTGACTCCAGGAATCGGTTCAACTATCGCATCAATTATCTATACCCACCTACAAAATCTTTCCCAAACAGGCGTTGATATGGCCACCGGCGAGATACTTGACACCTAAGGCACAATTACAGATATGGCGACTAAAGAGTTATTGATCCTCACCGGAATGTCTGGTGCTGGCCGTTCTACTGTTGCCCACGCGTTAGAGGATTTAGGTTGGTATGTCGTTGATAACTTGCCACCTGCGCTATTACTTCAACTCGCAGAACAGAGCCAAGATACCCATGCTTCACTCGCAGTCGTTGTCGATGTCCGTGGAGGAAAATTTTTCGACGAGTTGAACAACGCTCTCACAACACTGAAAGAGTCTTCAACTCCGTATCGGCTGCTCTTTCTCGATGCCACGGATCAAGCTCTTGTACAAAGATTTGAATCAACGCGTCGTCCACATCCCCTACAAGCCAAAGATCGCATTGTTGATGGCATCGCCCGTGAACGGGCGAAACTCGAAGAGATTCGTGCGCAAGCAGATGTCGTGATTGATACCTCTAATCTCAATGTCCATCAGCTTGAGAAACGCACTTCTGAAATCTTTGCTGAAGGAATGTTAGCAACCTTGCGCATTAATGTCCTTTCCTTTGGATACAAATATGGCATTCCAGTAGATGCAGATTTAGTCCTTGACTGCAGATTTATACCAAATCCACACTGGATTCCAGAACTTCGTCCACTCAACGGACTCGACAAGGCTGTCTTTGAAAAAGTTCTAGGAAGCGAAGGTGTTGTGGATTTTGTTGAGAGTTATGTTTCGGTTGTACAGAAGATGATTCCAGGTTATTTCCGTGAGGGCAAGAAGTACGTCACTATCGCAATCGGTTGCACAGGTGGCAAGCATCGTTCGGTTGCGATTGCAGAAGAGATAGCCCGTCAACTCACGAGTGCATCATCTGAGTTAGAAATATCAGCTCATGCAACCCACCGCGATGTAGGACGTGAATGAGTTCTGGTAAAAAAGTCGTGGCACTCGGTGGCGGTCATGGACTCGCTGCGACACTCACTGCCCTACGCAGTTTCACATCTAATATCACCGCCATCGTCACTGTTGCTGACAATGGAGGCTCTAGCGGACGTTTGCGTCGAGAGTTTCCGATACTTCCGCCCGGTGATTTGCGTATGGCTCTTGCTGCGCTCTGCAGTGATGATGAATGGGGTCGTAGCTGGGCCGAGATTATGCAATACCGATTTACCAGCGCTGGTGAACTCAATGGCCATGCGATAGGCAATCTTCTGCTCGCAGCCCTGTGGGATCGTGATGAGGATACCGTTGCAGGGCTAGATCGTGTTGGTGCCTTGTTGAAAGTGATTGGTCGCGTTCTTCCGATGTCGGCCGAACCACTTGATATCGAAGCAACCTTTGAAAATGCAGTTGGCATACAGATAGTTCATGGCCAGGAAGAAGTTGCGACCACCAAGGGACGGTTAAAATCTTTACGTATCATTCCTGAAAATCCCACTGCACGCCCTGAAGCACTTGAAGCAATTATGCAAGCTGAATGGATCACGATGGGTCCGGGCTCGTGGTTCTCGAGTGTGATTCCACATTTACTGGTGCCGGCACAACGGAGTGCGCTAATTGCTTCAGCAGCAAAGAAAATTCTTCTACTTAATCTAGATACCGCAGATAAATCTGCAGGAGAGTACGCGGGCTATCCACCGCTTGAACATCTGCGAATTCTTTCAACATATGCCCCCACACTTCGCTTTGATTGCATCGTGATGGATAGCTCGGATGCAGGTCAGAGTGAATTACGCGAGCATCTTTCAACCATAGGTTCAGAGTTGGTAATAGCTGATCTGCGTAATTCAGATGAGCATTTGCATCATGATGTGAAGAAATTAGGTCAGCTTTTCGCACACATTGGCGCAGAAATACTGGTTGGATAACCCTATGGCAATGACAGCGGCGGTAAAGGATGAGCTCAGTCGTCTCTCTGTTACAAAGCCTTGTTGTCGTAAGGCTGAAGTCTCATCGCTCCTGCGTTTTGCAGGTGGTCTCCATATCGCTGCTGGTAAAGTTCTTATTGAGGTTGAACTTGATACGTCTCAGAGCGCTCGTCGACTTAAGAAAGATATCGCTGATATATATGGCCATGACAGTGATTTAGCTGTTCTATCATCCAGCGGTCTACGTAAAGGTTCGCGCTATGTTGTGCGAGTCGTCGAAGCTGGAGATGCGCTTGCTCGCCAGACTGGACTCATCGATGCAAATGGTCGCCCCGTCCGAGGGCTTCCTCCTCAGGTCGTCGCGGCAAATGTGTGCGATGCAGAAGCGGCTTGGCGTGGCGCCTTTATCGCACATGGTTCGCTGACTGAACCAGGTCGCTCATCTTCTCTCGAAATTACCTGCCCAGGACCGGAGGCCGCACTCGCTCTTGTTGGCGCTGCACGTCGCCTCAATATCGTTGCAAAGGCTCGCGAAGTTCGTGGAGTGGATCGCGTTGTCATTCGTGATGGTGATGCCATCGGAGTACTTCTTACTCGCCTGGGCGCGCATGAAAGCGTTCTTGCCTGGGAGGAGCGACGTATGCGCCGCGAAGTTCGCGCAACCGCAAATCGCCTTGCCAATTTTGATGATGCAAATCTGCGACGTTCTGCGCGAGCAGCAGTGGCTGCAGCAGCACGAGTGCAACGTGCAATGGAGATTCTTGGTCCAGAGATCCCCGATCATTTAAAAGAAGCAGGAGAGCTTCGCATCTCACATGGACAGGCAAGTCTTGAAGAGCTTGGCTCCCTCGCAACACCTCCGATGACAAAGGATGCAATCGCTGGTCGAATTCGTCGACTTCTTGCGATGGCCGATAAGCGCGCACAAGAACTTGGAATTCCAGATACCGAAGCAGGGCTCTCACCCGACTTACTTGGTGAATAATTGATGAAGAGTGGCATTTCGCAGGCTCACTGTCTGACAAGTGGACATCCACAGGCTGATAGACTTGTCGCTGTAAGCCCCCAATGTTGAGGTGTAACAGATAGCCAACTATATGCGGGGCAATTCACTTTCTAGAAGAGGTTTGAATAATGATTAATGTCGGAATTAATGGTTTTGGACGTATTGGCCGCAACTTCTTTCGCGCAGCGTTGACCAACCCAAGTATCAATATCGTCGCAATTAACGACCTTACAGATAATGCCACTCTTGCTCACTTACTCAAGTACGACTCAATCTTGGGACGCCTTGGGCTCGAGGTGACATACACAGAAGACACAATCACTGTCGGTGGAAAGACTATGAAGGTATTTGCAGATCGCGATCCAGCAAACCTTCCGTGGGCTTCAGTCAAAGCAGATATCGTCATCGAATCTACAGGTCACTTCACAAAGGCTTCAGATGCACAGAAGCACATCACAGCAGGGGCCAAGAAGGTCATCATCTCTGCGCCTGCAACTGATGAAGACATCACAATTGTGATGGGCGTTAACCACGAGAAGTATGACCCAGCAAAGCACAACGTTATTTCTAACGCTTCATGCACAACAAACTGCCTTGCCCCAATGGCAAAGGTTCTGGATGAAAAATTCGGAATCGTCCGCGGTCTTATGACAACAATTCACGCATACACAAATGACCAGGTAATCCTGGACTTCCCACATAAGGATCTCCGTCGTGCACGTGCTGCGGCAACAAATATCATTCCAAGCTCAACAGGTGCTGCAAAGGCAATCTCTTTGGTGCTTCCACAGCTCAAGGGTAAGCTCGATGGTTTTGCAATGCGCGTTCCTGTTCCAACAGGATCTGCGACAGACCTCACCGTAGAGCTTGCAAAGGAAGCGACGGCTGCCGAAATTAATGCAGCGATGAAGGAGGCTGCACATGGATTACTCAAGGGGTACTTGACCTACACAGAAGATCCAATCGTTTCATCAGATATCGTCACAGATCCCTCTTCATGTATCTTCGATGCAGGTCTTACTAAAGCTATCGGAACAACTGTCAAGGTTGTTGGCTGGTATGACAACGAATGGGGTTACTCAAACCGTCTCGTAGATCTCGTTGGCTATGTAGGTAAATCTCTGTAATGACTTCTTTGGCTGACCTAGATGTAGCAGGTAAGCGCGTATTTTTGCGTTGTGATCTCAATGTTCCTTTGAAGGAAGGAAAAATCACAGATGATGGACGCATTCGTGCGTCCCTTCCAACTATCAATGCGCTCCTATCAAAAGGCGCAAGCATTGTTATCGCAGCGCATCTAGGTCGTCCAAAAGGTGAGGCAAAGCCTGAACTTTCATTAGCACCGGTTGCACTGAGACTCTCTGAACTACTTGGAAAGCCTGTGCAATTTGCTGGCGCCATCACAGGTGCAGATATCACAGCAAAGGCTGAGGCTCTTAAGTCAGGTGAAATTTTTCTCCTAGAAAATATTCGGTTTAGCGCAGGTGAAACATCAAAAGATGAATCAGAGCGCGCAGAACTTGCGGCAGAGCTGGCAAAACTCGCTGATGTTTATGTAGGAGATGGTTTCGGTGCAGTGCATCGTAAACATGCTTCGGTATTTGATTTAGCTAAGTTGCTTCCGCATGCAGCAGGAACCCTTGTAGCAGCAGAAGTTGAAGTTTTGAAGAAGCTCACAATTGATCCAGTTCGCCCATATGGCGTAGTACTCGGTGGATCAAAGGTCTCAGATAAAATCGGAGTCATCGCGAATCTACTTGGAAAAGTTGATGTCATGGCTATTGGTGGCGGAATGCTCTTCACCTTCCTTGCCGCTCAAGGTCACGAAATCGGAAAGTCACTCGTTGAATTAGATTTACTCGACACAGTGCGCGGACTTATTAAGCAGGCAGAAGATTCTGGCGTGAAGCTCCTGCTTCCCACAGATATCGTCGTTGCACCTGCCTTTGCAGCCGATGCAACTCCCACACTTGTAAAGGCAACTGCAATTCCTGCAGATCAGATGGGGCTCGATATCGGACCCGAGACCGCTGCAGCATTTGCTGCTGAGATAAAGAAATGTAAGACCGTTTTCTGGAACGGTCCCATGGGCGTCTTTGAATTTCCTAACTTTGCACACGGAACTAAAGTCATAGCTCAAGCACTTACTGAAGTTTCAGGAATTTGTGTTGTAGGTGGCGGAGATTCTGCGGCAGCTGTACGAGCGCTAGGCTTTGCAGATTCTGCATTTGGATATATCTCTACAGGCGGGGGAGCATCACTCGAGTATCTCGAGGGTAAAGAACTTCCTGGTCTCACAGCTTTAGATCTGTAAACACACACAACAGTAGAAGGAGTACACGATGCGTAAACCGCTCATGGCTGGCAACTGGAAGATGAACCTCAATCACCTCGAGGCAATTGCTGTTGCGCAAAAGCTTGTCTACTCACTCGATGATAAAGATTACGACGCAGTAGACGTTGCAATCATTCCTCCTTTCACCGATATCCGATCTATCCAGACAATGGTCGATGGTGACCGTCTGCGCCTTCAATATGGTGCGCAAGATCTCTCACCCGATAGTTCAGGTGCATTTACTGGAGATATCTCAGGCTCAATGCTTGCAAAGCTGGGTTGTACATTCGTGGTTATTGGCCACTCCGAGCGTCGTGCAATTCACAATGAAGATGATGCGCTGATTAATCGTAAAATTAAAGCTGCTCTTGCAAATGAACTGATTCCAATCTTCTGCGTCGGCGAAGAACTTCCTATTCGCGAAGCTGGCACACATGTCTCTCATGTAATCCGCCAAGTACGCGCAGGGCTCGAAGGTTTCCACAAACCAGATCTCAAAAAGATTGTCATTGCCTACGAACCTGTATGGGCTATCGGTACCGGAAAGACTGCGACACCGGAAGATGCACAAGAAGTATGTGCTGCCATTCGTGAAGAGATTGAACAGATTGGTTCTTTTGAAATCGCTGCAAATATGCGCATTCTTTACGGAGGTTCCGTGAAATCTGCAAATATCTCTGAAATCATGAAGCAGGCCGATGTTGATGGTGCACTTATCGGAGGTGCAAGCCTTGACCCCGAAGAACTCGCGAAGATTGCAAAGTTCCACGCTCAGGCTTAATTTTTATCCAATTCAAGGCTTTCCAGCTCATTCGGGTATCCTGTTCCCCTACCTCTAGAGGAGTTCTACCGTGGCTTTAGCGCTTTCAATCTTTCTGATCATCACCAGCGTCTTGATGGTCCTTCTTGTACTTCTCCATAAAGGAAAGGGTTCTGGACTCTCTGATTTATTCGGTGGCGGAATCTCATCTAATTACGGTGGATCATCTGTCGTAGAGCGCAACCTCGATCGCATCACCATTGTTGTGGGCGGACTCTGGTTTGCAGGCGTTGTCTCACTCTCACTCGTTTTGAAGGGTTAATCCATGGCAAGTGCAATTCGCGGTAGTCGTGTTGGCGCAGGCCCAATGGGCGAAGCAGAGCGCGGAGATCAGATCGAACGCTCGATTGTTTCGTATTGGTGTGCAAAAGGCCATGAAGTTCGTCCATCGTTTGCAGTTGAAGAGACGGTTGTTATTCCAGATCAATGGGATTGCCCAAAGTGTGGACTACCAGCAGGACGCGACAAGGCTAATCCACCAAGTGCAGTAGTGAATATTCCCTACAAGACACACCTTGCTTACGTGAAAGAGCGTCGTACAGATAAAGAGGGCGAGAAGATTCTCGCGGATGCTCTGAGTAAGTTACGCGGAGATGATCTCGAGTAAAAATCTTTAAGAGTTAGAGAGATTGTGCAGCCGCAAGAATCTCATCAATACCCGCACTTCGCCTCTGCAGATGCAGACGAAGGAGCGGGTATTTTCTTGTCCCGATAGCGCGGTTATCGCCAATTGCTTGAGCAAAGAGAAGCGTACGTAAAGAGAATGGACGACCAGGAATTTCATAATCTATTGAAGTCTCGCCGGTGATTTGTAAGAAGGAGCCATTCTTCTGTCCACCTTTATGGAACTGGCCAGTTGAATGCAGGAATCGAGGTGCCCAGCCAAAAGATGTAGGCCTTCCTGATTTCTCGGCAAGAATTGAACGCAGCTCGGCAATCTTCACATCATCGCGTCTATCGAGATAAGCCATGATCGCAATGTAGCCACCATCTCTCACATCTTCGATAAATGTTGCGAGTGCATCTTTGAGTGATTGTCCATCGCCAAAGATTTCAACGTCTCTATCTGTGCAATCAGAAGTAAGGATAGGTGCCTGGTTCTTCCATTCACTTAAGCAGGTAGCAGTCTGCTCTTTCGCTTCAGTGACATTGGGTTGGTTGAAAGGATCAATTTTCAGAGCTGCTCCTAGTAGCGCGGTCGCCCATTCCCAGAATATAAAGTGAGCACCAAGCGATCCTTCGACTATGAGATCGGCAGAAGTACCGCCATAAGCAATCGAGAAGGCACCACCGATGCGTGCAACAGATGTATTTTCAACTGCAATTGGCAAGCGACCTTGCGCATCTTTTCCTGTCGATTCAGCGATCAACTGCTCGATCCAATCCGATAAACCAGGGACTGCAGAACCGTCATCAGTAAATGCAATGTATTGCTGCGCTTGGGTAACCATGAGATATGCAACATCGATAAGAGTTTCATCGTGTGCAAGGAATGAATCTTTCTCTTGGCTGGCATCGTTGAGAAGTTGGTCAATGGGAGCGCCAACGAGGGCAGATGGTAGAAGTCCAAATGCACTGAGAACGCTAAATCGTCCACCTACATTGGGATCTGCATTGAGAACTGTGAAGCCAGACGACCGCACTTCGATATCGAGGGGAGAACCGGGATCGGTTACGAAGACCATATGGTCTGTGGGTTTAAGTCCTGCTAATTTAAACTGTGATTGAAAGAGTGTGCGCTGCGATGCAGTTTCGATGGTCGAGCCTGATTTTGAACTCACAACGACTACGGTCTCTGAAAGCTTGTTGCCGATTGCGTGTTGTGCATAATTTGGATCGGTGGAATCAAAGATAAAGATATCTTTCTTATAGGTAAGAGCGATAACTTCAGGGCCAAGGGATGAGCCACCCATCCCACATAAGACAACCCGTGAGTGCTGAGAGAACTTGGTAACTATCGGAGCAATCTGGGGCAGAAGAGCTTGCGATGATTCAGGTAGGTCAACCCAGTTGAGTCTGATGGCAGCCTCTATTGCAGCCTTCGAGCCCCACGTTGTCGCATCTTTTTTCGCGATTCGTATATGGGCATCTCGTAGCTTTCGATAGAGATCACTCTCACGGTCAATCGATGCAAGTGATGGCCCAGCAATTTTCATTATGCAAGAGCCTTCTTTACATCTGCCACAACGCGCTCTGGTGTCAGTCCAAACTCTGTGAAGAGTTTTGGAGCAGATGCTGATGCACCCCAATGATCAAGTGAGGTGATTAAACCTGAATCACCCACGTATTCGCGCCACCCGAGTGCAATTCCAGCTTCGATGCTAACTCGAAGTGAGTTCTTAGGCAGTACTGAGTCGCGATACGAGATTGGCTGCTCGTTAAACCATTCAAGACATGGAGCACTGACTACGCGAGTGGATACACCTGTTGCCTCAAGTGCGATCTGTGCATCGAGTGCGATACCAACTTCAGAACCGGTTGCAATGATGACAACCTTCGGTGCCGAAGATGACTCTTTGAGAATGTATGCGCCCTTATCAACACCTGAGACTGCGCCATGTGTTGTGCGATCGACGGTACGAAGGTTCTGGCGAGAGAGTAAGAAGCCAGCTGGCTTATTTCGCTTGAGTACTGATTTCCACGATTGCGCGACCTCATTGGCATCTGCAGGTCGAATCACAGCGAAGTTCGGAATCGCACGAAGTGCTGCAAAGTGTTCGATTGGTTGGTGCGTAGGGCCATCTTCTCCGACACCGATGGAATCGTGAGTCCAGATAAAGATGGAAGGAATATCCATGATTGCAGCAAGGCGAACAGAAGGGCGCATGTAATCGCTGAAGACTGCAAAAGTTCCACCGAAAGAACGAGTTAATCCGTGAAGTGAGATTCCGTTGATAATCGATCCCATTGCATGTTCACGAATTCCGAAGTGGATGACACGTCCATATGGATCTGCGTTCTTCATCTCACTTGTTGCTGGTAAGAATGAATTGCCACCTTCGATAGTGGTCATATTTGAATCCGCGAGATCAGAGGAGCCACCCCAGAATTCAGGAAGCAACTTTGCAATGGCATTGATGACATGGCCAGAGGATGTGCGCGTTGCTACATCCTTACCAGCTTCAAATACCGGGATGGATTCTTCCCATCCTGCAGGAAGTTCGCGAGCGACCAAGCGCTTGAGAAGTGAGGCGCGTTCAGGGTGAGCGCTCTGCCACGCGGCAAATTTTCCGTCCCACTCTTTATGTTTCTCTGCACCACGAACTTTGACTTCGCGCACATGTGCAGAAACATCAGCAGGCATTGCAAACTTTTCTTCTGGGTTAAGGCCCAGTCCCACCTTTGTTGCAGCAACCTCTTCATCACCGAGGGCTGAACCATGTGACTTACCTGTACCGCGAAGCTTTGGTGCAGGCCACGCAATCACTGAATGCATACGAATCAGTGAAGGCTTTGTAGTCTCAGCTTTTGCAGCAATCATTGCTGCATCCACTGCCGCAAGATCAATATTGCCATCTGGAAGGGCTGCGACCTCTTGTACATGCCATCCATATGCGCGGTATCGGGCTGCAACATCTTCAGTGAATGAGACATGTGTATCTCCTTCAATGGAGATGCGGTTATCGTCATAAATGACGTTGAGATTTCCGAGCTCTTGTGTTCCGGCGAGGGAGGATGCTTCACCTGAGACACCTTCTTGCAGATCGCCATCTGAACAGATAACCCAGATTGAGTGATCGAAAATCGAAGTACCCGCTGCAGCGTCTGGGTCGAGCAAACCGCGTTCGTATCGCGCAGCCATTGCAAAGCCAACTGATGTGGCAACTCCAGCACCGAGTGGCCCAGTGGTCATTTCCACACCTGCGGTATGACCGTACTCAGGGTGTCCAGGTGTTAGCGAATTCCATGTTCTAAAAGATTGCATATCTTCCATCTCGAGGCCGTAACCGCTGTAGAAGAGCTGGGTATACAAAGTAAGGGATGAGTGTCCGCACGAGAGAATGAAGCGATCGCGACCGAGCCACTGTGGGTCTGATGGATCGTGAACTAGGTGGCGTTGAAAGAGGTTATAGGCAACAGGAGCAAGTGCCATCGCTGTACCAGGATGACCGTTTCCTACCTTCTGCACTGCATCCATTGCGAGCGCGCGCGCATATTTAACAGCTCGGTCATCGAGTTCAGTCCAGCCAGCGATTGTTGTCATTTCCACTCCTTAAGCAGGTTTACGTACTACAGAAAGTCGGACCCGCCACGCTGCGATCCAAACAAGTGAAGAGCCAAGCAGATGCGTGCCTACGAGAAGGACAGGGACACCTTGTAAATATTGAATATAACCAATTGCACCTTGCGCCAGAGCAAGAAAGAAGAAAGTAGCAAGCCATCGTTTAGTCTCATAGCGATGATCGTGGTGGAGATAGAAGGCGATGGTCAGTAGTAGCAATACTGCGACTAAGCCGCCATGCAGATATGCAATATGTTGAATATTGAGGCGTAAACGTGGAGCTTGTAAATCTCCGGCATGAGGTCCACTGCCTGTAACAAGTGTTCCTAGTGCAATGACAATGAATGAGAGCAGCAGGTGCAAAATCGAGTATCGCGAAATTCCGACATGTGATGATGACGTTTTAACAAAGGGCTTCTTGCGACGCGAGTGCAACGACGTTGCTGCAGCGATAAGAAAAATCGAGAGAATAAAGTGAGAAGCCACCGCGAGCGGATTAAGATTTGTTAGGACTGTGATGCCACCTAATACACCTTGAGCGAGAATCCCCAGAAGTTGAGTCACAGCTAAGAATCGAAGGTCGCGACGGTGTGAACGGTAGACAACGATGATGGTCGCAATCGCTGCAAAGAAGAGTGCGAAAGTGAGTAAGCGATTTCCAAATTCGATCCACGCGTGCAACTGCCCCTGTACTTGATCTGGCACGGGGGTATACGAACCGGGTGTGCACTCCGGCCATGTGGGACAGCCGAGACCAGAGCCTGTAATACGAACAGCCCCACCTGTGACGAGAAGGGCGGCCTGAAGAAAGAGCAGTAAACCGGCACATGGCGCTAATAGTCGCCGTGCTAGGGATTCGCCTTTGCTCACGCTCCGTAGCCTATGACCTGCGCGCCAGGCGCGCGGGCACCTAGGAGTGGCATGGCTAGGCGAATTACGACACAATAGTGTTGTGAAATTCGACGATCTGAGTACCCGAGATGCCGTGGCTCGCTCCATCCTCGAAAATGGCCCCTCAACGGCGGTCGTCCTGGGGGAGCGTCTCGGATTAACGCCGGCAGGTATTCGCCGCCACCTCGATCTTCTCATCAGTGATGGAATTCTTGAAGCGCGTGAGCCTCATCAAGGGCTGTTACGCGGTCGTGGGCGGCCTTCTAAAGTTTTTATTATGACCGATTCTGGTCGTGAGCAATTCGAACACTCTTATGACGACCTTGCAGTGGCAGCACTTAAATTTATGTCGGCACAATCCGGCGAACATCTCGTACAAGCTTTTGCACAATCACGTGCTGATGACATCGAGAAGAAGGCAACCGCCGCACTTGCTAAACGTTCTAATAAAACAGAAGCACTCGCGGACTTTCTTACCGATCAAGGATACGCAGCCAGTGTTGAGTCTCGCCCACTTGGCGAGCAACTCTGCCAACATCACTGTCCTATTGCACACGTAGCGGCTGAATTTCCCCAACTCTGCGAAGCTGAGACAGAAGCGCTTTCGCGCATTCTTGGCACACACGTTCAACGTTTAGCCACTATCGCTCACGGCGACGGTGTATGCACTACCTATATTCCAAAGAGAGAAAAATCAACCGCTGGAAAGGCGCGCACATGACAACAGCACACCCAGAACTCGAAGGCCTCGGAAATTACGAATACGGCTGGTCTGACAGTAATGATGCAGGTTCAAATGCGAAGCGCGGCCTCAGCGAAGAAGTAGTTCGCGACATCAGCGCGAAGAAGAGCGAGCCACAATGGATGCTCGACCTTCGCCTCAAAGGCCTGGACCTCTTCTACAAGAAGCCAATGCCATCATGGGGTTCTGACTTATCAGGAATTTTCTTTGACACCATCAAATACTTCGTGCGTTCAACTGAGAAGCAAGCGACAACGTGGGATGACCTGCCAGATGATATTAAAAATACCTATGACCGCCTAGGAATTCCTGAAGCAGAAAAGCAGCGCCTTGTCTCTGGCGTCGCAGCGCAGTACGAATCAGAAGTTGTCTATCACTCAATTCGTGAAGACCTTGAAAAGCAAGGCGTTATCTTCCTTGATACTGATAGCGCACTGAAGCAGCACCCAGAACTCTTTAAAGAGTACTTCGCAACTGTTATCCCTGTCGGCGATAACAAGTTTGCAGCTCTTAACACATCAGTATGGTCAGGTGGATCATTCATCTACGTACCAAAGGGAGTTCACGTAGATATTCCTTTGCAGGCATATTTCCGTATCAATACAGAGAATATGGGTCAGTTCGAACGTACCTTGATCATCGCTGATGAAGATTCATATATTCACTACGTTGAAGGATGTACTGCACCTATCTACAAATCAGATTCATTGCACTCTGCAGTGGTAGAAATCATCGTCAAGAAAGGTGCGCGTGTTCGCTACACAACCATCCAGAACTGGTCGAACAATGTTTATAACTTGGTAACAAAGCGCGCGACATGTGCTGAAGGTGCAACCATGGAATGGGTCGATGGAAATATCGGTTCAAAGGTCACCATGAAGTACCCAGCAATTATGTTGATGGGTCCACATGCAAAGGGTGAAACACTTTCACTTGCCTTCGCAGGTCCTGGTCAACATCAAGATTCAGGTGCCAAGATGGTTCATGCAGCGCCGTATACATCATCATCTGTCATCTCAAAGTCTGTAGCACGCGGTGGGGGTCGTACCTCCTATCGTGGACTTGTTCAGGTACAAGAAGGTGCGCATCACTCGGCAAGCACCGTCAAGTGCGATGCACTTCTCGTTGATACTATTTCTCGCTCTGATACATATCCGTATGTAGATATCCGTGAAGACGATGTATCAATGGGTCACGAGGCAACAGTTTCGAAGATTTCAGATGATCAGCTCTTCTACCTCATGTCTCGTGGTCTCAAGGAAGATGAGGCTATGGCAATGATCGTTCGCGGATTTATCGAACCAATCGCTCGCGAACTTCCTATGGAGTACGCACTCGAACTCAATCGTCTCATCGAGCTACAGATGGAAGGTTCAGTCGGATAATGACAACGCTTCAATCAAATATTCTAGAAAACCACACGCCCACGGGGCGCGAGGAGGCGTGGCGATTTACACCGCTCAAGCGTCTTGGTGGAATGCATGATGGAACCGCCAAGCCGGTAGATCGCAATTCACTCGCTGTGAGGGGCGCTCTTCCGACAGGTGCAACTTTTACGCATCAGGAGATTGAGGCTGTTACTCACACTGATGATGCGATCGTCATCCGCATCCGCGATTTCACCTCAAAGGGTGCAGTTCTTGCCATCGCAGCTAACGCTGAAATTTCTGAACCAATCTTCCTCAACCGAACTTCATTCGGAACTGATTCTGCTGAATTTTCACGTGTCTTGATTAAGGCAGGCAACCATTCAAAGTCGGTAGTTGTTTTTGAAAATACTGGAGATACGCATCTTGCTGAAGATCTTGAGATCGTCGTCGAGCCGGGTGCGCATCTGACTCTTATCTCACTTCAAGAGTGGGGAGCTAAGACAATTCATGCGGCTCGTCACCATGCAATCGTTGACCGCGATGCCACTTTTAAATCGATTGTTGTGACGGTCGGGGGAGATGTAGTTCGTTTACTTCCAACTGTTGATTTCATTGCACCAGGTGCATCATGTGATCTCTCTGGCGTCTACTTTGCAACTGCAGGGCAATTCTTCGAACACCGCATGTTCGTCGATCACAAGGTTCCTAATGCAAAATCGCGTGTGAACTACAAGGGAGCGCTTGCGGGGGATAAAGCCCACACAGTCTGGATCGGTGATGTATTTATCCGAGCTGCAGCTGAAGGCACAGATACCTACGAACTCAACCGTAATCTCTTGCTCTCCGATGGAGCACGTGCAGATTCTGTTCCTAACCTTGAAATCGAAACAGGCGAAATTGTTGGCGCCGGACATGCTTCAACAACCGGACGCTTCGATGACGAACAACTCTTCTATTTGATGTCTCGTGGAATCAATATGGATGATGCGCGTCGACTAGTAGTGCGTGGATTCTTTAACGAGATTGTCTCTGAGATTGGTATCGCAGAGATTCAGGAGCGCATCATGGCTCGTATTGATGACGAACTCGCAAAGGCAGGTAAGTAGATGTCAGATCTCTCATTGGCAACACTGACTGCAGGAAAGCCAGTTCGCATCGAGAAAAATGGCGAATCAATTTGTGTCGCACGAGTTGGCGAACAAGTCTTTGCCATCGGTGATACCTGCTCACATTCAGAGGCATCACTTGCAGAAGGTGACATCACAGATTTTAAGATCGAATGTTGGCTTCATGGAGCTGAGTTCGATCTTCGTACCGGAGAAGCGCTAACGCCTCCAGCAGTAGCACCAGTGAAGAGCTATTTAGTAACTGTCGACGGAGACTCCGTCACGGTAGAGATGTAACGGAGATAGATATGAGTACCCTAGAAATTCGCGGATTGAAAGTATCTGTTGAGACCAAGCAAGGCGCAATTGAGATTCTCAAGGGTGTAGATCTGACTATCAAGTCAGGTGAGACTCACGCGATTATGGGCCCAAATGGTTCCGGTAAATCAACGCTGGCATACTCAATTGCCGGCCACCCTAAGTACACAATTACAAGTGGCACAGTGACACTCGATGGCGCAGATGTTCTTGCAATGACCGTGGATGAGCGCGCTAAGGCTGGACTCTTCCTTGCAATGCAGTACCCAGTAGAAGTTCCTGGAGTTTCTGTATCAAACTTCTTGCGTACTGCAGCAACTGCTCTACGAGGTGAAGCTCCGAAGCTTCGTGAATGGGTAGGCGAAGTAAAGGCTGCAATGGAATCACTCAAGATGGATCCATCTTTTGCGCAACGTAACGTCAATGAAGGTTTCTCTGGTGGAGAGAAGAAGCGCCACGAAATCATGCAACTTGAACTCCTAAAGCCAAAGTTTGCGATTCTTGATGAGACAGATTCGGGGCTCGATGTTGATGCTCTTCGTGTCGTTTCAGAAGGTGTAGTTCGTGCAAAGGATGCAAGTAAGTGTGGGGTTCTTCTCATCACGCACTACACACGCATCCTGCGCTATATCAAACCTGACTTCGTACACGTTTTCGCCAATGGTCGCATCGTTGAAGAAGGTGGACCAGAGCTGGCAGATAAGCTTGAAGCTAACGGATATGCGGAGTACGTCACCGCTTAGTTATGGCCTACAACGCTCACGCTATCGCTAAGGATTTTCCGATCTTGGGTCGGACAATCCGCGATGGCAAGCGCCTTGTTTATCTTGATTCAGGTGCAACGAGTCAAAAGCCCACTGTTGTCATCGATGCAGAAGGTGATTTCTATCGTTTGCATAATTCTGCAGTACATCGTGGTGCTCATCAATTGGCAGAGGAAGCAACCGATGCGTACGAAGGTGCGCGCTCCATTGTCGCGAAATTCCTTAACGCAAGTGCCGATGAGGTCGTCTTCACTAAGGGCGCTACCGAATCGCTCAACCTCATCTCCTACGCTATGGGAAATGCTCAGCCTGGTAATCGGTTCCATCTTAAGATGGGTGATTCCATCGTGGTCACAGAGATGGAGCACCACGCCAATCTGATTCCTTGGCAGCAGCTCGCTGCTCGCACTGGGGCGAATCTTAAATGGCTCTCGGTTACTGAAGAGGGTCGCTTAGATCTATCTACTCTGGATTCCATCATTGATGAGACTACGAAAGTTGTAGCACTTACACACCAATCAAATATTCTTGGAACAATTAATCCACTCGAATCCATCACGCGACGAGCACATGCGGTGGGTGCGGTAGTTGTTCTCGATGCTTGTCAATCAGTTCCACACATGGCTGTCGATGTGAAAGAACTTGAAATCGATTTTCTAGCTTTCTCTGGACATAAAGCAGTGGGACCAACCGGAGTCGGGATCTTCTGGGGCCGCGCAGATTTACTTGCAGAACTACCCCCCTTTCTTACGGGTGGATCCATGATCGAAAACGTCACTATGGAATCTGCAACATGGGCACCAGCTCCTCGTAAATTCGAGGCAGGTGTTCCAAATATGGCTCAGGCGGTTGGTTTAGGTGCAGCCCTGACTTATTTGACTGCAATCGGCATGGACAACATACATAAACACGAGATTACATTAACAAAGTATTTGCTCGACGGACTCTCCGCCATAAATGATCTGCGCATCATTGGACCCAAGACAACAGAGCTCCGTGGTGGCGTAGTTTCATTTACCTTGGGTGATATCCATCCACATGATTTAGGGCAATACCTTGATAGTCAAGGAATTGCAGTACGCACAGGTCATCACTGCGCCTGGCCACTGACTCGCAAGTTGGGAGTCCCAGCAACAACACGCGCATCTGTTTATCTCTATAACACTACAGATGATCTGGATGCTCTTATTTTGGGAGTGCAAGGTGCACAGAAATACTTCGGTCGCTGATGCAGCTAGATAATCTTTATCAGGAAGTCATCCTGGATCATTACAAGAATCCACAACATAAGAAGCTCAACGCTTTTTTTGACGCGCAGGTTCACCACATCAACCCCAGCTGTGGAGATGAAATTACTCTCAATCTCAGTCTCGATGGACGACATGTGAGGGATGTTTCCTGGGATGGCGTCGGATGTTCTATATCCCAGGCGAGTGTGTCAATCTTGACGGATCTGCTCATTGGTAAGAGCCTTGATCAGGCCCAGGTGATAGCCGATTCATTTATGCATCTCATGCAGAGCAAGGGCACAGAAAAGGGCGATGAAGAAATTTTGGAGGATGCAGTTGCTCTCGCGGGAGTATCTCAATACCCAGCGCGCATCAAATGTGCGCTATTAGGTTGGATGGCCTTTAAAGATGCCAGTCTGCAAGCGCTAGCAAAGCAAGACTAAAAAGAAAGTAGGATAGGCATATGGTTGCAAAGATAGAAGATATTAACGAGGCGATGAAAGATGTTGTCGACCCAGAATTGGGTATTAACGTAGTAGACCTCGGGCTCATCTATGACATGATGGTCGACGATAACAACATTGCCGTTCTTAATATGACTTTGACATCGGCTGCTTGTCCATTGCAAGATGTGATTGAAGATCAGACTCGTCAGGCACTTGCGCCATTTACCGACGATGTAAAAATTAACTGGGTCTGGATGCCACCATGGGGCCCAGATAAGATTTCAGATGATGGACGTGAACAACTTCGCGCACTCGGCTTTACTGTCTGATATTTGATCTGATTTCCGATGTCTCAATATGCAGTATGGATGACCTTTCGGTCGATGACTGCAGACCCATCTGTTAAATCCCAAAAACTAAAGCCTGGGACAGTCAAAAGAATTTTCTCTTATGGCAAGCCCTATAAAACCCATATAACTATCTTTCTTCTGACAGTTATCGTCGAAGCGCTACTAGTTGTTGCCACACCATTGTTATTGCGTGAGCTAATCGACAAAGGTGTGATTCCAAAGGATTCAGCTCTTATTACAAAGCTTGCGATATTAGTTGGCGCACTTGCTGTCCTCGATGCGGCCTTCAACATCTTTGGTCGATGGTTCTCAGCACGTATCGGTGAAGGTCTTATCTATGACCTTCGCTCTGAAGTCTTTGCACATATCCAGCGACAATCCATCGCCTTCTTTACACGCACACAGACAGGTGCGCTGATATCTCGTATTAATTCAGATGTCATGGGAGCCCAGCAGGCATTTACTGGCACTCTCTCTGGGGTCGTCAGCAATATCGTCTCACTCGTTTTAGTAGTTACAACAATGATGATTCTTTCGTGGCAGATCACTGTGATCTCTCTTCTTCTGCTACCTCTCTTCCTACTTCCCACTAAGTGGGTAGGAAAGCAGATTCAGGCTCTAACTCGTGATGCCTTTAATCTCAATGCAACGATGTCGAGCACCATGACTGAGCGATTTAACGTCTCAGGTGCACTCCTTGTAAATCTCTACGGCAAGCCAGCGAAGGAAGAGAACTTCTTCCGTGCCAGAGCTCGCAAAGTTGCTGATATTGGAATTCAAACTGCGATGCTCAACCGAGTCTTCTTCGTTGGTATTACTAGCGTTGCAGCTGTCGCAACTGCCTTTGCATATGGAATCGGTGGCCATCTTGCAATCAGTGGAGCCATCTCAGTTGGAACACTTTTGGCCATTACGGCGCTGTTGATCCGGCTATATGGACCGCTGACAGCCCTTTCTAACGTGCGCATAGATGTCATGACTTCACTCGTATCCTTCGAACGAGTCTTCGAAGTGCTCGATCTGCAGCCAATGATTACTGATAAGCCCGGTGCGAAGATATTGGACCGTAAGAACTTATCAGTCGCATTTAGCGATGTTGCATTCTCTTATCCAAAGACACAAGATATTTCACTTGCATCCCTCGAATCTGCATCACGACCTGAGACCGTAGATAGTGGCGAGATACTTCGAGGAATCTCCTTCCATGCTCCTGCTGGCACCCTGACTGCAATTGTTGGTCCATCAGGTGCGGGAAAGACGACCATGAGTGCGCTACTTCCTCGTCTCTATGATGTCACGCGTGGTGTAATCAAAATCGATGGGGAAGATATCCGCGACTTCACTGTGCAATCTCTTCGTGACTCTATTGGTGTTGTTATGCAAGATGCCCACCTTTTCCACGAATCTATTTCAGAAAACCTCCGCTATGCAAAAGAGGACGCAACCGAAGAAGAGATGATTGCTGCATGTAAAGCAGCGCAAATTTGGGATCTTATTTCTACGCTGCCTAATGGTTTCGACACAATGGTGGGCGAACGCGGACATCGTCTTTCTGGTGGAGAGAAGCAGCGATTAGCGATTGCGCGTTTACTTCTGAAAGCCCCTTCCATTGTTATTCTCGATGAGGCAACTGCTCATCTTGATTCAGAGAATGAAGCTCTTGTGCAAGAGGCACTTAAGCATGCACTTAAAAGTAGGACATCAATTGTGATTGCTCATAGGCTCAGCACCGTTATGGAAGCTGATCAAATTCTCGTATTAGAGAAGGGACTGATTGTCGAGAGAGGTCGGCATGAGGAACTCATCTCGCAGGGTGGTTTGTACTCAGCGCTCTTTTCGCGTCAAGATATCACGACGAATGAGAAAACGACCGTAACCTATTAGCCCAGCAAAGAAAATCCATTGCAGCGCATATGCCATATGAGGGCCATCAGATATTTCTGGTAGTTGAGCACTGACTTTTGGTGTGAGAGCTGGAACTGAACCGTTGATGAGATCAATATAAAAATTCTCAGATTGAGTTCCTGATTGCGCATTCGCTTTGGCAATTAAACCAGTTGAAGAACCTTGGGGGATTGCAAAGAAAGATCCTTGTGGGAGAGATGAATCTAAACGTAATCTTGCAGTGATTGAGACTTGCTCAGTGGGAATGACAGGTAGTTCGGGACGAGTTGTTGCACTGGCACCGGCCTTAATCCAACCGCAATCGACCCAGAATGTTCTTCCATCCACATTGGTAAAGCGAGTGAGGAGCTCAAAGCCGTAAACACCATCCGAGTATGAATTACGAAGAAGTATTTGAGACTTTGCGTCGAAAGTTCCCGAGACACGTACAGGTTGCCACTCATGCGCTTTTACATCTGTAGCAGCGCTTTGCAGTTCAATAGGTTTCATATTTGAATTTGTCTCTATGAGAAAATTTCTAGCGTGTCTTGCAACGCCCCGTTGATATTGCCATTGTGACGCCCATAAGCAGAGAAGGATGAGAAGGACTGCTAGTAAAGACTTAAGAATTGAGTACTTTTCGTCTTGTACGGAACTACTCAATTCCTCGCGGCCTCTTCTTCAAGATTGATGCTCCAGGAATAACAGTTTCGCGACCAGCATTTGCAACAACAACTGCGATGTAAGGAAGTGTCACAGCTCCAAGGAGAGCAAACCATCTAAAGGGACTTGGGAGCACAACAGTGAGAATAAAGCAGGCAGTTCTAATCATCATTGAGATGAAATAGCGACGTTGTCTCGCAGACTGGTCAGTAGATAACCCTTTTGGCGCGCTAGTGATGTCATAAATGTCATCTTCTTTAGCCATAGCGCAACAGTAGGGTAGTTTTCTCTCATGAGCGACTCGACCTCGATTGCACT
>JBBAMS010000005.1:0-8232 GCA_040402415.1 Candidatus Planktophila sp. | reverse complement strand
CTGACAACTCGTATCGCAGGCCGACTTCCACAAACACCGCCCATCATCGAGCTTGATGTGACCAATCAAGAGCACCTCGATGGGTTAGCTGCCGAAGTTAAGAAACATGTGCCACATCTCGATGGCGTTGTACACTCCATTGGATTTGCACCGGAGGCAGCACTGGGTGGCAACTTCCTAAACACTGCATGGGAAGATGTTGCTACTACAGTGCACGTCTCTGCCTACTCACTTAAGTCACTCACTATGGCTTGCAAGCCAACTTTTAAAGACGGCGCATCAGTTGTTGGTCTTGATTTTGATGCTCAAGTTGCATGGCCCAAGTACGACTGGATGGGCGTTGCAAAGGCAGCTCTTGAGTCTACCTCTCGCTACTTAGCGCGCGATCTTGGTGCTGAAAATATTCGTATCAACCTTGTTGCAGCAGGTCCTATTCGCACAATGGCTGCTAAATCAATTCCGGGTTTTGATGAATTTGAAAAGGTCTGGAACGATCGCAGCCCGCTCGAATGGGATGTCACAGATCCTGTTCCTGCAGCAAAAGCGGCAGTTGCTCTATTAAGCGATTGGTTTCCAAAGACCACCGCTGAAATCATCCACGTTGATGGTGGGCTGCACGGCATGGGCGCTTAACCAAGCGCGGATTTTTCATTCCACGCTCACTCAGGTAGCCTTACTCCCAGACCAGTAGCCACAAGCTGCTGCAAGAGGAGCTCACCGCTCCCACCTCTACTGCTTTGGCGGATTGGTTAGTCGGAAGTAAACCTGTCATAGGTTTTACTCTCTCTATGCGGTGCGCGATTTCTGCGGCAACTTGGATACTCAAGAACCGAACATAGGAGAAGAAATCACAACAGAGCCACGCATTAACGACCGTATCCGCACACCCCAGATTCGTCTCATCAATTACACCGGTGAACAAGTGGGTGTTGTAGATATCGAAGCAGCGCTAGCAATGGCAGATGAAATCGGACTCGATCTCGTAGAGATCGCACCCGAAGCAAATCCGCCAGTGTGCAAGATCATGGACTTCGGCAAGTACAAGTACCAAGAAGCACAGAAAGCTCGCGAAGCACGTCAGAACCAGACCCACATTGTGGTGAAGGAAGTGCGTATGACACCAAAGATCGAAAATCACGATTATGAGACAAAGCGCTCGGCAGTCGAGAAGTTCCTCAAAGGTGGCGACAAGGTGAAGATCACGATGAAGTTCCGTGGCCGTGAACAAACGCGTCCGGAGCTTGGCTTCAAACTCTTGCAACGTCTTGCAGAAGATGTAAAAGAGATTGCATTCGTGGAGTTCGCTCCTAAGCAAGAGGGTCGACAGATGACGATGGTCCTAGGGCCAACGAAGAAGAAGACCGAAGCGGTAGCAGAACAGAAGGCGGCGCGAGCTGCCAAAGTAAAGGCTGCTGAAGAAGAAGCAGCTAACAAATAGTTTTAAGCAGTTTTCCAAACGACGAAGTAACAGGAGAAGATAAATGCCAAAGATGAAAACCCACAGTGGTGCGAAGAAGACCTTCCGCGTCACAGGTACAGGAAAGATCATGCACGAGCGTGCAGGCAAGCGCCACCTTTTGGAGCACAAGTCATCACGCGTTACTCGTCGTTTGAGCCAAGAATCATCAGCAAAGTCAACAGTCACAATGACAGCCAAGCGCATGCTTGGTTTGAAGTAAGGGAGTCGACCAATGAGAGTCAAGCGCGGAGTACACGCAGCAAAGAAGCGTCGCACAACTCTTGAACGTGCAGCCGGATATCGCGGTCAACGTTCACGTCTTTTCACAAAGGCGAAAGAGCAAGTTACGCACTCAATGGTTTATGCCTTCAACGATCGTAAAGATAAGAAGGGCGATTTCCGTCAGCTATGGATTCAGCGTATTAACGCTGCAGCCCGCGAAAATGGAATGACCTACAACCGCTTTATCCAGGGCCTTAAGGCATCTGGTCTTGAAGTAGATCGTCGCGTTCTTTCAGATATCGCAACTAACGATCCAGCTGCATTTAAAGTTCTTGTGGATGTTTCACGCAAGAACCTTCCTGCAGCATAAGTAATACGTCACCCAATGATTGAGAGCCTTCACTCGCCACATGTTGCGCGAGTGAAGGCTCTTATTGGTTCTAAGGGTACAAAAGAGCGTCGCGAACAAGGCCTCTTTGTCGCCGAAGGTGTGCAATGTGCACGCGAGGCTCTGACATCCGACAGCGGCCCACAATTGAAGCTTCTCTACGGTACAGAATCTGGGCTATCAAGAATCTCTGAGCTCGACCTTACGAGCATTGAGATCGTTGAAGTAAGCGATGCGGTTATGAAAGCCATGTCAGATACCGTCTCGCCGCAAGGATTAATCTCACTGTGTTACAAACCCGATACCCACTTCGCAGAATTATCTGCCACGGGTTCTTCAAGATTCATTTACTTACATGAAATTCAAGACCCAGGCAATGCCGGGGCAATTCTGCGTACCGCCGATGCTATGGGCATCACAGCTGTGATCACATCACCCGACTCAGTCGATATGTACTCACCTAAAGTCGTTCGTGCGACAGCTGGTTCTCTGTGGAACATTCCAGTATTTGAAGGAATTGCATTTAATCGCGTGGATAAGCAATTCCCATCAATTGCCAAATATCTTCTCTCATCCCATGCAAAGAAATCAATTCTGGATATCTCGGTTTCTGGAGATTGCATTGCGATCTTTGGAAATGAAGCCAGGGGAGTAGATGCAGCAGCACTGGGAGCAAGCGTTACTGAAGTGACTATTCCAATGGCCGGACATGCCGAGAGTCTCAACTTATCTGCTGCCGCTTCCATCGTTATGTTCACCCTTTCTTCAAAGGTGGCAGGTTAGAATTACCTCCATGGATCCGGCAGATATCGCATCGTGGATTAGCGATGCTCAGAAAGCTTTCTCTGCCGCAGCTGACCTCGATCAACTCAAGGTCGCCCGTTTAGCCCATACCGGCGATAAGGCTTCAATTTCACTTGCAAGTCGTTCACTCGGAACGCTCTCGCCAGAAGATAGAGCATCGGCTGGAAAACTGATTGGCGATGCAAAGGCTGCAATTGCGCAGGCACTTGCCAGCGCTACTGAAAAACTTGAAGCTTCTCGCGATGCCAAGGTTCTACTTGAAGAAGTCGTTGATATTACTTTGCCCGTCCAGCGCACTCACCGAGGTGGTCTGCACCCAATCTCAATCATCAAAAATGAGATCTCTGATTTCTTTATCGAACAGGGTTATGCCGTTGAAGAGGGTCCGGAGCTCGAATCCGGTTGGCTCAACTTTGATGCACTCAATATTCCTGCCGACCACCCAGCGCGCACTATGCAAGATACATTCTTCATCGAACCTGTTGAATCCGGAGTAGTTCTCCGTACGCATACATCACCTGTTCAGATTCGCACTATGTTGACGCAAGAGCCACCGATTTATGTCATCTGTCCTGGTCGTACATTTCGCGCCGACGAACTCGATGCAACGCATAGCCCTGTCTTTCACCAAGTAGAAGGCCTGGTCGTTGATAAGGGAATCACGATGGCTCACCTCAAGGGAACGCTCGATAACTTTGCGCGACACATGTTTGGCCCAGATGTCACGACGCGTCTTCGTCCATCCTTCTTTCCATTTACCGAACCAAGTGCTGAAGTAGATATCTTCTTTAATAATCGCTGGATCGAATGGGGCGGTTGTGGAATGGTTAATCCAAAGGTTCTCGCTACCTGCGGAATCGACACGGATGTCTATAGTGGCTTTGCATTTGGAATGGGGCTCGAACGCACACTGATGGTTCGCCATGGCATAACAGATATGCATGACATCGTTGAAGGCGACCTGCGTTTTACTCGCCAGTTCGGAGTTGGACTCTAAATGCGCGCACCTTTATCGTGGATCAAAGAGTTCGTCGATATTCCCACATCGATTACTGCTGAGCAGATTTCAGATGGACTCATTCGTGTTGGTTTTGAAGTTGAGGAGATCATCAAGCAGGGTGCGGAACTCACTGGCCCTCTCGTATTTGCAAAGGTTTTGAGCATTGAGGAAATCACTGAGTTCAAGAAACCGATCCGATATGTCGGAATCGATTGCGGCGAAAAAACGACGCGCTACGTCATTTGTGGAGCTACAAACTTTGCAGTGGGCGACCTCGTTGTTGCGGCACTTCCGGGCGCAGTATTACCAGGAGATTTCGCAATCGGTGCACGCGAGACGTATGGCAAAACTTCCAACGGCATGATCTGTTCTGCTCGCGAACTTGGTTTGGGCGAAGATCACTCAGGAATCATGACCTTCGCCGAAGGCACGGTAAAGATTGGCGATGATGCAATCGCAGGTCTGATAATCAATGACGTCATCTTCGATGTAGCCGTCAATCCTGATCGTGGATATGCGCTGAGTATCCGCGGAATCGCTCGTGAAGTAGCGGGTTCTCTCGGGCTCAAATTCACAGATCCCGTTGACGCTTTGCGTGAACTTACATTTGCTGAGACCGGTAAGGGTGTAACGGCAAAAATCGCAGATAAGTCGACTGCCTCTGTCTTCTACCTGCGCACACTTTCAAACTTTGATCCTTCAGCAACTACTCCGCTATGGATGCGCCGTCGTATCGAAAAGATGGGGATGCGCTCGATCTCACTAGTTGTCGATGTCACCAACTACGTAATGCTCGAATTAGGTCAGCCGCTCCACGCATTTGATAAATCAAAGATCAAAGGTGGTCTCACCATTAAGCGGGCAGGAAAGGCTCAACCTTTCACGACTCTCGATGGACAAGTGCGCCAACTTGATCCCGATGACCTCATGGTCTGTGATGATGCGCAACCACTCGCACTTGCAGGAACTATGGGTGGTGCAACCTCTGAAATTTCTGCAACAACAACAGAGATAGCCCTCGAAGCGGTGCGCTTTGATCCCATTTGCGTCGCAAAGAATTCACGTCGCCATAAGTTGTCATCTGAAGCTTCACGACGCCTCGAGCGCAGCGTTGATCCCTCGCTTGCTCAATATGCTTCTGCTCGCTTTGTGCAACTGCTGACTGAAAACAGTTCAGCAGTGCATGTTGGAACCGTTGTAGATGGGGAACCTCGTTTCTCTCCTGTCGTAAAGCTTGATCCGGCTTATATATCTCGCACACTAGGCGTTGAAGTTGCACCTGCCAAGATTGCCGAAGTTCTTCGAACCATCGGGTGTGATGTCAATGAGAAGAGCTTTGAAGTAGATCCGCCTGCATGGCGTTCAGATTTACTTACACCTGCTGACTTCACCGAAGAAGTAGCGCGCATGATTGGCTACGACAAGATTCCATCTATCTTGCCACCTCGTCCATTGCACGCATCTCTTACTCCAACGCAGAAGCGTCGTCGTGCAGTAGCGGCAATGCTTGCAAGCCGAGGCCTAGCTGAAGTACAGACCTTCCCATTTACAAATCAAGAGACTACTGATTCGATGGGCTTTGTCGGCGAACGTGCTGCAACATATCGAATCGCAAATCCTATGTCTGAAGAATTTCCCTTGATGCGCGTGCATCTCGTTCCAGGTCTGATTGAAGTTGCACAGCGCAATATCAGTCGTGGTGCAAAAGATTTCGCTATTTTCGAGATGGGCTCAATTTTCCGTAGTTCACAAAAATTGGTTCCATTTATCTCGCCAGATATTTCCAATCGACCTGACCAGACTATCATCAATCAAATTTTTGCAAGCGTCCCTCCTCAGGCCTATCACGTTGCTGGACTCTTGGTTGGAAAAGTTGAGAATGAAGATTGGCAAGGCAAAGCTCGCGCATATACATGGCAAGATGCAATCGCATACGCGCAAGACATCCTGCAGCTCTGTAATCTGCAATGGACTGTAAAACGTTCTGACTTTGCTCCATGGCATCCTGGTCGCTGCGCAGAACTCATTGTGGATGGCAAGGCTGTGGCTCATGCCGGCGAACTCCATCCGCGCATCGTTGCAAAATATGGATTGCCAGAACGTTCAGTCGCTTTCGCCGTAGGCCTAAGTACGCTCCCAGATTCCGGCCTTGTTCGGCCATCAACTGTTGGCACTATGCCTGCAGCCCTCCAAGATGTTGCGCTCATTGTTGACGCAGATGTCACATCAGCCCAAGTGGAGACCGCACTTCGAGCAGGTGCAGGCGAGCTCCTTGAATCCATCACTCTCTTTGACCGCTACGACAAACTTGGCGCTGGAAAGATCTCACTCGCTTTCTCTTTGGTATTCCGAGCACCCGATCGCACGCTGACTGGGGCAGAAGTTACGGCTATGCGCGAGTCCGCAGTCGCTGCCGCCGTTAAAGCCACAGGGGCTGTCCTCCGTACTGCATAAATATGCACCTGATTGCATAAATATGCTATTGTACGACCATGAAAATCGGTGTCATTGGAGCTAGCGGTTATGCAGGGGGCGAGCTCCTGCGTCTTCTCGCCTTGCATCCCCATTTCGAAGTAATTGCAATTACCGCGCATTCCAATGCGGGGGAGCAGGTCACATCGGTGCATCCTCAATTGCAGAGTTATGCTGGAGAGAAGTTCGGTTCATTTTCTCCTAAAGATTTCTCTACCTGCGAGCTCATCTTCTTGGCCCTTCCACATGGAGAGTCAGCGAAGATCATTGCTCTGCTTCCAGAAACGGCGAAGATTGTGGATCTCGGCGCTGATTACAGATTAGAAGATGCGCAAGCGTGGGATAAATATTATGGCGGGGAATACGCGGGGGCTTGGACTTACGGGCTTGCAGATATTGAGCCTTTTAGATCCCTGGTTAAGAAATCATCCAAGGTTGCTAATCCTGGATGTTATGCAACGTCGATTGCGTTGGGTACTTCTCCTGCTGCGGGTATTGCAGATTTAACTGATGTGGTGGTTGTAGCAGCTTCGGGCACAACAGGTGCAGGCAGAAGCGCGAAGATCAATCTGATTGCAAGTGAGGTAGCAGGTTCTCTTACCTCATATAAATTTGGGGGAGTACATCAACACACGCCAGAGATTGAGCAGGCCCTGACCAAGATTTCCGGCGTTGATACAAAGATTTCATTCACACCCATTCTTGCTCCTATGCCAAGAGGAATCCTTTCTACTATTACTACAAAGCTTACGAAAGAGATTTCGACAGAGGCAGTACATACGATCTACTCCGACTTCTTTGCGAATTCCCAATTTGTCACAGTCCTACCACTGGGAGTTATGCCAAAGACGGCAGCGCTGACTGGCTCTAACCATGTACATATTCAGGTTGCGGTTGATGAACACACCTCACGACTTGTCATCTCTGTTGCAATAGACAATCTTGGTAAAGGCGCTGCTGCTCAGGCAATTCAGAATGCTAATTTGATGTGTAGTTTGGATGAGGCAGCGGGCCTTAACTTTGATGGGCTCGGCGTATGAGCAACCTTCCAAAAGGCTTTCGTGGCGCAGCGATAGCGGCAGGGCTGAAATCAAGTGGTGCGTTGGACCTAACTCTGATCGAAAATACTGGACCACTCTTTGATGCTGCAGCGGTATACACATCAAATAAAGTTGTGGCAGCACCTGTGATCTGGTCTCGCGAAGTTACGAAGGGCAAGATTGTGCGTGCTGTTGTCCTCAACTCTGGTGGAGCAAATGCCTGCACTGGACCTCAAGGATTTTTAGACACTCATCGCACAGCTGAGAAGGTTGGAGAACTTCTCGGAGTTTCATCCGGCGAAATTGCGGTCTGTTCTACTGGTCTTATTGGTGAGCTTCTACCGATGGATAAACTCATCACGGGAATTGAAACTATCACCGCACATTTGAAAACAGATTCCCTCGATGATGTATCCCGAGCTATCATGACGACTGACACTGTTCCTAAGGTCGCCACAGCGACAGCAAAAGGTGCGGAGTTTGCAGGAATTGCAAAGGGTGCTGGAATGCTCGCACCTGCCCTTGCCACCATGCTCTCTGTTGTGATGACTGATGCAGTTCTTCCGGGCGATGCCCAAGAGATTTTTACTCGCGTGACAAATCGTACTTATAACCGCATCGATTCTGATGGTTGTACCTCAACGAATGACACTGTGTTGCTTATGGGTAGTGGTGCCTCTGGCGTAAAGCTCACAACAACGGAGTTTGAGGCAGCTCTGATGGATGTATGTGGATCTCTTGCAGCTCAGTTGATTGCAGATGCTGAAGGCTCAACAAAGACAGTTGCTATAACCGTGAAAGGCGCTGCAACAGAATCGGATGCTGTTGAAGTAGCACGTGCCTGTGC
>JBBAMS010000004.1:45397-68977 GCA_040402415.1 Candidatus Planktophila sp. | reverse complement strand
GATCTAGAGATGGATCTTTCCCAAGGGATAAATGGTCTACCTCAACGATTAGGGAAGAAGCTCAGCATTGCTTCTGCTGCGATACTCGCAATAGTAGGAATTGCCTTTACTGTTATTAGATAGAGCGCAGGTGCGATGCACGTGTCTCGGGTAATTTCGTTGCGACAAGAACTGCGAGCGACATGAGTACTGCAGATGCTAAGAATGCAGGTCTAAAACCATAGTGATCGGCGATGACGCCAAGAACTATCGGCGCAACCATCGCACCAGCATCTCCTGACATCTGGAAGAGGCCGATTACTTGTCCACCTCTACCTTCAAGGACATCGCCGACAATGGCTGATGGAGTTGTCGAGAGAAAAGCACCGCCAAAGCCAATAATGACGCAGGCTGCGATAAACATCCAGGGATGTGTAGTAAATGCGTACGCAAGGATTGAGAGAGTCAAGAAGGAGCTTCCGATAACGGCTGCAAACCTTCGACCTCTGAGGTCCGATAACTTTCCAGCCTTGAGCAAGAGCGCACCATTGATAATTGTTGTGATTGTGAAGCCAAGACCCATAAAGCTTGGAGTTACTTTAATTTCCTCCACCATAAAGAGTGGCAGGATCGAACGGCTCATTCCAAAGAGAACCCAGGATGTAATAAAAGAGATGATGAGCGCGTAGCGGTAGGGCTTCAGCGCTAAGGCACTCTTTATGGTGACCGTTTCTCGCTCTTGGCTAGCACTGGGTTTGGAAGCAAGAGTTGAATTTCTCAGCAGAACAGCGCCAGAGGTGCTGGCACCAATAAGTAAGAAGCCATAAATAATCAAAGGTGCGCGCAGAGAGAAGCCAGATAGCACGCCACCTACGACAGGGCCAGCCATCATCCCGATGAGAAATGAACCGTTATAGAGTGATTGTGCACGTGCACGGTGATCATCATCGACAGCGCGAAGCAGGATAGATCCGGCCGCAACAGAGAACATTGATGAGCCAAGCCCACCCACTGCGCGGAAGATAAGAAGCTGGCTGTAGTTCTGTGCCATTCCTGCAGCGAATGAAGTAAGTGAGACAAAACCAATACCAAAGGAGTAAACGAGTCTTTCACCAAAGTGGTCTACGAGTTTTCCAGAGATAAGCCCTGAAGCAAATCGGGCAAAGGCAAAGGCGGAGAGGATTGCTCCTACTTGGGCGTTATTTACTCCGAAGGAGCGAGCAAAGAGTGGCAAGGTTGGAGAGATGATTCCAAAGCCGACAGCCACAAAGAATGAGGCGAAAACAAGAACACCAACCTCTCGCGGAAATTCCGCAAAGGGGTTGGTGAACTTATCGGTAAGTTTCTTAACCAAGCGCCTCGCCTGCAGCTTCATTACGAGCTGATGCGTAATCAGCGTTGGTACGAAGTGGAGCTTCGCGAAGGAGAAGTGCGAAGATAAATCCGACTGCAACGACAGGGGCGGCAACTAAGAAGACTACGTGGAATGAGTCTACGAAGGCATTGAGCGCTGTGACTTTGATTGCTGGTGGAAGTGTCTGTAGAACTGCTGTGTTGTTTTGAATTCCTGCAAGTTGCTTAGGATTAAAGTTAGCAACCGCTGCTGGATTCTTAACTGCCAACTCCGTGAAGTTCAGTGTCAGATAATGAGCAACGCGGTTGGTGAGAATTGTGCCAAAGACTGCAGTACCAAAGACAGAACCGAGTGAGCGGAAGAAAGTGTTAGAACTTGTCGCAACACCCATATCCCTAAAATCTACTGCATTCTGAAGAGCGATAACGATAGTCTGCATGGATAGACCGAGGCCAGCGCCGACCATGATTGCGTAAATCGATAGCTGCCAATATGGAGTATCAATCTGCAGACTTGTCATTGCTGCGATTCCAATAGCCATGAGCGCTGTTCCTGCGATGGGATAGCGCTTGTAGTGGCCGTGTTTAGTAATTAACTTACCGCTGATGATCGAAGTCGAAACGATTCCTAGCATGAGAGGAATCAATTTAAGGCCCGCAGAAGTTGCTGAGTAACCTTTCACGACCTGCATATAGAGCGGCAACATAACAATTGCACCGAACATACCGGCGCCAATGATTGCACCAAGAATTGATGTCACAGTGAAGGTGTGGTTCTTAAATAGATATAGGGGAAGAATCGGTTCGACTGCCTTTGACTCAACATAAAGAAATACAAGAGTGAGGATGAATCCTGAAATCAAGTAAGTGATGGTGCGTGAATCTGTCCAGCCGTTTTGTGGGCCGTAGATTGATACGGCAAGAAGAGTCGTCACAACAGCTGCCACGAGAAGGACAGCGCCTAGGTAATCGATCTTATGTTCGCGTTTTACCTTTGGAATATGAAGAACAGCAGAAGTAATAGCAAGGGCTGCGATAGCAAAGGGAATATTGATGTAGAAGATCCAACGCCATCCTGTAACTCCAAGAATTTTGTGGTGATCTGAGAAGAAGCCACCGAGAAGTGGGCCAGCAACTGATGACAGGCCCCAGACCGCGCCGAAGTAACCCTGGTAACGACCACGCTCGCGTGGAGGAACGATGTCACCGATGATGACGAAGGTAAGTGCCATCAAACCGCCTGCACCAAGACCTTGCACTGCGCGCGTTGCAATCAGCTGCGTCATATTCTGCGATGCACCCGCGGCAAGTGAACCAATCAGAAAGGTAACAATTGCAAACTGGAAGACGATACGGCGACCATAGAGGTCAGAGATTTTTCCATATAAAGGTGTTGATGCGGTGGAAGTAAGAAGATAGGCAGTGACTACCCATGTGTAATGGTCGAGACCATTAAAATCTTCAACGATGCTTTTAAGTGCAGTTGAGACGATGGTCTGGTCCAGGGCCGCAAGGAGCATTCCTGTCATAAGGCCGCTGAGAATAATCATGATCTCGCGGTGTGAGAATTGCTTTGATGGCGCGTTTGTAGTCATAGGGAGTAAGTTTACTGCGTGAAGGCAGTCATAGCGGACCAACTAGTGAAGACCTACGATAAAGGCAGAGTTCGCGCTCTTGATGGGCTCAGCCTTGATGTAGAAGAAGGCACCGTTCTCAGTGTTTTAGGTCCTAATGGCGCGGGTAAGACAACGGTTGTACGAATTCTGACAACGTTATTGCGCTCAGATTCAGGAAGTGCGAACGTTGCAGGTATTGATGTCATAAAGAACCCTGAGAAAGTGCGCGAAGTTATCGGTTTATCGGGGCAATATGCAGCTGTCGATGAAATTCTTACTGGCTATGACAATCTTGTGATGTTTGGAGAGCTCTATCACCTCGGTAAGAAGCAGGCGGTTCTTCGAGCGAATGAATTACTTGAGCGGTTTTCATTGACTGAAGCAGCAAAGCGTCCTATCAAAACGTACTCAGGTGGAATGCGCCGCAGACTAGACCTTGCGGCCTCCCTGATCGTAAAACCAAAAGTACTATTTCTCGATGAGCCAACAACTGGACTTGATCCACGTGGTCGCCAAGAGATGTGGGAAGTTATTCAAGAGTTGGTCAAAGGTGGAGTGACACTGCTACTTACAACACAATATCTGGAAGAGGCAGATCAATTGGCAGATGAGATTGCTGTCATTGATACAGGAAAAGTTATTGCCCGTGGCACATCTGATGCACTCAAAAAACAAGTAGGCGGTGAGCGCCTTGAGGTAGTTGTTGAACAAATAAATGTTGCAAAGACTCTAGAGATTGTTGCCGCAGTCAGTGGAAATAAAGCAACACTTGATGAAGGTCTGCGACTTATCTCAGCTCCTGTTTCCACAGGCTCTGCTTCGCTCTTTGAAGTTCTCAAGTCACTCGATAGCTCGGGAATTCATGCCCTCGATGTCGGCCTTAAGCGCCCATCCCTTGATGATGTATTTCTCTCATTGACTGGCCATGCTGCTGAAGAGAAAAAAGCGGAAATAGTAGAGAAGAAGAGAGGTAGAAAATGAGCGCAATCAACGATGTCTCAATTATTACTCGCAGGCAATTATTACTTCTTACGCGAGTGCCTGAAGTCCTTATCTTCTCAACTATTCAGCCTGTGATGTTTGTACTTCTCTTCCGCTTCGTCTTCGGTGGATCAATTAGCACTGGCCAACCTGGTGGATATGTACAGCTCTTAATGCCCGGAATCTTCGTACAAACTGTCGCTTTTACACTTGCAGGAACAGCATCTGGCCTTGCCGAAGATATGAAGAAAGGTTTGATCGATCGATTTAGATCTTTGCCTATTTCTCAATCTGCTTTAGTAATCGGCCGCACACTCGGTGACTCACTCCTGAACATTGTGGTTCTCACCGTCATGGGAATCGCTGGATATATTGTCGGCTGGCGACCATCTGCAGGTCTTGGAAATGTCGCACTTGGTTTCTTATTCTTACTCTTCTTCGGTTATGCGCTCTCGTGGGTCGGCGTTCTCGTTGGGCTATCCGCATCTGATGCTCGCGTTGTGCAGAACGTCAGCTTTATTGTGACATTCCCGCTGACATTCTTATCGAACGCATTTGCACCAACAACGGGAATGCCTCGCATCCTGCAGTACTTCGCAGAGTGGAATCCAGTCTCAACGATGGTTGCTGCCTGTCGCCAGCTCTTTGGACTCAAAAACCAATTTGGGGCAACTGCGGGGTCCTTCCCAAGCGAGCATCCGCTCACGACCTCGCTGATTTACATGGTAATAATAATGCTGATCTTTATTCCACTGAGCTTACGTAAATATCACCACTCGCTGGATTAAGCAAAGAATTCAGCTGCCTTAATCTCAACCTTGATTTCGCGACCATTGGGTGCGGTGTAAGCAACAGTTGCTCCGATATCAGCTCCGAGCACTGCCGAACCAAGTGGAGATTTTTCAGAATAGACATCTAGATCACCCGATGCGATTTCGCGAGAGCCTAGTAAGAACTTCATTTCATCGCCAGCGATGCGGGCAGTAACAACCATTCCGGCACCGACTTTTCCATCAGCACTTGCAGGTGGTGTTCCGATGTGGGAATTTTCCAACATCTGCTTGAGCTGACGGATGCGAGCTTCCATCTTTCCTTGTTCATCACGAGCTGCGTGGTACCCGCCATTTTCTTTGAGATCACCTTCTGCGCGAGCAGCTTCAATCTTTGCAGTGATCTCTTTACGACCTTCACCTTCAAGGCGCGCGAGTTCAGCAGTTAAACGATCAGCTGCTTCTTGGGTTAGCCATGTTTGCCTTGAACTCATAGAGGTCAATGTTAGGGGATTGATATTGATTAGAGAATTCGACAACGTGCTATACCGGCATTGACTGCATCTGCACGCGTAGGGACCGTGACAGTTCGCTCATTATAGGTATCACCCGCCGGGATTGAGTCATCAATCTGACCAACTATGTTCTTATTGATATCGCGAGCAGTCAGCGTGCAGGTAATTACTTGAGATCCATCGTGGCGTTGCACTGAATATCGAATAACAGGGTTGCGTGGGTCCTTCGTTGTGAAAGAGATGAGATCTTCGCGAATTGCAGGGTTTGAGTGATGAAGGCCAGCCCAGAGAATCCATGCACCACCCACAAGAGCGAAGAGAGTTGCATAACGGACCCACGCCCGATTTAACTTTGATGTGGAAGGCCTGATCCCATATCGATCGTTGTTATCGAATTGGCTCTCTTTCGAACTCATGGGAGAATCTTCTCATGGCTAAAGATGTCGAAGTAGGTATGGCTGGCTCGCTCACAATGATCGTGCTCTTTTCAGCAGTGACTCTTCTTTTGCGCAGCTTCTATAAGCGTTATACACGGCTACAAAAACGTGGCGCTGAAAATGCGGAGAATGAAGTCGAGATTTGAGAAGTTTGGCCAAGGACTTCTTGTTCTCCTTCTCACCTCATCATTTATCGCGCTAGGTATCTGGCAACTTCATCGCGCCCAGGATATGAAGAAGGCTTCAACGGTAGCTGTCGATACCAAGATTTATCCGTTGACAGATAGCGCATCGGCAAATGGCAGTATTGCACCTGAATCCATTGGCAAAGTCGTCTCAACATCGGGCCACTACATTGCAAACTTCAAAGCACCTAACCAGAAGGATGGCTCAGGCAAGGTAGCCGATTGGGATGTCGCACTTCTGCAGAACGAGAGTGATACGGCAATCCTTGTAGTTCGCGGGTATTGGCGAGATCGCCTCGCCAATCCAGAGATCGTGATGTCAACTAACGTTGCAATCACCGGAACCTTGCTGCCTCATCAGAGCGATGATCGCGCCGAAAATACAGTGCAACAACTCTCGCGTCTGGATAGCAGTCTGCTCACAGGTATTACTGATCTGCAGCTCTTTGATGGCTTCATCCTTGAAAAATCAGAGTCGACTCGATCCGGTGCTGACATCCGCACCAGAATTTCAACCCCTATTCTAAATAGTGGAGTCCCAGGCTTTTACTGGCAACATATCTCCTATGTTGTGATCTGGTGGTTGATGGCGCTAGTGATTCTCTGGCTGCCTTTTTACAGCAGGCGCAATAGAGTTAAGCTATGACTGAAGCCCAGACTTTCGGAGTCCTTACTCGCTTTCGCCTTATGGCAATTCTCTGTGGCGTCAATCTCTTACTGTTGATCTTCGGCTATATGCCGGCAAAACATATCTTCCATGTAGTCGATACCCACCAGTGGATGGTCTTTATTCCGATCGCACACGGCTACCTCTACATCATCTACATTCTGACCGCTCTTCAAATTGGTGTGCAGAAGAAGATGTCGCTACCCATCATCCTGGCAGTTATCGCCGCCGGAACTCTGCCCTTTGCCTCATTTATCGCCGAACGCAGAATCGTGAAGAAGTACAGTTAAAAGCCCAACGTTAACTTTAGATGACGTCTCTGCTGATTAATGGCGTGTCGCACCAAAAGTCCGTTTCAATCGTTCTATCTTGTACGAGTCAGAAGCAGATCCCACCTCTTCCCCCCATTAGCGATGCGCACCCCGTACCGATATGGCTAGAAAAATTACAGAGAATGGTTAGGCCTTGGCTACTTCGAAATTGGCTGCGATAAGTAAGAGCAATCCTGCCCGTAAGACATATGTTTTAGATACATCAGTACTTCTGGCAGATCCTGGGGCGATAAAGAGATTTGAAGAGCATGAAGTCATCATTCCAATCGCTGTTATTGGCGAACTCGAGACAAAGCGCGATCATCCTGAACTCGGCTACTTCGCCCGAGCAGCACTTCGCGCACTCGATGATTTGCGAATTGAACATGGCCGACTTGATTCTCCACTGACTGTTACTCCTGAGGGCGGCACACTGTCGGTCGAGCTCAACCACACAGATTTAAGTACCTTGCCACATGGTTTCCTGCGCGATGGAACCAATGATTCGCGCATCCTTGCCATTGCCAAGAATCTCATGTCGGATGGAAAGCATGTTGTTCTCGTCACCAAAGATCTGCCACTTCGCGTTAAGGCATCATCGGTTGGCGTTGAAGCCCAGGAATATTTAGCCGAACTTGTATCCAATAGCGGATGGACCGGCATTGAAGAGGTCTCTGTCGGCCATAACATTATCGATGAGTTATATGCATCCGATCGCGCAGATCACGAAAGTGCCCACCAATTCCCAGTCCATACCGGAATCGTCCTCCACTCTGAAAAGGGAAGCGCCCTTGCTCGAGTCACAGCGGATAAGCGGCTACAACTTGTTCGTGGAGATCGCCAAGCATTTGGACTTCACGGACGCTCTGCAGAACAGCGCATTGCACTCGACTTATTACTCGATGACAGCATCGGCATCGTCTCTCTCGGCGGTCGCGCCGGCACCGGAAAGTCAGCGCTCGCACTCTGCGCCGGACTTGAAGCAGTGATGGAGAAGCGCCTTCATAAGAAGGTTGTCATCTTCCGTCCTCTCTATCCCGTCGGTGGACAAGAACTTGGATACCTGCCAGGCAGCGAAGGCGAGAAGATGTCGCCATGGGCGCAGGCAGTCTTTGATACTTTGGGCGCTCTCGTTAGCCAAGCCGTCATTGATGAAGTCATCGACCGAGGTTTGATTGAAGTTCTGCCGCTAACTCACATCCGCGGCCGCTCATTGCATGACTCTTATGTCATTGTCGATGAAGCGCAATCGCTAGAACGCGGAGTTCTGCTGACAGTGCTCTCTCGTATCGGCCAAGGCTCGCGTGTAGTGATGACCCACGACGTTGCCCAACGCGACAACCTGCGGGTCGGCCGCCATGATGGCGTCGTCGCAGTGGTGGAAACGCTTAAAGGCCACCCACTCTTCGCCCATGTCACCCTGACCCGATCAGAGCGTTCGGCTATTGCAGCCTTGGTCACCGAGCTACTTGAAGGGCCCCAGGTATAACCTTGTCGTTCATCTGCCATTTACCCCCTCTTTAAATCTCACAGTAACAAATAGGACATTTGGGACTTTGCCCTAACTGACCTGCCCTTTTACCTATCCACAAAGCCTTCCAATCCTGAGAATTTGCGACTCACGCGGGGCAAAATTTGCGGCTCACCCCATCCCTTGCCAGCCTTGACCCATTCCCCCCGAGTGCTGGGCCTTGTTATGAGGCCTTGTTGCTACGTGGATTCAGAGATGGAAGGAGTAGTGATGAAGCCAGACCCTCGCGGATTTATCAGATCTATCTCCGGCCTGCGCATTTCTCGGGCCACTAAGCCAGCTCTCTGGGCAACCGTCGGCGGACTTCTCATCCTGGCTGCGGCGCAACCAACTGCCTACGGCCTCGACTTTCCGATGACCATCAAGGTCTCACTTGCGAGTATTCAAAGTTTGGATGCTAAGAGCCTGACGGTCAGTTCGAATCCGGCCCAAGGCTCTCTTGCCAGCCAAATAGCCGAGATGGCAGTTGTGGCAGGCATCAGCCAGCAGGTCGAGATGGCTCGTACTATCGATGGCGCCAAGTTGGTTGCCAAGCAAATCATGAGCTCTGAATATTCATGGGGCGACCGCCAAGTGTCTTGTATCAATACGCTCTGGAATAGAGAGAGCCATTGGAATTACAAGGCCCACAATTACAATTCGGGCGCCCATGGAATTGCTCAGGCGCTTCCAGCCAACAAGATGGAGATTATTTCAGATGACTGGCGCACCAACCCAGTGACTCAGATTCAGTGGGGACTTCGCTACATCAGCCTTCGTTATGACACCCCATGTGCGGCGCTGGCAAAGTTCAACCGCAGCCGTTACTACTAACCGACCAATTAAATTTCTGGCTTCACGCCAATTGTCAAAGGTTTCATAGTCTGCGCAAAGAAATCATTGCCCTTATCGTCAACAACGATAAAGGCTGGGAAGTCCACAACATCGATCTTCCAGATTGCCTCCATCCCCAACTCTTCAAAGTCCAGGACCTCAACTTTTGTAATGCAATCTTGAGCAAGGCGAGCAGCAGGTCCGCCGATAGATCCGAGATAGAAACCACCGTGGCTCTTACAAGCATCGGTTACTTGCTTTGAGCGATTGCCCTTTGCCAGCATCACAAGTGAGCCACCTTGTGATTGGAAGTAATCAACATAAGAATCCATACGTCCGGCAGTCGTGGGACCAAATGATCCCGATGCCATTCCGACCGGAGTCTTCGCAGGACCTGCGTAGTAGACCGCGTATCTCTGTAAGTATTCAGGCATTGGTTTGCCCTCATCTAACATCTCTTTAATCTTGGCATGAGCGATATCGCGAGCAACCACAATGGTTCCGGTCAGTGAAACACGGGTCTTTACAGGGTGTTTGGAGAGCTCGGCACGGATTGCATCCATAGGCTTATTGAGATCAATCTTTACAACGTTATCGTCGAGATGTTCATCGGTTGTTTCAGGTAAGAAGTGAGCAGGATCTGTCTCAAGTTGCTCAAGGAAGATGCCATCTTTGGTGATCTTCGCCTTCGCCTGTCGATCGGCAGAGCATGAGACTGCGATGGCGATGGGCAGAGATGCACCATGTCGAGGCAGACGAACTACGCGCACATCGTGGCAGAAGTACTTGCCACCAAATTGCGCGCCGATTCCAAGCTTCTGTGTCATCTTAAATACTTCTTCCTCCAGTGCAATATCACGAAATCCATGGCCCGTTGCAGCATCGCCCGATGTAGGTAAGTTATCGAGATAGTGCGTGCTGGCAAGCTTTGCAGTCTTTACTGTGTGCTCAGCACTTGTTCCACCAATGACAATGGCCAAGTGGTACGGAGGACATGCAGCTGTTCCGATAGAACGTAGTTTCTCATCAAGCCAATTCATAAATGATGTTGGATTTAATACAGCTTTAGTCTCTTGATATAAGAATGATTTATTAGCGCTTCCGCCACCTTTAGCGATAAAGATAAAGTTGTATTCATCCTGGTGATCGCTATCTGCATAAATCTCAATCTGCGCGGGCAAGTTATTGCCGGTGTTCTTCTCTTCCCATGTGGTGATGGGGGCCATCTGCGAGTACCGCAGGTTGAGTTTGGTAAATGCGTCATAGACGCCTTGCGAAAGCGCAAGCTCATCTTTTGCAGTAGTCAGCACATACTGACCCTTCTTACCCATAATCAAAGCAGTGCCTGTGTCTTGGCACATTGGCAGAATTCCACCTGCTGCAATGTTGGCATTCTTCAATAAATCTAACGCTACAAATCGATCATTTGCTGAAGCATCTGGGTCCTTCAAAATCTTTGCTAGTTGTTCCAGATGTTCTGTGCGAAGGTAGTGTGAAATATCGTGAATAGCAGTTTCGGTAAGTAAGGTCAGCGCAGACGGTTCAACTTGAAGAAATTCTCTATCACCAAGTTTGATAACACTGACGCCTTCTTTCGATACCAGGCGATACTTGGTTGTATCTGCACCTAGTGGCAGAAGATCTGAATATGTGAAATCAGGTGACATTACTCTTCCTCAGAAGTCCTGGCAGGCTTCTTAGCCGCATCCAATTTCTTTTTAGCTCCGTCTAGCCACTCTTGGCAGATCTTTGCTAACTCTTCGCCACGTTCCCAGAGCTTGAGAGATTCTTCTAGCGTTGCGCTGCCATCTTCCAGTGATTCAACAATTTCTGCGAGTTCATCGCGAGCACTTTCATAGGAAGGCTTGGAATCTTTGGTCGCCATGTGCTCAATCTACTCTCTGTCGATTACTCGTTGACTGTGGCGCGGGTCTCGCCCTTTGCCACACGGATGCGCAGAGAAGTCCCTGCCTTCACCTTTGCGGCATCGCGCACGATGGCGCCGTTCTCTAACTGCACAACTGCATACCCTCGGTCCATTGTCGATTGTGGTGAGAGCGAACGAAGATGAGCTTTTACGCCCTTGAGCTCCTGCTTCTCAATTTCAAGGATTGCGGCAAAGCTACGAATCGAACGATCACGCCAGGCCTTGATCTCATCGCGGCGCACAGTGACCATGACGGTTGGATCTTTCATCACAGGTCTATTGCGCAACTGCGCAATCTGATTGAGTTCGTAATCAATCGTTGAAACCAAGCGGCGATACATACGATCGCGGATCTTCTGGATATCACTGATCTCCTGAGCAATATCGGGCACCACGCGCTTTGCCGCATCCGTCGGAGTGGAAGCGCGGTAATCGGCAACGAGATCAAGAAGGGGCGCATCTTTCTCATGGCCAATCGCGCTGACAATCGGTGTTGTGCAACTAGCGGCCAAGCGGACAAGTGATTCATCGCTAAAAGGGAGCAAATCTTCAAAGGAACCACCACCACGAGTAATGATGATGACGTCTACATTCGGGTTGGCTTCAAGTTCTGTCAGAGCTGCCGAAACTTCAACAACAGCTGCTGCACCTTGCACTGCAACTTCGCGAATTTCAAATTGCACCGATGGCCAGCGACGTCGTGCATTTTCAACAACATCCTTCTCGGCATCGGTATTACGGCCACAAATGAGCCCCACAGTGCGTGGCAATCGAGGAAGTGCAATCTTACGATCGGCGCTAAATAAACCCTCGAGAGCTAACTTCTCTTTCAGCGCTTCCAGGCGAGCCAGTAATTCACCCACACCAACTTGGCGAATCTCTTTGGCAGACATTGTGAGTGAACCATTTTTGGTAAACCATGATGGTTTTGCATAAATCACAACGCGTGCATTTGCAGGAAGTGGTTGAACACTTGCCAATACAGTTTTGTAACACATTACCGAGATACTCATATCGGCGCTGGTATCGCGCAGGCGCATAAAGGCCATTCCACCGCTGCGTTCATTGAGTTCAGAGATCTCACCCTCAATCCAGATAGGGCCTAATCGATCGATGTAATCCTTAATGGCTTCAGAGACCAGCCGCACAGGTGCAGGGGATTCACTCGAAGTTTCGAACATAGCGAGAGCCTAATAGACTGCGCCCCATGAGTAAGAGAGTTCTTCTAGCTGCGCCGCGCGGATATTGCGCAGGTGTTGACCGAGCCGTTGTGGCCGTTGAAAAATCACTCGAACTCTATGGAGCTCCTGTATATGTCCGTAAAGAGATTGTCCACAATAAGCATGTGGTCTCAACTCTGGAACAACGTGGAGTCATCTTTGTCAATGAGACCGATGAGGTTCCTGAAGGTGCGACAGTTGTATTTTCCGCCCACGGCGTATCTCCTGCAGTACACGCAGAGGCTGCTGCACGTAACCTGAAGACAATCGATGCAACATGTCCCTTGGTCACCAAGGTCCATAATGAGGTAAAACGTTTTGCCAATGAAGAGACTGAAATTTTACTGATCGGTCACATTGGCCATGAAGAAGTTGAAGGCACAGCCGGTGAAGCTCCAGGCAAAGTCCGCGTCGTTGATGGACTCGACGAAGCGCGCACAATTCAACCAACTCCTGGAAAGAAATTAGTCTGGCTTACACAGACCACACTCTCTGTCGATGAAACCATGCAATCTGTTGCAATACTTAAAGAACGTTTTCCTGAAATTGCCAATCCACCATCAGATGACATCTGTTATGCAACACAGAATCGCCAAGAGGCGATTAGGGCAATTGCACCACAAGCAGATCTCGTTCTCGTTGTCGGTTCACGAAACTCCTCTAACTCAGTGCGCCTGGTTGAAGTTGCACTCGAATACGGAGCCAAGGCCGCTTATCTCATTGACTATGCAGAAGAAGTGATGGAAGAGTGGCTTGTGAAGGCTGAGACAATCGGTGTAACAAGTGGTGCATCAGTTCCTGAAATTCTCGTTGATGATCTTCTCAAGCACTTGAGCGTTCATGGGTATCACGATGTTCAAGAAGTGCGCGCAATGGAGGAAACCTTGCTCTTCGCTCTACCTAAAGAGCTCCGCGCCGATATCAAAGCAGCCAAGTAATGACCACTTTCGTAGATATTCAAGGTGAAAAGTTAGCTGTTGAAATTTATGAACCAAAGGTCCGCATCGCAGATGTAGTGCTCGTGCATGGCTTTACTGGCAGTAAAGAAGATTTTGATCTGATTGGGCCACTCTTGGCAGATGCTGGTTATCGCGTATTAACATTCGATAATCGTGGACAACATGAATCAGCACACAGTAGACGCGAAGATGCTTACGCACTAGCTTCTCTTGCTCGCGATGTTGTTAAATTAGTAGAGCACTTCGGTTTTACAACGCCACACCTGCTCGGCCACTCTTTCGGTGGCCTGGTATCTCAACGCGCCCTGGTTGATTCACCGCAGAGCTTTGCATCACTGACTATTTTCTGCAGTGGCCCACATTGGATTCCAGATAAGCCAGATCTTGACGCGACGATTCAGATCTTGCAGACAATGTCGATGAAGGATTCGTGGGATAAATATAAGGAGGGGACAGATAAATTACTGCCACGCTACGAGCTTTATAAGAAGCGTTGGGCCGCATCTGACCCTCACTCAACACACACCATGGCGTTGCACTTACAAAATACTCAACCGATAATCTCCGAACTTATTGCAACGAAGGTACCGATCCATGTTGTATATGGCGCCAACGATGATGCCTGGCCGCTAGCGATGCAGGATCAGATGGCAAAGGATTTATCTGCGCCCCGCACCATTATTAACGATGCCGGACATTGTCCGAATGAAGATCAGCCTGAAGATACTGCGAGAGTTTTAGCTAGCTTCTGGCGCGCTCTGTAAACGCTTTGAAGGACGGCTCTTTGCTTTCTCATTGAAGAACATAAACCAGCCGTACAATGCGCTGATTAGTAAGTACGGGGCAACGCTTGCCAGGGCCGCGATGAAATCGATTCCGATACGTGCAGGATGTAAACCATCGCTGAGGAAGATGTAAATCAGTGTTGTTACTGCAAAGGCGAGCGGTGGAGTTACGGCAGATACATACCTTGTGCCGGTGCGACCGTAAGAAACACCACCATAGGTAACGAGGCAGAGAATAAGACCGGTAAGAATTCCAGCGCCACTGCGAATCCACATCTCAAGCCACGAGAAGATAAAGATAAAGAGGGTTTGAAGTACAACAACGCCCTGCTTATTAAGTCCTGGCCCTGATAACGCAGGCTTCTTGATCGTTGGTGTATTCATTACTTACTCCTCTACTACTTCAACATCTATAAAGTCATCGCTCTCGAGATCTGGGTTATTGAGAGCTCGAACATCTGCGGGTGCTGCAGGGTATTCGATTGCGAGTTTTTCTTTATCCCCACTGACGCCAAGTTTATGGATACGAAGTGCGGGAGATAAGACAGTTTTCTCAGCAGTAGGAACAAGGTCTTCATATGCCTTGGATGTTGAATTAATTGCCTTACCGACAGCGACAATTTTGGAATGTAACAGTGTGAGGTTCTTGAGAAATGTTCCGGCGACTTTGGTGATGTCATCAGCATTTTCAGCCAATTGATTGCGGGTAAAGATATGGCCCACGGTGCGTAGCAGCGCCATCATCGATGTAGGAGTGGCCAATGTGACGCCGACCTTAAAGGCTTTTTCTAGCAACATAGGATCGAGGCGAAGTGATTCTGCAAGAAGGGTTTCAAAGGGGAGAAAGAGAACGACGAAATCAGGTGAACCCTGCGACTTGTGATATCCGCGCTTGGCAAGGGCCTCAACATGTTTGAGCAAATCTTTGGTGTGTGCGGCAAGTAGCTCATCGCGCTCGGATTGCACATCGGTACCAAATGCTTCGAGGAAGCGATCAAAGGGAAACTTGGAGTCGATAAATAACTTTGAGCCACCTGGCATTGCAACTGTGATGTCGGGAATGCCAGATGAGTCAGAGTCGGTCGTAGAACGCTGTGCTTGGTATTCGTGCCCTTCGCGTAATCCCGCGTTTTCAAGGAGAAGTTGTAACTGCGCTTCGCCAAATTTTCCACGAGTCTGCGAGTTAGAGAGAGCGCCGGCAATCTTCTTTGTCTCATCGAAGAAAGAGGTAGATGCCTTACGCATCTCATCGATGGTGCCGATTAACTGTGTTTCAGATGCAACGCGTTGCACAGCAGCATCCTGCGCTTGGGTGCGCATTGTTTCGACAGATTTCTTCATCTCCTCCATCTGTGTTGCAATCTTCGTATCGTTTTCAGATTTTGCTTCTGCAGCTTTGAGGCGATCATCAGATGCTTTGAGTAAGACCTTTACATCGTTGAGTTCTTGCGCCAACTTTTCAGAACTGTTGCCAGTATTTTTCATCTGCGAAATCCATATACCTAGCCCTAACCCAAGAAAGAGGCCGATAATCAGAGTTATTAAGGTCACGAGTGCGCTGGACATGGGGCAATCGTGGCAGGAGCCACTGACAATCCCGCGTAGGCTGTCCTACTTATGAGCCTCTCTATTGGAATCGTCGGTCTTCCGAATGTCGGAAAGTCGACCCTTTTTAATGCTCTGACCAAGAACAATGTCTTGGCCGCTAACTATCCCTTCGCCACTATCGAGCCCAATGTCGGCGTCGTGGGCGTTCCGGATGAGCGTTTAGCCAAGCTCGCCACAATCTTTAGCTCTGAGAAGCTTCTTCCTGCTGCGCTCTCCTTCGTCGATATCGCAGGCATCGTCAAGGGCGCATCCGAGGGCGCTGGCCTTGGCAATAAGTTCTTGGCAAATATCCGTGAGACCGATGCAATCTGTCAGGTCATCCGCGTCTTTACCGATGGCGATGTTGTTCATGTCGATGGTCGTATCGATCCATCCAGTGATATCGAGACAATTAATATGGAACTCGCGCTCGCAGATTTACAGACAATTGAGAAAGCAATCCCGCGACTTGAGAAAGAAGCACGCGTTGCGAAAGAGAAGGCGCCCGTTTTAGAGGCAGTCAAGGAAGCCAACGAGTGGTTGCAATCTGGGAAGCCCTTGTCACAATCAAAGATTGATCGTGAACTTCTGCACGAACTTCATTTGCTGACAGCAAAGCCATTTCTCTATGTATTTAACGTCGATGCCGCAGAACTTGCTGATAAAGATCTGCGCGCCAAGTTATCTGCACTCGTTGCACCTGCGGAAGCAATCTTCTTAGATGCCAAAACTGAAGCCGAGCTTGCCGAACTTTCTGATGAGGATGCTCTCGAACTTCTACAGGAGATTGGTCTAACTGAACCAGGCCTTGCAACTCTTGCACGGGTGGGCTTTGACACACTCGGTCTTCAAACGTATTTAACAGCTGGTCCAAAAGAGGCACGTGCTTGGACTATTCATCAAGGCGACACCGCACCCATGGCTGCCGGCGTCATTCACACAGATTTCCAAAAAGGTTTCATTAAAGCTGAAATTGTTTCTTTTGCCGATTTGGTAGAAGCAGGCTCGATGGTCGATGCGAAAGCAAAGGGCAAAGTGCGTATGGAAGGTAAGGAATACATCATGCAAGACGGAGACGTAGTGGAGTTCAGATTCAATGTCTAACAACCCAGCACTTAACACAGCCCGAGCACGACTTAATCAGGCGCACCTGAAGGGCCTTCCTAAGAAGACTCGCGACAACCTTCGCAACGTAGCGATCATCGCTCACGTTGACCACGGTAAAACAACTCTCGTTGATGCGATGTTGTGGCAATCCGGAGCTTTCGCAGCTTATAAGAAGCAAGAAGAAGGCCAAGACCGCATGATGGATTCGATGGACCTTGAACGCGAAAAGGGAATCACCATTCTTGCGAAGAATACATCTGTTCGTCGCGGTGACACTGTCATCAATATTATTGACACACCAGGTCACGCAGATTTCGGTGGCGAAGTTGAACGCGGACTTGAAATGGTCGATGGCGTCATCTTGTTAGTCGATGCATCAGAAGGCCCACTGCCACAGACACGTTTCGTATTGCGTAAAGCGCTACAGAAGAATCTTCCAGTTATTCTCCTTATTAATAAGGTAGACCGTTCTGACTCACGTATCGCAGAAGTTGTTGATGAGGCATATGCACTCTTTCTCGATCTCGATGCCACTGAAGAGCAGATCGAATTCCCAGTTGTCTACGCATCAGCAAAAGCTGGTCGCGCATCCCTTACTCGTCCCGCAGATGGTGGAATGCCAGAAGAAGAGAGCCTCGATGTTTTGTTCGACACCATCTTCTCTGCAATTCCAGCACCTGTGTATCACGAAGGTGCACCACTGCAAGCACACGTGACCAACCTTGACTCTTCACCATTCCTTGGACGCTTAGCCCTGTGCCGCGTTCACGAAGGTGTAATCAAGAAGGGCCAGACAGTTTCATGGATTAAGACAGATGGAACAACAGAGCGCGTCAAGGTTTCAGAACTTCTGATGACTGAAGCTCTTGAGCGAGTTCCAGCACTTGAGGCAGGACCTGGCGACATCATCGCTGTCGCTGGTATCGAGACAATTACATTGGGTGAAACCCTTGCAGATCTCGAAAATTCACATGCTCTGCCACTTATTACAGTGGATGAGCCATCTATCTCAATGACAATCGGTATCAATACATCGCCACTTGCTGGCAAGAGCGGCAAGATGCTTACTGCGCGCCAAGTAAAAGATCGCCTTGATAAAGAGCTTGTCGGTAACGTTTCACTTCGCGTACTCAACACCGAACGTCCTGACACATGGGAAGTACAAGGTCGTGGTGAACTTCAGCTTGCAGTCCTCGTTGAAATCATGAAGCGCGAAAGTTTTGAACTCACAGTAGGTAAGCCACAAGTGGTTACCAAGATGATTGATGGAAAACTCAACGAACCAATGGAACACCTGACTATCGATGCACCTGAAGATTACTTAGGTGTTCTTACTCAGTTGATGGCACTTCGTAAGGGCCGTATGGAACAGATGGTTAATCACGGAACCGGTTGGATTCGTCTTGATTACAAGGTTCCTTCCCGTGGGCTTATTGGGTTCCGTACTGAGTTCCTAACTGAGACTCGCGGAACGGGCTTGCTTCACCACGTATTTGATTCATACGAACCTTGGTATGGAGAACTTCGCACACGTGCAACAGGTTCACTTGTCTCAGATCGTATCGGCGCAGTGACTTCTTATGCTCTGGCTGGAATTCAAGAGCGTGGTTCAATCTTCGTTGAACCCGGCGATGAAGTCTACGAAGGCATGGTTATCGGTGAGAACTCACGTTCTGATGATATGGATGTCAACTGTGTTCGCGAAAAGAAACTTACAAATATGCGTGCATCAGGCACGGATGATTCTGAAAAGTTGATTCCACCTAAGAAGCTCAACATGGAAGGTGCTCTCGAATTCTGTCGTGAAGATGAATGCGTAGAAGTAACGCCCGCTGTTGTTCGTATCCGCAAGGTGACTCTCGATGGCCCAGAGCGCGCCCGAGCAACATCACGCGCGAAGAAGAACAACCAGAGCTAAATTGTCAGTGGCTTACGGTTGAATTAGAACTGTGAGTAAGAACCCTTCAGCAACTCTTCGCCTCGTGCGAGCAGATGCTGAGGGGTTCTCTCTCTCCCTCAGCGATGATCAAAAGGCTGCCGTTTCACATCGTGGTTCACCGCTGATTCTTAAAGGTGCAACCGGAACAGGAAAGACCACAGTTCTGATTGAAGCAGCGCTATCGCGCATTGCAGCTGGCCAATCACCTGACTCCATTCTGTTACTTACCTATGGTCGTGAACGTGCATCTGAAATGCGCGATGCGATTGTGACAAGGTCGCAAGAGACAGCCTTTGAACCACTCGCTCGAACATTTCACTCACTTGCTTATTCGATTCTTAAGATGCGCACCGGTGACAACTATCGCGAGATTGTTCTTCTTTCGGGTGCCGAACAAGAAACTTTTATCTCTCAACTTCTTGATGGTGATATTAATGATGGATATAAACAGTGGCACGATGATTTAAGGAAAACTCCTGAATCTTTGGGTGAGCCACTGCAGACACAAGGATTTGTTCGAGAGCTTCGAGATCTGATTATGCGCGCTAATGAACGTGGCATTACACCGGAAGTATTGGCAGAGCGTGGTCACCAACTGGGTGAGAAGTATTGGCCAGGTGCTGCAGATTTCTGGAAGCGTTATTTAGGGGCTATGACTCTTCAAGAGGTATTGGCAGGAGATGCCAAGGTGCGTATTGATCCATCTGAAATCATTAACTCCGCAGTTAATTACTTGCGTGCCAACCCTGAATTATTAGCTGAACTCCGCGGGCGATTTAGCACCATCATCATCGATGAATTCCAAGAGAGTGATCCAGCACAGCGCATGTTGCTTTCACTACTTGCAGGCTCTGATCTGATCATCGTTGCAGATGGCGCAAGTGCTGTGGGCCGATTCCGAGGAGCAGATCCTGAAGGTATTGCTGCAGTCATTGGCTCCTATATGAAAGCTGGTGCTAAGGAGATTGTGTTACTTGAAAATTTTCGTGGCACACCCACTGCGCAGACTGCGCGCTTGCATTCAGAATCTGAAGAGGCGCAATACATCGCATACCTTTTTAAGCGAGCACATCTCATGCAAGGAGTTCCCTATTCTCAGATGGCTGTGATTGTCAGGTCGCATGGACAGACTGCATCGGCCATTCGCCGTGCTTTTGCGCAGGTCTCAATTCCAACGGTAGGAGATGTTGAAGCGCTAGCTCATAACGCTGCAATTGCTCCCTTCCTCTTACTTGCACGCGTTGCAACAGGTGCCGAACCCCTCAACCTTGATACAGCGGAGAAGCTGCTGACATCTGAATTTGGTGGAGCAACATCGGTCTCACTTCGTCGCACCCGTGCTGCGCTTCTTGCCGCCCGTGATGAGGCAAGTGATAAGAGATCTGGAACTCAATTGATTCTTGATGCAATCCTCACAGGGGATATCGCTATCGAGGACTCTACTGAGTTAATGCGAATTCACAACTTGCTATTACTTGCTAAGAAATCAATTGCAAAGAAGAGCGCAACGATTCATGATCTGTTGTGGGCAATCTGGAATCACGCAACCAATAGCGAAAACGAGAAGATTGCAGATGCGTGGAGGGCAGCAGCTCTGAAGGGCGGATCTCGCGGAGCATCTGCCGATCGCGACCTTGATGCGATGATTCAACTCTTTGATACAGCAGCACGACATATTGAACGTTTTCCTGGTGCTAAACCTGACTTATTCTTGACTGAAATTTCCAATGAAACAATTGTCTCTGACCTTATTACTGCAAAGGGCGTTCGCCCTGATGTCGTTGAAATCCTTACTGTGCACTCTGCAAAGGGACGCCAGTGGCGCTACGTTGCAGTAGCTGGTGTGCAAGAAGGTGCTTGGCCAAATCTGAAGCAGCGTAGTTCTCTTCTTGGTGCTGAACGACTTGTTGAACGAGTGCGTCACGGAGATGAACTTGCACAAGTCACCTTGGACATGATTGCAGCATCATCGCTTGCTGAAGATGAAGCGCGACTATTCCATGTTGCGACTACTCGCGCACGTCAATCACTTCTTGTCACAGCAATTTCGCGCGAAGATGAAACACCATCTATCTTCTTTGAGGATCTGGCAGAATCCTTAGGAACAGCCGTTGCTGAAGTCGAAGTTCCGCGACCACTGACAGCATCCGCGCTTGTTGCAACACTTCGCAGGGAAGTAAATCTTTCAGGAAATACTGGGGCAGCCTCTCTGCTAAAGACTTTAAGTGCCAATGGAATTCATCTCGCTCAACCATCACAGTGGCTGGGATCAGTCTCCATTACAAGTGATTTACCCGTTATTGATGAGGGCGCTCTTGTTCCTGTATCTCCATCGGGTGCTGAGAACTTCACTGAATGTGGACTTAAATGGTTCTTGGAAAAAAGTGGTGGCACCGATGGTGATACTACAGCGCAGTTACTTGGCTCTGTTATTCACGAATTTGCCCGGCTTAAGGTAGGTGAACCAGGAATTTCTGATCAGGCGTTGCAGAGCAAACTCATTGATTCATGGCCACTCATTGACGATAGTCAGGGTTGGATTAGCCATGCAGCCCTTGCACGGGCTAAGAAGATGCTTGAGCGCTTTTCGCTCTTTCATACTAAGTCGCTAGCTGACAATAACCGCACAGTTGCAGGTGTTGAGAAGAGCTTTGAAATCACTGTGGGGCGCGCACTTATTCGAGGAAATGTTGACCGTATTGAAGTAGATAGCGATGGCAAGCATTACATCATCGACTTTAAGACAGGAAAGAAAGAGATTTCGGGAGATGATGCAAAGACTAACTTGCAGCTTGCTTGTTATCAGTTAGGTGTCGTCCTTGATGGATTTGAAGAGAAGTTAAAGTCCACAGTTGTCACCGGTGCTCAACTTGTCTATCTAGCTAGCAAGAATAAGAGTTACAGCACTCGTGAGCAGGGCGCACTTGTTGATGTTGAGGCAACCACAGCAATCCTTGAAGAGATTGCCGTGGGCATGGGTGGTGCAACATTTACTGCTCGCAAGAACGATATGTGTAAGCAGTGCAAGGTAAAGCCTTCTTGTCCGCTATACCTTGAAGGCAAGGCGGTGCATCAGTGAGAGAGAAATACTCACCTGACCAAGTCGCCGAGATGATCATCTCGATTGATCCAACCTTCCATCTGCCATCTGATGAACAGCGCCCCATAATCTCTATTCACGAAAATCCACTGGAACCTGCTGTGGTTATTGCTGGTGCTGGATCTGGAAAGACAGAGACGATGGCAGCGCGCGTTGTCTATCTCGTTGCAAACGAGATTGCTCGCCCTGATCAAATTCTTGGTCTTACCTTTACGCGCAAGGCGGCAGGAGAGCTCAATACTCGTATCCGTAAACGCCTTCGCCAATTCCAGCAGGCACAGGATAAGCAGGCAATAGCGCGCACTTTTAGCTCACTCGATACTGCAGTAACCACCTATCACTCCTATGCGGGACGTCTCTTGAGTGAGCATGCAATCCGTTATGGCATCGATGCTGATGTTCAACCCCTAGGTGAAGCAGCTGTGTGGATGTCTGCCAATAAGTTGGTGCGTGAATGGGATGACGGCACCTTTGCAACCAGTGATGCCGCAAGCACTGTCGTGAAGGATTTATTAGGACTCACATCGATGGTTCTAGAACACCGCGTGACAGTGAATCAAATCAGAGATGCGGATGAGAAGGTATTGCAAGAAGTAGCACAGATGACAGGGGCTACTAATGAAGAGACTCGTAAGGTTGCCAAGGTTCTCAACCAACGCATTGCGATGCTGCCCATGATGCAAGCCTTCTTAGAGGCACGTCGCCAATCAGGTGAACTCTCATTCGATGATCAGATTGCACTTGCTGCAGATATTGCAGTCAACTTTCCTGATGTGGGAGTACTAGAGCGCGCTAAGTATCCAATTGTCCTACTCGATGAATATCAAGATACATCGCAATCACAAGTGCGATTACTCTCTGCGCTCTTTGGTGGGGGACACCCTGTTACAGCTGTGGGCGATCCTTGCCAATCTATCTACACATGGCGCGGTGCATCATCCGGGACCATCAGCGCATTTAACGCAAACTTTCCTAAATCAGATGGTGCAACAGGTAAAAATATCTATGAACTCCTTACTACCTATCGCAACGATGAATCGATTCTTACCCTTGCCAATGCAATTTCAGCAGATGTTCGAAAAGATGAAGGCATTACTGTTGCAGCGCTTAAGCCACGTAAGGGTGCTGGAAAAGGAAATCTCACCTGCGGTGTCTTTGAAAATCTTGAAGGAGAAGCAACTGCTATCGCAGAATATTTTGCACCGTTATGGGATAACCCAGAGCGAGTAAAGAAAGATTCTAAAGTTCCCAAAACTTTTGCTGTTCTGGTACGTAAGCGCACACAGATTGCTCTGATTCAAGAAGCTCTTGCAAAGGCTGGAATACCTTCTGAAGTCCTTGGTTTAGGCGGACTTGTTCACCTTCCTGAAATTGCAGATCTTGTTGCGATGCTCAAGATTATTAATAATCCCGATGCAGGAGCCTCACTCATGCGTCATCTGACGGGACCTCGCATCAACCTAGGTCCGCACGATATTGCAGCCCTGGGTCGTTTTGCACGCTCGCGCTCAGAATCTCTTGCTGCTGATAGCCGCAGTATCGTCAAAAATATTGTGGCAGGTAATCCGCTTTCTGCTGAAGCAGATGATCAATTTATCGGAAGCGTCATTGACGCACTCGATGAGATTGATAAGTCCGACAAAACTAAATTCAGCAGCGAAGGTTATAAACGACTTACCGAGTTTGCATCTGACCTACGACGCCTTCGCTCTCGTGCATCTGCACCTATTACCGATCTCATCGTTGATATCGAGCGCTATCTCAACCTTGAAAGTGAAGTCATGTTGCGCGATGGTGG
>JBBAMS010000004.1:43697-45297 GCA_040402415.1 Candidatus Planktophila sp. | reverse complement strand
TTCTGGCGCGACGGAGCAAAGCCAGTTAACCCATCTCTTCTCTATGCAAAGGTTCAAGAGGTTGCAAGTGCGATAGGAACGGTGCTTTCAGCACCTGTGGCGCCGGCAAGTACGGATCGAAATCCGGCTCGAGATATCGAGGTCACGGCACAATGGCCACGTGATCCACTGGGCGATCGACGTGCAGATTTCGATCGCACCATCGCACTCATTGAATCTGCGCAGCCACTTGATCTCACGACTGCTACATCTAACGAATGGGTTGATGATGCCCGTGCCATCATCGCTGAATTCAATGAATACAAGGCAGGTGCTCACAGTGTTGCACTGCCACCACGCTTATCAACATCGACCCTTATTGCACTGCATGAAAACCCTACTGAACTTGCGCGCACTATTCGCCGCCCAATGCCGCGCGCAATGGATGAATATTCACACCGCGGAACCGCATTCCATATCTGGATAGAAAACCACTTCAATGCCAAGACTCTCTTCGATGATGAAGATTTCGATCTCCTCACTCCCTTTGAAGAAGATCAGAAACTTGAAGATCTCAAAACTCAATGGCTTGCCTCAAGCTGGGTACCTCTGCAACCACATGCCGTTGAAGTTCCCTTTGAAACTGTGATTGGTGGAATTCTTGTTCGCGGACGTATCGATGCTGTCTATAAGACAGATTCTGGGTTTGAAGTAGTGGATTGGAAGACAGGCTCTAAGGTTTTGGGTGAATCATCTGCCGTGCAGCTCGCTGTCTATCGCTTAGCCTGGGCGAAGTTGCAGGGAGTTCCAGTAGATCAAGTGACTGCGGCATTTCATTACGTGCCCACAAATACAACAGATCAACGAGCAAACCTCTTATCTGAAGGTCAGCTCATCGATCTGTTGAGTGTGAAGTAGTTACTTCTTCAGATCGAAGCGATCTAAGTTCATTACCTTTGTCCAAACCGATACGAAATCCTTGATGAATTTCTTCTCGGCATCGCTACTTGCATAAACCTCAGCAACTGCGCGCAGTTCAGAGTTTGATCCAAAGACTAAGTCGGCACGGGTTGCGCTCCACTTAACTTTGCCGCTCTTATGATCATGTGCCTCAAAGAGGTTGCTATCACCTGACTTGGGAGCCCACTGATACTTGATATCCAAGATATTGATGAAGAAATCAGTACTTAAAGTCTCCTTCTTATGTGTAAGTACGCCGGTCTTTGAGCCGTCGTAATTTGCACCAAGAACACGTAAGCCACCGACAAGGACTGTCATTTCAGGTGCGGTGAGTGAGAGCAGTGATGCCTTATCAACAAGTGGTACCTCTGCTGGACGTAGATCTGATTGTGATTTGTAGTTACGGAAGCCATCGGCAGTTGGTTCGAGGTAAGCAAAGGATGCAACGTCGGTCTGATTCTGCGTCGCATCGATGCGTCCTGGAGTAAAGGGAACTTTCGCATTAATTCCTGCATTGAGCGCTGCATCTTCAATAGCAACAGTTCCAGCTAATACGATGAGATCGGCCAGGGATACCTTTTTCTCTGATTTCTTGTTGAAAGCGCTTTGAATTCCTTCAAGAACTGCAAGAACTTTCTTGAGCTCCTTGGGGTTATTCGCC
>JBBAMS010000004.1:7300-43597 GCA_040402415.1 Candidatus Planktophila sp. | reverse complement strand
CCTTTTCCGGTTCCGAATGAGTTCTTCCAACCCAACCCCATCTCATCGATAGGTGCACCTTCTGGTGATGGTCCAACATATTTATCAGGATCCGCGGCTCCGTGCGCCTTTCCAAATGTGTGGCCTCCGGCAATAAGGGCCACAGTCTCTTCATCATTCATCGCCATGCGCGCGAAAGTTTCGCGAATATCACGAGCAGAGGCGAGTGGATCTGGATTTCCATCAGGACCTTGTGGATTTACATAGATAAGGCCCATCTGTACTGCAGCAAGTGGTTTCTCTAATTCGCGATCACCGGTATAGCGCTCATTAGCGAGCCATACTTTTTCTTTACCCCAATAGGTTTCATCTGCTTCCCAAACATCAGCGCGACCGCCACCAAATCCGAATGTCTTTAGCCCCATTGATTCAATGGCACAGTTACCAACAAGAATCATGAGATCTGCCCATGAAAGACTCTTGCCGTACTTCTGCTTAATGGGCCATAACAATCGACGGGCCTTATCTAGATTTCCGTTGTCAGGCCAACTATTAATGGGAGCAAAACGTTGCATGCCAGCACCTGCGCCGCCGCGACCATCGTGCGTGCGATATGTACCAGCGCTATGCCACGCCAGACGAATAAAGAATGGACCGTAGTGACCATAATCTGCTGGCCACCACTCTTGTGATGTGGTCATCATCGCTTCAATATCTTTCACTACCGCTTTGATATTGAGTTTGGAAAATTCTTCTGCGTAATCAAAATCGTCACCCATAGGGTCTGAGACAGGAGAGTGCTGACGCAAGATCGAAAGATCTAACCTGTCGGGCCACCAATCAGTGTTGTAGGTACCTGATGTATTGAGCTTGCTACCTGTATATGGACATTGTGCTGCAGTGGATTGCGCTGTTGATGTCTGATTTTTTGTAGTCATGCCCCCTAGGTTAATCCATGTGGGGGGTAAATCAATTCGTAGGAAATTGCTAACCGAAGATTTCAATACCGATAGGAAGGTGATCACTCACCCCGGTTGGCGCGAAATTCCTCACAGAATATTCTCCAAAAGCCAGGTCAGGGGAGAGGATGTAATCGAATTGAATTTTTCCACCCCAGCTTGGATAGGTGTTCTGAGTAACAAGGCTCTGCCATTGCGATGCAACTATCGGCAGATTCTTTGGCAAGTTCAGGTCGCCCACGACAATGGCGCGAGTGCCAGTGGATTGCGCAATCGAGAACGCCCATTTCTTAACGCGACGTAATTGCGAGAGATTAAATCCTGGAACAAAAGAGAGATGCGTATTGACGACAGTCAATCCATTTTCTAAAACTGCGGCAAGTGCAAGGCGCGGCTCATCTTTCACATAGAGGAACCGTGGTTTACCTTTTCCACTTTCATCACCCGGGACAACGAGTGGAAGCCCTAGTGGGGAATTTCCAAGGTTGAGTCGATGCCAACTGATGACAGGAATCTTTGAAACGATTCCGATTCCATAACATTCGTGCATTAATTCCGAATGTGATGATGTACGAGAGATAATTTCTGGTTCGTGCTCGTGCCTCTTGCGCCAACTTTCACCGGGAGTGCCGATGACACTGGGGCCCATCGCCCAATCACGCGCACCAATACTTTCTGCGATATCGCGCATCTGTGGGCGCGCACCAGAGCGTGGCAAGAAGTGATCGACTTCTTGCAGTGCGAAGAGATCTGAATCAAGGGATTGAATTGCTCGAGTTAGAGTCCCAGATGGCGATGCGGAATCTGAACTTTTATCTGGGGGAATGGCCATTCCATGCAGGAGATTCCACGAGGTGAGGCGCACCCCCACAGACTAGTAACCTGCACCTGTGAGCGCGATTCAACAACACCCATCCCAGATTGACCGCGCCGGCGAGCTACGTACCAATCAATCCATACTCGATGACTTATGGCAGCGAGCCAAGACTCTTCATATCGCAGATGGCCAAATTGCAGCACGCGATGAAAAACTCACTCTCGCTTCAGCTGCTGAAATTTCAACAATCGCTGCCTCAGGAAAATTCACTGAAGGCGCTCGTTACTTCTTAGGTCTAGATCTCACAGATCGCAGCCCCTACTTTGTCTGGGATACCCAATGGGTTGGCGATGTCAGCGATGAAGTAAAAGGCGAAGGCTTTACCACTCTGCGCGAGATTGGTGCTCAGCTTTCACCCATTGAATCCGAGCTCGCACTGCACGCAACAGCGTTAAGCAATTGGCACCTGTCACATCCACGATGTCCGCGATGTGGTGGTGCAACTCGCGTAGACCTCGGGGGAGCAGCGCGTTATTGCGATACAGATCAGAGCCAACATCATCCACGCACAGATTCTGCAGTGATTGTTCTTATTAAAGATCGCGCAGATCGTATTTTGCTCGGACATCAACCAGTGTGGCCCGAAGGTCGTTTTTCAACATTTGCAGGTTTCCTCGAACCTGGTGAAACTTTTGAACAATGCGTATCGCGCGAAGTATTTGAAGAATCGCATATCAAGGTGAGTGAAATTAAATATCTTGGCTCGCAACCATGGCCATTTCCTGCAAGCATCATGATTGCATTTGAAGCAGTGACCGATAACCCAGAGGATGCCCAGGGCGATGGTGAAGAAATTACTGAAGTGAAATGGTTTAGTCGCGAAGCTCTCAAAGCTGCGGCAGCGGATGGTTCTCTACTTCTTCCTCCATCCATCTCTGTTGCTCGCAAGATGATTGAAGGTTGGCTTGGTGAGAAAGCTATCGGCGGCGAAACGTGGCGATAGAGGACGATATCCTCGCAGCGTTAGACCCTGACCAACGAGCCGTAGCACTTGCATCACGCGGTCCTGTCTGTGTTATCGCAGGTGCTGGTACCGGCAAAACACGCGCCATTACTCATCGCATCGCCTATGCCGCAGCAATCGGCACCATGGATCCGCAGAAAGTATTGGCGCTGACATTTACTGCAAAGGCCGCAGGTGAAATGCGTGCACGTCTTCGCTCACTTGGCGTCCCACAAGTTGCAGCACGCACAATTCACTCAGCAGCACTGAAGCAACTCTTGTACTTCTGGCCATCCGTATTTGGTGGCCGCACCCCTGACTTGATTACAACCAAGACAGGTTTTCTCACTGAAGCAATCAATCGCGCAGGTCTGAGTGAAGCAATTCGTGTAACGAACCGCGAATTAATGCGCGATATTGCATCTGAAATCGAGTGGGCAAAAGTTTCACAAGTTGCCCCATCTGATTACATCGATGAGATCAGTAAGAGAATGCAGAAACCTCGCGTACTACCCGAGCAGATGGTGCAGATCTATACCGCCTATGAAACCGTGAAGAAGCAAGAGTTTGCAATTGATTTTGAAGATGTATTGCTTCTCTGTTCCGCAATGTTGGAGGAAGAACGCGAAGTCCGCGAACGAGTGCAAGATCAATATCGCTACTTTACGATTGATGAGTATCAGGATATTTCTCCAGTGCAGCAAAGGCTCATCAACGCATGGCTTGGAAAGCGAAACGATATCTGCGTCGTTGGAGATCCAGCCCAGACAATTTATTCATTTGCAGGTGCTACTCCGGTGTTCCTCAACACATTTACCCAACGTTTTCCGGATGCCGAAGTCATTCGACTCAGCACTGGATATCGATCAACTCCTGAAATTACCTTTGCTGCCAATGCGCTGTTGCGCCATGGTGCGATGGGGCAGGAGCTTGTTGCCCAAAATAATCACGGCTCTCAACCGAGCGTTATTGGCTATTCTGATGAGAGCGCTGAAGTGGCGGGAGTCTTAGAAGAGATCACTCGGCTACTTGCAGAGGGAACCGCACCACACGAAGTAGCAATCTTAGCTCGAACAAATTCACAGCTCAAAAGTGTCGAGCGCGCCATGACGAAATTAAATCTTCCTTATCAAGTGCGCAGTACCGAACGCTTCTTTGATCGCAGAGAAGTACGTGATTTCTTAAGTGAAGTCCGTAAAGCATCGGTAATTCCCGCCGAGGGTCAGGGGTGGATCGATGAACTTCGCACCCTTGCACAGCCATATTTAACGGGCGAGGCAATTGATGGAATCGCAGGGTTGCTGCACTTATCTCGCGAACTCGATGACGATGAGAATTTCACACCGAAGACTTTGCGTGGATATTTACGCGAAGTCGAAGATCGCGTTCAGCAAAATAATCCACCCACAATGCCCGTCATCACCCTTGCAACTCTGCATGCAGCAAAGGGCCTTGAGTGGGAACGAGTCTTTTTAATTGGCGCATCTGAGGGCCAACTTCCGGTATCTGATGCATCGATTGATGAAGAACGGCGCCTCTTCTATGTGGGAATTACGCGGGCAAAGGCTGATCTGCACATTTCATATCGCAAGAGCCCAAGCCCATTCCTGCGTGAATCAGGGTTACTCGCGGGTTCGCCAGGCTAATTAATTCATTTGCCAGACCCGTATCTCATCGCGTACTCTTAGAGTTCCATCGCATACGTGATGAACCATTACAGGAGGCGTTGAGATGAATTCACTATTCACATCAACAACAGCAGGCGCTCGTGCGTCTGTTCCTTCTGCTGCTCATACAACCTCAACAGCCACAGCTAAGCGCACTCATAAGCGCGCAGCTTGGCCCACAGCGACAAAGTCAGCGTTCTACGCCAACTTTTATGCAGTGGTTGAGGCCACAGGAGCTCTAGTCGAGTAATACCGATCAGACCCACAAGGGCCTCAAATCCACAAAGGATTTGAAGGTCCTTTTTTATTTCCATAAACCAAACGAATCAGAAGAAAAAGAAAGACACACAGAGAGAAGAGGTGAGAGCGATGACTGTTCTCTTCAGCGAACTACAGGTACCAGGCTGGGCAGATAGCGGCGAGAAGATTGGCTTGAACGATGTCACGTTTTCGTATGACAACGCCAAGGCCTTTACCTTGCCCTGCCATGTGGCAGATCCTGAGCTCTTCTACTCTGAGACAGACCAAGGAATTCTCGAGGCGAAGGCGCTCTGCGGCACATGTCCAGTACGTAACAAGTGTCTCGATGGTGCGTTATCTCGCCAAGAGCCATGTGGCGTGTGGGGCGGCCAATTAATCGAAGATGGCGTCATCATCGAACGTAAGCGTCGCGCAGGTCGACCACCACGTCAGGTGATTGCAGCTGCGCGCCTTATTGAAGCTCAGATGTAACCAGTCCTAGAAAGCACAACCGCATAAAGGGTGGCGAGCAATCGTGACAACCTGAGGAAATGCCAGGGCTTGATAATCGAGTGAGATCACCTTCCCCGTGGTCTCACTCGATTGCTTTTCAAAGAAGGCAAGAATCTGCGATGCAGCAAGGGATGCAATGGAATATGCGGCAATCACGGGGTAGCTACCGTCCCCAACGTGTCGTAATGGTTCTCTCTTTATTACTCCGCTCTGGTCTCTTTCAGCAAGTTCAACACATCGAAGACATGGTGACTTACCAGGAATAACTAGTGGTCCAATGTGAGCTATATCCGCAAGCGGCGTCGGAATATGCATAAATGGTTCTTCAGAGCTCATCCAGATTGCGAGCCTTTCTGGATCAATATCTCCGCAATGAACACGCAGGTCGGGAGTTGAAATCTCATCGAGATAGTTAACCTCTCGATCAAGAGGGAAGAGTGAAAGTTCTCTTCGTAATATCTCGCACTGTTTTTCAAAGGTAAAACCAATGTGGTTCGTTGTAAAACTCCCCATCGCAATATCGATATCACCAATAAGTCTTGAATTTTCGCGGGCATAGGGAGCAAAGCGCGCTTGTGTAACACCACTTGCCAAGAGCAGTGAGTACAAGATTGTGGCAACGCGACTATTTCCAGAAATCTCGATGAGAATATCTTGGCGAGCGCTCAGTATTTCTACTCCACCGTCATCGACACCGTCAATCCAATTAGTCTGTGCGAGTTCGGCGCCAACGCGAGTCTGTAATTGAATAAATGCCGCATCCATTTCGGGGCGGCTATTTTTTCTCGCTCGCACATTACTGGTTGAGATAAATCGCTCAGAGAGTGCCAGCCTTCCTTGTCGCCTTTCACAGAGCTGCTCAGCATCGAGTGCGGCTAGAAGCTCATTGATCTCTTTATTCTGTGACGGTGTAAGGGATGAAAGTAGTGAGGTGATTGCATCCTCGCTGGCACCATCGGCAAGGGTGGTCAGTAGAGCTTTCTCAATCGGGGTAGTAATGCGAATTGCTCGCTTCTGGCTTCCAACGAGATAGTGATCGAGAATATCTGTTGCGTAGAGAGCGACGCCTCGCTTGAGCTTTCTCATAGGGGCAGATGATGATTGAGATCGGTGAGCCGTGCATCACGATTAGATTCACATGTGAGAAAGGTGGCCGACGCATTGACAGAGAGGTTGCGCAGCGCGACGGTGAGTAGGAAAGAAATAACCCCCGCTCAATGTGAGCGAGGGTTAGAACTTACATCTTCTGGTGACGAAAAACTTATTCTGGCTTCTTGCCGAGAATGCGATTTACCTTGGTGCCACAGACTGGGCAGATGCCCTGTGCCATGCGACGACCAGAGTCTGAGATCTTTACAGTTCCCTCAAAATCACGCTTCGCTTTGCATTTAACGCAGTAAGCGTCACCCTTGTATGTCTCTACCTCTGCCATTTTTGCCTCCGTTCGACACATGTGCTTGGCGCTCATGCGTGCTGGTCGAAACCATACCCCCGCTTACGCTCAATTAGACGTTTCCACGCGGGGAATCTGTGGACTAGATTTTCTCTACCTCTCTACAGCTTTTCCAGTTCTTGGGGAGCGAGCATGGCTCGTTCTGCCGCCTCATAGCCATCGAGATAGGCACTTGCTAGCTCAGAATCTTCAAAACTAGAGAGCACTTCGGTGAATTCGCTGCCATGGTCGAAGTAATGAAGGTGGATTGCCTCATGGAAGAGGACGTAATCGAGGGCATAGTCAGGTGCCAACTTGAGCCGATCTGAGATACGGATAGAGCGATCAACACTTGTGCACGATCCCCAGCGCTCGCGCATCGCCCGCCATGCCACGGATAAGGGGCGTTCATTAATTTCAGGAGCCAATTGCGTTAACAGTTGGTCGATGCGAGCAATTAAATCTGTCTCACCAGGTGTTTTAGCTGCCTCTTGGCTTCGAATCTTGGCAATCATTTCGGGAACTATCGCTCGCTCATCCGCCTTACTGAGCCGTGCAGGAATTGAGATGACGATACGACCACCTTGTCGGTAGGCCGAGATGCTCTTCTTTCGACGAGTAGAGCGGATGACAAGAATTTCACCCTCATCGACGCCAGGGAGTGTGACTTCTTCAAATTCACCTGAAAAGTCTCCACTAGTCATTGAGGAAATGTATTAGATAAGACAACTAATTATGGATGTATCGATAATTTTTGACAGAAAAATTTTCTTGTGTCTTAGCCATTTTCATTTGATTCTGGTCAAAATTCAACGTAGTTTTCGGTTACGAAGTCCTCGGATAACCGTTTGATATCAGCAAGGGGAAGGCTGATATCGAAATGTGCGCCCGGGGACTTCGCTTTTCATTTCTCTAGAAAATCTAGGTTAGAGCAGCCCACTGAGGTCATCTGGTATCTCAGTTGATGTTAAGAACTTCTCAGGTTCGAGTAATTCCTCGGCGCTCGGCAAAATTGCACTCCAAATCTGATCGCGGGCTGCAATATCTTTTGATTCGCGCACCTTTTGCCAGAAAGCGCTCGCCTCTCGTGCAAGTTTGGGAGTTACTTCAAGACCTAGAAGTGATTTAAAGAGTTGTTGTGATGGTGCACTCGTTGCACGTTGGCGTCGATACATCTCGCGCAGTTGTGCAAGAGCTGGAAGTCGATCACCTGCTGCAAGTGCTGTTACTTCATCTGCCCAACCATCGACAAGTGCAAGCGCAGTTTCCAACCTTGACAATGCTGCACGCTGAGCAGGAGTTTCCTCTGGTGTAAAAACTCCATTGTTGAGCGCAATCGAGAATGAATTCTCACCAGATTCTGGATTCATCTGTGATGGATCAAAGTTTTGCATGGCATCTTCTGCTTGGCGCTGGATTGCTTCCATATCGATGTGAATGCCGCGGCCGTAATCAACAATTGCACTGCGGATATATGAAACAAGCCATGGGTTATGTTCAAATAAACGGGCAATCGCTGCCTCGCGCAGCGCATGGAATAAGTAAATTTCAGTCTTAGCAATCTCAAGACCAACGCTGAGTTTCTCAATATTTTCAGGGATAAGCACAGGGCGTGCAGGATCGAGAAGAGGTAGCCCCACATCATGTGCACCAGTTGCTGTTGTGCAAATTCCACCAATTGCTTGCCCTAGCTGGGTGGCAATCAGCGAACCAATAAATGTGCGGAGCAGCCCTGCAATTGCGCCCATGGGCCCAGCCATGGTTTCACCGTTATCGGCATCGTTATCGTGGCTCTGCTGAGCGATAGCTTCGTCGAGAAGAGTTGAGATTGCCGCGGATAGCCCAGTAGCAAGTGGCTCCATAGTTGCTTGCCAACCTTTGAGGGTTTCATCAACCCAATCCAATCTACTGACTGCACGCTGGGATGTATTTCCTTTCGTTGCTGGAAAGACTGTTGCTTCATTGAGCCAGAGGTCTGCTAATTCAAATGCGTTATTGACGACAGTGACATCTGATGTTCCAACTGGTTGAGATCCTTGAGCCTGTACAAATTTTTTCGCGGTGTCACGAACAACTGTAGGGGGTAAAACTTCTTGCGAGCCTTGAGTAAAACCAGTGAAAAGGTTTGTAAATCCAGCAGGGTTAATTCCCAATTGTTCAAATTGTTTCGCAATCTGTTCTTGTATTTGACGCATCATTGCGTTGAGTTCTTCTGGGTTTCTCTCTGCATCTTCTCCATCATCAGGAGTAAAGCCAAAAGGTGACATCAGTGACTCCAACTCTTCATGATTGCTTAAGAACTCTTAGGTAGGCATTCTATCTTTGAGCCGGTGATTTCTATCTGTGAGATGTAACAGCCAGAATGCGCACTTTCTTCCCGAAAGGACTAAGATTTGTCTCATGTACACCCTTGCAGGTTCTAGCGCATTTGCCGCCTTAATCTGGTGGGTTATACCCGTCGGTGCTCTGCTCGGTGGGATTGGGTATGTCATCTGGATATCAAAATTTAAGAGCAGGTTCGAAACTGAGACTTCGCGCTCGGTCGGACAGTTTCAAAGATTCCAAGATTCTTTCCGCGAAAGCGTTCCAGATGAAGTTCCAGAAGAAGAGAAGAACTAACTGTTCACGAGCCCACGGATGACTCTTTGCTTTTCACGCACCCCGCGGTTAATCAAAGTATTTCTACCATTAGTCTTTATCGCGGCGATATTTACCCCAGTAAATTTTGTCGTGCTCCAACCGGGTACTGGCACCGCCCTCTTCCCTAAAGTGCTCACGGTAAAGAGCGCGGATGCCAAGACCTATAAGCCCAATGGCGAGATATATCTATTGGCAGTCTGGGTTTCCACCCCCGATGCGAAGGTCTTAGGGCTGGAAGCACTTGGCTGTTGGGCGCGAGCCGACTGTGTAGTTTTTCCGCGCTCTGTTATTTATAAAGGTAATGTCTCATCAAAAGTTGAAGCTGCTCAATCCCACAAAGAGATGAAAGTTTCACAGAGCGATGCGCTCGCTGCGGCAAAGAACTTTCTTAGACAGCGCTATCCATCAGTTGATACCTCAAAACTCGCTGACTCTTCAATAAAGGTAGACCTGCCCAATACCGGTGGACCGAGTGGTGGTCTGATATTTTCACTGGGCCTTGTAGAACTTCTGACACAGGAAGATCTTTTGCGAGGGAGAAAGATTTCTGGCTCTGGAACTATCGCAGCCGATGGCACAATCGGAGCTATCGGTGGCATCGCAGAGAAGGTAATCGCTGCTAAGAAGGCTGGAGCAACAATCCTCTTTGCATCACGAGAAAATTGTGATGAAATCCCCAAAAATGTTCAGGGAATCTCAGTAATTGCGATTTCCAACCTTCGGCAGGCTGTCGATTACCTCAAGCAGCCATTGGCTGGACATTCTGCAGGTCTGACGGGTTGTACTAACCTAGGAGCATGAATAGAAGCCGTAGCCCACTCGTTATCACCGCAGGTATTCTGGTCGCACTTGGTGCGCTCTTTACCTACTTTTCTGGTTACTACGTGGATTGGCTCTGGTTTAAATCGGTAGATTTCACAAGCGTCTGGTCGACAGTTCTTACAACCAAGCTCGAACTATTCTTTCTCGTAGGAATCGTGACATCACTTGTCATTTCCCTCAATATCTATCTTGCATATAAGCGCCGCCCTCTCTATGTTCCAACAAGTATTGAGATGAATGGCCTGGAGAAACTTCGTGGCCAGATCGAACCAATCCGCCGTTGGGTATTTCTCGCCGTTGTTGTCGCACTGACCTACTTTGCAGGCTCTTCTGGAATGGCTTTTTGGCGTGAGTGGCTCCTCTTTAAGAACGCAACAAACTTTGGAATTAAAGATCCCCAATTTGGATTAGATATCTCCTTCTTCGCATTCCGTCTGCCAATGTGGCAGGCAATTATCGGGTGGGGTATCTCTACGCTCATTCTTGCAACACTTGCTACTGCATTTATCCATTACATGTATGGCGGAATTCGCACCACAGTTCAGATTGATCGCACAACTGTGGCAGCTCGTGTGCAAATTTCGATATTACTCGGTCTCATCGTGCTTCTTAAGGCAGTTGCATATTGGTTTGACCGATATGCCCTGGCACTCAAAGAGAGCAAATTAATCAACGGACTTACCTATACAGATGTCAATGCAACGCTACCCGCAAAGGCAATTCTTGCTGCGATTGCCGTAATCTGCGCCCTTCTCTTCTTTGCAAATATCGTTCGACGTTCGTGGTTACTTCCAGCTGCCGGAACAGCGCTGCTCGTAGTTTCATCAGTATTGATTGCTGGAATATATCCAGGTGCGATCCAGCAGTTCCAAGTAAAGCCATCTGAATCATCGAAGGAGGCGCCATATATCCAACGTAATATCGATGCAACGCGCACTGCCTACGATCTCAACAACGTCTCTGTTCAGGATTACAACGCAACTCTTTCAACCAGTGCTGGCCAGCTAGCTAAAGATGCAGCCACCATCGCAAATATTCGCCTGATGGACCCCAACGTTCTCTCTGCAACATTCCGCCAGCTTCAGCAGATTAAGCCTTATTACACATTCCCAGAATCACTCGATATTGATCACTACACCGTCAATGGCGTCTCACGCGATGCTGTTGTTGCTGTTCGTGAGCTAAATATTGCAGGAAATCCAAGCCGAAATTGGATTAACGATCACCTTGTCTACACCCACGGTTTTGGTTTCGTTGCAGCTTATGGAAATGCAGTCGACGCAGATGGAAAGCCAAACTTCCTTGTTGGTAATCTCCCACCCACAAAAGGCCTTGGCACATTCGAACCACGCGTTTACTTTGGTGAGAATGTTCCTGACTATTCAATTATCGGCGGCAAGAAGACAAACTCTCCTGTTGAATTCGATTATCCAGATGACACTTCATCTAATGGTCAGAAGAACTACACATATACAGGTACAGGCGGAGTTCCAGTCGGAGGAACTGTCAATAAGCTGATCTTTGCACTCAAGTATGGAGAGCAAAGAATCTTGCTCTCAAACCTCATCAATGCCGATTCAAAGATTCTCTATAACCGCTCGCCTCGCGATCGCGTTGCAAAGGTTGCCCCATGGCTCACTCTCGATGGAGACCCGTATCCAGCAGTTGTCGATGGCAAGGTGACATGGATTATTGATGGCTATACAACTAGTGCTGGCTATCCATATTCACGATCAACATCACTTGCTACCGCGACGACAGATGCGCTCACTGCGAACTCCACATCAATTACTGCGCAATCAAATCAAACTGTTAATTACATCCGAAACTCTGTCAAAGCAACTGTTGATGCATATGACGGGGCAGTCACTTTGTATCAGTGGGACACCACTGACCCAGTGTTGAAGACATGGATGAAGGTATTTCCTAACACAATCAAGGCAAAGAGTGCGATATCAAAGGGTTTACTTGCTCATATTCGATACCCAGAAGATATGTTCCGCGTCCAGCGTGATATTTTAAGTGCGTATCACGTCAAGACTGCAGCAGCCTTCTATGGTGGACAAGACTTCTGGCGCGTTCCACGTGATCCTTCAACATTTGGAGCTAACGCTGGTGCCCAACCTCCTTACTACTTGACCCTGCAAATGCCTGGAGCTGCATCCCCTGCATTCTCACTCACCACTCCATTCGTACCTCGAGGTGGGCGTGAAAACCTCTCTGCATTTGCATCGGTTAATTCCACGGCGGGTGCAGAATATGGAAAAATTACTGTGCTCCAACTTCCACGTAGTACAAATATTGCAGGACCTTCACAAGTTGCCTCAAACTTCGAAGCGAAACCTGATGTAGCAAATGCCTTGTCACTGCTCCGCCAAGGTGGATCTGATGTTGTTCTCGGAAACCTGCTCACACTTCCAGTCGGAAATGGCCTTCTCTATGTACAACCTGTCTATGTGAAAGCAACAGGGAATGCATCGGCCTATCCACTGCTTCAGAAAGTACTTGTCTCATTTGGTGATGTCATCGGATTCGATAGCTCTGTAAAGGGTGCACTCGATCAAGTATTCGGTGGAAACTCCGGAACAACATCAACATCAACTACTACTGCAACTACAACCAATAGTTCTGCAGATCTTGCGGGTGCGCTACAAAGTGCAAAGCAAGCAATTGCTGATGGACAAGCAGCACTTGCAAAGGGCGATTTTGCTGCATATGGCCGCGCACAAGATCGACTTAAATCAGCGATTGCGGCAGCGCTAGCCGCACAAGCACGTAAGTAATTAACTTCGCACATCATCGATTTGGTGATGCGTCTGACCTCGCTTACACTTGCATTTCCGACGCGGGGTGGAGCAGCTCGGTAGCTCGCTGGGCTCATAACCCAGAGGTCGTAGGTTCAAATCCTGCCCCCGCTACCAAAGTAATAAAAATGGTGCCTTAGCGGGCGCTTTTTTTATCCTCACGACTTGTTTTGGAATGTCGTGACTCTAGCCATTGAACAAGAGCAAAGGCCGAGAGCGCTGCAAGTATTACAGCGAAGCTTATATATGTTGAAGTAGGGACCTGCCTAGAGCTGTAAACAATATAAATATCGGGTGCGTAGAACGATGGGATTGTTGCTAATCCCCACCAGATTGCTCGAACTTTATTCTTATCGATATAAGCAAGTAAAGATTGTGCCGATGCATGTGCATAGATAAATGACGATAGAAAATCGATAGCGAAGTAGATAGTGGGACTAAGCCCGTACTTATGAAACACACGAGCAATAATCACCGAGCGAATAATGGACCAGGCCAAGACCAATGCAACCCAGATCTTGACGCCTTTTCGGCGAGCTTCAATATCTTCAAGAAAGCGGAAGAATCTTCGAGCGTCCATGCGGTAATGGTAGGGCTCAACTGATTTTGAAGATATTCTAAAAGTATGCCAACGTCCGCAAAATTCGGTAAGCGTGCTGGATATGCACTTCATGTAATGACGGCAAGCGGTGCCGTTGCTGGACTTCTAGCGCTACAAGCAATCATTGATAACAATATTCGTGCAGCGCTGCTCTGGCTGATTGTTTGCCAAGTTCTTGATGGTCTTGATGGCCCGATAGCTCGCAAGATTGATGTAGTGCTCCATGCACCCCGAGTCGATGGATTTATTTTAGATCTCATCGTCGATTACCTCACCTGCGTAGTAGTACCAGTTGCGCTATTAATTCGACTTGGACTTCTTCCTCATGAGTTCCAAACCATCATTGCTGGCCTTGTCCTACTCATCTCTGCACTCTGGTTTGCCCGTGGCGATATTGAGACTGAAGATCATTGGTTCAATGGTTTTCCTGCAGTCTGGAACTTGGCAGTTCCTACATATTTGGTTCTCGATCTTTCCAAGAACACGGTAGCAGTAGTAACAATCGTGCTCTGTTTCTCACAACTTACAACGTTAAAGATTCCACATATTATTCGTGCAGAATCATTCCGATACCTCACTCTTCCCTTCGGTATTCTCTATATTGGTAACCTCTCTTATCTATCATGGAGTTACTCCAATATAACTGGCATTCATCACCAGCCAGCTTCAACGATTCCGATGACAATCTTCCCGATCTACATTGCTGCACTATCGATCTGGCGTACCTCTCGACCAGAGAATGAAGAAGAGCTACTTAATTCTTAAAGAATTAGTAACGACAAATAAGCTACTAAGAGCCATCGCACCTGCTGCGTACATAGGAGACGCAAAGCCAAGTGCCGCAATGGGAATACCAATAGCGTTATAGGCAAATGCCCAACCGAGATTTACCTTAATTGTTCGAAGAGTGCGGCGAGATAGATTGAGCGCATCAATAGTGCTCATCAATTCTGCGCGCATAATCGTGATATCGGCGGTTGCAATTGCAGTGTCGGTTCCAGTCCCCATTGCAATGCTGAGATTTGCCTGCGCAAGGGCTGCGGCATCATTGATGCCATCGCCGATCATTAATACATGGTGCCCTTCTCTTTGAAGCTCTGTAATCTTCTTTAACTTATCTTCAGGCAGGGCCGAAGAGATGATGTTGGCAGGAGATATACCCACAATTGTGCCAACTTTTTCAGCGCTCTCTCGAGTATCACCAGTCAGAAGCCATGTCTCTATCCCACGCTCATGCAACGCTGCGATAGTTGCGTCGGCATCAGCTTTGATCACATCACCGGCTGCAAAGACAGCGATCGCAACTCCATCCCAGGCTAGTACTGCAACTGCATGCGATTTTCTCTCTCCCGCCGCAATTGCGGCAAGAATTGCAGCATCAAAGGGAACGCAGCTATGGGCAACCGATGCAGGAGTTCCGATAATGACAACGGGGGATTTATCTCCGATATTGATTCGGCCTGCAACACCGACACCGGGGGTTTCCGTAAATTCAGTGACGGGTAATTGCTCGCTACTCTGTGAAATGCAATAAGCAGTAATTGCTTGCGCAACAGGATGCTCACTCTGGCTCTCGAGTGCGAGGGCAGATGAGAGCATATTTCTTTCGGAGAGAAGTGTTGAGAAAGATTGCCCCAGAACTTTATGAGCAGATGCTGGAATTGAAACATCATGGATCTTCATTGCGCCATCTGTCAGAGTGCCTGTCTTATCAAGTACGACTACATCAATCTCGCGAGATGCTTCAAGGACGCGCGGATGGCGAATCACAATGCCTCTGAGTGCGCCTCTGCCTGATGCGACCAGTAGCGCAACAGGTGTTGCAAGTCCGAGGGCGCATGGACATGCAATGACAAGGACGGTAATCGCAGTAGAGATGGAATAAGAAAGCGACTTGCCTCCGAAGTAATACCAACCTTCAAAAGTTGCGATAGCTAAGACTGTAACGATAGGTACAAAGATTGACGCAACTTTATCTGCGAGAGCTTGAATGGGAGCCTTGCCAGCTTGAGCGGTAATAACCATTGCAGTGATGCGCGCAAGTTCTGTATCGCTTCCCACTCTCGTTGCACGCACAATAATGCGCCCGTGTGAGTTGAGTGCAGATCCGATCACGTTCATTCCAGGAGTAATAGCTATTGGTGTGGATTCACCCGTGATCATTGAGTTATCTACTGAACTCTGTCCTGAGATCACAACGCCATCGGTTGCAATACGGCTACCTGGCTTTACAACAAATTCATCACCAACAAGAAGGTGTGAGATCGGAATGAGAACTTCAACTCCATTGCGCAGTACAGCTACCTCTTTCTCACCTAGAGCGAGCAAGGTAGAGAGAGCGCTACTAGCACTTCTCTTTGCGCAAGATTCAAGAAAACGTCCGAGAATAACAAAGAGGAGCACACCCGCCGCAACTTCGGTATAGGCGTCGCCTTTACCCACATATGTTGCATAGATCGACCAGAAGTAGGCACTGAGTGAACCAAGGGAGACCAAGGTGTCCATCGTTGGGTGGAAGATATTTCTGATTGCTGCGCGGTGTATGGGGAAGGCAACAGTAAATATTAAAGGGGCGCTGATTGTTAGAGCGAGCCACGATGCAAAGAGATGTTCTGCATGCGGGGGTAGTGCCAATCCATAATTATTGAATTGTGAAATAAGCCAGTTATTGATCGGTAGATGCCAGCTCATCACCATCGAAATAAGAATGGTGGGAACTGCGAAAATTATTGCAAAGGTAAGTGCGCTTGCTGCCCCTTTACGATGTAGCGCAGGATCTGCTTGATCTGAGAGCAGAGATGCTCCATAACCAGTTGATTTAATCTTCTTAATAACCGTTGCAGCTTCCAATTCAGAAGGTGCCAGAACATGCAAAGTCTCTGATGCGAAATTAACTGATGCCGATACTCCAGGAATCTCATTGACGGCGCGCTCAATCGTGTTGACACATGATGAACACGTCATTCCAGTCAAGGAGTAAGTCTGAGTAACCAGTAATTGCTCCATGGTTATCGCTCTATCTTCAGTGCGTTAACTACATAGTCATGAAGTGCGATATTAGTTGAGAGCCCGCTGCCACCATGCGATCCATCGGTGCCAGCAACATTGGTAAATCGCCCACCTGCTTCGCGCACAATAATGTCGAGTGCAGCCATATCCCACAGAGCTAGCGTTGGTTCGACTGCAATATCTACAGCTCCTTCTGCCACCAACATATGTGACCAGAAATCTCCATGTGCTCGGGTGCGCCACGCCTTATCCATTAGCGCACGGAATGGTTGCAACCGCTCGCCCCACCCTAGAAAATCAGAGTGCGAGATAGAGGCATCCTCAATCTTTGCTACTTCAGAGACGGTGATGCGCTTTGGAATGTGATCATTAACAATCACATGTGCACCGCCACCTTCAAATGCATACCAACGTCTAAAGAGAGCAGGAGCACTGACGACTCCAACAACAACTTTTTCAGAGCCATCAGGAGTTCGTTCCATCAAGCCAATAAGGGTTGCCCATGTGGGAACACCGCGTAGGAAATTTTTTGTGCCATCTATTGGGTCAATGACCCAGTAACGATCTCGCTCAATTCCCTCTTGCCCAAACTCTTCGCCCACGATTCCATCATCTGGTCTATGCGCATGAAGAAGTGAACGGATTGCATCTTCAGCAGATTTATCAGCATCTGTGACTGGAGTGTTATCTGGCTTTGTTGTCACCGATAGGTCAATTGCTTGGTAGCGCGAAAGAGTAATTGCATCAGCTGCATCAGCTAAGCGATGGGCGAGAGCGAGATCCTCGCCGCGACGAATACTCATAGAGAGAGTCTAACGCTCCTCATCGGTGGCTTTGACTTCCAATAGCGATTGCAAACTAGTGACTCTGGTTAACCTTTCAACCCTGAGTGATGCATCAGATTCAATCCATGCGTTGAGCGCACAGCCGGATTCGTGGTGAGAACAATTGGGCATACAGGTTTGTGTTACTTGATAGATATCAGGAAATGACTCAATAACGCGTTCTTTGTTTAGATGTGAAAGTCCAAATGCACGGATACCTGGTGTATCAATAATCCAACCACCATTAATCAAAGGTAGGGCGATTGCACTGGAAGAAGTATGACGACCGCGACCTGTCACATCATTGACCACACCTGTGAGGCGATCAGAATCTGGGACTAAATCATTAATAAGTGTCGATTTACCTACTCCAGAATGTCCAACGAGAACTGAAATCTTGTCATCGAGGATTGTAAGTATTGCCTCAACATCTTTAGTACGCGCTTGACTCTTTGATGACGTTGTAATGATATCTACCCCGAGCGCTTCATACTCTTTCATGAAATCCGGAATAGGAGATACATCTACCTTGGTAACGACGATGATTGGCTTAATAGATTCATGAAATGCGCTGACTAAAAATCGATCAATCAACCCGCGACGTGGTTCGGGGTTGGCAGATGCAACTACAATCAAGAGTTGATCAATATTTGCAACGATGGTGCGTTCAACACGCGCAGCATCATCAACAGTTCGGCTTAAGGAATTTGTACGTTCATTGACTGTGACAATTCGAGCAAGCGATCCCTCAGTACCGGTCACATCGCCAACGATTTCAACGAGGTCACCGACAACGACAGATTTTGGCCCAAGTTCGCGCGCCTTCATGGCGGTGATAACAAGGCCATCATCTGTTACACACGTAGTGCGTCCACGATCTACTGTTGTAACAAATGCAGTGATGGAATCAGAGTGTGAAGGACGATCTTTGGTGCGTCTGCGAGTGGTACGAGATGGACGGATGCGCGCATCCGATTCGTCGTATTCGCGTGGACTCATAGAACCAAACTATTCCAGAGACCCGGAAAATCCGGCAGGGTCTTACGTGTTGTAGCAACGTTTTCAATCAAGATACCTGGAACAACTAAGCCGATTACAGCGCCAGCTGTTGCAAGGCGGTGATCTTCATATGTATGAAAGGCTCCACCATGAAGAGGTACTGGAGTGATGTGCAGCGCTGTCTCTTCCTCAACAACGTTGCCACCAAGTGCGTTAATTTCTCGAGTCAATGCAGCGAGTCGATCGGTTTCATGTAAACGCAAGTGGCCAATGCCACGAAGGTGTGAGGGTGAATCTGCAAGGGTGGCAAGCGCTGCAATAGATGGAGTTAACTCACCGACATCGTGAAGATCGATATCAATGCCGTGAATTGAATCTGCACCAGTAAGAGTTAATCCACCATCTGTAAATTCAACTGCTGCACCCATCTGAGAGAAAATATTGCGCAGTTGATCGCCAGGCTGCGTTGTGCTCTTAGGCCAATCGCCAATCGTGATACTGCCACCGCAGACCATGGCAATAGAGAGAAATGGAGATGCATTAGAGAGATCAGGTTCAATCACAAGATTCTGGCCGTGAAGTATTCCAGGTTCGACTCTCCAGCTCTCATTCTCCTTATCAACACGAACAGTTGCACCAAAGTCACGGAGCATCTGCACTGTCATATCAATATGAGGCATTGAAGGAAGTGTGCTGCCGCGATGGTGAACTGTGATGCCATTACGCATACCTGGCGCAATTAGGAGAAGTGCAGATAAGAACTGACTCGATGCACTTGCATCGATGGTGAGTTCGCCACCGGGAATAGATCCAGTTGCCTTAATAATCAGAGGCAACGAGTAACGGCCACCGTGATCGATTTCAATGCCAAGTTCTTCAAGCGCTTTAATAACTGGACCAATAGGGCGCTCGTATGAACGCGGATCTCCATCAAAGGAGATATCTCCGCGGGCAAGTGATGCCAGTGGTGGAAGAAAGCGCATCACAGTTCCTGCATTACCAACATCGATTCTTGCTGGCCCAGAAAGTGAATGTGGAGTCACAACCCACGCATCGTCACTGCCTGTGATCTTTACACCCATTGCTTGTAAGCCAGCAGACATGAGTTCAGAGTCGCGAGAGATAAGAGGGCGATGCAGTGTGGAAGGTGAATCTGCTTGTGCTGCAATTATCAGTGCTCTATTTGTTACAGATTTAGATCCAGGAATGACGACACGAGAGCACACTGGCTTACGTCCGCGCAAAGGCGCGGGCCAGAGCTCGTGTGTATCGGTCATGAGTGAAGTCTAACGGCTTGAGCACAGCATAGGATTGGCAATATGTGCGGCAGATTTGCGCAATCACTTGGCGCAGAAGAATTAGTCGAGTCATTTGATTTGGCGGGCTCGACTCTCGATCAATCGCTACCCTTCAACTGGAATATCGCGCCAACGAATGAAATTTATATAATTCACAATGAATCAGAGTCACGCATTTTAGATTCTGCGTCGTGGGGGATTATCGCTCCGTGGCAGAAGTCTGTGGTAGATGCTCGCTCCTCTCAATCGCACGCAATTAATGCGCGAAGTGAATCCATTCATGAGAGACCAACATTTCGCCATGCTTTTAGAACATCACGTTGTCTAATTCCGGCAACGGGATATTATGAGTGGGCAACATCGCTTGGAAAATATCCTCCAAAACAACCTTTCTACATTCACAGTAGTGATGGCCGAGAACTTTCTATCGCTGGAATCTGGAGTTCATGGCAGAGCGAGAGCGGTCAGGTTATTCAGAGTGCTGCAATCATTACTCGCGAAGCAGTTGGTGAGCTTGCAATAATTCATAGCCGTATGCCAGTTTTTATGCCCATTGAACGGTGGAGAGATTGGCTCGATCCACAATCACGCGATATCAATCGACTTATACGCATGATGGATATTCCTGAACCTGATGCAGGATTGGTTGCAGCGCCTGTATCGCCGAGAGTTAACCTGGTTGCTAACAACGGCCCTGAATTAATTATTCCCATTGAGCTCGGAGCTCCAGAGACCCTCTTTTGATATAACCTAAGCGTAATGACATCGAAAGATTTAGTTCTGGAGAGCGCCGCCGATCGCACTACTCGGTTCGAGCGCGATGCTCTCGTGTTCACAAATCAGTTATATGCAGCAGCGCTTCGCTACACAAAGAATCCTGAAGATGCGCGTGATCTTGTGCAAGATACTTACCTCAAAGCATTTGCCTCCTTCCACCAATTTGAGGAAGGCACAAATCTTCGTGCGTGGCTCTATCGAGTACTGACAACAACATTTATCAATACATATCGCAAAGGTCAGCGCCAACCACAGATTGCACATAGTGAACTCGAAGATTGGCAAGTAGCACAATCTCAATCACATACAAGTGATCAAGGAAAATCTGCAGAACAAGAAGCGCTCGAGAACTTGCCTGATAGTGATATCAAACGTGCACTACAAGAGATTCCAGAAGATTTTCGTATCGTTGTCTACCTTGCCGACGTCGAAGGCTTTTCCTATAAGGAAATTGCTGAGATTGTTGGCGCTCCAGCTGGGACAGTGATGTCACGCCTTCACCGTGGACGTAAACAACTACGCACAAAGCTCGCCGATTACGCAAAAGAGCTCGGTTACAACACCGATGCCCCCACCCCAAAGAGCGCACAGAAGGGGGATGAAAAATGAGTTTTATAGAGATTCAATGTGGTGATGTTCTTGCATCAGTCGTCTTTATCGTAGAAGGTGAATTCCAAGAAATCCCTCAAGCAGATGCAATTCAAGATCACATCATTACCTGCGGTGCATGTTCTGCCGAGATTGAACATGAGAAGCTGATGCACCATATGTTGCAAGATGTTCTTAAGCGTTCGTGTGATGAGAAGGCACCGGAGGAACTTCACGAAAGTATCCACCGCCAACTTCACGAACAGATGCTTGGCACAGGATCAAGTGAAGTGGTCACTTCGTTCAGTATGACTGAAATTTCGATTGAGATTGATGAGTTTGGAAATGTCGAGCACCGTGAAATCCAAATCGAACAGACTCATATCCAGCACTTTATCGACGACGAGGACTAACCTCTTCAGTATGAAACCGGCAGAAGAAATCCTGGGAGCAGTTGGCTTCTCAGTAATGACTGCACGACCTGGCGATACATGTGTCACGATGGGCGTATCTGATTTACCTGTGGTTGCACCATCGCATTACTTAACTCTGATGGAGAATGCCTGTGTTGCTGCACTCATTGAGTATCTTGAATCTGGCGAGACAACATTCCTCACCCACTCATCACTTCAGATTTTAGGATCAGCAACTGCAGGTTCTGAACTTCGCGCAAATGCACGGGTCACCAATATCGATGGCCGTGAGCTGACATTTGAGTGTGAGGTTTATGATGGTGAGCGTCACTGCGCACAAGCTGAAATAAAGAGAGCGACTGTTGAGCGATTATCTTTTCTCGCTCGAACAGCCGCTCAATCACTTATTAATTAGGCTTTTTTAGTCTCCCAGAAGATTGCTGCAATCTCATCAATCTTTGCAATTAAAGTATCTGCAACTGCAACATCTTGAGTTCCCTTTGTACCAGTTGCGCCTGCAAGCTTTGTTGCCTCATTAAAGAGTGAGTGCAGTTGTGGGTACTTCTCGAAGTGTGGTGCCTTGAAGTAATCAGTCCAGAGAACCCATAGGTGTTCTTTGACTTGATGTGAACGCTCTTCCTTGATTGCAACTGAGCGTGAACGGAAATCTACATCTGCATTAGCTGCGTACTTCTCCATACAAGCTTTGACAGAGAGAGCCTCAATCTTTGCTTGTGCTGGATCGTAGATACCGCATGGAAGATCGCAGTGTGCGTGGACTGTAATTTTAGGTGTCAGAATATTTCTCATAAGCATGAGAGTACTGCAGGGTTGAATAGAATTCGACCTATGGCAAAGTACGCATCGATGGTCATCGAAGGTGATTCGATGGAGCCTACCTATAGCGCTGGTGATTGGTTGATGGGCAGATGGGCGAATTACAAGCTCACTGGCTGGAACAGGGTAAGCACCGGCAATGTTGTCGTCATAGAGCGCGACGAGCAGCCTGGAATCTTCTACATCAAACGAGTTAGTGAGATACGGGGAATCGGAACCGAGAGCAATGCAATCTATCTTCTCAGCGATAACGTCACTGGCACAGATTCACGACACTGGGGCTGGTTAAGTATTTCTTGCGTACGTGCAAAAATTCAATTTAGAATGAAGCGCGGCTAGCGCTTACGTGGCGTAAACCATGTTCCAACAGCTGCGAGTCTGCTTACTGCTGGACCAAGTAATCTATTGATAAATCGCGCACGACGAAAATCATGGATTGGCCATCCTTCAGCCATCGCTCTAATTCTAAGAATTGCATCAGGGTTGATTGCGCACGGATGTCCGACCGCCTGAAGTAATGGAATGTCATTGTGGCTATCTGAATATGAATAACAATTTTCTAAATCAAAACCATGTAGTTTCGCTAGCTCTTGAATTGCAATAGCTTTTTCTATTCCGTGTAATAACTTTCCTTCAAGTGCTCCTGTATAAATTCCATTTTTTACGACAGCTTTACTGCCGAGTGCGCCAGTTAAACCAAGTCGCTGGGCAATGATGTCTGCCATATCTTGTGGCGCTGCAGTGACGAGCCAGACTTCCTCGCCTTGATCTAAATGTGATTTGGCAATTTCAAAGGTGCCTTGCCACAACTTGGGAGAAACAAATTCATCATAGATTTCTTCGCCAACTTTTTTAATGTCATCAACTGCATGGCCGCCGATAAAATCTGTAGCCGCGCTCTGATACTTTTCAATGACCTCTTTCTTCTCTGTTCCAGTCATCCTGAATCTGATATTGGCTACAACAAAGCGCGAGATATCTGCTTTGGTGAAGAACCCACGTTGGTACATGCCTCTTCCAAGAAAGTAGAGAGTCGACCCTCGGACAAGAGTGTTATCTACATCGAAAAAGGCAGCTCGCTTCGACGTGAGTGCCATGTCACTACCTTATAGATAGGCGCCCTATTTCAACGCTTTATGATTAGCACTATGAGTTCGACAGTCCACGTTGTGCGCCATGGCGAGGTAGAAAATCCTAAGAAGATTCTCTATGGCCGCCAAAGCGGATGGCGCTTGTCCAAACGTGGACAAGAGATGGCAGAGGTCATTGGAGAGTGGTCTAAAAACCTTGATCTTGGTGCACTACATTCTTCACCTCTGCAACGCGCACAGGAGACTGCAGCACCTATTGCACATGCACACTCACTTGATATAAATACCGATGATCGTTTAATTGAAGCTGCCAATGTCTTTGAAGGAAAATCATTTGAGTTAGGTAGCGGCGTACTGAAGCATCCGAAATCATGGCGCCATCTCTACAACCCTTGGAAGCCATCATGGGGTGAGCCATATGAAGAACAGATTTCACGGATGCTCGCAGCAATCTTCGATGCCAAAAAGTTAGCACAAGGTAAAGATGCAATTGTAGTTTCGCATCAACTTCCGATTTGGATTTTGCGCAGCGCTATTGAAGGGCGCAAACTTCTGCATGATCCACGTAAACGTGAATGCACCTTGGCCTCAGTGACCAGTGTTCATTTTGATGACGATGGAATGATAATTGGGACCAGTTACTCCGAGCCTGCGAAACATCTACTTGCGCCAAAGTAATATGAAAAAAATCGTCCTGATATTTGCCTCAGTCATACTTCTTTCTGGCTGCAGCAACGGCGGAGCATCAAAGGCGCAAGAGAGCTTCATTGCTGGAAGTGGCGCAGTCACGAAGATTAAGCAAGCTGATCGCATTACAGCTCCTGAAATTTCAGGTATGACTCTCAACGGAACTCAATTCTCACTTGCACAAGGCAAAGTTTCAGTCGTAAATGTCTGGGCATCATGGTGTTCACCCTGCAGAGCAGAAGAGCCAATTTTGTCAGCACTTGCTACAAAATATACCGAGGTGCAATTTGTAGGAATCTTGACCCGCGATAATCCGGTCAATGCCGAGGCGTTCACCCGTACGCGCAAAACTCCTTACCCCACCCTGATAAATGACTCGATTCTGATCGGTTTTAGAAAGTCCTTACCTGCAAATGCAATTCCAACGACTGTGGTTATAGATAAAAGTGGCAAAGTGGCAGCTCGAATTTCAGGTTCAGTCACTGTTGCATCCTTAAGCCAACTCATTGAAGAAGTGAGCGGCGAATGACGAATTTCGTTGTCAACCACATCATGGATGGCTTTCTTCTGACGGCATTTCCTATTGCAATCTTTGCTGGGTTGATTTCATTTCTATCTCCCTGTGTTCTGCCACTTGTTCCGGGATACCTATCTTTCGCAGCTGGCTTTTCGCAAGCGCGTGGAAAGATAGTTTTGGGCTCTATTCTCTTCGTAGCTGGCTTCAGTGCCCTCTTCATCTCGTATGGTGCACTCTTTGGCGCACTCGGTGCGCGCATCTCGGTTCATGAAGCAGTCATCACGCGCGTTATGGGATTATTCACCATTGTCATGGGAGTTATCTTTCTAGGAGCACTTCCAATGATGCCCACGCTACGTCCAAAGATTTCAACAACAGGTGGCTTGGTGGGAGCACCGATACTTGGGTTCCTCTTCGGAGTTGGTTGGACACCATGTATCGGCCCAGCACTAGCAAGTGTGGAAGCACTAGCCTTTCAAGAATCGAGTGCGCTGCGTGGAGCGATACTTTCCTTGGGATATTGCTTAGGACTGGGGCTGCCTTTTATTGCAACAGGGCTCTTCCTCGATAAATCAAACGCGCTTCGCAAGGTGATGGTGAGAAACGGTGGAAAGATTTCACGGGTTGGTGGCGCACTTCTGATTCTCATTGGCATCCTTCAACTTACGGGACTTTGGACAAATCTAATGATTGAGATGCGCTCACTTATCTCCAACTTTACTCCGGTGATCTGATGAGCCAAGAAATTGAAATACCAGAGTTAGGTTTTGTGGGCCTTACTCGATATGCCTGGCGTCAATTAACAAGTATGCGCACAGCGCTAATTCTCTTGATGTTGATGGGTGTTGCTGCGATACCGGGTTCACTTATTCCTCAACGCATTACCAACCCCATGGCTGTGCGCGATTTCATTACACAGAACACTGGTCTGGCCATTTGGTATGACCGCTTCTCCCTCTTTGATGTCTACGGATCTCCATGGTTTAGTGCAATTTACATCTTGCTCTTTATCTCACTCATTGGCTGCGTCCTGCCTCGGAGCATTGAACATTTCCACGCGATGCGAGCACAACCACCGGTAACTCCTAAGAATCTCTCGCGACTAGAGGAGTATCAAAGCTTTGCAACAGATGCACAGGCATTAGATCGAGCAAACTCATGGCTTACAAAGAATAGATTTCGAGTTCTCCATGAAAGCCACTCTCTATCGGCCGAGAAAGGTTTTCTGCGCGAGACTGGCAACCTTCTCTTTCACCTATCTTTGATTTTGGTTCTGATCGGCGTCAGCTTCGGTTCGCTCTTTGGTATGAAGGGCGAAGCAATCGTTAATGTTGGCGAGCGATTTATTAACGTTCCAACCTCCTATGACACTCTCACTTTTGGAAAACTTATTGGAGATAAATCTCTTACACCTTTTCAAATTCACGTTGATAAATTTGTGGCACAGTATGACCCAGCAACAAATGCACCAAAGGATTACACTGCGTGGGTCACAGTTACTAATGATGGGACAACTCGTAAAGAGATCATTAAGGTAAATGAACCACTCACCTTTGGGAATACTCGTGTTTATTTACAAGCAAATGGGTACAGCCCTGTAGTGACAGTGCGAGATTCCAAAGGAGACGTTGCTTTCCAAGGCCCGGTCCCATTTTTGCCACAGGACGGAAATTTACGATCTATCGGTGCAATCAAAGTTCCGGATGCCAATCCTCAGATTGGTTTTGTGGGATCTTTTGTGCCAACCAACTCTCGCGCTGCAGGACAAGGTGCAATCTCAATATTTCCTGAGTTATTAGATCCCAAACTTCTCTTCTCAATTTGGAAGGGAAACCTCGGACTTGATTCAGGTGTTCCGCAATCTGTGTACAGACTTGATACAACAAAGCTCACAAAGGTTGGCCTCGGTTCCCTCAAACCCGGTAAAACCTTTACCTATCCTGAGGGCTCCATCACATTAGAGACAGTTGTTCCGTGGATCAACCTGCAGATAGTTGAAGATCCCGGAAAGAAGTATGCGCTAGTCGGCGGTATTATTGCTGTCCTAGGTCTCTTATCTTCACTCTACGGACGTCGTCGTCGAATCTGGATCCGCGTGACATCAGATGGTGTCGAAGTTGCAGGACTTGCAAAGAACTCGGCCCCTGGCCTTGAAGCTGAAATGAAGGATTTTGTGAGAGCGTTAAAAGGAGAGAAGTAGTGCAGACAACGTGGGCATATATATCTAATTACTTTGTGTATTCAGCAATGGCACTCTTTACAATCTCATTTATTGCCCATGCGTTTGAAACAGCCTTTGCCGTGCGTGCTCCAGAAATTGCAGATACCACCCAAGGAAATTTGTTGGTGAAGACTCTTGATTATAAGCGCACCGAAAAGACCGCGCGTATTGCAACAGCAATGATGATCCTTGGCTTCTTACTTCTTCTTGCAGGCGTAGTTGCACGTGGAATATCTGCAAAGCATGTTCCATGGGGAAATATGTATGAATTCTCTATCACTGGGGCACTTGCATTTACTGGGGCTTACTTAGCCGCGCTTCGTAAATATGATCTTCGCTGGCTTGGGCTCTTCGTCTCAATCTCTGTCTTACTTGCACTCGGAACTGCTATCACACTCTTATATCGCAATAGTGCACCACTTGTTCCAGCGTTAAAATCAACATGGCTCGTCATCCATGTAATCTCAGCGATTATTTCTGGCGGCGTATTCCTCTTAGCGAACGTCGTTGCTGCTGCGTATCTCTATCTCGAAAGAGTTGAGAGCCGTGGGGCCCGTCCATTGTGGTTGCAGCGAGTTCCATCTCTTGAAGTTCTCGATCAACTTTCCTATCGCCTTGTAGCATTTGTCTTTCCCCTGTGGACCTTTGCAGTGATTGCAGGTGCAATCTGGGCAGAGAGTGCGTGGGGACGTTATTGGGGATGGGATCCAAAAGAGACTTGGGCATTTATTACCTGGGTTGCCTATGCTGCATATCTTCATGCTCGCGTAACTGTTGGTTGGCGCGGGCGCCGAGCTGCCTGGCTCTGCATCTTTGCCGGGTCTACATTCTTATTTAATTATGTATACGTCAATGTCTGGGGCACAGGAAAACATACTTACTCTGGTCTGTAATTTAGATACTGCGTAAGAAATCTGGATCATCATCAGGGGGAAGAACTCGCTTCTTACCTGGCTTTGGCCCGCCGCCACCGCTACGTGGCTTGCGTCCAATGACAAGATATCCAATTGCACCAATAGATCCAGTAAAGAGAATGATAATAAGCCATCCCCACTTAGGAAGTTTCTGAATTTCATAATCTTCGCGCCGTGCACAATCGATAAATGAGTAGAGCACTAGCGCAAGTGAGACAATAAAAAGAAATCCTTCAAGCTTGATCATGGGTAGATTCTATATCCTTTACAGCACGAGGCCGATAGCGAAAGTTAGCGCAAAGAGAAGTTGGAGCTTGCCCGTCTTTGCCAGTAGTAGAATCAAATCTTGCCCACTTGCACCTCGTAGGACAGCCTGCGAGATTGTAAAGGCAATCGGTGCAGTAGCCAAAGTAAGAAGTGCCCACAGTCTGAAAGTAAGACCAGCAAAGAGATAAGTGCCGATCAGAAGGAATACGAAGAATCTACGTGAACCCTGGTCACCAAGACGAACAGCCAAGGTGCGCTTTGAGACTGTAAGGTCTTGAGCACGATCGCGAATATTATTAATGGCAAGTAATGAACAAGCCAGAGTTCCCATAGGAATTGATGCAGCGATTGCTAACCAGGTAATTTGAAGAGTTTGCACAAAATACGAACCAACTGTTGCGATTACTCCAAAGAAGATAAAGACAGATACTTCGCCAAGGCCCTTATAACCATATGGGTTCGCACCCCCTGTGTACCCCCAGGCAGCTGCAATAGATGCAACACCAATAAGGATTCCCCACCATGAAGAAAGCGATGCAAGATAAATTCCTACAATTGATGCAAATGCGAAACAGATTATTGCTGCACGCTTCACAGATTCAGCAGGAGCTAACCCTGATGCCGTAAGTCTTACAGGGCCGATACGCTTGTCATCTGTTCCGCGAATTCCATCTGAGTAATCATTCGAGTAATTAACGGCGACCTGTAGCGACAGGCTGACCAAGAGCGCCAATAGTGCTTCAGGCGGCTTTCGATGGGAACCAGCTGCGGCGGTTGCAACAAGTACGGGCGCAATAGCTGCAGGAAGTGTGCGCGGACGAGCCCCTCGAATCCAGATATTAATCAGAAGCCTCCATAAATAATTTCACCAATTTCTTACGGTCAACCTTACCGATACCCATCAAAGGAAGTTCAGAAAGATGGAGAAAGCCTTTTATCTTTACAAATTCGCCAATTTCTTTAGCCAAATATGAATTGATATCTGCCTCTGTTGGCAATTTTGATCCGACAACTGCAAGGTGGATTGAATCTCCCCATTGTGGATCGTCTGTAGAGAAAGCAGCACAGGTTAATCGTGGGAAGTGGCTCTGCAGAGTGGTTTCAATCTGACTAAGAGAGATATTCTCACCGCCAGAGATAATCACATCATCGCTACGTCCTTGAATAATTAATTTTCCAGCCTCGATTTCTCCAAGATCTGATGAGATAAACCAACCCTCGTTAGTTGCAGCATCCCAATATGATTGTGCGCCAAGATAAGTTTCTGCGAGAACTGCACCTTTAATCGCGATGAGATTTGCGTCAGTAATGGAAATTTCAATACCATCAAGAGGTGTTCCGTTATAGACACAACCACCACAGGTTTCTGTCATTCCATAGGTAGTGACAATATGGATACCAGCTGCCTCACCTTGAGTGCGAAGTGAATCAGAGAGAGCTGCTCCACCAATGAGGACTGCATTAGCTTCCTGTAAATGTTGTAAAAGTCTGGTATCGCCGTTGAGCGCTGTGAAGAGTTGCGAAGGAACAACGGCAGTGAAATCAACTGTTGGATATTCACTGCGTTTGCCTCGAAGATCGATAGGTTCAGTACCAAGTTCGCGTGCGCGCACCAATACATTGATGGCTGCAATATGTGTCAGTGGAAGAAGAAGTGACCAGGTATCTCCATGTGTTGCACCAAGGTATTTATGTGATGCTTTCGCTGAAGTCATTACAGCACTGGCACTTAGCCCAACCTCTTTCGATGTTCCAGAACTTCCCGTTGTTCCAACAACAATGCTGACGTTATCGGGAACCTGGGCACTCTGGACTTTGCCAAAAGCCAGCGCAGGACCTTCAGATGTCAGGGCCTTTGAGACATGAGCCATCAATTCGCTGACTGACCATTCGGGATTGGCCGTGCGAAGTTCTCGTTGTGCGTTCTGCTCCATTGCACGCGTAGGCTATCGCTCGTAGACCAGATGGAGGAATCGTGAGCAAGCCTATTAAGCGTGATTTTGGTGACCGTAGTATCCCTGCATGGGCAACTGGCCCCGGCGGAGAAACATTTACCGATATTAAATATCAGGTCGCTGATGGCATTGCAAAGCTCACTATCAATCGCCCAGAAGTGCGCAATGCATTTCGTCCACAAACAATTATCGAATTGAAATCAGCATTTGATTTGGCGCGCGATAATTCTGAAGTCGGCGTCATCATTCTTACCGGTGAAGGTGATGAAGCATTCTGTTCTGGTGGCGACATCAGCGTTCGCGGTGATGATGGTTACCTTGGCGATGACAAACTTGCACAACAAGGTGTTGGTCGCCTTAATGTCTTAGATCTTCAAGTACAGATTCGTCGTACACCTAAGCCAGTTGTTGCAATGATTGCTGGTTGGGCAATTGGCGGCGGCCATGTTCTTCATGTTGTCTGCGATCTCTCTATCGCTGCCGACAATGCAAAGTTTGGCCAGACCGGACCAATGGTTGGTTCATTCGATGGTGGTTACGGTTCAGGCTTATTGGCCGCAAGTGTTGGCCAGAAGAAGGCTCGCGAGATTTGGTTTATGACTCGTCAATACGATGCGCAAGAAGCGTTATCAATGGGGCTTGTTAACACTGTCGTTCCACTGAAAGAGTTGGAAACTGAGACAGTTTCATGGTGTCGCGAGATGTTGCAGAACTCTCCAATGGCACTTCGCCTGATCAAAGCTTCAATGAACGCTGCCGATGATGGACTTGCTGGCCTTCAGCAACTTGCAGGAGATGCCACCCTTCTCTTCTACTTATCTGAAGAAGGCCAAGAAGGACGCGATGCCTACAAGGAAAAGCGCAAGCCTGACTTTGGAAAGTTTCCGCGACGTCCTTAAGTTTGGGACCTTAATTTATGGATCAGAGCCTGCTCGAAACAATGCGCGTAGTTGCGCTGCCTACCAAGACAAATTTTCGTGGCATCAACCTTCGTGAAGTTGCGCTCTTTCAAGGTGAATATGGCTGGGGTGAATTCTCACCATTTCTTGAGTACGACCATAAAGAATCTGCACCGTGGTTGGCGTGCGCGATTGAGGCTGCAACCAAGCCACGCCCCAAGCTCTATCGCGCTTCTGTAAAGGTAAATGGCACTATCCCAGCAATGAATGACCCAGCAGATATTGAGTGGATTGTGAACTCGTTTCCTGGAGTACAAACCTTCAAAGTAAAAGTTGGCGAAAACTTGCCTGAAGATATCGCTCGCCTAGCAAAAGTAAGAACCTTGCGCCCAAAGGCAAAGCTGCGCATTGATGTCAATGGAAACTGGTCAGTGCAAGCGGCAGTGACAAACCTTCGCGCTATCTACGAAAATATTGGCCCACTCGAATACGTAGAACAGCCTTGTGGAACCGTGGATGAACTTCGTGAACTGAAAGAGAAGTTAAAGATTGATATCAAGATTGCTGGGGATGAAGTCCTTCGTAAGGCAGCAGATCCATTTGCTGTAGACCTGAAGGGCGTGATTGATATCTTGATGTTCAAAGTGCAACCACTCGGTGGAATTGCTCGTGCTCATAAGTTGGCTGAGCACCACAATCTTCCTGTAGTTGTATCGAGTGCTCTGGAGAGCGCGGTGGGAATCAATTACGGATTACAACTTGCAGCATCTTTTCCTGAAATGAACTTTGATTGCGGCCTTGGAACAGGCTCTCTTCTCAGCACCAACGTTGCAGACCCTCCAATCGTTAATGGTGAAATCCAAATCACGGAAGTTGAGCCTGACTTTGCTGCATTAGAGGTGGCACCACAGCGCTATGAATGGTGGAAGAATCGCGTTATGAAGACAGCGGAGCTCTTGTGATGAATCCATCCACGCTCCTTGCCCGCGTCATCGTCCGCCAGATTCTTGAAGCCGGCGTTACCGATGTAGTGATTTCTCCCGGGTCTCGAAATGCACCTCTTTCGCTCGCCTTCTACCAAGCAAGCACCAAAGGACTCATCAAGATCCATGTCCGTATAGATGAGCGCACGGCAGCATTCTTCGCACTGGGTATTGCAAAAGCATCTGGACGACCAGTACCAATCGTTTGTACTAGCGGAACAGCGGTAGCTAATTACCACCCTGCAGTTCTTGAAGCATCACACACAAATATTCCCCTTCTAGTACTTACTGCAGATCGCCCTGCCTCCCTTCGTAAAACAGGAGCTAATCAAACAACAGAGCAAGCTCGCATCTTCGGAAAAGCAGTTCGCTACTTTGCAGATGTTTCAGGCAGCGTTTATCCAATGGAGCTTCCTTTTAATTCGCTGCATAGTGGCCCAGTTCACCTCAATATTCAATTTGAAGAGCCACTTGTTGGCGATAAGAGCGATAACTGGCTCAATGACTTAACAATTACTGTACCTAAAGTCTTTGATCGCAAAGCTTCCGGAACTTTCTATACCAAATCAACTCGTGGTGTTCTAGTAATTGGATATGACCGCGGGGGACTGAGCGCCGACACTGTAAGAGATTTTACAAAAGATCTTGGTTGGCCCGTTATCGCTGAAGACCCACTGACATTTGATAACGCTATTTCACATGCCAGTATCTTTCTTACTTCAAAGACCATTGCCGATGATTTAGTTCCCGATACTGTCGTGGTCATCGGTCGCACAACTCTTTCTCGCTCTATCAATAGCTTTATCAAGATGGCTCGTAAAGAAATTGTCATTGATCCACGTATGGCGACGGTAGATTCCGACCGAATGGCCGATCAGAAATTCACGCAATTGCCTGTTGTTGAAGTACAACCTGCTGATGCTGAATATGCTGAGAAGTGGAAGAAGTATTCTCTTCGCGCATCCAAGCTTGTTGGCGACATTTCCACTTGGTCAGAACAACTCGTTGCACGTGAAATTGCAGCTGGAGTTCCAACTGGCACTTCCCTCTTCATCTCTTCATCCCGCCCGATCCGCGACCTTGAAGGTTTTGCCGCAGCTCGCATGGGCGTTGAAACCTTTGCCAACCGCGGACTTGCGGGCATTGATGGCAATATCTCAACTGCTCTCGGTATTGCATCCCAGCGCAAAGAGACCATCGCCGTTCTTGGCGACCTTGGCTTCTTGCATGACCTCACAGGGCTCATCCACAAAGAAAAGATCAATCTCAAGATTTTTGTTATCAACAATGATGGGGGTGGAATCTTCTCTACGCTTTCACAACGTGGAGTAGATGGCTTTGAAGATGTCTTTGGAACTCCTCATGGACTAGATCCTGCTGCGATTGCCACTTCTATGGGTATCCCTGCAAAGACCATAGGGACCCAGAAAGAGCTCATCACAGAACTTTCAGTGCCGGTTCAAGGCATCAGCGTTGTTGTTGTAAATGTTCCAAACCGAGAATCAAATGCAGATTTCCTCAAAGAGATTTATAACAGCGTCTCTTCGATGTAACTTTAATTCTGTAGCGCAGACCGCATAGGAATCATCTTTGCATTACTCTCTTCTAATTCTTTTTCTGGGTTAGAGCCAGCAACGATTCCGCAGCCCGCATAAATGCGAATCTCTTTTCCAGTGATCTGGCCAGTGCGAAGGGCAATACCTAGCTCGCCATCACCACTGGCATCAATCCAACCAACAGGGCCTGCATAACGACCGCGGTTCATGCCTTCAATTTCGTCGATGATGTCGAAGGCGATGTTGCGTGGAGTGCCACAAACAGCAGCAGAAGGATGCAAGTTCTTCAGTAGCGAGAAAGCATCGACGCGCTGCTTACTTTCCGTAAGCGCACCTGTCACATCGGTTGCCAAGTGCATGACATTGGCTAAGTGCAGAACAAAAGGGGATTCAGGAACGTTTGTTGATGAGCAGAATGGTTCAAGAGCTTCTGCCACGGATCGCACCGCATATTCATGCTCTTCTAGATCTTTAGAAGAACGTGCAAGGGATGCGGCAAGTGCTAAATCTTTCTCGTCATCGCCGGTCTTTGGAATAGTGCCTGCGAGAACTCGTGATGTGACCATTCCACGAGAGAGGCGAAGCAAGAGTTCAGGTGTTGCACCAACAAGACCGTCGACGGCAAATGTCCAGGTTGATGGATATTCAGATACGAGTTTGGCAAGGATGGGACGTGCATCGATATCTGCACGCGTTGTTGCAACGAGATCTCTCGCTAAAACGACCTTGTCGACCTTCGTGGTTTCAATCCGCGTGATTGCTTGTGCAACACGCTCTTTCCACGCGGCAGTGCTGATGCTTCCATCGCCAAAGGTGAAGGCACCTTGTGAAATGTCTTCACGCTTTTCTGGAAGAAGAGGCTGTGCGATATCGCCAATCCATGTAATCCAGGATTGCAGACCTTTCTGTCCAACGATTACTTGTGGAATAACCAGTACTGACTCTTGGTTTCGGTCGAATGAGAAAGAGGCGAAGAGAACTGGCCCTGTGCCGCTTCCGTGTACGGAGTTAGCAACAGAGAAAGTTTCTAATTGGTGATGCCACCAGTCACGTGCTTTCTCGAAGCGATCTTTTCCGCTGACAGTAGTTGTTGCATGAACTCCCCAGCCCACAAGGCCTTCACCATTGCGAACCCATGAAAGCGGGGAAGCGGAAGGAAGTAAATCTAGCAGGGGAAGGTGTTCACCAATACGAGTTGTGGTGACGGGGATGAGTGAAGCCATTTAGTTTTTGAGGCTGCGTGAAATTCTTCGCCATACGAGGGGAAGTGATGTTGCAGTGATTGCAATCTTGAGAGCTTCACCGAGAATAAATGGTGTAAATCCTGCTTTGATTGTTGCTGTCCATGTCATATCAAGGGAGGCGTGTAACCAGGTAAGACCAAATGCGAAGATAACAATGTCGCCGAGCAGAAGTGCCGGAAATGAAGTCTTAAATTTCTGATCTGCTTTGCGATCTGCGAGGTATCCAAGAAGAAGGGATGCAACGAGCATTCCAACGAGGTAACCACCGGTTGCACCAGTAAGGCGTGCGATTCCGTGATTGGCAGATGTTGCAGAGTGAGCGAAGATTGGTGCTCCTGCAATTCCGGCCAATAAATATGAAGCAAAAGTTATGAAACCAAGGCGAGCGCCATATGTTGTTCCGATTAGAAGAACCGCAAGTGTCTGACCTGTGACAGGAACAGGTGATCCTGGAACTGGAATCGAGATCTGAGCAAGGAGTGCGATAAAGCCGCCTCCGCCAACAACGAATAGCCCTTGTGTGAGGGCGGTACTACGTGGGAAGACAGTGGCGCGAAGTGAACCTGATTGAATCGACATCGGTGAGGCCTCTTATCTGTATTTATTACAAGTTGTGCGCAGAGCCTACCTTCAGGGAGAATATGCGCATGTCACGCGCCAATATGGATAAGAATCCCGACGAAGTCGCGGCGATGTTCGATGGCGTGGCCAAGAGATATGACCTGGTCAATGACCTTTTGAGCCTGGGGCGGACCAAGGCCTGGCGTAAGCAGGCGACCCGGATTATCGATCCGCGCCCCGGGCAGAAGATCCTTGATTTAGCTGCTGGGACGGGATCTAGCTCTGAGCCACTGGCAGCAGCTGGCGCAGATGTCATCCCAGCTGATTTCAGTGAGGGAATGCTGGCTGCCGGCCGCAAAGCCCGCCCACACCTGGCCTTTACCAAGGCTGATGCCCTCAACCTGCCCTTTGTAGACGGTGAATTTGATACTGCCACCATCTCTTTTGGGCTGAGAAATACCCAGAACACTGAAAAAGCGCTCGCTGAGATGCTGCGCGTGGTTAAGAGCGGGGGACATCTAGTCGTGGCCGAGTTCTCCAGCCCTACCTGGCGCCCATTTCGCACCATATATACGAATTACCTTATGAAGGCCCTTCCGTGGGTTGCCCGTAAGACCGCAACCAATCCCGATGCCTATATCTACCTGGCTGAATCCATCAGGGCCTGGCCAGATCAAGCGGCGCTCGCGGCCAAGATTTCGGCTGCCGGATGGGTCGATATCACCTGGACCAACCTGACCGGTGGGGTTGTCGCAGTTCACAAAGCGCGAAAGCCGTAACGGTTAAATGCGCAACGGCAAACGCTTAGGATTTCGCTTGTGAGCGCGAATCCATACATACCTATTGTGGTGATGTTTGCCATTGGCTTTGGCTTTGCCGCATTCTCGGTGGGTATCGCAGCCGTTACCGGACCTGCGCGCTATAACCGCGCAAAGCTAGAAGCATACGAGTGCGGAATCGAACCATCACCGCAAGCTATGCAAGGTGGACGTTTTCCGGTGAAGTACTTTCTTACCGCGATGCTCTTTATCGTCTTCGATATTGAAATCGTCTTTCTCTATCCATGGGCAGTGACTTTCGACAAGCTCGGTTTATTTGGACTAGTTGAGATGACAATATTTATTGCAACAGTCTTCGTCGCATATGCATATGTGTGGCGTCGCGGCGGATTGGAATGGGA
>JBBAMS010000004.1:0-7200 GCA_040402415.1 Candidatus Planktophila sp. | reverse complement strand
TCAACAGTGGAAGGTCTTGCCGGTTACATGCGCAAGAGTTCGCTCTGGCCTGCCACATTTGGTCTTGCCTGCTGCGCAATTGAAATGATGGCGCTGGGTTCAGCACCCAAGCACGATATTTCACGTTTCGGTATGGAACGTTTCTCCGCATCTCCTCGTCAAGCAGATCTCATGATTGTTGCAGGTCGCGTCTCTCAGAAGATGGCACCAGTACTGCGCCAGATTTATGATCAAATGACAGCGCCAAAGTGGGTTATCTCCATGGGCGCATGCGCTTCATCCGGTGGAATGTTTAATAACTACGCAATCGTGCAAGGTGTTGATCACATTGTGCCCGTTGATATTTATCTTCCAGGTTGCCCACCACGTCCAGAACAGTTGATGGATGCAATCATCAAGCTACACACTCTTATTGGTGATACCAAGCTCGGTCCAAATCGTGAAGCAATCATCAAGGAAGTTGAACTTGCTGCCATGAATGCCAAGCCAACTATTCAAATGACAGGGCTACTGGCGTAAATGAGTGAAGATCAGAAAGGTATGTTCGGAGGCAGTGGCACCGGAGATACTTCAGGTTACGGCGGGCTGGTTCGCACTGCGGCCTCTACTGGTTCAACCGAGCGTCCATTCGGTGGATATTTCGATGACGTTGCCGATGATCTCGAGCGCGCATATCCAGATTTCGAAGATGCAATAACTCGCGTTGTTGTAGATCGCGGCGAACTTACGCTGCATATTAAGAAGTCACGCCTTGTCGAAGTTGCCTTTATTCTGCGCGATACGTTGAAGTTTGAAATGTGTATGGGTGTCTCTGGTATCAACTACCCAGATCGCGCAGGCGCTGAACTCGTTGCGGTCTACCCACTTCTTTCGATGACAAAGAACCAACGTGTTCGTCTAGAGGTTGCAACATCAGATCTTGATCCACATATCCCCTCTGTTGTTGAAGTATGGGCTGGAAATAATTGGCACGAGCGCGAGACATTCGACATGTTCGGAATCATCTTTGATGGCCACCCAGGTCTTACTCGTATCTTGATGCCCGATGATTGGGATGGTCACCCACAACGTAAGGATTACCCACTCGGTGGAATTGCGGTCGAATACAAGGGTGCAACAACTCCTGCACCATCTAATCGCCGGAGCTACCGATGACAACCCAAGATAAATCAAAAAATAATTTGTTTGATCCATACGCATCTTCACGCGAAACTACAGAAGGCACAGTCTTCTCAGTTACCGGTGGTGATTGGGATTCACTCGTCTCTGAAATTGGTGAATCCAAAGAAGAGCGCATCATCGTCAATATGGGTCCACAACACCCATCAACACACGGTGTGCTTCGCCTTGTTCTCGAACTTGAGGGCGAGACAGTTACTGAAGTACGTACAGGAATTGGTTATTTGCATACAGGTATTGAGAAAAATATTGAATACCGCAACTGGACCCAGGCGGTCACATTTGTTACTCGTATGGATTACCTAGCGCCAATATTTAACGAGACTGCGTACTGCTTAGCTGTTGAAAAACTTCTTGGTATTACCAACGATATTCCAGAGCGTGCATCAGTGATTCGCGTTCTGATGATGGAGCTCAACCGCATTTCATCCCACATGGTCGCCCTCGGCACAGGTGCTCTTGAACTCGGTGCCATGGGCCCTATGTTCTTCGCTTTCCGTGATCGCGAAATTGTCCTTGATACATTTGAGGAAATCACTGGTCTTCGCATGAATATGGCTTATGTGCGCCCAGGTGGGGTTTCACAAGATCTGCCTGCAGGAATGACGGTAAAGATTCGCGAAGTTGTAAAGACTCTACGCAAAAACTTTGAAGATAATGCAAAGCTGCTTATCGGTAACACGATCTGGATGAAGCGCACCGAAGGTATTGGTTACCTTGATCTTGCAGGATGTACAACACTGGGAATTACAGGTCCCGTACTTCGCTCTGCTGGTTTGCCTTGGGATTTGCGCAAGATGCAGCCGTACTGTGGATATGAAAATTATGAATTCGATGTCATCACAGCAGATACATCAGATGTCTATGGTCGCTTCTTAGTACGGATGGCAGAGCTCGAACAATCACTTCGCATCATCGAACAAGCCGTAGCTAAGCTCGACAAACTTGAAGGTCAGCCAGTGATGGTAGCCGATAAAAAGATTGCCTGGCCGGCGCAGCTTGCACTGGGCGCAGACGGTCTCGGCAACTCACTCGATCACATTCGCGAAATCATGGGTTCATCAATGGAATCACTCATCCATCACTTCAAACTTGTTACCGAAGGTTTCCGCGTTCCAGCAGGCCAGGTCTATGCCACAGTTGAATCACCGCGCGGCGAACTCGCTGCCCACGTTGTCTCAGACGGTGGAACTCGTCCATACCGAGTGCACTTTCGTGAACCATCATTTAACAATTTGCAATCAACATCTGCAATGAGCGAAGGTGGAATGGTTGCTGACATTATCGGCGCTGTTGCGTCTATCGATCCTGTTATGGGAGGCGTTGACCGATGACTTTAGATCACGACTTGATGCAGACAATTATTGCGCGCTACCCACGTAGCCGTTCTGCCATCATGCCGCTACTTCACTATGTGCAATCAGTATCTGGTTATGTCACCAATGAGGGTATTGAGACAATCTCTAAAATTCTTGCTATTGAAACTGCAGAAGTTTCAGCAGTAGCGTCTTTCTATACGCAATATAAGCGGAGGCCAGTGGGTGAATACCACGTAGGTGTGTGCACAAATACTTTGTGCGCAGTCATGGGAGGGGACGCAATCTTCTCAGCGCTCAAAGAGCACCTTGGTATTGAAAACGATGGCGTTACTGCGGATGGAAAAGTTTCTCTCGAACATATTGAATGCAATGCTGCCTGTGATTACGCACCTGTTGTGATGGCTAACTGGGAGTTCTATGACAACCAGAGCGTTGAATCTGCAAAGTCATTAGTCGATGGTGCCCGTGCAGGAAATCCACCAGCACCTACTCGTGGTCCAAATAAACTTGTTACATATAAAGAAGCTTCTGCAGTTCTTGCCGGTTTTGATGATGGCCTTGCTCGCGAAGGTGTGCAGGCAGGTGCGCCAACACTTCTAGGACTCAAACTTTCAAAGGAAGGTAAGTAGTAATGACAAAGTTAACCCCCGTCCTCTCGGCACATTGGGATCAAGCAGATTCATTTACCATCGAGGCATATACCCGCAACGGTGGATATACCGCTTCTAAGAAAGCTCTTGCCATGGATCCTGATGCAGTGATTCAACTGGTAAAAGATTCAGGCCTTCGCGGTCGCGGCGGCGCAGGCTTTCCCACCGGAATGAAGTGGGGCTTTATCCCACAAGGTGATAACAAAGATCATTATCTCGTTGTGAACGCTGATGAATCAGAGCCAGGTACATGCAAGGACACTCCGTTGCTGATGGCCAACCCACATGTACTTGTTGAAGGTTGCATTATCGCCTGCCACGCAATTCGTGCAGAGCGCGCCTTTATCTATATTCGCGGAGAAGTAACACACGTCGTGCGTCGTATGAACGCTGCAATACAAGATGCATATAAGGCCGGACATCTCGGTAACGGTATTGATATCACGCTTCATATTGGAGCAGGTGCTTACATTTGCGGTGAAGAGACAGCGCTGCTTGATTCACTTGAAGGTTTCCGTGGCCAACCACGTTTGCGCCCACCGTTCCCAGCCATTGCTGGCTTGTATGCGCGCCCAACAGTGGTGAATAACGTGGAATCAATCTCATCTGTGCCTGCCATCATCAACAATGGCGCAGAGTGGTACCAATCAATGGGTACAGAAAAATCAAAGGGTGTAACCCTGTACTCACTCTCAGGGCATGTAAATAACCCGGGACAATTTGAAGCACCACTTGGAATCACACTGCGTGAAATCCTTGAACTTGCTGGCGGTGTTCGCACCGGACATCAGCTCAAGTTCTGGACACCAGGTGGATCATCTACTCCGCTCTTTACCGATGCACACCTTGATACTCCACTGGATTATGAAGGAGTAGCTGCAGCAGGTTCGATGCTTGGCACAAAGGCGCTGCAAATCTTTGATGAGACAACATGTGTTGTTCGCGCAGTACTTCGTTGGACTGAGTTCTACAAGCACGAATCGTGCGGTAAGTGCACACCATGTCGCGAAGGCACATGGTGGTTGGTACAAATTCTGCGCGATCTAGAAAATGGAACTGGAACAGAAGCAGATCTTGAGAAGCTTCTTGATCTCTGTGACAACATTATGGGTCGCTCATTCTGCGCACTTGGTGATGGCGCAACTAGCCCAATTACATCTTCTATCAAGTACTTCCGCGACGAATACATCGCGCACGTAACAAACGGTGCCTGCCCATTTGATCCTGTGAAGTCCACACTCTTTGTGGGAGCATCGCAGTAATGACAACAACTCAAGAATCCGCTGTTGCAGTTGAGATGATTACTGTCGTCATCGATGGTTTTGAAGTCACCGTTCCAAAAGGCACCCTGATTATTCGCGCCGCCGAAAAACTTGGGATTCAGATTCCACGTTTCTGCGATCACCCACTTCTAGATCCAGTTGGTGCATGTCGTCAATGTCTTGTCGATGTTGAAATTAATGGCCGCGCATTTCCAAAGCCACAAGCGTCCTGCACGATTCCAGTCGAGCCCAACATGATTGTTAAAACTCAATTGACATCACCTGTTGCCGATAAGGCGCAGAAAGGTGTGATGGAGTTATTGCTCGGAAACCATCCACTTGATTGCCCCGTCTGCGATAAGGGTGGCGAATGCCCGCTGCAGAACCAAGCGATGAGCAATGGTCGACCAGATGCACGCCTAGATGGTTACAAGCGCACCTTTGAAAAGCCCATCAATATTTCATCCTCCGTTCTTCTCGATCGCGAACGTTGCGTTCTCTGTGCGCGCTGCACGCGTTTCTCCGAGCAGATTGCATCCGATCCATTTATTACTCTGAATGAGCGCGGTGCCTTGCAGCAAGTTGGCATCTACGAGAACGATCCCTTTAGGTCCTACTTCTCCGGAAACACTGTGCAGATCTGTCCAGTAGGTGCACTCACCGGTGCTTCTTACCGATTCCGTGCACGGCCTTTTGATTTAGTATCAACTCCATCTGCCTGCGAGCACTGTGCATCTGGTTGCGATATGCGCACCGATGTCCGTCGCGGAAAGACTTTACGTCGCCTTGCAGGAGATGACCCATCTGTCAATGAAGAGTGGAACTGCGATAAGGGTCGTTGGGCATTTAAATATGTGACAGCTCTAGATCGCTTAACTCATCCACTTGTTCGCAACACTGAAGGTGTACTCGTGCAAGCATCTTGGCCAGAAGCTCTCGAAGCCGCCGCCGCCGGACTCAAAGGAAAGCGTGCTGCAGTTCTTACAGGTGGTCGCGTCACAACAGAAGATGCCTACGGATATTCAAAGTTTGCTCGTATCGCACTCGGCACGAATGATATTGATTACCGTGCACGTGTCACATCTGATGAAGAGCGTGATTTCTTGGCAGCTCATGTTGCAGGATCATCTACAACCTATCGCGATATCGATACCGCAGATCACGTTGCACTCGTTGCATTTGAACCAGAAGAAGAATCACCCATCGTCTTCTTACGTCTGAATAAGAACTTCAAAAAGCGCGGACTTAAAGTCACAGCTGTTGCCACAAAGGGCTCGATTGCAATGGATAAGCTCAAGGCAGATTTCTTTAAGGTGGCACCCGGCGCAGAACCTGCAGCAGTTGCATCTCTTGCACTGTCAGCAAAATCAATCATTCTTGTTGGAGAGCGCGCATCGGAAAGCGCCGGACTCTTCTGCGCAGTTGCAGCCCTTGCTGCAAAGACGGGTGCAAAGATTGCATATATTCCACGTCGCGCAGGCGAACGTGGGGCGCTGGAAGCAGGCGCCCTTGGCACTGTTCTTCCTGGCGGTCGTCCGGTAGCGGATGCTGCAGCTCGCGTAGATATTGCAGCAGCATGGGGCGTTAGCTCACTTCCATTAACACCAGGTCGCTCATCAACGCAAATTTTTGATGCACTTGCAAATAATCAACTCGATGCAGTTGTCGTTGGCGGAGTAGATGCACACGATCTTCCACATTCTGGCGCAGCCATTGATGCGCTCAAGAAATCATTTGTTGTCTCACTCGAAATCGCACCAAGTGCCATCACTGCAGTTGCAGATGTCGTACTTCCTGTTGCAGCAATCACCGAAAAGAGTGGAAGCTTCCTTAATTGGGAAGGTCGCGCACGTGCATTTGATGAGGCCGTTACTGATTCACATAACCGCAGCGATGTCCGCATTCTTTCCATGTTGGCAGATGCGATGGGTGAATCCATCATGCTCGGTACAGTCACAGCAGCAGCTCGCGAATTTAATCAACTTGGAAAGTGGGATGGTGCGCGGGTACAGCTCGCACCAGTAACACCGGTTGCCCCACAATCAGTGAGTGGAAATGAAGCGCTCCTTACTTCATGGCGTCGCTTGCTTGATATGGGAACTCTGCAAAAGGGTGAAGATAATTTGGCTGGAACACGTCGTCCAACAGTTGCAGTGATTTCACCAAAGCGCGCAGGCGTTGTTGGTGTAGTAACTGGACAACAAGTTCGGCTTTCTAATGCACACGGTTCCATCACGATTCCGGTACTTGTTGAAGATATCCACGAAGATGCAATCTGGATCCCACGTAACTCATTTGCATCTCAAGCACTTATCGCACTCGATGCAGTCCACGGCGATGTAGTAACGGTGGTGAAGGCATGACAACAGCGCAACTTTTAGGTCTCGATCCAGGTTGGCTCGTCGCAGTCAAAGCCTTTTTAGTCTTTATTATCTGCGTCGTCTCAACGCTGATGGCTGTCTGGACCGAACGTCGCGTGCTTGCAAAGATGCAGCTACGCACTGGTCCTAACCGCGTTGGCCCGGCTGGCTTGCTGCAATCACTTTCCGATGGAGTCAAGCTTGCGTTGAAGGAAGACATCATTCCGGCAGCTGCAGATAAAGTCGTCTTCATTATTGCTCCAATCATTGCAACTGCAATGTGCTTTATGGCCTTTGCAGTAATTCCAATGACTGGAGTTGTGAGCCTCTTTGGTCATAAGACAGCGCTGCAACTGACAGATCTTCCAGTGGGAGTTCTCTATATTCTCGCTGTCACATCTATCGGTGTTTATGGGGTAGTTCTTGCCGG
>JBBAMS010000003.1:33028-70038 GCA_040402415.1 Candidatus Planktophila sp. | reverse complement strand
TGTCCAACAGTTGGTCCAACGTGTGTGCCTAAAAATTCTGGTGGAATAACCAATCCGGTCCAGCGTTGAATCTGTTGACGCTCTAGCGGATCATTTTGATCTGATGTCCAGAATCGATCTGCATGTTCAATCATTCCCAAATCGATTCGTCCGCCACCTGATGAACAAGATTCGATTTCAAGTCCTGGGTGTCGCTTTTTGAGTTCATCAAACATTCGATAGATCGCTTGCGTCTGCTTGCGAACAACGGGGCGACCATCTGAAATCGGATCAGTTAAATGTCGATTGTGATCCCATTTGATGTAGGAGATGTTATGCGCACTTAAGACAGCATCAACTTGGTTCAGAACGTGGTTATATGCGCCCTCTTTTGTCAGATCTAATACTTGCTGCCAGCGGCCTTCAATCGGAAGGCGCCCTGGCTCTTGCAGAATCCAATCTGGGTGTGCGCGATAGAGATCTGAATCCCGGTTGACCATCTCACCCTCAAACCAGAGACCAAATTCAATGCCTTTATCGTTGATGTACTTGATGATGGGATCTAAGCCGTTGGGCCAGGCATCCTTTGATACAACCCAATCGCCAAGTCCAGCACGATCGTTACGTCGTGAACCAAACCAACCATCATCTAAGACAACGCGCTCGACTCCGATTTCAGCAGCCTTATCAACCATCTTTCGGATGCCTTCTTCGTTGTGATTGAAGTAGACCGCCTCCCACATATTAAGTGTCAATGGACGAGGACGAACCTTAGTAATGTGGTTCTTGCGCGCGCGAATCCATAAGTAATGGTTATTTGTTAAACCATCAAGGCCACGGTCACTAAAAGTTGCAATAGCACGAGGCGCCACATAGCTCTCGCTCTTCTTCAAAATTACTTCACCTGGAAGCAAGTACTCACCGGCACCAATTGATTTATGTCCATCAATCAAACGTTCAACGTGATGAATATTGTTGCCACTCCATGCCATTGCAAGTGACCACGCTTCACCATGTCTAAATCCTGTCGCATGATTGAGCGCAACCTGAGTAATGGTGTAATCATGTCCAGATCGACCTTCAAAACCTTCGCGAGTGATGAGTCCGTATTCGATGGAGCGACGCTGCGGTTGACGCTCTTTCGTCCAATGGCCATAGAAATCAAGAACTTCATTTGCTTGTTCGGGAAGTGGCAGCCAATAAAGGAAGTGCTCAAGGAAGTAATCACCCTCTGCAGTATTTGTTACCTTCGCATCCAGCAATAAAACGTCCGATGGGGTGAGCGTGTAAGTCATCTCAATTTCAATTCCGGCGATTGCATCAACAAAGGTTGCAACCATTGATTGATCCTTCTGTACCGCACTCTTTACAGTAAATGCATTCGATGCGCCAACTCCCCCGCGATGACCGCGAAGTGCAGGATGGCCTATCCATCCATGTGAATGTTCACGCAGAATCAAATAACCCGGCGCGACATCAAGACCACCGTGAAAGTGAGGCTTGGAAAGTGCGGATCTTATTGCCGCTGCAGATTTCTCATTGATTGTGCCAAGCTTCTTACCCCAATAAAGAACAGCAAGTGAATCGCCATCGTGCTCAAAAATAATAGAAGAACGCGCCTGACTGAGATGAATCATGGCGTTATCCTAATGAGCAACCCCTTAAGATTGACTACGACGAGGCGGTAGCTCAGTTGGTTAGAGCCCCGAACTCATAATTCGGTCGTCGTCGGTTCGAGCCCGACCCGCCTCACTGTTTCTGGCCCACGTTCATATACCGATTACCTGTTATTCACCCACCTGCGCCAAGATTAGGGAGTGAAGAATCAAATCTCGAGCTTTCAAGATCGAGAGCTCACCTGGCTCGACTTCGATACTCGTGTTCTCGAACTCACTGAAGATCCCACTATTCCCCTTCTGGAACGGGTCCGCTTCTTAGCTATCTTCTCTTCCAACCTCGATGAATTTTTTATGGTTCGTGTTGCATCCTTAAAAGCCAAGATCGAACGTGGAGTAACAACTCCCAATAGCGCCGGATATGTGCCAAAAGAACTGCTCAAGATTGTCCTCAAGCGAACTCAAGAACTTGTGCAGATTCAAGCCGAGAGATTTAGAGATGTCATCGTTCCAGAACTTCGCGAACACGGCATTGAGTTTCTCAAGATCGACGAACTCACCATAGATGAACGCGATCACCTAAAGGATTATTACAACAAGAGAATTTTCCCTGTTCTAACTCCATTGGTTGTAGATCCGTCCCACCCTTTTCCCTACATCTCTGGACTCTCACTCAATGTTGGTATCAACATCGAATCTAGCGAGGATTACGATATTAGCTTTGCCCGTGTAAAAGTCCCATCAAACTTGCCACGATATATACGAACATCTGATGCTTCCAAATTCAGATTTGTACTCATTGATGAATTAATTGCTGAACATCTTTCAGATCTCTTCCCTGGCGTTACTCTCAAAGATCACTTCTTCTTCCGTGTCACACGTAATCAAGATCTTGATCTCGATGAAGATGAGACCGATGACATTCTTGAGACCATGGAGAAAGAACTCACGCGTCGCCGCTTCGGGCCTCCTGTGCGCCTTGAAGTAGATAAGGTCATCAATACCCAAGTGCTCAATGAACTCATGGATGAGCTCCAGATCGAGCCATACGATGTCATTAAATATGACAGTCCTTTAGATCTGCGCAGTCTCAATCAAATTGCGGACCTCGACTTCCCTGATTTAAAGTACAAGCCATTTAGAAGCGAGACCGCGCCCGAACTACGTGATGTAGATCCAAACTCTACTGATTCTTACTTTGCCGCTCTTCGCAAGGGCGAAATTTTGCTCCACCACCCATATCAATCGTTCACATCGTCAGTTGTAAAATTTCTTGAAAATGCAGCGCAAGATCCACACGTTCTAGCGATTAAACAGACTTTGTATAGAACATCAGGTGATTCACCGATTGTTGAAGCTCTCATTGAAGCTGCCGAAGCCGGTAAGCAAGTTTTAGCAGTCATCGAAATCCGTGCCCGTTTTGATGAGATGGCCAATGTGCGTTGGGCGCGCAAGCTCGAAGAAGTGGGCGTACACGTTGTCTATGGCCTCATGGGGCTTAAGACCCACGCCAAGTTATCTCTGGTTGTTCGCGAAGAAGGCGACTCACTGCGCCGTTACTGCCATGTAGGAACCGGAAATTACAACCCAAAGACAGCGCGCTTCTATGATGATTTAGGTTTATTGAGTGCTGACCCAGTTCTTGGCGAAGATCTATCGCGACTCTTCAATGAACTCTCTGGCCACTCCACCAAACATGATTATTCACGTCTGCTTGTCGCACCTCACAGCATGCGCAAGAGTCTCTTAATGCGTATCAATCGTGAGACCCACCACCATCTTGATGGCAAACCGGCATGGATTCGATTGAAGCTCAACTCGTTGCTGGATGAAGAGATAGTCAGCGCAATTTATGAAGCAGCAGATGCTGGCGTAAAGGTAGAAATTATCGTTCGCGGAATTTGCTCTCTTCAGCTCAATACAACAGCCCGCCGAGAAAATATCAAAATTCGATCGATTTTAGGTCGCTTCCTCGAGCATTCTCGTATCTATTACTTCCGCAACGATGGTGCAGAGGATTACTTCATTGGTAGCGCAGATATGATGCAGCGCAACCTTGATCGTCGCGTTGAATCCCTTGTGAGTATTGAATCTGAAAAACATAAGGTTCGTTTACAAGCAATTCTGGATGACTCTGTCTCAGATATCTACTCAATTTGGGAGCTCGATAATACAAATCATTGGGTTCGAAATATTAAAGACGTCGATGGAAATTACCTCGTGAACTTCCAAGATCACTTTATTGAGAAATTTAACAGCGCATGATCAGAGCTGCTGGTGCACTTCTGTGGCGAGAGACGTCAACTCGCACCATCGAAATTGCCCTGGTTCATCGCCCACAGTATGAGGACTGGACTCTTCCAAAGGGAAAGATTGAGCAAGGTGAGACTGCGCTGCAATGTGCCTATCGCGAATTGGTCGAAGAGACTGGCATCAGAGCAAATTTTACTCGCCAACTTGGAGCTGTAGATTATGAAGAAAATGGTGAAGCGAAGCGCGTCATTTTCTGGGCAGCTCATTGCGCACTCGATGCAAGTACCTTTGTTACAAATAAGGAAGTTGATCAACTTCGATGGCTACCCTTTGAAGAAGCTATAGAGCTCTCTACCTACCAAACCGATAGAGAGATGATTGCAAACTTCCAAGCGCAGGAACAACGTACCGATACTCTCATTATTCTTCGACATACCAAGGCGCTCGAGCGTGGAGACTGGGATGAACCAGATTCACAGCGCACCCTCAATGAACTTGGTTTTGATCAGGCGCAGCTTTTGATTAAACATCTTGAACCTTTTGCCATCGATGAGGTCTACACATCTGATTACACCCGATGCGTTCAGACAGTGACCCCACTTGCACATGCTCGTGGCTTATCAATCACGGCAGTTCCTAGTCTGAATGAAGAGATCTTCCAGGAAGATCCCAGTCGTTCTGTTGGATTTGCTAATGCGTTGAAACAAGATCAGAAAAACATATTAATCTGTAGCCATAACCCTGTAATTCCAACAATAATTCGTGGAATCATCGATACAAATCTTAAGAATAAGGATTTAATTAAGCTCGAACCGGGCGATGCATGGATTGTTCATCGCGTTAAAGGTGAAATCGTGGGTTTGGATTACTTAAGCATTTCTCACTAACGCTCAATCCAATCCAATCTGTGCAGAACGATGCCTTCGCGAAGTGCCCATGGGCAGATTCGAATCTCTTTCAACTCTAAGGTTCGCATTAACTGCCGTGCAACCATCGAGCCCGCAACAATTTGTGGTGCACGCTCTGTAGAAACTGCCGCCAGCGCGTGGCGCTCATCGATGTTCAGGGCTTGAAGTTTAGGCACCATCTCTTCAAGTGCTTCAAGCGTTAAGTGTTGCCCTAATTTCGGAAACATATTCTGTGAAATCTTTGCCAATGTTCTAAAAGTCTTGCTGGTTCCAGCAGCATTATCTTTTTCAAATGTTGAAAGCGATTGGGCAAGTGTTGAAATTGCATCTTCTACATGTTCCTCCAAGGCCTTCAGCGACTTTGATGTAAAAGGATCGCCCTTAAGGAATGTTCGCGTTAAACGCCCCGCACCTAATTGCAAAGATGACGTGAAGAGAGGATCTTCATCGGGTCCCCGTGCGATTTCAAGTGATCCCCCACCGATATCAAGTACCAAGAGATCACCTGCAGACCACCCCAGCCATCTGCGTGCTGCTAAGAATGTAAAACGTGCCTCTTCTTCACCACTCAAAACTTGTAGCTCAATGCCACACTTTTTATTCACATAAGCAATCACTTCATCAGAATTTACTGCTTCACGAATTGCAGATGTTGCGAAAGCTAAAAGCTCATCGATATCGAGATGTGCAGCATCGCTTAAATTGCTGGAAATAGATGCAGTAATGCGGTCAACACCGAGTGGAGTTATTGCGCCTGAATCATCAAGGTATTCAGTGAGCTTGATAATGGATTTGTGAGATGAGTTGGGAATTGGGGGTGCACCAAGGTGTGCATCAACAACCTGAAGATGAATGGTGTTGGAACCAACATCAAGAACTCCTAGGCGCATTCGTGGAGTCTAATCTTTATTAGACAGTTACACCCATCAAATGCTCCATCGCGAGTTGGTCGAGAATTTCATATCCATATCCACGTTTTCCCGCGACATCTGCATCAAATGAATCCTTTGCGAGATCCTTCCAACTTTCACCTGCAGCAAGTGTTGGCTCAGAAAGACCTGGGATATTGGATTCCTTCATCGCAGCAATAACGCGTGAATCCTTGCGGAATGCCTCAGCGCGCTCCTTAAGAACTAAGTACATACGCATATTGGATGTCGCGGATGCCCAGACACCAGAGTCGCTATCTGTGCGCACAGGCTTATAATCGAAGTGCTTAGGTCCTGAATATCCATAACGCTCGAGTAGATCAACGAGGAAGAACGCGCTCTTGACGTCGCCATGGCCAAAGACGAAGTCTTGGTCATACTTGGGTCCACGCTGACCGTTGAGATCGATGTGGAACAACTTCTTCTGCCACAACGCTTGAGCAATTCCATGGACAAAGTTGAGATTAGCCATCTGTTCATGACCAACTTCTGGATTGAGACCAACCATCTCTGGGTGATCGAGCATCTGGATAAAACCAAGTGCGTGGCCAATTGTTGGAAGGAAAATATCTCCACGTGGTTCATTTGGTTTTGGCTCGATGGCAAATTTAATGTCATAGCCCTTATCGATCACATATTGCCCAAGGATGTTAAAGCCTTCGGCATAACGCTGAAGTGCAACATAGGCATCCTTTGAGCTCTCAGATTCTGCACCTTCGCGTCCGCCCCAGCAAACATAAATCTTTGCACCAAGATCTACAGCCAAATCGATATTGCGCATCACCTTACGAACTGCAAAGCGTCGAATATCGCGATCGTTGCTTGTGAGTGCGCCATCTTTAAATACTGGGTGGCTAAAGAGGTTGGTAGTTGCCATCGGAACTTTCATTCCAGTGTCAGCCAGAGCCTTCTTAAAACGATCGATATGTCCTTCACGAGTTGAATCATCTGAACCAAATGGGAAGAGATCATCATCGTGGAATGTCACACCGTATGCACCTCGCGCTGCGAGTTCGTTGACTGTGCGCACTGGATCGAGGGCTTCGCGAGTTGGATCTCCGAATGGATCGCGCGCTTGCCAGCCGACAGTCCAGAGGCCGAAGGTGAACTTATCTGCAGGTGAGGGTGTGTATGTCATGCCCGCGACTCTACTTCAGCCACAAGATTTTTAACAGACTAAACTGGCGCGAATTCTCCGGTAACTAAGAAGTAAACGCGGCGAGAGACAGATACCGCATGGTCTGCATAGCGTTCGTAGTAACGACCAAGAAGTGTGATATCGATTGCCGAAGCAACGCCCTTGTCCCATGAACCATCAGTGAGTTTGCTGATTAATTCGCGATGCAAGGTATCGATGACATCATCGTCCTTTTCTAATTCAAGTGCCATCGCAGTATTGCGGGTCTCAATAACAGTGCGGACCTTCTCTGAAATCTTGCTTGCAGCATCGCCTAAATGTCGAACCATGTCGTGGAGTTCTTGTGGCACAGCAGACTCTGGGTGGCGAAGACGAGCGATCTTTGCGACGTGGTGTGAAAGATCGCCCATACGTTCAAGGTCTGCACTCATGCGAAGTGCTGTGATCAGCGCTCGAAGATCTGATGCAACGGGTTGCTGTCGGGCGATGATGTCAATAATGCGGCTATCGAGTTCATGTTGGTAATCATCAATTTTCTCATCGTAGGAGATAACGACTTCTGCAGTCTGTAAATCAGCAGAGAGCAGGGCTTCAGTTGCCTTCTTCATCGACTCGGTGACCATGGTTGCTAGGTCGACCAATGATTGGGAGACACCATCGAGCTCGTCTTGGAATATCGAACGGATAAGTGCCATGGGACAAAAATAGGGGGGTTCTGTGAATAATGGAAATCATGCGAGTGAACGCACGGTAAACAGGTGTTTTCTGCCATTACTCTTCATTCATGAGGCTTCGCCGAACTGAGCAAACACCAAGCCCTGAAGCGCCCTCAATTTTATTCGATATTCTTGAACAATTAGATCAAGATGTCTTATTGCTTGCCCCGGGTGATATAGAAATCTTCTCATCCCCTGGCGTTTTCAGACTCAACGTGATGCGAGATGGGCGTCTGCTCAGTCCCGAACTACTTGCAATTATTCGTGTCGTTCGTCGAACAGGAATTACCCAAAGTGGCAAGATTGAAGTTCCTCGAGGTCCTATTGGTGAGGGTCTTCGCGAATTAACTGTCAAGGTAATCTCCCTGGAGAAAGATTTGCAAATACTTGTGCTTTTAAGTGATGAGAGTGAAGCTGAACGTGTACATGAAGTCCGTCGTGATTTTGTTGCAAATATTTCTCACGAGCTCAAGACACCAATCGGAGCCCTATCACTCTTGAGTGAAGCTATTCTCTCTGCAAAAGATGAACCAGAAGCTATCGTAAAATTTGCATCTCGTATGCAGCAAGAAGCTAAACGACTTACTGGCCTTGTTCAGGAGATTATCAATCTATCTCGTCTACAAGATTCTGACCCTCTTCAGATGGCCGAACCTCTCTCATTGATTGATCTAATCTCAGAAGCCGTTGATCAATGCCAGACCACATCTACAGCCCGCAGGATCGGAATTGTGGTCTCTGCTGTAGTGCCAGCAACCATCTTGGGAGACCGTGATCAAATCTTGATGGCAATTAATAATCTGATTGAGAATGCGATTAATTACTCACCAGAGAACACAAAGGTCTCGATTTCAACAAGTATTGACGCCAATATCGTCACGGTTTCAATCACTGATCAAGGTATCGGAATTCCAGAATCTGATTTGGAGCGAATCTTTGAACGCTTCTATCGGGTTGACCCAGCTCGCTCACGCGAGACTGGTGGCACAGGGCTTGGACTTTCTATCGTTAAACACGTTGCCACACAGCATGGTGGAGAAATCACCGTGTGGAGTTCACCAAACGTGGGTTCCACATTCGCACTTCGCTTACCCATCCACCACATGCCAGGAGAATCTCAGAAATGACACGAATACTGATCATCGAAGATGAAGTTTCATTTTCAGAAGCACTGAGTTTCCTCTTGGAAAAAGAGGGTTTTGAAACTCGCGTTGCTGAAACTGGCAAACAAGGCATCCAAGCGTTTAACGAGCAGCAATACGACTTGGTCCTACTCGATCTAATGATCCCTGAAATTTCAGGTATCGATGTGTGTCGCACTATTCGTACTTCATCCAGTATTCCAATCATCATGTTGACTGCAAAGGATTCTGAAGTAGATAAAGTTGTAGGCTTAGAACTCGGAGCCGATGACTATGTCACTAAGCCATACTCGGCCCGCGAACTCGTTGCACGCATTAAGGCTGTTTTGCGCCGTGGAGTATCAGATGATTCAACTGGCAATGAATCAATTGGAATCCACAGTGTGGGTGGGATTCGTATGGATATCGAGCGCCACCAAGTGACTGTCCAAGGCAATCTCATCTCTCTTCCACTAAAAGAGTTCGAACTTCTAGAATTCTTAATGCGAAATTCAGGTCGTGTACTAACTCGTGGGCAACTTATTGATCGCGTGTGGGGCGGCGATTACTATGGCGATACAAAGACTCTTGATGTTCACATCAAACGCCTGCGCTCAAAGATTGAAGATGACCCAGCTAATCCACTATTGATTCAAACTATTCGTGGATTAGGTTATAAATTCGAGGCGTAGAAAATAGGGGAATCCCTAGTGTACAAAGGGAGAAACTGAGAAGTACCATTTTAGATGGTTGCAACTCAGGTAAACCCTACGCGCGTCTTACTCATCGGTAGCGATGCATTTGAGCTCGCCACACTATCTGCATCTCTTCGGCTACACAGTGTAAATATTGTTGGTGAGGCCTCACATCTATTTCTCGCTGAAAATCTTTTTCACTCATTGCAGCCCGAGATTATCCTTATTTCGCTCCATCCTCCTGGCGAGGAAGTGATAGGGCTTTTACAAAGGGTTCGAAGGCTTGATCCGAGCCTTGGAATTGTGATCGTGACTTCATGCCCTGATTTGCGGCTCATCGGGTTGCAAGATAAAAATATCCCACAGGGAAGCAAAATTATTCTTAAGCGCGCCCTATCAGATCTATCAGTAATCACCGCTGCTATCGCGGAGAGTAGAGAGGCTACCAAAGGTGACTCACATCTGAAATGGATCAATAGCCACACAACAGTTCATGAGAGCTCTCTTATTAATACCATGAAAAATCTCACAGATATCCAAATTGAAACGCTGCGCCTCGTGGCCCAGGGTTTGAGTAACTCTGAAATTGCACGAGTACGTTTCGTCTCCGAGAAATCTGTCGAGCAGATTGTGGGACGCATTGCACAACAACTATCAATTTCCCCCGATAGAGGTAGAAATCTGCGAGTACTTTTGGCAGCTGAATATTTCATATGGCTAGGTGCGCCTCGTCACTAATCTCGTAAGGTAAAGTCGGTGCATGTCTTCAGAATTGACCATCTCGGAACTTCGCACGCGTTGGAACGAAGTCCTCGACCTTCTCGAAAGTCGCGACAGAGTTGTGTGGATTGCTTACTTCGATGCTCGACTCGAATCCTTCGATAATGGAAGATTAACTCTAGATTTCAGCGATAGTAATAAGTTAGCGATGGGACACGACTACCAAGCTGCCCGCCAACGCCATCGCGCACTCTTGCAGGGAGTTATCTACGATCTTTTTGGTGCAACGGTTGTAGTGGTAGAGAAATGAGAAAAATATTCACAACAATTGCGGCAAGTATCTTTCTCTCACTGTCATTCCAATCCATAGCAGTTGCAACTGATATGCCAAGTAGCGGACCGGGCGGAAAGATTGCCGGTATTGATATTAGTCGCTGGCAACATCCCAATGAACATGCCATTGATTTCGTAAAGATGCATAAAGCTGGAATCACATTCGTGATCATTAAAGGATCTGATACGCGTGAGGATGCAGATATGCAAGCTATAAAATATTTAAAGAGCGATCGTAGTGCAGCACAAGCGACCGGTATTTATACCGGTTTTTATCACTATGCCACATTGCCAAATGTCACAACGCCTTCTGCAATCACACGCGATGCCAGGGTGCAGGCCCTTAAAGTCACCTGGAGAATTGCCTCCCTTGGGGGATTTAATGCCATGGACCTTCCTATCGCTCTTGATATCGAAAATAATTGTGTGCAGCTGAGCAGTTCTAAAGTCTGTAAAAAATATGCCTCGCGGAGTGCCGCTACTTTATGGGCTAAAACATTTTTAAGGTCCATTAAGGATAAAACTGGTCGCACCCCATTTATTTATTCATCTCCTCACTTCCTAGAAGCTTCGATGGTCAGGGATAAAGAACTGTCTTCATATCCATTGTGGATCGCTCAATATGCAATAAATCCTGCTAAAGATGGAGCCAAACCCAACGTCAAAAAAGCTGGTTGCTTCGTACATTCATGGACAACATCACAATGTTCCGCAAACTGGACTTTGTGGCAGTACACATCATGTGGAATTGCGCCCAAATATGGTGTTCCTGGCACGCGAGTGGATCTCAATATCTTTGGAGGCACTCCTGAGAAATTCCAGACTTTATTAACTGGAACCTGGATCCCAGACTTGGCGGATCAAATGCCGCAAGGTGAAACTTCGACGATGGTCCTTACATCGGTGATGGCCACAACAACAAATAAGAATGTCACAATTAGCGTCGATGTTAAGCGTCCAGATAGCTCACCAGTAGTTACCGGCAGCGTTAAGTACTATTTCGATGCAACGAACCCAATAACCCCAAAAATTACTCAAACAGTTGCGCGCGAGACAAGTGGCACCTGGACCCTGACAATCACAGGAATCCCAGCCGGAACATGGTCCGGTAGCGTTGGATTTAAAGATCTATCAAGCACACATTCAGATGTGACGACCCCGCTAGTTCTGACAATCGAAGAAGGTCTGACCCCCCTACCTACGCCAAGTAAGAAGCCCGAGATAAGACCAGCGGTAGATACTTGCAAAAATCAAATTAAGAATTGACAAGCTCGACGAGAGCCTGTTCCTCTTTCTCAATCACATCTGTAAAGGAATTTACTGAAGCACTTCGCTCTTTCGCTCCCCATCCAAGTTCTGCTCCAATAATTTTTGCAACTTCAGCTGCTACATCTGCACCACTATCGGCGGCCTCAAAGCAAATGCGAGTTCTGCGGAGCAAGACATCTTCGACTGAAAGAGCACCTTCGTGTGTGACGGCGTGCAAGATCTCGGCCTTGATATAGGGAAGTTCAGGGATTAGGCGCTGTGACATTGAAGAATCTGTATCCATGATTTCGAGAATTTCTTCAATCAGCGAGCCATAGCGACCCAGCAAGTGTGTAACTGTTGCATCCGATATTGCATATTTCTCAGATATATCTGAAATTTGTTGAACGAGTGCGAAATATCCATCAGCGCCAATAAGTGGAAGTTTGTCGGTGATTGACTCGTTTACAAGTCTGCGAAGATCAAGGACTGCAAGATCTACTGCATCTTTGGCCATCACGCGATAGGTGGTGTATTTGCCACCCGCAATACTGACAAATCCAGGTACTGGACGGTCGACAGTATGTTCGCGAGATAATTTTGTTGTTGCAGAGCCAGTTTTATTGGCAACCAGTGGACGAAGGCCCGCAAATACACCAATGATGTCATCTGCTTTAAGTCGTGGCTCAAGTACTCGATTAGCTTGATCCACGATGTATTGCACATCTTCTTGGGTAGCAAGTGGTTTTGATCGATCTCCATCGTAAGGAGTGTCAGTTGTGCCCACAATCCACTTATCTCCCCATGGAATAAGGAAGAGAACAGATACTGGAGTTTTGAGAATAATCCCATCTTTAGATTTAATAGCTTCTCCGGGAAGCACAATGTGAACACCTTTAGACATGGCAACTGAATAACCGGCTGTGAGACCGAATTGTGCATGAAGTTCATCGCTCCAGACACCAGCGCACATGATTGTTGCTTTGGCTGAAATATTGATCTTCTTATTTGTAGCTGTATCTACTGCGACTACTCCAACAACTTTCTTACCATTTCGGATCAAATCTACAACCCGGACTCCTGTTGCCATTACCGCACCATGTCGAGCTGCAGTTCGAGCAATCATCAGTGTATGTCGGGCATCGTCAACTTGCGCATCAAAATATCGGATTGCACCGTTAATGATGTCTTGACGCAACGATGGTGATATCTGAGCAAGAGTCTTACCTGATAGATGCTTATGTGAAGGTAGCGCTCGTTTCATTCCGCGCAGTGCGTCATATAACGCCAGACCTGCACCCACATATGTGCGCTCTTTTACCTTTTCGGTAAGTGGGTAGAGAAAGCTAACTGGCTTCACTAAATGTGGGCATTGTGTAGAAACCATCAGCTCACGTTCACGTAGCGCCTCGCGCACCAATTTAAAATCATATTGTTCAAGATAGCGAAGTCCGCCATGAATCAACTTACTGGAGCGACTTGAGGTACCAGCTGCGAAATCCTGTGATTCAACTAGTGCGACCTTAAGTCCACGAGTGACTGCATCAAGCGCAGCTCCAACTCCATTTACTCCCCCACCAATAATGAGGATATCGAATTCTTCTGTTGCAAGAGATGTCAGCGCATCAGTACGTTGTTGTGGATTGAGCTGTGAATTGAACATTACTGGGGTACCAATTCCTGAGTTCTCTTGAGTTGCCTGATGACTATTGAGTAGTCTTAATCATATGGCATACATCGGAAGTTTGGACCAGGGAACAAGTAGCACTCGTTTCATGATCTTCGATGGTGAAGGAAAAGTAGTAGGCCAGCATCAACTCGAACATCGACAGATACTTCCGCAAGCCGGATGGGTCGAACATGATGCGGCAGAAATTTGGGATCGCACCAAAGAGGTAATTACCGCAGCCCTCAAGCAGGCCGATATTTTGGGCTCAGATTTAGCAGCTATTGGAATTACCAACCAACGTGAAACTACCGTTGCCTGGGATAGCGCAACTGGCCATCCACTTCACAACGCAATCGTCTGGCAAGACACTCGCACCGCTGAATATTTATCCACTTTCTCCTCTACCACAGCTGAAGCAATCACCTATAAATCCGGACTCCCCGTCGCTCCATACTTCTCAGCAAGCAAGATGCACTGGCTGATGGAAAATTGTGCACCAGTTAAGGCAGCGATTGCATCAGGTACTGCACGCTTTGGCACAGTTGATTCTTGGCTTTTGTGGAATTTATCGGGTGGAACGCAAGGTGGCGTTCACTTCACCGATGTCACCAATGCCAGCCGCACACTGCTGATGGACCTCGAAACTCTGCAATGGGATGAAGAATTACTTGAATTCTTCGGTGTGCCTGCCTCAATTCTTCCCGAAATCAAATCATCATCAGAAATCTACGGATCAACAGATCCACATGGTCCATTTGGGTCTGCGGTTCCGATCGCAGGAATTCTTGGCGACCAACATGCGGCGATGGTCGGACAGGTGTGTTTTGAACGCGGTGAATCTAAGACCACATATGGCACCGGTAACTTCGCTTTACTCAATACTGGCACCGAAATTGTGCGTTCCAAGAATGGCCTGCTCTCAACGCTCTGTTATAAATTTGGTGATCAGCCAGCTATGTACGCACTCGAAGGATCGGTTGCCGTTACTGGCTCTGCCATTCAATGGTTGCGCGATCAATTAGGGATTATTTCAAACGCTGCAGAAACCGAGATTCTTGCTTCTTCTGTTACCGATACGGCAGGTGTCTACTTTGTTCCTGCATTTTCCGGCCTCTTCGCTCCATACTGGCGAAGTGATGCACGAGGAGTAATCGTTGGATTAACTCGCGCTGCAACAAAGGCACATCTGGCACGCGCTGCCCTTGAAGCAATCTGCTATCAAACTCGCGATGTTATGGATGCAATGGTTGCCGATAGTGGAGTACCGATGACTGAGATGCGCGTAGATGGTGGAATCACTGCAAATTCACTCTGCATGCAGATGCAGGCAGATATTATGGGCATTGATATCACTCGACCATTGATTACCGAAACAACTGCGCTAGGTGCTGCATATGTGGCAGGTCTTGCAGTTGGATTCTGGAAGAACACTGATGAGTTGAAGAAACAGTGGAAGCAATCTCGTCGCTGGAACCCAACAACAACTGCAGAAAATCGCAATAAAGGTTATGCAGAATGGAAGAAAGCGATAGAACGCACCCTTAACTGGGCTTAGTGCACGATAGAGTAAGCACACTATGGACCAAATCGTCGAACTCACAGCAGGAATTGTTCGCACTAGCCGCACCATGAATGATGGACGCACGATCCGCTATTACGACACCGCCGGACAAACTCGAACAGCTGCAGATCAGCGCCCTGAGGAAGAACAACCTGGAATCGGCGAACTTCGCCTTGATCCATTGGTGAATGAATGGGTTGCCATGGCAGCTCATCGCCAAGGTCGCATCTTCTTGCCACCTAAAGAGTTATGTCCACTCTGTCCAACAACGGGCGAACTCCTCACTGAGATTCCCGAAGATAATTTTGAAGTTGTTGTCTTTGATAACCGTTCACCATCACTGCGTCCACCAACTGGAGATTTCGCACTTCCTGACTTGGTGGGATCAGATACTGATGAAGGTATTGCTGCAGGTAAGTGCGAGGTAATCTGCTTTACAGCAGATCATGGTGGTTCATTTAAAACTCTCTCTCCTCAACGCGTGCGCACACTGCTCGAAGCATGGCGCGATCGCACTACCGAACTTTCACAACTTGCCTATATTGCTCATATTGCACCCTTTGAAAATCGCGGAGAAGAGATCGGTGTAACGCTGGCCCACCCACACGGTCAGATATATGCATATTCCTTCATCCCGCCACGTGTTTCCAAGATGCTTACAGTTGCAAGAGAGCACCACGCCAAGACTGGCCGCGTGCTCTTTGATGACATTCTTGCGCGCGAACTTCGCGATGGTGTGCGCATTATTGCCCGTAATGAACATTGGGTTGCCTACACACCGTATGCATCCCGCTATCCCTTTGAAATTCACGTCGTTCCATTACAGCCCGTTGCAGATCTAGCAGAGCTTGCACCCGCTGCGTGTGATTCATTTCCAACAATTGCAATCGAAGTTATGCAGCGACTCGATGGCGTATTTGGCATAGAGATGGCATATATCGCCGCGTGGCATCAAGCGCCGGTGCGCGAGGGTCGCGATCTCCTGCGACTACATTGGCAGATCACGAGTGTTCGACGAGCTCCAGGCAAGCTCAAATATTTAGCTGGATCAGAATCTGCCATGGGTGCATTTATTATGGATATGAAGCCTGAGCAATCTGCTCAACAACTTAAAGATGTAAAGCTCTAAATAATGGCTTCACTTGCACGAAATTTTGAAGAGCTCTTTGGACGTAAGCCAGAAGTCATTGCAGAGGCACCGGGTCGAGTCAACCTCATCGGCGAACATATTGATTACAGCGAAGGTTTTGTTCTCCCCTTTGCAATTGCAGATCGCACCTATGCGGCGATTGCCACACGTCCTGATGGGTTGGTTCGGATCGCCTCTCACCAACGTAAAGAGAAGATTTTCAGCATCGATATCCACGATGTAAAGCCTGGAAGCAAAGGTGATTGGGAGAAATATGTTCTCGGAGTTCTCTGGAGCCTCGGAATTACAACTGGCGTAGATATTCTGGTCGATGGAAGCGTTCCCGCAGGTGCCGGGCTTTCATCATCTGCCGCTCTCGAATGCTGCGTGGCAGTTGCACTTAATGAACTCTTGAGCCTGAATAAATCTCTCGAAGATTTAGCACGTGCAACACAGAGAGCTGAGAATGACTATGTCGGAGTGCCCTGCGGCATTATGGATCAATCTGTTTCATTAATGGCAAAGTCTGGCGCTGCACTCCTGCTAGATTGTCGTGATCTTTCCGCCGAAACCGTTCCCTTTAACGTTGCCGATGCGGGCCTTGAACTGCTGATCATCGATACACAAGCTCATCATGCTCTGATTGATGGTGGCTATGCCGAACGTCGCGCCGCGTGTGAATCAGTTGCCACCAAACTTAATGTTCCATCAATGCGTGATCTCTCACTTGAAGTGCTTCAAGCGAGCCGTGAAAAAATTACAGAGACAGAATTTATCCGTGCACGACATGCAGTGACTGAAATTGCCCGTGTATTAGATGCAGTTATAGCACTTCGCGCATCAGACTTTGCCAATCTTGGAAAACTTATCAACCAGTCACATATCTCACTGCGTGATGATTATGCGGTCTCATGTGCTGAACTCGATGTGGCAGTCGATGCATCCCTCGGAGCGGGCGCCATGGGCGCTCGAATGGTGGGTGGTGGATTCGGTGGAAGCGCTATCGCTCTGATTAGGGCCGAAGATATCTCCAAAGTTCGTGATGCGGTTACTGCAGTCTTTGACTCACACGGGTTTAAGAGACCACGATTCTTTACTTCTCTTCCGAGTGCGGGAGCAAGCGCTAGGCGTTATTAGCTAGAAATAATTAATTGGAAAGTGGTTCAATGGAGAGCACATCGACTCCACCAATTGAATTAAGAATTTCCACAAGATCTGAAGGATCTGTTCCGGGAACAGCAACGGTAATCTCGTCATAACCAATTCCATCTTCGCTCTTAATAACAACAAGACCACGAATATCGGCGCCCGCTGATCCAATTGCTGATGCGAGCATGCCGAGTGAGCCGGGACGATCGGGAAGTGCTACCTGCAATATGAATAATGCCATGACGTAAATGTACCCGTTACGTATTACATGCGTGTAACGGGTACATTTTTGTGAGAGGAATTAGATTGAAGGGGCTGAGCCTAAAGTGACCTTAAAGGTCTTGCTTCCTCCTGTTGGCAGATCTACCACCACTGTAATGATTGAACCTGGCGCATAGGAACGGATGCGAACAATTGCAGTGTCGGTATTGGGAATCTTTACGCCATCAATGCTGCGAATAATTGAGCCGACAGGAATTCCTGCCTTCTCGGCACCTTCGCCAGTGCTGAGCTTTCCAATCTTGGCACCTTCGCCGGTAAATGTTGTATCGAAGAAGACTCCGAGAACTGGACGAGTTGATTTTCCAGTCGCGATGATTTCATCAATCACACGCTTTGCCTCATTGATTGGGATAGAAAATCCCAAGCCGATACTTCCACTCGTTGATCCACTGGAAAGAGTTGCAATCGCTGAGTTAACTCCAATGATGCGCCCTTGTGCATCAATGAGTGCGCCACCTGAATTACCAGGATTAATCGCAGCATCGGTCTGGATCGCGTCTACATAGGACTGTGCATCAGCTGTTCCAGTTGAAACTGGGCGGTTCAGGGCCGAGATAATTCCGCTCGTCACTGTGCTTGCAAGACCAAGTGGTGAACCAATAGCAAGAACAGGATCGCCAACACTGATTTTGGTTGAATCGCCTATAGCCACGACAGGCAAATTGCCTAGCTGAATCTGAAGAACCGCAATGTCATAACCAGGATCTTGACCCACAATCTTTGCTGGGTATTGGTCACCGTTAGAGAGTTCGACTTTGATTGTGGCAACTGCGCCAGAGGTGTTGACGACGTGGTTATTGGTGATGATGTAACTTGAAGAAGAGCTTGTCTTATAGATAGAACCAGATCCTGTTGCCCCACCCGCAGAAGTTGTTACAGAGATTGAGACCACTGATGGAGTTACAAGGGATGCAATCGCCTTGGTATTCATCCCGGTTCCACCGAGTTCGACAAGTGTGCGATTGGCAGAACATATGCCAGTACTAGACAAGTAGAGAGCCTGTGTGCGGTTATCGGCACATGCCTTAATTGATCCACCCGTTGTAGTAGTGGTGGCAGCAGTAGCGATTGTGCCTGCTACCGCTGCACCAACGACAAATCCAATAACTACTTTGAAGTTCTTCATGCCCATTATTCTGCCTATCATTTCTGAGATTCGCCTGTTAATCCTTGAGAAAATAATTAGGCTTCAACAACCCAGGCACCACTGACCTTGACGTTGATTTTTCCAAGCGGGGTTGGCGCCGGTCCTGAGACGACCTTTGCCCCATTTGCTGGGTCAAATTCTGCAGCATGGCATGGGCACTTCAGGTTTTTTGATGCACTGTCGTAATTAACGATGCAACCCTGATGGGTGCAGATTGCAGAGTATGCAAAGACACCAACCTTGGTACGGAAGAGAACTGCTGGAATACCTTGAGTCGAATGTGTGAAGTTATAATTTCCACCAACTTTGAGATCTGCCAGTTTAATAATCTGTCCCTTTGCACCTTTAGATTTTGATTTTACTGAAGTTGATGCAGCTGCTGCGCTGGGGAATGCACGGCCAGCAAAGGATGCAAGTACTGCGACTGCTCCAATGGCTCCGGTGCGAATTACTCCGCGGCGTTCGATATTTGCTGAAGGCATTTTTCGTTTTCCAATCATGTGTAGGAGATAAGCCAGCCACAATATTGCGTAGGCGCTATCACTTGCTAAGAAGTATGGAGATGTGTGGAAAGAACTTGAGAGCCACAACCCTGTGGCCATTGCGAATCCGCCAAAAGCTGCAGATGTTGGTGCAACGTTAAGAAGAGTCGCAAAACCGATTGCAAACTCTGAGAGCATCACAAAGATTCCAACTAGTGCCGCATGTTCGACGGTGTGATTGAGAAGTGAGCCAATCGGTGAACTCTGTGCATAGGCGGCCAATTGGGAACCAATATAAGTTGGTGCACCTTTTGTCAGAAACCCAGAATCACTTGCTTTATCCCACCCTGCATAAATCCATGTAACCCCAAGGAATAGACGCAGAAGACGTTGACCATTGGATTGGCTGCGCCAGGATGAAACTGTGCCTCGAGGGATACTCTGCAAAGAATTCATGTGATGAGATTAAGACCCAAGCCTGAGATATGCATGATGAATCTCGGAGAGCAAGGTGAAATTGATTATGGCTCCCTGACTTGGATTCGAACCAAGAACCTGTCGATTAACAGTCGACTGCTCTGCCGTTGAGCTATCAGGGAATGTAATGCGAGTAAACTCTACCGCAGCCTAACTGCCCTGCCAAAATTGAAAGGTTAGCCCACAATCACAGAACTAGAGGGAGGCTATGGAGAGTTCGTGGAGGCCCCGCTTCTGGGTTTCAAGAGCTACCAACTCTGCGAAAACTTCATTGTATTGAGTCTGGTTTTCAACTGGATTTAATCTCTGCAAACTTGATTTGAGATCTGCAATCTTACGACTTACCAATACTTCTCGAAGCCGCGCGAGGATACTTGAAACATATTTTTCAGAGACTGCGCCATCTGTGCGCACTGGTTCTACAGAAAGTTCCGTAAATAATTGGCGCATATGTTCATCAGTGACATTTTCGAGGAGGGCAGGCTCAGTTCCAAAGGCATCAATAATTCGTCGAAGCTCGCGGTATGCAGGATGAGTGAAAGCATCATCCTCAAGTGTTTTCCAATCTAATACCAGCCCTGACATCTGTAACTTTGCCTTAAGAACTTCGCGTTCTAGCATCAGAGTTGGCTCGGTTGGATTTGGTCTCCATGCAGTTTCAGCAGATGGCACATCACTAGGTGTAGCGCTCGTTGTCACTTTCTTCAGCGCTGTATTGACAGCCGATGTGACCACTTCAGTGTCTGCGCCGAGCCATCCCGATAAAGATTTAATGTACTCGGGGCGCAGTGATTTATCGCGAATGACGGCAACAAGGGGCGCTGCAGTGTTTAGAGCGTTAACACGACCTTCGGCAGTTGCAAGGTTATGTTTCTTTAATTCTGTGCGGATTGCGAATTCAAAGAGCGGAACACGCTTTGCAATCAGATCGCGTAGCGCTAAATCTCCTTTATGTTGGCGAAGATCGCATGGGTCAAGGCCATCGGGTTCGACGGCAACGAAGGTCTGTGTCACAAATTTCTGATCATCACCAAATGCCTTCATCGCCGCTTTCTGCCCCGCTGCATCGCCATCGAAGGTAAAGATCACTTCACCGCGGAATGTGTCAGCATCCATAAGAAGGCGGCGAATAATGCGAATATGGTCATCGCCAAAAGCTGTGCCACATGTGGCAACGGCCGTTGTAATGCCAGCTAGATGGCATGCCATCACATCGGTATAGCCTTCAACGACAACTACTTGGCGGCTCTTGGCAATATCTTTCTTCGCCATATCAAGGCCATACAAGACTTGCGACTTTTTATATATTGGAGTCTCAGATGTATTGAGGTATTTAGGTCCTTGATCTTCTTCATCACTTGCTAATTTACGAGCACCAAAACCGATAACGTCGCCAGAAATATCCTTAATTGGCCACATCACGCGATTACGGAATTTATCGATAGGTCCGCGCTCGCCCATCTTTGATAAGCCCGCTTCTTCTAACTCTTCAATAGTAAATCCAGCAGCGCGCAGGTGCTTTGTCAATCCATCCCATCCGTTGGGCGCATATCCAACACCAAATGCAATACATGCATCTTTATCAAAGCCGCGTTTGGTCAATAAATCACGAGCATGTGCTGCATCAGGTGAAGTATTGAGTAAATCTTGATAGAACTGTGCGGCTGCAAGGTTTGCTGCATAGAGACGAGAGCGCTGAGAAGTTGGCTGCGCCGGGCCACCTTCTTCGTAGCGAAGGGTGTAGCCAATCTGCGATGCAAGTCGTTCGATAGTCTCAGTAAAACTTAGGTGATCTGTCTTCATTATAAAGTCGATGACATCGCCTCCGACGCCACAACCAAAGCAGTGGTAATAATTCTTCGATGGTGTTACGTGAAATGAAGGAGATTTCTCATCGTGGAAAGGACAGAGCCCCTTCTTCTGTCCACCACCGGCGTTCTTGAGCGCAACCCCAGATGCAGTGACGACTTCATCAATATGTGCATGCTCACGTACATAGACGATGTCATCTGCTCTGATGCGCCCGCTCATGTTCCTACCTTATCGGCGCTTCGAAAGGTGCGCATGGAGCGCATATGCACCAGGGTCGGTCAGGCTAGCAATTTGGTCAACCACGACGCGAAGTCGCTGCGCATCGGTGGTTGCAATTTTCCAATCCCCTTCAAAGATGGGATCGAGTTCCTTGGGTGCTGCCTCAAAGAGCATTTCTACCAGTTCATGAATGATCACTTGCTGCTTGGCATAACGCTCTTGTGATGCAGCTGCGCTAATGAGGTAGTGGCCGGCAACGGATTTGAGAAAATCAACTTCAATCTTCTGATCCCGTGGAATTTCTAGGTTTGCGCTGTATCGAGTGAGTTGACCATCCCCATGTATTTTTCGCGTCTGCACTTCTGCCGCGAGAACGAAGCGACCAATGAGTTGGGAGGTTGTATCTTTCAAACGAGCAAGGGATTGATGGCTGCGATTGAAATTAGTTGGCCAACACGATAATTTCTGAAGACGGTTTAAGGCCGCAGCTGCTTCATCTTTCATCGCATCGCTTCCATAGCTATCGACCATCTCTATATACAGAATCTCAAAATCGTTATCAAAGTTTTGCACAGTGACCTGTCCAGCAAATATTGCATCCTCTAAATCGTGCACGGAATATGCACAGTCATCAGACCAATCCATAATCTGCGCTTCAATACATTTACGACCAGCCGGGGCGCCCTGTCGTACCCAATTAAAAATCTCTACATCGTCATCGTAAACACCAAACTTGCGGGGGTTTTCAGCACTCGCCCATGGATATTTAGTGGCTGCATCGAGGGCAGCACGAGTCAGATTCAAACCCAGACTCTTGCCATTGACATCTACAGTCTTGGCTTCTAAGCGCGTGAGCAATCGGAATGATTGTGCATTTCCTTCAAAGCCACCACAGGGTCTTGCGACTTCTGCCAGTGCTTCTTCTCCGTTATGGCCAAAGGGCGGATGGCCCATATCGTGCGATAGGCATGCAGTTTCCAGTAGATCTGGATCTGCGCCCAATGATTCACCGAGTTCGCGGCCAATCTGTGCACACTCCAGTGAATGTGAAAGTCGAGTACGCTGAAAATCATTCTCCCAAGGAACAGCAACTTGAGTCTTCGCAGCAAGCCGTCGAAGAGCGGCTGAGTGAATAACGCGTGCACGATCGCGCATAAATTCTGTGCGGCCTGGTCGTTTCGCTGGTTCATCGAGGAAGCGCTCTTGATCTGTGGCGCTGTAAATACTGGATGAAGTCATGCACATACCTTACAAGTTAGTTATTAGTCAGATGGTCTGAGATATGAATTCCTCTACGCCCCAGGGTGATGTAGGCAAGATAGGCGCCAGCTTCGCGAACAAGATAGCGATAATGAGAATGTTCGAGAGAGTTCGGGCCGCTCTTTACAGGTGAACATGTAGCCGTTGCACCGAGATCGTTGGCCATCGTCATCGCTCGCTGGCAATGATATGCATCTGTTGCAATGATGACGTTATAAATCTTTCTCTCTTTCATTACCTTGATATACGCCTGTGTCTGACTCAAGGTATCTCGGCCAATCGGAATTGCAATTACCAAATTCTTTTTCGTTCCGTGATGTGTAAGCCAATACTTTCCTGCTGCTGCCTCAGTGGTGCGATCACCGGGAGCTCCAGAACCAACGGTGATGATGAGCGGTGCGTAACCCAAATCCTTTATGCGTTTTGCCTCTTCAAGGCGCGCAAGCAGAACATCGCTCGGAGTTCCATTGAGTTGAGCTGCACCTGGAACAACAATTACTTCAGCCGATGTTCGAAACGGTGGATTATGCGCTGAATGCCAGGTAATAAAAAGGGCATATGTTGGAACGATAATGATGATTGCAATAAAAAGTGAGATCAGGCGACGCAGTAATTTAAACATCAGCCACCTGAAAACATATCTTCGACATCGAGATGGATCATCTCATCAGGATCATTAAGCCACCCATCGGGCAACGTTGGTGGGCGACCACTACTTGTACGGCCACGTGGTTTGTCACCGATCTCAATGGGATATGGCTGATCATCGAGTTGATCCAATAACGAGCCAAGCTCCTTGAGCGATCCCACCATGCCAAATTGGCGACGTAGCTCTGATGGAACCCGGAAACCTTTGAGATACCAAGCCATATGTTTACGAAGATCACGGCAACCACGATCTTCAGATTCAAAATAATCAACGATTAATTCTCCATGGCGAGACATCACTGCACTTACTTCATGCAAAGTGGGAAGCACGCGGCTATTACCTCCATTAAAGGCATCGACTAAATCGGCAAAGAGCCAAGGGCGACCAAGGCAACCACGCCCCACAACAACACCTGCGCACCCTGTTTGGCGCACCATCTCAACACCGTCTGCTCCTGACCAGATATCTCCGTTGCCAAGTACGGGTACTCCTGTTGGTTTCAAATGTTCTACAAGATTTTTAATCGCAGACCAATCAGCCTTTCCTTCATACATCTGTTGCGCAGTACGTGCATGCAGAGCAACCCATGCAACGCCTAAATCAGCTGCTGACTTTGCTGCCTCTAAATATGTGTGGTGGTCGGTATCGATACCGATACGCATCTTTACCGTAACTGGAATTCCATAGGGCTTTGCACTTTCAACAGCTGCTTTTACAATTTCGCGGAATAAATTACGTTTAAAAGGAAGCGCTGCTCCCCCACCTTTGCGAGTGACTTTAGGGACAGGACAACCAAAGTTCATATCAATATGGTCTGCTAAATTTTCTCGACCAATCATCTTGACGGCTTCACCCATATGGTGAGGATCAACGCTATAGAGCTGCACAGAACGAGGCCATTCACCTGCACCGGGTTCGATCATGCGCAGCGTTTCAGGAATACGTTCTAACAGCGCGCGCGCAGTAACCATCTCAGAGACAAAAAGTCCTGCACCTTGTTCGCGACAGAGCATGCGAAATGCGGCATTAGTAATTCCGGCCATGGGTGCTAGAACTACAGGTGGGCCAACGAGATGGAGCCCATCTTTAAGTGGAAGCTGCAGTGGAGCTAGCAGCCGAGTAGACGTGGTGCTAGCCATGCTTCTACTTGATCGATACCGATGCGCTCTTGCGCCATTGTGTCACGATCGCGAATTGTGACTGCCTGATCTTCCAGCGTCTCAAAGTCAATGGTGATGCAGTACGGAGTACCAATTTCATCTTGACGACGATAGCGGCGACCAATTGCACCTGAATCATCGAAGTCGATATTCCAGTTCTTGCGCAATTGCATAGCAAGATCGCGAGCTTTTGGTGACAAATCTGCGTTACGCGAAAGTGGCAGAACAGCAGCCTTTACAGGGGCAATGCGGTGATCAAACTTCATCACTGCACGCTTTTCCATCTCGCCCTTTGAATTAGGTGCTTCATCCTCTGTATATGCATCCATCATAAATGTGAGCGCGCAACGGTCAACACCTGCCGCTGGTTCGATAACAAAGGGTGTCCAGCGTTCATTCTTCTCTTGATCAAAATATGAAAGATCTTTACCAGATGCTGCAGAATGAGCTTTCAGATCGAAATCTGTACGGTTTGCAATTCCTTCGAGCTCGCCCCATTCGGTGCCATTGAATTCAAATTTATATTCAATATCTGCTGTGCGCTTTGAATAGTGCGATAACTTCTCTTTTGGGTGATCATAGATACGCAAGCGATCTGGATTAATTCCAAGATCTACATACCAAGCCAGGCGGGTATCAATCCAGTATTGGTGCCACTCTTCATCTGTTCCAGGAACGACGAAGAATTCCATCTCCATCTGCTCAAATTCACGAGTACGGAAGATGAAGTTTCCTGGAGTAATTTCATTGCGGAAAGATTTTCCAATCTGCCCAATACCAAAAGGTGGTTTTTTACGTGATGTTGTCATCACTTGATCAAAATTGATAAAAATTCCTTGCGCTGTCTCTGGACGAAGGTAGGCAAGACCTGATTCATCTTCGACTGGTCCAAGGTATGTCTTAAGAAGACCTGAGAATTGCTTCGGTGTTGTGAATTGACCTTTATTTCCACATGCAGGGCAGTTAAGATTTGCAAAGGATGCTGGCGCCTTTCCATGCTTTGCTTCATATGCTTCCTCCAAATGATCTGCGCGATAGCGCTTATGGCAGGCAGTACATTCGGTAAGCGGATCGCTAAATGTTGCAACGTGTCCAGACGCTTCCCAGACTTCACGTGCCAAAATTACTGATGAGTCAAGACCAACAACATCATCGCGACCCATGACCATGGATTTCCACCATTGCCGCTTGACGTTATTTTTGAGTTCTACTCCAAGTGGGCCGTAATCCCATGAAGCGCGAAGGCCTCCATAAATTTCAGATGACGGGAAGACAAATCCACGACGCTTGGAGAGCGAGACAATATTTTCTAATCGATCTACGGCCATCTCTTACTTTCTCCATCCGGCTAATTTACTTAGCCGGCATAATTGAGCTAGTCCGGCTGGCTGTCGGCGAATAACAACGGGGGTTGAAATCGTGAACTTAGTTTATCTCGTAAGCCCCTGGTTCATCAATTGCGCGCGCAAGTAATGGAATTGCTTCTAGCTTTGTGCGCATCGCACTCAAGGCCCTGCGATATGAGCCAACATTTTCCCAACGAGTAACAAGAGCCCAGAGATTTGATTGATCCAGATTCTGTCCGTATTCGCCATCAATAAATCCAGCACAGGAGGAAAGTGCCTCATATGCGGTGCAGATATCTTTCTCGAACGCTGCGCTTTCAGCCAATTGCACTTCAAAACGAGCGATCGCAATCATGAGAGAACAGTACTGTGGTTAACTTTATTGAGACGAAGGTAGGATTGCATCATGAACTTAGCCATTGCCTTTGCAGCGATTACCGTCCTTGCGACGACATTTGGTGGCTTCGTCGCCCTTAAATCTTCAGATCGCTTCCACTTAGTACTTGGGCTCTCTGCTGGGTTACTACTTGGTCTAGTCGGCTTTGATCTACTTCCTGAAGTATTTTCGATGAATACAACTCATATCGGTGGAATACGTTCTGTATCACTCGCAATTCTGGTTGGATTTCTCACTCTTCATATCATTGAAGGAATCTTCGGTGGGCACGAACCTGCCGAATCTGATTACGGCCACGACCACGAACACTACAATATTGCGGGCTCTCTTGGCGCACTTGCTATGGGAGGCCATGTATTTCTCGATGGTGTGGGGTTAGGTGTTGCATTTAAAGTAAGTCACGCGCTGGGGTATGCAGTCTTTATCGCAATGTTGGTCCACGCATTTAGCGATGGCCTCAACACAGTCTCCCTGATGGTCAAGAGTGGACACTGGACTAAAACTAGTTACTCCTTGCTCGGCGTCGATGCAATTGCTCGAATCGGCGGAGCCAGCGTTGGATCATTTTTGGTACTCAACGATTCACTATTAGCCCTCTACTTGGCGCTTTTCTCTGGTTTTGTTATCTATCTTGCGACTTCACATATTTTGCCCGAAGCGCATTCACGTCACTCATCGCGCTGGACATTCTTTTCAACATTTGTTGGTGTCATGATTATGTGGGGCGTAGTAGCTTCCCTTTAAGTCTTTAAGCCTTACCTCAATTTACTCAATTCAGAATTAGCTACGCACTTCCGAAACGTCGATCTCTCTCCGAATAAATCTCAATTGCTTTCCACAGTAACGCCGGTGTCATATCTGGCCAGAGCACATCCATAAAGACGAATTCGGCGTAAGACGATTGCCACGGCAAGAAGTTACTGGTGCGTTGCTCGCCAGATGAACGCAGGAACATATCGACATCGCGCATCTTCGGTGAATATAGGTACCTCTCTAAAGTCTTCTCCGTAATCGAATCTACCTTCACTTTTCCACGCTTTACATCGCGAGCTAATTCAGTTGCTGCGTTGACGATTTCTGCGCGGCCACCATAATTGACGCACATATTCAGTGTGAGTTTCTTATTCTTCTTTGTTAGCTCTTGCGCTTCTTCCAGCTCGGTAATCACTGATTTCCAGAGACGTTGCGGGCGGCCTAACCAATTGATTTTCACGCCCATTTCGTTGAGTCGATCGCGACGCGAGCGAAGCATTTCGCGGCTATATCCCATCAAGAATTTCACTTCTTCTGGGCTGCGCTTCCAATTCTCTGTAGAGAACGCATATGCACTAATTTCTTTTACTCCGAAACCGATTGCAGCTTCAACGATATCGAAGAGAACTTTTTCACCAGCTTGATGTCCTGCTGTTCGAGCAAGGCCGCGCTCTTGTGCCCAGCGTCCATTTCCATCCATCACGATGGCGATGTGTTGGGGAATCTCAGTTTTCTTCGCCATAGCTCTCTAGTTACGCCCTCTCGACCATAGGCAAACTTCGCAGTCCACGTTCAAGGTGCCATTGTAGGTAAGCAGTAACCAAACCACTAGCCTCTCGGCGATGGCGAAGTTCACTTTTCTCTGCCGTATCCCAATCACCAATCAAGAGCGCCTGCATGAGGGATAACGCTTCAGGCGACGCAGTCGCTGAAGCAGATGGTCTGCAATCCATACAGACAGATCCACCTCCAACTAAAGAGAAGTAGCGATGAGGTCCAGCTTTTTCACAACGCGAGCACGCAGTCATTGATGGTTCGTATCCGCCAATCGATAGCGAACGAAGTAGGAATGCATCGAGTATCAAGGAGGAATCGTATTTTTTCTCTGCAAGAGCTTTCATGCCACCGACTACCAAGTGAAATTCTTGAGGGGCTGGCTCCTCTTCTTGCTGAGTAAATCGTTCTGCCGTCTCAAGAATCGCATGTGCAATTGTCCAGCGCTGATAATCATCAGTGAGTGCTTCACCATAATTCATCAACGCTTCAACCTGCGTAATCGTGTCAAAGGTCTTTCCTGAGTGCATCTGAATATCTACGTGACTACCAGGTTCAAGACGTGCACCAAATTTCGACATCGTGCGACGAACGCCTTTTGCCACACCGCGAATACGGCCATGTTCTTTTGTGAGCATAGTAATGATGCGATCTGCTTCACCTAGCTTTTGTGTGCGCAGAATGATTGCCTCATCACGATAGAGCTTCGATTTATGCGCAGACATACTGCGTACGATAGTTAGCGGATAGCACGATTTATTGCAGACACGACCGCTTTCAGAGAAGCAGTCGTTGTATTTGGGTCGATTCCGACTCCCCAGAAGACTTCTCCTGCAATTGCGCACTCGAGGTAGGCAGCAGCAGATGCATCGCCACCTGATGAGAGTGCGTGCTCGCTGAAATCAAGAACGCGAACATCAACTCCATAACTCTGCAAGATGTGACAGAACGCCGCGATGGGTCCGTTTCCAGTTCCAGATAATTCAATTGCTTCACTGCGATCTGTCATCTTGACGGTAAGTTGAACATCTTCACCCATGACAGATGATTGCGCCATTCCCTTAAGTCGAAAACGACCCCACGGTGCTGAATCTGTCGGTAAGTATTCATCTTCAAAGATACGCCACAACTGATCTGCAGTTATTTCGCCACCTTCGTTATCAGTCTTTGCCTGAACAATTCTTGACAGCTCAATTTGATGGCGGCGCGGAAGATCGAGTGAATGTTCATTCTTCATCAAGTATGCGACTCCACCCTTACCTGATTGCGAATTCACGCGAATCACGGCTTCATATGAGCGACCAATATCTTTTGGATCAATCGGTAAATATGGAACAGCCCATGTGTGATCATCGACTGCATTGCCTGCAGCCTTTGCATCTCGCTCTAGATGTTCAAAGCCTTTCTTAATCGCATCTTGGTGAGAACCAGAAAACGCTGTAAAGACAAGGTCTCCGCCATAGGGATGGCGCTCTGGTACACGTAATTGATTACCGTATTCGACTGTGCGGCGAATTTCATCGATATCACTGAAATCAATATGGGGATCGATGCCGTGCGACATTAAATTTATTCCAAGAGTGACAAGGCAGACGTTGCCAGTGCGCTCACCGTTGCCAAACAAGGTTCCTTCGATGCGATCTGCTCCAGCTAAATACCCAAGCTCTGCAGCAGCCACTCCTGTTCCACGATCATTATGTGGGTGCAGTGAAACAATCACGCTCTCGCGATTGTTGAGGTGGCGACACATCCATTCAATCGAATCTGCATAGACATTCGGTGTTGCCATTTCAACTGTTGCAGGAAGATTCATAATCGTCTTCCACGCAGGTGTTGGCTGCCAAATAGCGTTGACAGCGTTACATACTTCAAGCGCAAATTCGAGCTCGGTGCCTGTATATGACTCAGGGGAATATTCGAAGGAAACCTTGGTCTCCGGAACTGTCGATATCAAATCAAGGCAGAGTTGAGCGGCATCCGTTGCAATCTTCTTGATGCCATCTTTATCAAGGCCAAAGACAACGCGGCGCTGCAAAGTTGAGGTCGAATTATAAAGGTGAACGATGGCTTGCTTTGATCCCTTGATAGATTCATAGGTGCGACGGATGAGCGGATCGCGCGCCTGCGTGAGCACCTGGATGATGACATCGTCAGGAATCAAATCTTCTTCAATAATTTTGCGAACAAAGTCAAAATCCGTTTGCGATGCAGATGGAAAACCAACTTCAATTTCTTTGTAACCCATCGCAACGAGCAGCTTAAACATCGCTAGCTTGCGCGGTGTATCCATCGGATCGATAAGCGCCTGGTTGCCATCGCGAAGATCGACAGAACACCACTGTGGCGCCTTCGTCATCTGCTTACTGGGCCATGTGCGATCTTCAAGTTCTACAGGGATAAAGGGCGCATAGCGATGCACCGGCATCTTTGAAGGCTTCTGCTTTGGAAAATTCATGTGATTGCTCCTTGTTAGTTTGGTTAGCCGAAGGTGTTTACCGGCAACACCAAACTCCGCAGCGAGGAGACCGGTCTATCTATACGGGCCGAAACTCGAGAGTTTCGGACCCTAGGCCTCGCTACGGCGGATAAGGAGGAGTCCGCGGAGTTTCATAAGACCTAAAGGATAACCCTTCAATGGTTATTGAATCAAGGTGGAGGCGAAGATCTGCCAAGCAAGCGCTGATTTAGCGACCAACGAAAGCGTGATGTAGGTCTTTTCTCCGCGCAAATATTCAGACCATTTACCGACCTTCTTGTATTGAAGGTACTGAACAACTGCAAATGTATTGAAGAGAACGAAGAGCGAGATCACGATTCCGTAGACAAATGCTGGAGCCTTTGTATCTCCAGGTCCACCAATTGCAAAGACATAGAAGACGAGAGCTAGCCACGGAACGATTCCTGCAACACATCCGAAGATAAATGGAACCCAGCCACCATTACCTGGCTCCTCATACTTCTCTTGTAACCAACCGAAGAGAATCATGGAAGCATTGACCCCGAAGATTGAGACGATGGCGGCGACATCTGCAATTCCACATATCTGAGCAATCAGAACAATCATCACTGATGAGCTGATTGAGTACTCAACCCAGCGAAAGTAATTGCGGTGTGCAGCTAGCCCTGCTGTGTAGCGGCCAAAGAATTGTGGGCTTGCAACAAGAAAGTGGAAGAAGGCAGAGAGGCCTAAGAAGGTCGCAACAGTGAGACCGACCGGTGTATTGAGAAGAGTTACAGGTTCTGCAAATGTGCTTCCTGGTGGGCCTGCCATGTAGCGAGCAACAATGGGGAGTGAGAAGTCATTTGCAAGGATGAGAACAACCATCATCTGCGCAAGGTGGAATACACCAGCAATGAGGTTGTAACGACGAATCTTCTGAGTATTAATCTCTTTAGCCATGTGTTTAGGGTACCTATGAGCTGCAGAGATTAGGAGTTACAAGACCGGCAGGTATCGATCTAATTCGTAGGCGCTGACCTGGCGGCGATAGTCCTGCCACTCATTTCGCTTATTGCGGAGGAAGTAGTCAAAGACATGCTCACCCAAAGTCTCGCGCACGAGTTCGCTCTTCTCCATCAGGATAATTGCCTCTTCAAGATTTGATGGAAGTAATTGAGTATCAGTCGATGGCTCGAGAGGATACTTCTTCTCAATTCCCTTAAGACCCGCAGCAAGCATCACGGCATAGGCAAGGTATGGATTACATGCAGAATCTGGTGAACGAAATTCGATGCGCGTTGAATTCTCTTTATTGGGCTTATACATAGGAATACGAACTAGTGCGCCGCGATCGTTGTGGCCCCAAGAAATAGTCGATGGAGCTTCTCCCCCACCTTGTAGGCGCTTATACGAGTTAACCCATTGATTAGTTACAGCAGTGATTTCAGCAGCATGCTTCAAGATTCCGGCGATAAATTGGCGACCAACTGTCGAAAGGTTGAGCTCTGCACTCGAATCGTAGAAAGCATTCTTCTCGCCTTCAAAAAGTGAAACGTGTGTATGCATTCCAGAACCAGGGTGATCGGTAAATGGTTTTGGCATAAAGGATGCGTAGAAACCTTGGTTGAGAGCAACTTCCTTAATCACATGGCGGAAAGTCATGATGTTATCTGCAGTGCTTAAGGCATCTGCATAACGAAGGTCAATCTCCTGTTGTCCAGGTGCGCCTTCATGATGGCTAAATTCAACAGAGACACCCATTGCTTCAAGCAGAGTAATTGCTTGGCGACGAAAGTCATGACCCACAACAGCTGGTGTGTGATCGAAGTAGCCACCTTGATCAACAGGTACCGGTGCAACACCTTTTTCAGGTTGAGATTTAAAGAGGAAGAATTCAATTTCAGGATGGGTGTAACAGGTGTATCCCATCTTCGCGGCCTTATCTAAGGTGCGACGCAGAACATTGCGCGGATCAGCAGGGGATGCTTCACCACTTGGCAGAGTGATGTCGCAGAAGATACGTGCGGCGCCTTGTGCTTCAGCGCGCCATGGCAAGATTGTAAATGTCGCAGGATCGGGCTTTGCCAACATATCGGATTCAGATTCGCGAGCAAATCCTTGAATGGCAGAACCGTCAAAACCGATTCCTTCATCAAATGCATTTTCAAGTTCGGCAGGTGCGATAGCAACAGATTTCAAAGTTCCGAGAATGTCGGTAAACCAGAGACGAATAAAACGGATATCTCGTTCTTCAATGGTGCGAAGAACAAACTCTTGCTGCTTGCTGATGTTATCGGCCGGGGACATGTGCCCCATCGTGCCAAAGCAAAGTTACGGCAGTGTTACAAAATTAGAGTTCGCGCCAGCTCGAAGTCATGGGCAAGCGCCTGTCCTTACCGAATGCACGCTGAGAGACCTTGGTGCCAGGTGGATATTGGCGCCGCTTAAATTCAGCCTTATCGACCATAGAAATCACGCGCATCACCAACTCTTTACCAAAGCCTGCAGCAATAAGGGCGTCTCTTCCTAAATCATCATCAACGTATGCTTTCAAGACCTTATCGAGTATCTCGTATTCGGGAAGTGAATCAGAATCTTTTTGATTAGGGCGCAGCTCGGCAGATGGCTCTTTAGTAATGGAGTTCTCGGGAATAGGCGCAACCTCGCCGGCATCCTTGGCGACCTTGTTGCGCCAGCGAGAAAGTGCCCACACATCGGTCTTATAAATATCTTTAATCGGCGCATACCCACCGACGGCATCGCCATACAGAGTTGAGTAACCGCAAGCCAGCTCTGATTTATTTCCGGTCGCAAGAACAAGGTGTCCATGTTGATTGGAAAGGCCCATCAGAGTTGTTCCGCGAACTCGCGCCTGAAGATTCTCTTCGGCAAGGCCGGTTAGCTCTACCTCATGGCGGAATGCATCAACCATTTTCTGGATCTCAATGATACGAAAACCAATGCCTGTATTTGCAGCCATCACTTGCGCATCTTCCATCGAATGTTGCGATGAATACTTACTTGGCATTGCTACCGCATGGACAGATGCGGGTCCAAGGGCATCAATAGCAAGGGCTACAACGAGGGCAGAATCGATACCACCTGAGAGTCCAACAAGCACCGATGTAAATCCATTCTTGGCAACATAATCACGAAGTCCTACAACGATGGCGTTCCAAACTTCTTCTTCATCACCAAGGCGATGAGCAATTCCAGGAACCAAGGGCTTTGCAATCTCAACTGTATTTTCAGAGATGATGAGATCGGGCTTCGATGTACCGGTAGCAACATCGATATCAACGACCATCACGCCGTCTTCAAATTGAGGTGCCCGTGCAATCACAGAACCATCTGCGCCAACAACAATGCTGTCGCCATCGAAAACTAAATCATCTTGGCCACCTGTCATATTGACGTAGGCAAGTGGAGCTTTGGTCTCGCGAGCGCGTTTGGTAACAAGTGCTAATCGAACATCATCTTTATTACGTTCATACGGTGAACCGTTAGGGACAATGACAAGTCCAGGTGTACGGGCAGCTAACCTCGCAGTGATGCCACCATCGATCCAGAGATCTTCGCAGATTGCGATACCGACATCGACGCCGTGAATACGAACGACAAGGGTTGATTCCCCTGCCGCGAAATTTCGGAATTCATCGAAGACGCCGTAATTAGGTAGGTGGCACTTGGCATAACGGGCTTTGACTTCACCCCCTGCAATAACAGCGACCATATTTTGTGGTTTGCCCAATCCATCCTCAGAGATGACTTGGTCAAGATACCCAACGATAGAAACAACATTCTTATCCAGTTGGGTGGCAAGGGCGGCAATCGCAGATTTGCTGGCGACCTGAAATGAGGGGCGCAGCGCTAAATCTTCAACGGGATATCCGGTCAAGACCATCTCAGGAAGTATTGCAATATGCGCACCTGCGGCGACTGCTTGGTCGACTGATCGCACAATCAACGCCGCATTACCCGCAAGGTCTCCGACCGTCGGGTTGACTTGAGCCAGCGCCAAACGCAACTTCATAGTTCAAGGTTATCGCAGACTGGAGTATCAGGAGTATCCTTATTTGAAGACCCGGGGACCTCGCATGAGGCTTCGAGGCAGGAGATGAAAAAATATGAGTACATCCACGACCCTCTATGGCGGTGCATCCCACCGTCGCGTGAGCATCCTCGACCTGCGCGCCGCAAAAGAGCGAGGCGAAAAATGGGCGATGCTCACTAGCTATGAACAGATGACTGCATCGATCTTCGATGAAGCAGGAATCCCCGTCCTTCTGGTCGGCGATAGCGCCGGCAATAATTTCTTGGGCGAGGAGAACACCATCCCTGTCACAGTCGATGATTTGATTCCGCTAACCCGCGCAGTTGTGCGCGGCTCCAACCGCGCATTGGTTGTGGCAGATCTTCCCTTTGGTTCCTATGAAGCATTTGCAGAACTTGCCCTTGCCACATCGACGCGCTTTTTTAAAGAAGCTGGTGCAATGGCGGTCAAACTTGAGGGCGCACATATCGCAACAATTGAAAAGTTGACGTCAGTCGGCATTCCCGTGATGGGCCACTTGGGCCTTACCCCGCAATCACTTCATCAATTAGGTGGCTATCGAGTTCAGGGTCGCACCGATGGTGATGCAATTTTCGATGCGGCCCTTGCCCTGGAAAAAGCTGGTGCCTTTGCCATCGTTCTGGAATTAGTTCCAGCAGAACTTGCCGCCCGAATTACCGCAGCCCTTGCTATTCCCACAATCGGAATAGGTGCCGGAAGCGATTGCGATGCCCAAGTACTTGTCTGGACAGATATGGCTGGCCTTACCGCCAATCCCCCAAAGCTTGCCAAGGCTTATCGCAATCTGCGTAAGGAACTCTTTGATGCCACCCAAGAGTTCGCAGCCGACGTTCGAGGCGGGAAGTTTCCTACAGAGGTCGAGACCTTTCACTAGTCTTCTCCGATGGCAAAGTTTGCAATCGACCTGACTCCGCTCAAAAAATATAAGGATTTTCGCAATCTCTGGACTGCCGGGCTGATTTCCTACCTCGGATCGATGATCACCTATGTCGCGTTGCCTTTTCAGCTTAAGGAGATTACCCACTCCTACCTCGCAGTAGGCGTCTTGGGCGTCATTGAAATCGTTCCGCTCGTCATCTTTGGACTCTATGGCGGAGTACTAGCCGATTCAGTCGATCGCAAGAAGATGATCTGGGCAACTGAAGTTGGTGCACTTGTCATTGTTCTAGGGCTCCTTGCCAACTCGGCACTGCCTGACCCAAAGACCTTTGTCATATATATAGCCGCTGCGCTCTTCGCTGTTGTCGATGGTCTGCAACGACCATCGATGGGAGCAATCTTGCCGCGCCTTGTCAGCCATGAAGACCTACCCAGCGCCTCAAACCTATTAACACTGCGCTGGCAGTTTGGTTTTATCTTGGGGCCGACATTGGGTGGAATTATCTTCTCCACATTCTCCATTTCAGTTGGATATGTATTTGACATTGTTACGTACTTAATTTCACTAATCTTTCTTGCGCAGATGCGAAGTGTGCTGCCTTCAGCAGAGGCCGATAAGCCATCTCTGGCAGCGTTATTAGAGGGTGTGCGCTATGCCTTCAGTCGCCAAGATTTATTAGCCACATACATCATTGATCTTGCGGCAATGTTCTTTGCAATGCCCAATGCACTCTTTCCATTCTGGGCCGACCTCTTGCACGCCCCTTGGGCGCTCGGACTTTTCTATGCCGCAGGAATTGCTGGCGCCATCGCGGTCACTCTCACTAGTGGTTGGACTAAGAGCTACCGATTCCATGGCCGGGCAATCATTGCCGCAGCCCTTGGGTGGGGGCTGGCAATTGCACTCTCGGGTGTGACCCACTCCCTGATCCTGGTTCTTCTCTGTCTGGCAATTGCCGGTGGGTCAGATCAAATTAGCGCCCTCTTTCGCCAAACAATTTGGAACCAAACCATCCCCGACGAACTTCGCGGACGCCTTGCAGGTATTGAATTACTTTCCTATTCAGTTGGCCCATTAGCCGGACAACTTCGCGCCGCATCGATTGCAGCAGCCACTAGCTTGTCCTTCTCGGTAACTTCGGGAGGGCTTGTATGCGTCCTTGTAGTCGCAATTTTGGCGATTTTTCTCCCCAAATTTAGAAAATACGACACCGAAACGAACGAATTTGCGGTTCGAGAGAGAGAAATTCGTAAAAATCGAGAAAATTCTTAACTCTGCATCGATTTTCGAGAAAATTTCGCCACAATTTTGATAAATCATCTATCAAGATAGTTAATGGACTTGCGTAGATGCATACAGTAAGAAATAAATAACTTGCGACACGCACTGCAATTTTTCTCACAATGTAGTGGTAATTCTTTCAATCTTCCGTCACACTTATCTACGAAACAGGTTTGGGTGACGGATCCGAACCCTTCCGATTAGGAGATAAACACATGGCTGCAGCAAAGAAAACTGCTCCAAAGCGTCGCAAGAAGGCAGCTGCATCAGCAGCACCTAAGAAGCGTCGTAAGAAGGCTGCCGTAAAGGCAGCAGCACCAAAGCGTCGTAAGAAGGCAGCAGCAAAGAAGGCTGCACCAAAGCGTCGTAAGAAGGCAGCTGCAAAGAAGGCTGCACCAAAGCGTCGTAAGAA
>JBBAMS010000003.1:0-32928 GCA_040402415.1 Candidatus Planktophila sp. | reverse complement strand
GCAGCTGCAAAGAAGGCTGCACCAAAGCGTCGTAAGAAGGCAGCCGCAAAGAAGGCTGCTCCAAAGCGCCGTAAGAAGGCAGCCGCAAAGAAGGCTGCTCCAAAGCGCCGTCGTAAGAAGGCAGCAGCTCCTGCAGCTGCTCCAAAGCGCCGCCGTCGTAAGAAGGCAGCAGCTAAGTAATCTATTACTTATAAAAAACCCCGCCAGGTGACTGGTGGGGTTTTTTATTTAATCTTCTACTGGGTTCTCTTTCAATGAATCTGTTACACGTTCAAAGATCTCGGCGAGGGCTCTCTGATCTTGCTTTGTCAGGTGATCGATAAATCGAGTACGCACGCTTTCGACATGATCAGGTGCTGCGGCAACTATCGCCTTCCATCCTTTGGTAGTCATCACTGCAAAGTAGCCACGTCTATCGATAGGGCATGCCTCGCGCTTTACCCAACCGGCCTTCTCCATCACCTTGATGCGATGGGAAAGACGTGAACGAGAAAGCATTGCAACATCTGCCAATTCACTCATACGCATTCGTCGCTCTGGGGCATCACTGAGCTGAGCTAAAACTTCATAATCTGCCATCGAGAGCTCGTGGAGGCCCAGGTCGAAATCCAAGGCCTCTAAGAGCCTGCGGCTAGCGATGATGTAGCAGCGCCAAGCCTTCATTTCGGAAGCCGTGAGCCAGCGTGGTGTTGTAGCGTTTTGTCCTGCCATGCGCACAAGTGTAGGGCAGAAGTAGAATACGTTGAACTTTCAACTACTTTTTCTTACATCGAAATGGAATCCATGAGCGCGCTCACATCAGGTATCGATAGTGAATCCCTTGACCCACTGGTCCGTCCCCAAGATGACCTCTTCCGCCACTACAACGGCACGTGGGTCCGCGAATACGAAATGCCCGCTGATCGTTCCAGCGATGGAATCTTTCGCAAACTTCATGATGAGGCAGAGGCGCAGGTCCGCGCCATTATCGAGACCGCATCGGGCGCCGGTGAAGCGCAGAAGATCGGCGATCTCTATAAATCATTTATGGATCTAGCTGCCATCAAAGCTCGTGGAATTTCACCGATAGTCGATGACCTTGCTGCGATCGATGGCATCACAAACTTGAATGAATTTATTACCGTCATGGCTCGCCTTGAGATGCGCGGCATCGGTGGAATCTTTGGCGCTGCCATCTATCCCGATGCAATGGATTCCAATACCAACATCCTCTACATCGGCCAAGGCGGTCTCTCGCTACCCGATGAGTCCTATTACCGTGAAAATCAATTTGCATCTATCCGCGAAGCATTTCTCGACCACGTTGCAAAGATGTGCGCCCTTGTCGGGATTGCAGATGGCCCATCCCTTGCCACAAAGATACTTGCATTAGAGACAGAAATCGCAACCCACCACTGGGATCAGGTAAAAGATCGCGATGCGACTCTGACTTATAACAAGTACTCACGGGCAGAGCTTGAAACCCTTGCTCCACACTTCTTATTCGACACATGGGCCACCAATGCAAAGGTGCCAGCCAAAGCCTTTGAAAGCTTGGTTGTGTGCGAGCCCTCCTTCTTCGAATCAGTCTCTGCGATCTTCAATAACTTTGATGCCCAGCGCGATTCCTGGATAGCCTGGCTCAAACTCAATCTCGTATCTGCGAGCGCCGCATTTTTGACAGACGATATCGTTCAGCAGAATTTCGAATTCTATGCAAAAACTCTCTCTGGCACACCACAAATTCGCGATCGCTGGAAGCGCGGCGTCTCTGTCACTCAAGGCGCACTCGGTGAGGCGATCGGCAAGGTCTATGTCGAAAAGCACTTCCCTGCCAATGCAAAATCTGAGATGAAAGTTTTGGTTGATTATCTCCTTGAGGCATATCGTCTGAGCATCCTTGAACTTCCCTGGATGTCTGATGTCACAAAAGAGAAGGCTCTCGAGAAGTTAAAGAAATTCACCCCAAAGATTGGCTATCCGGATAAGTGGCGGGATTACTCAACGCTTGCCATTTCAGCTGATGATCTGATTGGCAACCTCTGGCGTATTGCAGAGTTTGATCACGCCTACGCCATTGCAAAGATTGGCGCACCTGTCGATCGCGACGAATGGCATATGACTCCGCAGACCGTTAACGCGTATTACAACCCTCTTGCCAATGAGATCGTCTTTCCTGCCGCCATTTTGCAGCCACCGTTCTTCGATCTGGAAGCTGATATGGCTGCCAACTATGGCGGAATCGGGGCAACGATTGGCCATGAGATTGGCCATGGTTTTGATGACCAAGGTTCTAAATACGATGGTGATGGCAATATGGTCGATTGGTGGCTAGATAGTGACCGTGCAAAGTTTGAAGAGCTCACCAGCGTCTTGGTAAAGCAATTCGATGCGCTAACCCCTGAGAGCACCCCTGATATCCACGTCAATGGCGCATTCACGCTCGGTGAGAACATCGGTGACCTAGGTGGCCTTGCAATCGCATATAAGGCATACACATTGGCTTTGAAGGGTTGCGAAAGCCCTGTCATCGATGGATTCACAGGCGATCAGCGCTTCTTCCTTTCTTATGCGCATTCATGGCGTAATAAAAATCGCCCCGAAGAGGTACGTCGCCGTATCGCGATCGACCCGCATTCACCCGATGAATTCCGCTGTAACCAGATTGTGCGCAATGTCCAGGAGTTCTACGACGCCTTCGCGCTCACAGATGCTGACCAACTGTGGCTTGCGCCTAATGAGCGCGTTCGGATTTGGTAAAGGTAGGATTTCGACCATGAAAAAACTTTCTTCTAAGCAGTGGATTATCGTTGCTCTTGTCCTCATTGTCGGCGGTGCAATATTGCGTTCTGCTACCAACCAAGGACCAACGATTCCTAAAGATAAGACGACCCTGGTTCAAAATGAGGCTCCAGTGGCCACTATCGGTTTCGATAAGCCACTCGATCTTGGTGGTGGTGTCAGCGTCACTGTCTCATCACCTACTCCTTTTACTCCAACACAATTTATGACTAATTACGATCAGAAGGCAAAGACTGCCAACTACTTCACCATCACTATCAAAAACGGCGGAAAGGGAGCACTAGATTTCAGCACCGTATCTCTTGAGGCAGCTTCTGGTTCAAATGTCTGCTTCGATGTATTGGGCGATCAAGATATTAATGGTGCACCAGTTGACCCACTCAAAGCTGGCGCAGAAGCCAGCTATAAATACGGCGTGGGCTGCAAAGCAGCTGTGGGTGATCCATTCAACCTGATTGTTCGCATCGCTGGCTCTAATGTCGCTGTCCAAGGCAAACTCGCATAATTCGTTTTACATAAAAACCCCGGCCATGTGGTCGGGGGTTTTTATTGAAAAGCTAATCTTTAATCCTCGGGATAGTGACATGCAATGCGATGGCTTGGATCTTTACCAATCTGCAATAACTGTGGAACTTCAGTTCGGCACTTACCCTGCGCCTTCCAGCAGCGAGTATTAAAGACGCAGCCCGATGGTGGATTTACAGGGCTTGGTAGATCGCCTTGCAAGATAATGCGTTCGCGCTTTCGCCCCTTAATCGGATCTGCAACAGGAACAGCTGAAAGAAGCGCCTTTGTATATGGATGGCGAGGGTGGGTAAAGAGATCAACTTTGTCGGCCTCCTCCATCACCTTGCCGAGATACATCACAATCACGCGATCTGAGATGTGCTGAACAACAGATAAATCGTGGGCCACGAAGATGTAGGCCATATTAAATTCATCTTGCAGATCTTCCAGCAAGTTGACGACCTGTGCCTGAATAGAAACATCGAGGGCAGATACTGGCTCATCTGCAACGATCAACTTTGGACGCAGAGCAATGGCGCGAGCAACACCGATACGTTGGCGCTGACCACCTGAGAACTCGTGGGGATAACGGTTGATGTGCTCAGGGTTGAGGCCCACGCGCTTCATGAGGCGCTGTACTTCAGCTTCAACGCCGCCTTCAGGAGTAACTCCTTGAATCTCAAATGCTGCGCCAATCAAAGTTCCAACTGTGTGGCGCGGGTTTAAGGATGCAAAGGGATCTTGGAAGATCATCTGCATCTGCGAACGAAGTGGCTTCATCTCTTTAGGAGAAAGCTTGGTGATATCGCGACCTTCAAAGGTAATCGTGCCTTCAGTTGGCTCGTATAACTTCAAGATGGTGCGACCCGCAGTTGTCTTACCGCAACCAGATTCTCCAACTAGACCGACCGTCTGGCCTGGATAGATCTCAAGGTCAATTCCGTCGACAGCCTTAACGGTTGCCTTTGACTTAGAAAATGCTCCACCTGCTGTGATGGCAAAGTGCTTCTTCAGCCCTTCAATTTTCAGTAGTGGCTGTGTCATTTATTTTCCACCAATTTCTGTGCGCGCTTTCACAAGTTCTATCTCTGTTAGGTGACAACGTGAGAAGTGATCTCGGGTCTTCTGTTCAAGAGTTGGGGCAGTCGTTGCGCAGAGGTTATTTGCAACGCGATCTGCAAAGGCACAACGAGCTCGGAATGAACATCCTTGCGGAAGGTTAATCAGCGATGGTGGCTGCCCTGGGATAGCAACCAAACGCTTAGATTCGAGTTCGCCAATCTTAGGAATCGAATTCAGAAGGCCGATTGCATAAGGATGGTCTGGTCGATAGTAAATATCTTCAGCCCCACCACTTTCGACAATCTTTCCTGCATACATCACGTTGACACGATCTGCGACTTCGGCAACAACGCCCAAGTCGTGAGTAATCAAAATAAGAGCCATATTGAACTCTTTTTGCATCTCGCGGATAAGTTGAAGGATCTGTGATTGCACAGTTACATCAAGGGCTGTAGTTGGTTCATCCGCAATAAGCAGTGATGGATTATTAATCAGAGCCATTGCAATCATCACGCGCTGGCGCATTCCACCCGAGAACTGGTGTGGGTACTCTTCAATACGCTTGCCTGCATCAGGAATACCAACGAGATCTAACATCTCGATGGCGCGCTTCTTGCCATCTGTCTTACTGCCCTCGTTGTAGAGCGACCACGCTTCAATCAATTGATTGCCGATTGAGTAATATGGGTGCAGAGCAGACATGGGATCTTGGAAGATCATCGACATCGCCTTACCGCGAAGCTTGCGAACTACTTCTGCATCGGCTGAAATAACATCAACAGGGCCTGTCTCAAGGTTGAGAAGGGCTTGGCCAGTGATCTGTGTGCGCTTGCGATCGTGAAGGCCCATGACGGCAAGGGATGTCACAGATTTTCCTGAGCCCGATTCGCCCACAACGGCAAGTGTTTCACCGCGGGCTACGGTAAAGGAAATGTCATTCGATGCCTGTACTAGTCCATCTTCTGTAGGGAAGGCGACATTAAGGTTCTTCACTTCGAGAAATGGCTTATTAGTCATTAGGCAACTCGTACTCGTGGATCAAGATATGCATAGGCAATATCAACTAACAAGTTAGCGACCACGACAAATGATGCCGCCAAGATTGTAGTTGCAAGAATTGTCGGCAAATCATAATCTTGTAACACAGCGCGAATAGAGAGGCGACCCAGACCTGGCAAGTTGAAGATACCTTCGGTAATAATTGCGCCGCCAAGAAGACCAGCAAAATCAAGTCCAGCTAAAGTAATAATAGGAGCGAGGGCTGCACGTAGCGTGTGCTTGCGCAAAATATCTCGCTCACTTAAACCCTTTGCTCGCGCAGTTCGAATGTAATCTTCAGAGGAAGTTTCAAGAACATTAGAGCGAGTAAACCGGGTGTAGGTCGCTGCATAGAGCAGAGCAAGAACGATCCAAGGAAAGATGAAGGTTCTAAACCATCCCACGGGATCTTCATAGGGCGAGACCCATCTGCCCATCTCGAGCGGATTAACCAATCTAAATTTGAGTGCTACGAAGATCAAAATTAAGATTCCTGAAATAAATGTTGGAAGTGATGTGCCGACAAGAACGAATGCAGTTGCGAGTCGGTCCTGCCATTGATTCTTCTTTCGGGCAGCCAAGATGCCAAGTCCTACACCTACTGATATCCATAAGATGAAAGCGCCTATGGCTAGGGAGAGAGTGACCGGAAATGCTTCTGCAATCAATGTGGTGACACACTCATGTCGATTAAACGAATATCCAAATGCTGGTGCAGGGCATGTAAAGGCAGCTGCGCCTTCGCCGTATTCACGGCCGACAAAAAGCCCTTTAACGAAACGGCCATACTGCACCTGAACTGGAACATCGAGTCCAAGGCGATGGCGGTTACCTTCAATGACAACTGGCGAACATGCTTTACCGCATGTCAACGCTGCAGGATCCATTGGCAGCACTGCGAAGATTATAAATACTGACATGCTCACGAGAGTTAAGACCAATAAAGTGGCGCTCACTCGTCGAATTAAATACTTCAGCATGCCTAAACTCTCCTTTAAAAAATAAGTGTTATTTCGTAGTGTTGCGGGCGGCCAGATTTTTCTGACCGCCCACAACGTTCTACGAGCTAGAAATTAATGAACAGTTAAAACTGATCAGTTAATTAGTTCTTTACGTAGAGGCCACCGAAACCGAAGGTTCCCTGTGGCTCCCAGTAATAGACCCCACCGACTTTTGAGCCCCATTCATCCTGGGCCTTGTTAAAGACTGGTCGGATGATCCAGTAGTTGTCCATAACTGACTGTGACAATTCCTGCCACATCTTTGCTTGCTTTGGACGATTTGTCTCATTGAGAGCCGCATCAGACTTCTTAGCAAAGGCTGGGTAGTTAGGATCATTCCAGTTCTGTGTCAAGTTAAATCCATGTCCCTTAATAAAGAGCTCTGGAATAACAGTTGACGCATTTGCCCAGTCAGCACCCCAGCCAACAGATGAAATGTCATTCTGCTTAGCGTTGTTCTGAACTGTTGAATAGTACTGACCTGACGGGATGAAGTTGAACTTAATCACGATGCCAGCTGCCTTGAGCGCATCTGTAATCAATACAGATGCCTTTTGGTTTGTGGCTGACTGTGCAATATCCCAGACGATGCCTGTGTTTGTAGCCTTGTCATATCCAGCAGGACATGATGTCTTAGCCTTAGCGATGTAAGACGCTGCATACGCAGGTGCGCCGTTGATGCTCCAGCTTGGATCGTGGATATTTCCAGTTGTCTTTGCGTAATCAAGACCCAGAACTGGCTTAATTGGGCTATCTCCTGGATCTCCGTAGTACTCGCGTCCTCCTGAGAGGTCGATAAGTGCCTGTGTATTGATCGCAAAGAAGACTGCCTTACGTACGTCGATGCAATCCATGTGTCCAGCAGAAACGTTCATTGCTGCGTAGCGAACATATGGGTCGTAGACGTTGAAGCGCTGATCCTTCTTTGTTGGATCTGCGAAGAATGCACGCATATTTGCTGGTTGCATTCCATCGAGACTTACAGTGTTAGGAATCTGATCTTCAAGCATGATTGTATCGCGTACATCCTCAGCAAGACCGAAGCGAACTACGATGTTATCTGGATACGGTGTGCGAACAGCGTCAGATGACTTCTTCCAAGCAGCATTGCGCTCGAGTTCCATCTGATCACCAATCTTGTATGAACTGATCTTGTATGGACCGTTTGAGTATGGACGTAGGTCGTACTTGTCGCCTGTGTCCTTTGAAGCTCTAACAGGTGCACCTGCTGGGTAAGTAAGTGCGTAGTTAAAGTCAGCAAATGAGCGGTTCAAGTTAAATGTAACTGTATTACCAGAACATGTAACAGCCTTGTCGAACAAAGCCTGACCTGTCTTCTTGTATGGACCCTTGTACTGTGAAGTACCATCGGCATTTGTAGGAATAGCAAGTGCCTGTACTAGGTATTGAGGACCATCTGTGATGACGTCAGTTGCGAATGGACGTGACACGCCGTACTGAACATCAGCACAGGTGACAGGTGATCCGTCTTCCCATGTAACGCCAGCACGAAGTGTGAACTTCCATGTCTTTGCCTTATTTGAAGGAACACCTGTGTTTGTTGCAAGGTCTGCAACGAGTGATGATCCAGATGCTCCAGCAACTGGCTTGTAAGAAACCAAGTTACGGAATAGATATGAGTTCAGGAACGCAATGTCGCGGCCAGTGTAAACACGGGCCGGGTCAATGTGATCGAACTGATCAGCGTGAGTGATGAAGTACAGCGTGCCACCAGTAACTGGCTTTTCGGCAGCGTTTGCACTTGAACCTGAAGCAACTGATACTCCAACAGCAAGTGCGATTGCAGCTGTTGAGGCAAGGATGCGTCGGCTAGTTTTCAAACCGGACATATGTCCTCCTTGTAGAAGCGGATCTAACTCACGGGACGTGAATCAGAGCTGAAACTTCATTAAGAGAAACTCGCGAGATATCTCTTCACTGAAGCTTCTTCCCATATTGCTATGGAAAATTGGGGTCTTACCTGCCTGCCTTGGGATCGAGCGCATCGCGAATCGCATCACCAAGAAGGTTCAGCGATAAGACAATTAAAATCAAGATGAGAGATGGAATAAGAAGGTAGGAAGGATCATCGCGCCAATAAGAAATTCCATCAGAGAGCACCAGACCGAATGAGGTATCTGGAGCTTGGATACCAACACCTAAAAAGGAGAATGTGGCCTCTGCTGCGATATATCCAGGAAGTGATAACGAGATAAAGACAATAGCTGTTGGCCATAAGTTGGGTAGAAGTTCTTTGGTAATAATGCGCCAGCTTGAAGCGCCCATTGCTTGGGCAGCCATAACAAAATCGCGTTCACGAAGTGACATCGATTGTGAGCGAATCAGGCGGTAGAAGCCTGTCCAGCCAAAGAAAACTAAGAAGATGACAAGCACCACGAGTCGTGCAGAGTTATCGTGAGCAATTCCAATTGACTCAACGCGCTGAACAAGCGGGAGCGAGAGAGCAATAATCATAAAAGTGCTTGGGAATGACAGAAGAAAATCTGAAAAACGACCGACAGTGGAATCAATCTTTCCCTTGAAATAACCAGTTGCGATTCCGACAAGCATTCCAATGCCGATTGCTGCAACTGTTGAAATTATCGCCACCATAAATGAGATGCGTGAGCCATACAGTAGGAGCGCGAAGACATCTCGCCCAGTTCCAGGTTCAAGTCCCAGTGGATGGGCAAGTGAAATTCCGCCCCAATGCCCGATTGGCATTGCAAAATTATTAAGATACTTTGGATAACGAGATTTGTTATCCACGCCCACCGCACGCGCAATGAGTGGGGCTAAGAATGCAACTGCGATAAAGGATGCCGATGCATAACCAGCAATGACGCCGACTTTGTTGCGCTTAAATCGTCCCCAGGCAATCTGCTTCGGGGTGCGCTGAACAATCTCTGGTGACTCTTCTTCGAGTACAGCCGTAGTCAATTACTGATCCCCTTAAATGAATTCCTGCTTAACTTATCTATCCGACTACTGGAGAGTAATCCCACTATTCGGAAAAAGAAACCCCAAATGTCCCATTTCACCCTTTTTTGAGCGCAATGTTATGCACTCGTTATACCCGCGGTCATTCTCTTCATGGCGAGGAAGATTGGGATTGACAGGAAGCAACCCAGGAACATCATCACTACCCAGGCCGTTCCCAGATCAGCTCCCAACATAATTCCGGTAATTGCCGGCCCTAAAACTCCAGATACTGACCACTGCAAACTCATCCATGCATTTGCGCGGCCGCGAATATGTTCTGGGGAAAGTTCATTTGCAAGTGTTGGAATAGTGGGAGCTTGCACCATCTCGCCAAAGGCGAAGATCAATTGACTAATGCAGATGGCAATACCTGATGCAATCATTGGTAGGTACGGTGCAATGCCAACGAAGAGCCAAGACGCAGCCCAAATAATTCCAATAGATATTAGTGCTGTATATCTGGAATACCTATCGAGTACTCGCATGACAAGTGGTTGAAATACAACGATGGAGATTGTGTTAACGCCAAAGATAATGCCGAGCCATTTAGGACTAAGGCCCAGAAACTGCGTTGCAAAGACCGGTACGCCAGCTTGGATAGTTCCGTAACCAAAGGTGAAGAGAATTGTTCCGGCGATGCCAAGCAGAATGAGTGGCTTTATGGCGAAGAGATCTCGATAGGAGCCTTCTTTGGGTTCATCAGCAGAAGGTATATATCTATTGACGTGTTCTCCGCGCAGTGTGAGAACGATAAGTAAATAGAGCAAGAAAGTGGATGCATCCACCCAGTACATAATCTGAAACGAAAGTAGATCGCCTTTTTGAATAATCAGCGATGAGATAAGCCCACCAAGACCAAGCCCTAAGTTGAGCAACATAAAGTTAAATCCAAATATCTTTGAGCGATCTTTCTCTGGTGTCAGTCGAGTCAAGATCACACTCTGGCTGGGCCAAATCGCTTGTCCTGCAATATTGATAAAGGTCAGCGCCACAATTGCCTGCAGGTGAGTATGTACCTGCGACAGAGAAAGTGATGAGACCGAATTAAGAATCAGCCCACCAATCATCACTTTTTTAGGGCCGATGCGATCGACAAGTGCTCCCATCGGTGAGCTTGTAAAAATACTGACAAGAGATGCATATGCAAGAAGTAATCCACCAAAGGTATTGGTAAAGCCGCGCATATCGTGGAGATAGACCAACAATAACGACAGGGTCATTCCCCCGCCGATTGCATTTAGACTTATGCCCATCACTATCTTGCGTGACTGCGGATTAAGCAGCACGGTAAATTCCTTAAAGAGCATTTACTTCAATAAGTCCGCTGCTTGTTTCAAGATTTCCGTGCGGTACTTAATACCGAGTGAGATATGGCCCTCACCAGCTTTAAACGTTAACTTCGCAGTTGGAATATGTCTTTCTAGCCAATATGAATGTGCATGTGGAACCATGAAGTCATCATCACCCTGCCACAGAAAGACTGGCTTAGTAATTGCAGCAAGATCAAACCCCCACGGTTTTACGAAGACGAGATCATCGTCAATCCATCCATCGAAACTGACAGCAAGTGCGCTGCGCGTTGATGCAGCCATTTGATCTGCTCCTCCCGCTGCGAGCACAGCTTTATCTGCATCTCCTAAGAGTCCTCCGAATGCTTCGATAATCTCACTGCCAGAAACATTCTTAAATGCTCCAGCATTGAAGTTCATCCATTCTTCGATGGAAGCTTCACCTTTCAGGGCTGCACCAAATTCATCGTGATTTTCTGGGCCCATACCTTCGAGAAAATCTAAATCATCGACGCCAAATGCACCTACGCCAGCAAGAGAAATAGCACCAACGTTGCGTGGTTCGCAGGTAGTTGCAAGTGAATGCGGTCCTCCACCTGATTGCCCGATAGATACAAACTTTGTAATATTTTTTGAATCAAGAATCTGGCCAATATCGTTATTGATGCTTATGACGCTGCGACCGGGATGGCGATCACTGGTGCCATAGCCTGCACGTGAATATGCAATCGCACGAATTCCTGCAGCAGCTGCTGCTTCTAGCCAATCGCCCCAGGTGCTTGCGTGGTCAGGTGTTCCGTGGTGAAAGATGATTGCGGATTCAGCGTTGATTCCGTTATCCAGAATTTCGAGTTCGCGACCATCTTTAAGTTTAAATTGAGGCATTTGCTCAGTCTATTACTCTGACACACTATGCAACATGGTTTCGGCAGATAAGAGCTTCTCCTATGAGATTACCCATGCGGCAGAAACAGGTTTAGCTCGCGCTGGAGTCATTTCAACTCCCCATGGTCAGATCCAAACACCAGCATTCATTCCTGTCGGAACAAAGGCAAATGTAAAGACTGTTCTGCCAGAAGCGATGGAAGAACTTGGAGCACAGGCGCTGCTTGCAAATGCTTATCACCTCTATCTACAGCCTGGGCCAAGCGTTCTCGATGAAGCAGGTGGTCTTGGCGCATTTATGAATTGGGATAAGCCAACTTTTACCGATAGCGGTGGATTTCAAGTGCTATCACTCGGGGTTGGATTTAAAAAAGTTCTTGCCATGGATGCGCAGACCTTTCGATCTGATCAAGTCATCGCTAAGAATAAAGAGCGCCTTGCCCACGTTGATGACGAAGGCGTCACCTTTAAGAGCCATTTAGACGGTTCGATGCATCGCTTTACCGCTGAAGTTTCCATGCAGATTCAGCACCAATTGGGCGCAGACATTATGTTCGCCTTCGACGAATGCACCACCCTTCACAACACACGCCCTTACCAAGAGTTAGCGATGGAGCGCACATATAACTGGGCTATTCGCTGCCTTGATGAACATAAGAAGCTCACAGATTCTCGGTCCGAAAAGCCATATCAAGCCCTCTTTGGAGTAATCCAAGGTGCACAATATGAAGATCTACGTAAGAAGGCTGCAATGGATCTTGGTGGCATGAGCTCATCGGGCATTGAATTTGATGGCTTTGGTATTGGTGGGGCACTCGATAAGGATTCACTCGGAACAATCGTGGGATGGGTAAATTCAACTCTGCCACAAGAAAAACCCAAGCATCTCCTTGGCATCGGTGCTCCCGAAGATCTCTTTGTCGGAGTAGAGAACGGCATTGATACCTTCGATTGTGTGCTCGCTTCGCGCATCGCACGTACAAGCGCCGTCTACACAATGGCGGGGCGATTTAATGTCTCTAATGCGCCATATGTGCGCGATTTCAATCCCATTGATGATGAGTGTGATTGCTATACCTGTAAAAACTACACCCGTGCATACCTATGCCACTTATTCCGCAGCAAAGAGATGTTGGCCGGCACATTGGCTACAATTCATAACGAGCGTTTTATTGTGCGTTTGGTAGATCAGATGCGTCAAGCGCTCATTGATGGAACTTTTATAGATTTGAAAAAAGAATTTATGGGGCGTTACAGACATAAATCAGGTCAGGCGCGAGATTAACTTAGTGCTCGCCTTTCTTAAGCTCATCTGCTTCCGAGCCAACCTTGCTCCACCCACCAGGTACTAAATCTTCCGCCTCTGATGGTCCCCAAGATCCGCCTTCATATTGAATAGCAGGATGTGGATTCTTGAGTAAATCTTCGAGAATCTGCCATGACTGCAACACCGCATCAATACGAGTAAAGCGGAAGTGATCACCTAAAATTGCTGCACGCAGTAATCGCTCGTAAGGTCCTTGTCGATCACCAAATTCGGCAACGAACTCAACGGAGAGGTCCACAGTCTCAGTTACCAACTTGGTGCCTGGACGCTTTGCTTGCAATGCAATATCTACGCCGTCTTTGGCACCTAATCTAAATCGGACATGGTTAGAAGATGCCTTACCAAAGAGTGCGCGCGGAGGCTGCTTAAATTCAACGATAACCTCAAGAACAGTCTCGGGCATCTTCTTGCCTGTTCGCAGGTAGATAGGGACTCCAGCCCATCGCCAGTTATCGATAAATAACTTCATCGCAACGAAAGTTTCAGTATCTGAATTTTCAGCAACACCATCTTCGTCGAGATAGCCTTCGAACTGGCCACGAATAACATCGGTCTTATTAATATCGCGAATGGCAGAGAGCACCTTAATTTTCTCATTTTGCATTGCATCTGAACTCATCTCAATCGGCGGTTCCATCGTCAACATCGTCAGCACTTGCAGGATGTGATTTTGTAGAACATCTCGCGTAGCTCCGACTCCGTCATAGAACTTTCCACGACCATCGATTCCAAAATTTTCAGCCATTGTGATCTGAATATTAGAAACATAATTCCGATTCCATACTGGCTCAAAGAGTGTATTCGCAAAGCGAAAGACCAGGAGATCTTCAACTGCTTCCTTACCCAAGTAGTGGTCGATACGAAAAATCTGCTCTTCAGGTAACAACTTCTTCAACTCTAAATCAAGGGACTTGGCACTTTCAAGATCACGGCCAAAAGGTTTTTCAACGACGACACGTGCGCGGCCAGTAATGCCTACTGCCGAAAGTGCTTCGATGATGCGGCCAAAGTATTCAGGTGCAATTGCTAAGTAGATTACAGGCAGTTTAAAATCTTTAATTGCATCAGCTAGGACTACAAATGTCTCTGGGTTTTCATAATCACCCACAATGAGCTGCGTTCCTCCAAGCAATGTAGCTAAGGCAGCCTCATCTACATCAGGCTTTCGGGCACGAACTGCGCTTTCTACATTCTCTTTAAAAACTTCTTGTGTCCACTTAGATGATGCAACACCAAATATCTTTACATCAAGTTCGCCAAGATCTTCGAGGTCATAGAGGGCTGGAAATAACTTTTTCTTTGCCAAATCTCCAGTCGCGCCAAAGAGAACTAGCGCATCTGCCTTCATTACTTTGCCTTATTTGGTGGAGACAGGGGTTTTTCATTATGTCCACCGAATTTATAGCGCATCGCACTTAAGACTCGGTTGGCAAATTCATCATTATTGCGTGATGCAAAGCGTGAATACAGTGATGCGCTGAGAACATGAGCAGGGATTCCAGCTTCGATTGCCGCCTGCACAGTCCATCGACCTTCACCACTATCGCTGACTTGCGTTGAATATTCACTCAGTTCAGAAGATTCGACTAAAGCTTCTGCAGTCAGATCGAGCAACCAGGAAGCCACAACGCTCCCACGTCGCCAGACCTCGGTAATGGCTGGAATATTCAGGTTGTAAGCCGGAGTCATCTCATCTGCAGCCTCAAAAATTGCAAGGCCTTCTGCAAAAGCTGCCATCATTCCGTATTCAATTCCGTTATGAATCATCTTCACGAAGTGACCAGCACCGACTGGACCGCAATGTAAGTAACCATATTCAGCTTGCACTGGCTCACCAGAGCGTCCTGGAGTGCGCACTGCTGATTCAACACCTGGGCAAAGCGCTTGAAAGATTGGGTCGAGGGAATTCACAACAGCGTCATCGCCACCAATCATCAGTGAATATCCGCGCTCTAATCCGTAAACACCACCTGATGTTCCAACATCGACAAAGTGAATTCCTTTTGCCTTCAAAAGTTCAGCGTTCTTCACATCATTTTTGTAGTAGCTATTCCCGCCATCGATGATGGTATCGCCGACAGATAGATGTTCAGCCATCGATGCAATTGTTGAATCGGTGACAGATGCGGGAACCATAATCCAGATTGTTCGCGGAGTTGAAAGTTGTGCGGCAAGGTGTGCCATATCGGTAGCACCGATTGAGCCTTCTTTGGCAAGGGCAGCAACTGCATCGGCGCTGACGTCATAGACGACAGAGGTAATGTTATGGCGGTGAAGGCGGCGGACAATATTTGCACCCATGCGGCCAAGGCCGATTATTCCGAAATTCGTAGTTGCCATAAATACGCCAATCCGTTGTAGAAAACGCTCAACGTTGAGGGCGCCAGTCTATCGCGAGTGCTTGCGTGCTTGCGAATTCAGGCAAATTTTGCGTGAATTTATTCAGAAAAGAAGGCTTCAGTATCAACAATCAGCCGCGTATGAGAATTGCCTCGAACATAACTTGCAGGAATTGATAGATCTCCTTCAATCACCTTTGTCACGGCATCTGCTTTGCTCTCACCAGCTGCGACTATCCATACTTCTGCTGCGCTATTAATTGTCTTCATCGTAAATGAAATTCGCGAAGCAGGTGGCTTGGGTGAATCAGTGATCGCAAAAATCGAACGAGTATCATCTATATCTGCAATACCTGGAAATAACGATGCCACATGGCCATCAGGACCAAGCCCCAAAATATTAAGATCTATCTCTACATTCTCAAGTGCTAGTACATAATCCGCTACTGCATCATCAATATTTTTAACGACATCACTTGATAAACCTTCATGAATCATAATGTTATTATTTTTGACTGTCTTGTGAAAAGAAAAGGCATTACGTTCAACGCTATCTGCTTTGACAAATCGTTCATCACTCCACCAAATATGTAAACCTTTGAATGCGTCTAAATCGGCATTAAATTCATTAATGAGGCCCTCAGATATTTGAACACCAAGAGTTCCACCAGTGAGGACCAAATGAAATTGGCTCTTGAGTTCGAGCCCCTTTTCAATTGCAGCAAGCACTTGCACCGTTACCTCTTCGGCAAGCTCTACAGAATCTGCATAGAGAGTCAGATCAAGCTCGTCATCAAAATCTCCAACGATGGCATCGAATTCATCGCTCATCTCCGCTCCCCCACTTCCGTATAAATCTATCTGCGCTCATCTCGTAGATATTTTCAGGGCCATCGATGTCATCTATCTGTTGGCCCATGTAATCAAATCTGAAGTAATTAATTACGGCAATCGAGGCAAGGTTATCGGGGCTGACTGTGTATCTCAAGGTTTTCACTTCTGGTTGATCACAGACCCATCTCCACATGCCGACAAGTGTTTCTCGCGCATGCCCCTGGTCGCGAAATTCTTCTTCAATGGCAAGACCAATCTCTATCATTCCATTTTCATCGGGAACTCCATGAAAGCTAGCGCTGCCAATAATTTCACGCGAACTCTTGAGAACGATGTAACGCACAAACCATTTATTGACCGATGAATCTTCTTTTAACTGAGGAACTCTCCACCCAAGGGGTCCTGATTCACGCACTAAGACCTTGTAAGGGTTAGTGAAAGATCGCCCCGCGATTGCAGCTGTATCGGACTCATTTTCAAGTAGCTCAATTATTCCCTGTGCAGAAATATGATGAAGTTCAAGGCGCAAGGTTTCAATGACTGGCTCCTGCATGGCGCTTGCTATTACAGAGTGGCAAAGCCTTCGGCAAGAACGCCAAGTGCATCCTTGAGGAGTTCGTCGGTAATGACCAGCGGTGGCAAGAAACGAATGACGTTTCCGTAAGTACCCGCTGTAAGGATTAGAACACCTTTGCTCTGGCAGTACTTAATGACCTTTGCCATCGCTTCTGGATTCGGATCCTTTGTGCCGGCATGAACTAATTCAATAGCAACCATTGCACCGCGACCACGCACTTCGCCAATGATCGGATATTTGGTTTTGAGTGTATTGAGTGCATCGAAGAGAATTGTGCCGATATGCGCAGCGCGTTCTACCAGCTTCTCTTCTTCAATAGTTGCAATCACTGCAAGTGCTGCTGCGCAGACAACTGGGTTTCCTCCGTAAGTACCACCCAGGCCACCGACATGTGATGAATCCATAATTTCAGCGCGGGCAGTAACGGCAGATAAGGGCAGACCGCCACCTATTCCCTTTGCGGTAATAATCATGTCAGGCTCCATGCCCTCATGTTCAACTGCAAACATCTTGCCGGTGCGAGCAAAGCCAGATTGAACCTCATCGGCGATAAAGACAATCTTATTTTCTGTAGCAAACTTTTGTAGGCCTGGCATAAAACCAACTGGTGGAACGATAAATCCACCTTCACCAACTACAGGTTCGATGAGGATGGCAGCAACGTTTTGTGCACCTATCTCTTTCTCGATCTTAGAAATCACGTGTGCAAGTGAATCCTCTGTGATTGTTGCAAGATTTCCTTCGTATCTAAATGAATATGGCATTGGCATGCGATAGATCTCATTGGCAAATGGGCCAAAACCATCTTTGTATGGAAGATTCTTTGCAGTCAGTGCCATTGTTAAATTTGTACGACCGTGATAAGCATGTTCAAAGACAACAATTGCTGGACGCTTTGTGTAGTGACGTGCAATCTTGATTGCATTTTCAACTGCTTCTGCACCTGAATTCTGCAAAATTGACTTCTTCTTGAAATTTCCAGGTGTGAGGCGATTGAGCGCTTCACAGACTTCGATATAGGCCATATAAGGAACAGTCGTAAAGTTTGTGTGGGTAAAGTTTGCAACAGCTTCTTGCACAGCTTTCACAACACGTGGTGCTGAGTTTCCTACGCTCACAACTCCAATACCTGCACCCAGATCAATAATGCGATTGCCATCAATGTCTTCAATAATTGCATCGTGCGCGCGCCTGACAATTACCGGCATTGCAGTTCCTAGTCCCCCGGATACAGCCTCTTTTCGTCGCTGCATTGCAGCAGTTGATAATGGCCCTGGAATTTCAGTGGCCAGATGGCGTGATTGAGGGAGGGGGTCCTTTGATGTCATGGAGAAAGTCTAAGCCCATGAGTTTGCTGTGCGAGTCCAAGTACTCCTAAGTACAAGTTAGGCTTGCCACATGAGCAACCTCAGAGAGAGCGCACCACTGCTAGATGCCTATCTCTCATACTTTGAAAGCTCCCGAACACCATTTACGATTCCAGGTCACAAGCAGAAGACAAGTGCTCTCGATGCAGGCCTTGGCGCAGTGGTCGATTCAGATACACCTTTATACGGCGGACTCGATGAAATCAAATTAACTAATCAGACTCTCAGGAAAGCAGAGAGCCTTGCAGCGAAGTTGTGGGGCGCAGATTACGCACGCTTTTCAACCGGCGGATCTACTCACGCCAATCAAGCGATTATCTTCGCTCTGGGAAAACCTGGCGACAAAGTTGCCATCTCTCGCACTGCGCATCGCTCTGTCTTAAGTGCGCTAGTTCTCGCAGGGCTTGAACCCATCTGGATGTCACCTGAGATTGACGGTGCAACTGGGGTTCCTATCGGAATCGCCGTTGGTGAATTACACCGTGCTCTTTCCGAACAACCCATTGCAGTACTTCTGACCGAACCTAGTTATCTCGGAACAATCTCTGATCTTCCTGCCCTCATCACAGCAGCACACGCATTCAATGTTCCAGTCATTCTCGATGCTGCTTGGGGTGGACACTTTGGTTTCCATCCAGATCTACCACGCCATGCATTTCAGGTGGGTGCTGATGCACTGATCACAAGTACTCACAAAGCGCTTCCTGGCTATAGCGCATCTGCGCTTTTGCTTGCTCGCACCACATTGCTGAGTGCAGAACGTTTAGAACAAAGTTTTGAAACAACTCACACAACTTCTCCTGCAGGTGCGCCTCTTGCATCAATCGATGGTGTTCGCGCACTTCTAGAGATTCGTGGCGAAGAACTGATTGGGACTTTGCTCAACAATATTCATCGATTTAAAGAGATAGTCCAGGCTGAATTTCCACTTCCAATCTTCCTGTATCCAAGTGATTTTCCTGTAGGTCGCTTTGATCCTTCAAAAATAGTACTCCGCGTTCAACAGCTTGGTGCATCGGGTGTAGATATCGAACTTGACCTACAGGCCAAGGGGATACGTGTTGAAATGGCCGATCGCGACACCATCGTCTTCCTTGGCACCATTGCAGATGCCCAAGCTGATTTTGATCTCCTTGCAGATGCTCTTATTCCAATTTTAAAGAAGCGACAGGAACAACGTCGTGAAAGTGCAGCAGCTCTCAGTTGGTCTGTCGTTCCACAACGAGCGACATCGATGCGCGATGCCTACTTTGCCGAGACTGAATTGGTCGGCGCAGATAAAGCAATTGGTCGCATTTCTGCAGATTTGATTGCTCCTTATCCCCCAGGAGTTGCAGTTGTTGCTCCAGGTGAGTTACTCACACAGCAGATTGTTGAAGGTTTGAGTGCATCACGCGCTGCTGGAGTTCGCATTGCATATGCAACCGATGCAACTCTGGCGCAGTACCGCGTCGTTAAATAATTTATAAAGGCTGGCGATAGACCTTATGTTGCGCCGCTTGCGCAATAGGGCGAATCGTCATTGAATCAACATTGAAGTGATCAGGAAGCATCACGCTCCATCGGATTGACTCTGCGACATCAGCTGCCGTGAGGGGACGTGTAACACCTTCATAGACCTTTGCTGCGCGATCTGCATCGCCGTTAAAGCGGACTTTTGCAAATTCGTCAGTCTTGACCATTCCTGGTGCAATCTCTGTAACTCGAATGGGTTGGCCGTTGAGTTCTAAGCGAAGCGTTTCAACAAGTGATGTCTCAGCAAATTTTGCAGCAGCATAACTTCCACCATTTTCATACGAGCGATGTCCTGCGGTCGATGAAATGATCACAATATGTCCGCGGCCATGTGCGCTCATCAGTGGCGTAATCGCCTTGACCATACGTACTGAACCAACAACATTGATATCGAATGTTTTCTTCCAAATTTCAGGGTCAGCATCTGCAACAGAGGCTGCATCAAATGCACCGCCTGCACAATTAATAAGAACAGCAACTGGCTTGCCGTGTAACCGTGCTGCAATAGCATCAACACTTCCCTGCTCTGTTACATCGAGTTCAACGGCTTCGATATTCTCTTGTGATTTCGCAAGTGCATCAATTCGATCTTTGCGACGCGCAGCCGCGATTACGTGATAGCCATTTTCTGCCAGTAACGTTGCGGTGGCTGCACCAATTCCGCTACTTGCTCCAGTAATTACTGCATATTCGCGCGCGCTCATTGGGTAAGGGTATATGCGATGGCTAGAATAAATCTATGAGCTCAGTTTCAATCAGACTAATTCAGGCTGGCGATAAAGCAGCTTGGTTAATCCTTTGGCAGGGATATCTTGATTTCTACAAGACATCAGTGGCATCTGAACAGACAGAACGTACGTGGAATCGAATTATGGATCCCGATTTCAACATGAAATGTGCCGTCGCCGTAAGTGATGGCGTTGTCGTGGGATTTACAACCTATAACCTCCAGAATTCAACATGGTCTCCCAATGGACATTGCTATCTTGAAGATCTATTTGTGGCACCTGAAATTCGTGGAACTGGTGCAGGACGCGCTCTGATTGATTATGTGAAGGCATTTGCCTTGGAAAATAAGTGCTCGAGGCTCTACTGGAATACCGATGAAGATAATGCAACTGCGCGTAAGTTATACGACACCTATATTCTCGAATCCGGCAAGCGTCAATATCGAGTGCAGCTGTAAACATGTTTAAGAAATTCGTAGTATTTGCTTGCCTTGCAATTCTTCTTGCGGGGTGTGGAACTGCTACCAAAACACCAGCTGCTACACCTGCTTTTCAACCTCCAGCTAATTGCAATGACACCAATGTGTTATCCGCTTTACCTCAAGACCTCGCTAATCCGATGTATATACCGACGCAATGGCAACCAGCTGCTGGTACGGATTTAGAAGTGATTCTCAACGGTGGTGGAATTGCATGTACATACGGAGTTCAGCAGGCAGAAATAGGTGCGACTATCTCCTGGGTAAAGGATTTAAAAAATCTCTTTGATTCTCGTATTGCTGGTTGGAAGTCAGCAGGCTTTGAAGAAAAAGTTATTCCGGGAGTCACTGCGGATAGAATCTTTGTGATCAGCGAAGCTGCGATGAATGCCCGTGAGATTCATAGCTGGAATGCAAATATTCTCGTGAAGGGAAATTGGGTTGGGGTATCTGCTTCCTACATTTACAAGAACGCAGATTCAGCAGCACTGATTAACGCAGGTATTTCATCTCTCAAGAACTAAGTTTCCCCAATCTTGATTCCGTATCACAAGGTTGTACGCTTTAAACCATGATGAACTCTGATTCCAAGATCGATCTATCCATCGCATTACGCCATTTAGCGTGGTCTAACCAGAAATTCTTCAGCTATTTTGGTGATCAGCCCGATGAGGTATTTGATTTACGAGCAGCCAACGGCGAATGGCCCGTAGGAAAAATTCTTATCCACTTTGCCCGAAGTGGAGAGTGGTTTCGCTATTGCCTGAATCAGCAGGCTTGGAGTGATCTGAAGCGAATTACTTCGGGATCAATTGCACTCGAATACCTCCCCATTATGGCCGAGTTGGACGCAGTACTACTTGAGTACCAAGCACTTCCAGACGAAGACTTAATAATTGATAGCGACGATGGTGAGATACAGGCAACGAGATCTCTTATTCTCTCTCAAGCAGTGATGCACTCGGCAGAACATAAAGGTCAGATTGCCGCAATCATGAAGCAACATGGCCACCATTTCGATCTTGATGCCTTAGATATCTGGAACTATGCAAGCGAAACTAGAAACGATAAAGTCTGACTATGTCTATTTCACTCATCATTTTCGGAGCATTTCTCTCTTTCGCAGCTATCGGTTCAGCAATTTCAAAGCTGATTAAAGTCCCTGACGTGATGACCGCTATGGCTTCTGTTGGTGTAAAACCTAAGCAAATTCCACTGCTCGCTCTGCTTGAAATTGCAGGCGGGCTCGGAGTAATCCTGGGAATTTGGAATCTTCGGCTTGGTAAGCTTTCTTCTATCTGTTTAGTACTCTATTTCGCAGGTGCGCTCTTTGCTCACATGAAAAAGAAGCACAAGGTCGCAGATTTCGGTGCTGCGCTTGGAATCTTCATTATTGCAATCATTACAACGTATCTTCAGCTCAAGCGATAAGGTTCTAGCAGTTCATTTGAGGGTCGATGGGAGAAATGCATGCTTGTTTCTCTCATTTCCTCTGCAGATCAAGTAACAGATGCACGTATGCATCGCTTGTGTGGTGCGCTAGTCCGCGGTGGTTGTCAGGTAGAAGTCTGGGCGCTGGGCTCTGCAAAGGATGCGCCGACTGGCGTTACTTTTCATCGAGCACCCGGTGGTAAAGGTTTTGCAGCTCGTATCGTGCGCGATCTCCTATTGCCCTTCAGCGCAAGGGGAGGTGTCTGGATTGTCGTTGCCCCAGATTTGTTACCAATATCGTGGTGCGTGGCACGAGTCAAAGGTCGTAAATTAGTAGCCGATGTTCATGAGGATTACTTTGAACTTTTGAAAGATCGCGCCTGGGCAAAAGGTTTAATTGGCACTTTAGCAAAAATAACTGCACGATTAGCTACGAAAGTGGCCTCGCGTGCTGACTTGACTACTGTAGCGGATGTACAAGTGCCACCTTTCGATGCGCGTAATCGATTAGTGGTAAGAAATTTTCCAGATTTAACTTTACTTACTCAAAGTGGCGAACTTTCAGCACAACCACGGGCAATTTATATCGGCGATGTTCGCACATCACGCGGGATTAGAACTATCTTGGAGGCTGCTGAATTATCACCTAAGTGGATCTTTGATATCGTTGGGAATATTTCTGTTAGTGATTTTGAATACATCGATAATTGGAAATCAGGAAGTGCCGCAAGTTCTCGGGTAACTTTCCATGGGCGACTCACACCTACCCAATCTTGGATATTTGCTCAAGGTGCATGGGTTGGACTGTCTCTTTTGGAATTAACTCCAGCATTTAGCGCTGCAGTTCCAAGTAAGTTATATGAATATATGGCGAGTGGACTGGCAACAATCTCAACACCACTTCCCCGCTGCATAGAATTATTAGAGAAAAGTAATGGTGGAGTAATTGCCAATGACGCAAAGACAGTTGCGGCAAGATTAAATATTTGGGCTACTGATCCCACCGAATTAATTACGATGCGCAAAAGCGCAGTTACGTGGGCCACATCAAACCTGAATGCCACTGCAGAATATGACGCTTTCGTAAGCGCAATTAAGGCTCTTATTCCTAGTTCGCGGTAGGCTCGCACAATGGTCACCACAATCGCTGCAACTGCAGATGTTGATGCCACCGCCACAATTGGCGACGGATCTAAAATTTGGCATCTAGCTCAAGTGCGTGATGGAGCAGTCCTGGGCGAGAATTGCATCGTCTCTCGTGGTGCATATATCGGCTCAGGTGTAAAAATTGGAGATAACTGCAAAATACAAAATTATGCACTTGTATATGAGCCTGCAGTTCTAGGACAAGGTGTATTTATCGGGCCGGCTGTTGTTTTAACTAATGATCAATATCCTCGAGCAATTAATTCAAATATGACTCTTAAATCTGGATCTGATTGGGATGCTGTGGGGGTAACAATTGGCGATGGCGCCAGCATTGGTGCCCATTCAGTATGCATTGCTCCAGTAAAGATCGGCGCCTGGGCCCTCGTTGCAGCAGGTTCTGTTGTCACAAAGGATGTTCCTAATTTTGCTCTCGTTGCCGGAAATCCAGCAAAAAGAATTCGCTGGGTGGGTCGCGCAGGGGTTCCGCTGGAAGATATCGGAGATAATTCATTCCGTTGTCCTTCTACAAGCGTGCTCTATAAGCAAACAAGTTCAAATCAATTAGTAGAGGCATGAAAGGTTTAACAAATGATTCCAGCAGCCAAACCAATTATCGGTGATGAAGAACGCGAAGCAGTCGATCGGGTACTCCGCTCTGGGATGTTGGCTCAAGGACCAGAAGTTAAAGCATTCGAAGAAGAGTTCTCAGCTCACGTTGGCGGTCGTCACTGTGTAGCGATGAACTCTGGAACTTCTGCCCTTCACCTTGGATTTATTGCAGCAGGTATCCAGCCAGGTGATGAAGTCATCGTTCCTTCCTTTTCATTTGCAGCTACAGCTAACTCAGTAGTGCTTGCAGGCGGCGTACCTATCCTTGCCGAGATTGACCCAAAGACATTTAATTTGGATCCAGATCACGTCGAAACCCTTATCACCAAGAAGACTAAGGCGATTATGCCTGTGCACCTATACGGACATATTGCGGCAATGGATCGCTTTGAGGAGATCTCTAGCAAGTACGGTGTAAAGATTATTGAAGATGCGGCGCAGGGCCACTTAGCGTCGATGAATGGTCGTAATGCTGGTGAATTCGGTGTTGTTGCATCATTTTCTTTCTATCCAACTAAGAATATGACTGCCGGCGAAGGTGGAATGGTTGTCACGGATTCTGCTGACATTGCCCGCACCTTGCGTCTACTTCGCAATCAAGGTCAAGAGATTCGCTATAAAAACGAAGTCATTGGATTTAATACTCGTTTGACTGATATCCATGCTGCTATTGGCCGTGTGCAGCTCGCCAAACTTCCTGGCTGGACTAAGACTCGTCAAGAGAATGCCGCATATTTAGATGCAAATCTCAAGGGCGTTATAGTTCCTTACCTTCAACCAGGAACTACTCACTCATATCACCAGTACACAATTCGTATTCCTGGTGGATCAACTGAAAAGCGTGATGCATTTATGGAAGCTATTACAGCTAAGGGCGTCGGTTGTGGTGTTTATTACCCTACGCCGATTCACCGCTTGCCATCATTTAATTTAAATCTGAATCTTCCTGAGACTGAACTTGTCATTAAAGAGTGCGTCTCACTTCCGGTACATCCATCCCTAAGCCAAGCTGATCTTGAAACTATTGTCTCTGTCGTAAATGAAGTTGCGGCATCACTGTAGCCATGTCTGAAAAGAAATTACGCGCAGGCCTCGTAGGTCTTGGAATGATGGGGCGCCACCATGCTCGCATCCTGAGTTCACTTGATGGCGTTGAACTCGTTGCAGTCTCTGACCCAATGGGTGACCCACATGGAGTCGCTGGTGGACGCAGATTATTCTCTTCAGTCACAGAGTTAATCGCCGAAGGTGTTGATTATGCAATGGTTGCAGCACCAACTGCATTTCATGAAGAACTAGCGCTAGAACTAGCCGCAGCTGGGGTGCATGCACTCGTTGAAAAACCATTAGCTGTGGATACTCCCGCAGCACAGAAGATTTATGAAGCATTTCGAGATAAAGGATTAGTGGGGGCTGTTGGCCATATCGAGCGCTACAACCCAGCCCTGCAGCAATTGCGTGCGCGCCTTGATGCAGGTGAACTTGGTGCGGTGTACCAAATAACCACGCGTCGCCAAGGACCATTTCCATCTCGTATCGCCGATGTGGGCGTCGTGAAAGATTTAGCAACCCACGATATTGATTCAACTGCGTGGGTTGCTCGCTCACCATTCATCAGCGTCTCTGCCCAGACTGCTCATAAATCTGGACGCCCGCACGAGGACATGGTCGCCGTAGTTGGACAATTAGCCAATGGGATCATTACCAATCATTTAGTCAACTGGTTAACGCCATTTAAAGAGCGTTTAACAATTGTCACCGGCGAACGAGGTACTTTTGTTGCCGATACCTTGACTGCAGATCTAACTTTCTATGCCAATGCTTCTGTTAATACCGAGTGGGATTCAGTTGCAGCATTTCGTGGAGTAAGTGAAGGCGATGTTATTCGTTACGCATTTGCAAAGCCCGAGCCACTTCGCGTCGAACACGAAGCCTTCCGTGATGCTGTGCTTGGCCTACCTGGCGCACATGAGCGAATTGTGACAATGGAACAAGGCCTTGCGACAGTTGCTGTTGCGGGAGCCATTCTTGAAAGCGCGGCAACAAAGAAAGTTGTGACTCTATGAAAATTGCTGTTGTAGCTCTCGGAAAGATCGGCCTGCCCCTTGCGGTGCAATTTGCAAATAAAGGTCACCACGTTATTGGCTGCGATGTAAATCAAAAGGCTGTAGATCTCATCAATGCTGGAACTGAACCATTTCCAGGTGAGGCACATCTCGATGAATACCTGAAGAAGACTGTGGCTTCTGGCCATTTAGTTGCAACCACAGATACTAAAACCGCAGTCGCCGAATGCGAGGCAGTCGTTGTTGTAGTCCCACTCTTTGTTGATAACGATGGCATTCCTGATTTTGGTTGGATGGATGCTGCGACGAAAGATATCGCCGAAGGTCTAAAGCCTGGCACGCTTGTCTCATATGAGACCACTTTGCCGGTTGGAACAACGCGCACCCGCTTTGCGCCGATGTTAGAGAAGATCTCTGGCCTGAAAGCAGGCGCTGATTTCCACTTAGTCTTCTCACCTGAACGTGTACTAACTGGCCGAGTATTTGCTGACCTTCGTAAATATCCAAAACTCGTTGGTGGAATCGATACAGCAAGTGCCAAAGCTGGAATTGATTTCTATAAGGCTGTTCTCGATTTCGATGATCGCCCAGATTTAACAGAACCAAATGGAGTTTGGGATATGGGATCTGCTGAAGCAAGTGAGATGGCAAAGCTTGCAGAGACTACCTATCGCGATGTAAATATTGGACTCGCAAATCAATTTGCAATCTATGCCGAAACTGCCAATATCGATATCGCAAAAGTTATCGCTGCTTCAAACTCACAGCCATTTAGCCATATTCATCAGCCAGGTATCGCTGTTGGCGGTCACTGTATTCCGATCTACCCACGCTTTTATCTTTGGAATCATCCAGAAGCAACGGTAGTTCGTGCCGCACGTGAAGCCAATGCGGTAATGCCAGCTCATGCAGTTGGAATACTGGAAGGTTCTTTAGGAACACTCAAAGATAAGAAGGTCGCAGTGCTTGGAATTTCTTATCGCGGCGGGGTAAAGGAGAGTGCTTTCTCTGGAGTATTTCCAACTGTGGCTGCACTTAAAGCCGCAGGGGCACATGTTCTTGTCCATGATCCCATGTATACCGATGAAGAGATCTCTCAACTTGGATTTGCCCCTTTCGCCCTGGGAGTAACGGTTGATGGCGTCATTCTTCAAGCAGATCATGCTGAATATAAGGTACTGACAGCGGCATCATTTCCTGGAGTCAAATCAGTAATCGATGGTCGCCGCTCAATGAGTTCCAGTAACTTCCCGGGTGTTGATTTTAGAGTTATCGGGGCGCCTGCTCAGTAATAATCTTGAATGGCATATGCACCCGAGCAGTTGGTTTGGCATCTGCAATTCGGTTATAAATCTTTACTAAGTTTTCAGCCTGAAGTTCCCAGCTACGCTCCTTCAACACTTTATCGTTATAAACGCTCTGATATTTAGCCTTATCTCCTAATACCTTGATTACCGCCGCTGCAAAATCTTCAACATCTTCAGCAACAAATACTTCTCCATTGCCTAATCGCTTAACCTCCGCCGCCATGGTGCGCACATCGCTGACGACGATAGGAAGACACGCTTGCATATATTCACCAAATTTCGTAATTAATGAAATCTCATGGTTGAGCTTGTGATGAATTGGGATAAGTCCAATATCCCCCGTTGAGAGATAAGAAACAAGCTCTGAATTTGGTACATAGGACAAGACATGGAATCGATCTTTTAGCATAGAGAATTGAGATTGAAGATCGAGAACAGTCTGATTCTTTGGATTGGCAATAAGAGCCAGGTGCACATTCGGCAATAACTTCAGTGCTTCCAAGACTGTGGCCAACCCACGTTGTGGAGCAACGGCACCTGAATACACAATCAGAGGTATCCGGTCAGTGACTCCACAATCACGGCGCATATTTCTAGGACTTGGCTCTTGTCCTTCAAAGAGTGGATCGTTGGCTACCAATTCGGGTCGCTGAGAGATCTCTAAATGGGGAATCAAGAGATCAGACATACCTTCACTTACCGATAAAACCGTTGCCGCCATAGCGCTGTAACGTTTTTCATCACGGATATAAACCTTCTTAAGTGGAGCAGTGAGATGAGAAACTCCTGGAACGTATTCATGCGCATCATAAATTAATTGTGCTGTGTGTCCCATCGTTGCCAGATATTCAACCAAAGCACCCGCTACTGGTAGAGCGGTGTAATCGTGAGCGTGTATCACATCTGGTTTGAAGTCCAACGCAATTGGCTTGAGCGTTGAACGCGATCGACTTAAATTGGGAATAGCAGGTGGCACATCTGGCAGAAACTTGGCCTGAAATTTACGTTTATAAAATCGTAATGCTCTCAAAACAAAAGCTATAACGTTCTGCTTCATCACTACTTTTAAATGGAGGCGATTGATGGTGGCATATCCAATTTTTGATTGATCATCCTGATAGCCCGGCCTTGCTCCACAGACCAATACTTCCCAGCCCGCATTTGCCAGGGACCAAGCGCATTTAAGTACCCGAGAATCTTCAGTAACTGAATTAAACACAATATGCATAGTGCGTGGTGATGTGTTCATGTTCGCAATCTATACGGTCCCTGCTACTCAAGCCAGAACCGGAACGGTCTTAGTGCCATAAAATTGTCAGAGAATAATTGAAAAGCTGTCCTATGCGCCGAATTGAAAAGTGATTACTCGGCGTAATGTGAATTATCCATTGCTTTCTTAGGCAGGAAGAAGGTAATCAATAAGAAGGTCGCGACCAATCCGATTTGTAGAAGCAGGGCATGTCTAAAGCCCTTATCGATGTGACCACTCGTTACTTGGTTAAAGAAGAGGGTTCCAAAGATTGCCACACCTACTGATGAGGCAATCGACTGAATTGCAGAAAGCACACCAGAGGCTGATCCGACGAGTTCATCCTTGATTGCAAGCAAGATTGCATCAAAGAGTGCAGCGACAACTAATCCTGTTCCAAATCCGGAAACTAACATTCCTGGCGTGATATGCCAGAAATTAAAAGACTGCATATCTGGCAAGGTGAAAAACAGCAGGAGAGCGCCAGTAATCTGAGCTAGCGCACCAAATTGAAGAACGCGAGTGCCAAATTTGTCAGCAAGGACAGCTCCACTGAGTGCGCCGCCAATAGCAGTACCAAGTGCGATAGCGATATTTGCAATACCAGCTCCGCGAGCAGAGTAGCCCTCGCCAATCTGCAAGAAGAGTGTGATGATCAAATAAACACCCGTAAAGCCGGCGAAGAAAGTAAAGATTCCAGCAAGACCCAAGTTGTATGTGAGGGACTTGAAGATATCTGGATCCACAAGTGGGGTTCTATTTCGCGAAATAACCCAACGTTGTTGAATTGTAAAAATTCCAAATCCAATTAATGAAGCGACAAGTGAGACAAAAGTCCAGAGCGGCCAACCCGCTTCCTGTCCTTGAATCAAAGGCAAAAGAAGAAGGCCGGATGAGGCAATGATTAAGAGACTGCCGAGAAGATCAATATTGATTGAATGATCTGATGCTCGCTTAGGAAGATACTTCCACGCTAATCCAATATTGATGATTCCAATTGGGATATTTACTAAAAATACCGCACGCCATCCAGTAGATGCAATATCTCCATCAATAAGAAACCCACCAATAATTGGTCCGAGGATCCCGCCAAGACCAAATACCGGTCCAAAGATTGCAAAGGCGTTACCAAGTTCTTCTGGCGGAAATACGTCTCGAATAAATCCAATAACATGTGGAAGAACGAGCGCACCTGCAAAGCCTTGAATCAACCTAAAGGCAATCAGAGATTGAATATTGGGAGCAATTGCACACAGAAGTGAGGTAATCGTAAAGCTCGTAAGACCAAGCAAGAAGATGTTTCGGCGAGAGTAGCGATCAGCTAAGCGGCCACCTAATACAAGCCCAGCTCCAAGAGTCAGCGTGTAACCACCAATAACCCACTGCAAAGCCGAAGGTGTTGCCCCAAGCTTTTCCTTAAGTGAAGGACCGGCCACATTCACGATCGTTGAATCCAAAAGATCCATAATCTCTGCGGCTAAAACAATTCCAAGGATTAACCAACGATGCTTATTTACTGCAGTCTCTGAAGTCATTGAGGAAGGATAAGGCACGGTTCTTTAATATTCAGGTTTGGCATTCAATATTCATCAAATATTTACCAAATCAGTTGACAAGAAGTGTCGCCCTATAAGCCGGATTAAGAAAGTACTTTGAATTTTTTGCCAGCGTCTGAAGACATATAGATATCGGAGCCCACAGTTACCAGAATCATCTGATCACTTGCACTCAGAATCCCGGTCACTCCTTTAAATGTACTTATTCTCGTCCAAGAGGTACCAGAATTGATTGACTTGTATAGCGAAGAACCACTCAAAGCGTATAGACCAGAATCGCGCCATTCGACCTGTGTAAATTTTAGGTTGCTCTTCGCTTCTTTTGTTGTTTTAAAGGCGTTTTCGGTAATCAAGAACTGAGAGCCCTTGATCGCAACAGCCATTCCCGGCATCGTAGGTGAAACTGCAATATCTGTAAAAGTATTTGCTCCAAGTGAGCTCCAACTCTTTCCAGAATCCGCCGAGTACATTAAATTTCCACCCTGCGAATCTGCGCCGTATAAATCACTTCCCGAACCTTCTAGAAAGTGGAAATCTACTTGCCCCACTAAAGAAACAGCTTTCCAACTTAATCCACCATCAATAGATTTAACAAGGCCAATGGGGTTTTGCGCATTAGATCCTTGAGCGGGATGCCCGCTTGCGAATAACGCCTTACCTAAGGATGTAAACCCCATTACATCAATTTTATCTTTTCCGACTAATTTCATATTATTTTTACCGATGAGCTCATAGAGACCTTCATGAGATAAAACCAACACTCTGCCCTCGATAACTTTTACTTGATGGATATGTGAGACCGAATCAAAGGTCTGGGCGTAGGCATGGTTACTGAATCCAAAAATCCCCAGAGTAGCCGAGACTAGAAATCCAGCACCAATTTTTTGTGAACCACGCATTTTTAACGCCTTTCTATTCTTTTCGTAGGTTTGTTCCATAAAACATTACAACATGTCACTGTCAGTCTATAAACCGAAGCTGGCTTACATTCCTGTAATCATGATTCGGCGCATCTCTTAAAGCAGTCTTCACGCGCAATGCCCGAACGACGTCTCTTAGAAGCACTAATGCACCGAAGCAAATTACTAATGAAATCAAAACACTTAATGCCGAATCTAGCCATTGAAATCTGCCGGTGAAGTAAATGATTCCTCCGGAAACCGCAACAGCTGCCGCTGATATACCATCAGAGACGGTGTCAAGTAGCACGGACCTCATATGCAGATCCTCTTTACCTGCGTCTTTACCCAATATGACCGCAGCGATCGCCATAAATACAGTGGCTACAACACTGACTATGAGAACTGACAGCCCTTCAATATGAGGGGTATCGGAAGTTAAGCGGCGTAAACCCTCAATGAGAACGAATGCGGAAACTGCCAAAAGGGCCAAGGCATTTAAGAGAGCAACGAATGTCGCTGCGTTGGGGTGTCCGTGTGGACTTTTTGCAATTTGAATCGCAAGAATGCCAAGTAAAATTGCAATTGAATCCACAGCAAATTCGCCTCCTGCTGCAAGTACAGCCAAGGAGTGCGACGATATTCCAACTACAACTAAGCCTGCAATCATTATCAGATTCAAGCCAAGTACTAATCCAAGTCGCTTCTGTTGTGTCATAAATTAGCCCTCATTCGCCATTGCAATTGAGAAGCCAGTTTCGATGCCATTCCCTTATTTTAAGACAGAGAGATTATTTCTGCTCTGTAGGATTGTCCGTATATAGGTGATGGCGAGCACCCCTCCAAGCAGAGCTCCCGCTACAACATCAGAGGGATAGTGGATTCCGGCACTTATGCGAGCGATTCCAGAGATAAGACTCAGAACGATAAGCGCAATGCCTAGCTTTTTACTGAAGTGGTAGACCATCATGGCGATAGAGACCATAAAGACCATGTGATGGGATGGCATTCCGCCATCTGCGCTATGAGGAACCAATAATTTAATATCGCTCATCGCAGCAAAGGGGCGCTGGCGAATATAGAACCGTGACATTACCTCCGAGATAACCGTAGCCACTCCAACTGGTATCACCAGGAGCGCTACACCTTGCATGAAAAGATCCCTGAAAAAGAATTTGAAATCATTTAAAGAGCTGTTGTGCTGATAAGTTCGATGAACAAGCCAAAGAAGGGCAAAAGTAATAACAACAAAGACTAGATACTCAGATAAGACTTTCACTGAGAAAATCTCGCGGGCTCCCCACATGTTGAGAACCCGTGAGATTGACTTATCTAAGGTTATGAATGGATTGCTCAATTAACCTTTTAGCTCAGTTACATCTAATTTGATCTGGTCTTTTTTGGTTATCGATAGAAACAGAACAAGAATGAGGATTGCGCTCAGGAAGATTATGCTGGTGTTTGTAGTCCCAAGTCCCCATCCACCGTACTTAGGATCATTCTGGGCCATTTGGTCCCCGATAGCTGCACCCAATGGACGAGTCACAACATAGACAGCCCAGAATGCAAAGACAGGGTTGAGAACTTTGAACTTCCATAGAAGCCCAAATGCAGTGATAACACCTGTAAAGATAAAGAAGGAGATTCCGTAACCCAAGCTAAATCGCTCTGCAACTAAATCTCCAACACCTGTTCCAAGTGCAAAGGTAAAGAGAATTGTGAGCCAATAGAAAGCCTCACGTTTGTTGGTATAGATGCTGTGGATCGAAAGTGATTTCTCTGATCGATACCAAGCAGCGAAGGTCAACGCCAGTAGCACTGCCCAGACAAGGCTTGATACTAAAAGAGAGATGTTGAGGTTGTCCGTTAAATTATCGGTAAATAGTGTTCCTGCGATGCTGATCAGGACAACCACAATCCAATACAGAGCTGGCGTGTAAGTCTTAGAGCG
>JBBAMS010000002.1:20788-70490 GCA_040402415.1 Candidatus Planktophila sp. | reverse complement strand
GCGATTGCACTGGCGGCAATTTGGGCAATCTTGCAATGGAATGTGTGGGGATTTATCGCTGTCGTCGCCATGAGTGCAACACATTTCGGTATTGGCGATAGCGCATTTATCGCAGAGCTTGATCGCATCAAAGGCCGTTCAGGTCATCAGATTCCGGTTTGGGCATATGCAAGTGCTGGTGGGTTATTGCCAGTGGTGATTCCTCTGGTGAATAGCCGTAGTACCGAGGCACTGACAAAGGTCAATGCCCATTTAATTAATTGGCATCATGGATACACATCTGAAATTCAAATTGCTGTCGCAGTTATTGCTGCAGTTGCGCTCCTAACCCTTCTCTTTCGTAAGCGCTATCGCGATGCGCTCGATATCGCGCTGCTTGCAGCCCTTGCCTCGATTGCACCGCCCCTTGTCGCATTTTCCGTCTACTTTGGATGTTGGCATGCGATGCGCCATACAGCGCGTCTATCATCACTACTTCCACTATCTCGCGCTGCATATGATGCTGGAAAACCAGGAAGAGCATTTTTCAAAGCAATAATTCCAGGGCTACCAGCGCTAGGTGGCACTCTGATCTTTGTCGTCATCCTTGCTGGAATCTCCAAAGATAATCTGACTGATTCATTTCTCTGGTTGACTTTGGTCACAATTTGGGCGTTGACGGTCCCACATATGATTGTCACAGCCAAACTCGACCGCGCCGCTCTCAAGAATTAGCCTTTGATTAGTTAGGCTAAGAGATATGTTTAAGAAGTTAATAGTCGCGGTATTTTTTCTTGCGCAGATGACTCCAGCCCAAGCAGCGCCGAATTATGCATTTCCGATTATGGATTGTGCAGTCGATTATGCGCATTCGCATCATGACTATGCGGCAACCGATATCTTAACGCCTGCAGGATGCAAATTTGTCTCACCTGTTGCCGGCACAATTGATGAGGTAAATCGCATCGATAGATGGAGTGGTAAGACAAACCTTGGAATTGATCGTGGAGGACTCTATGTCTCAGTTATTGGTGTGGATGGAGTTCGGTATTACGGATCTCACCTTCAATCAATTGCGACAGGCGTTGAACCTGGCTTAGTTGTTGGTGCAGGGCAGCTCTTGGGTAAAATTGGCACATCTGGGGATGCGCGAGGTACAAAGTCGCATCTTCACTTTGGGATTTCGTGGCCTACACCCATAGATACATGGTGGGTTCGCCGTGGAGAAGTTATGCCATGGAAGTATCTTGATGCGTGGAAGAGTGGGAAAGATTTATCACCAGCAAAGGCAGTTGCTGCCTTTAAAGCAAAGGTTGGGGAAGTTCCACCGCTGCCAAAGAAGTAACCAAGTTAGAAAGATTTAGTTAAAAAAATAAGGCCCGTTCGATTTCTCGAAACGGGCCCTATTTATAAGTGAAATTAGTTGGCGTTCACTGCATCTGCCTGAGGACCCTTAGGACCTTGGACAACCTCGAATGAAACTGCCTGACCCTCTTCAAGGGACTTGTAACCGTTTCCTTGGATTGCTGAGTAGTGAACGAAAACATCTTGTCCGCCACCATCAACTGCAATGAAACCGAAACCCTTTTCAGAGTTGAACCACTTAACTGTACCTGTTGCCATATTTTTTACTATTCCTTCGATATGTTTAGGAGTCCGAGAATTCCTCGAGCTCCAGTCTTCGTCTTGCGTTCAGCCATACCGAGTAAAGAAGTAAATCTAACAACGGGTACTGATAAAGCGTCCGACTACGGAAAAGGGTACCCGCTACCTGCGCGTATGCCTATTCCCAAGCTCTTCATATCACGCTCAAATCGATCGCCAAAACCCACTTATATTCACAAAGTCAGAAGAAAGTTGTATAAATAAGGTACTCAACTACCAAAGAGTGAGCATTTGTGGATCGGGGAAGGTCGCACAAGGCGCCTTGGTAGGAGTGATTCATGCAAGATAAAAGTTATGCCGGATTCTTAACTATCCACTCGGCTCCGTCTGCCCTGCGCCAACATATTGAGTGGGGGCTCAATTCACTTCTTGGTATCTCACACAATCTTTTCTGGCGTGAGCAACCTCTATCACCTGGAACCGTACGAACAGCTCTTGAATTCCGTGCACCAGTTGGTACTGCTGCCAAGATTGCCACTGCTCTTAAAAATTGGCATTACCTGCGTTTTGAAGTCAGCGAATTAGGGGAAAGTGGTGGAGAAATATTTCGCTGTACTCCCGAACTAGGCATTCATAGAGCACATATAGATGAAGTTGGAACGATCCTTGTCAATGAAAATACCGTACGAAAAGCACTTGCCTTTTTTGATGAAGCTGCTTTACGCGCAGAAGTAGAGCTAGCACTCGGATGTGAATGGGATATGGCGCTAGAACCATTCCGCGGAGTGGACTTGCAGGAAGTTGCACGACTTAGGGCTATTTAAGTCTGGGCGATATAATTCTGATATGACATCGCAATCGCCAATGACATCAACAGAACGTCGTCGTTCTATTCTCTACATAGCCATTGCACTTATTCTTGCGGTAGCCCTTGGTGGAGGACTTGTAAAAGTTGGTGCAGGATTTGCGGCCCGCAATACAAATGGAATTACTGTGACAGGTTCTGCTAAGACATCAGCAACAGCCGATAATGTGGTCTGGACACTAAATGTCTCACTGACGCGGCCATCAGTCTCTGAAGCTGTGACCAAGGTTGGTAATGATGTTGCGGCGATAAGTAAGTACCTCACCGATGGTGGAGTTCCAGCTGATGCTTTAACCCTAGGATCGGTTTCAACTTTTGCTAATGAACAATGGCTCAACGGCAATAACACCGGCAAAATACTTAATTACCGAGCATCTCGTGATGTAGTTGTTCGTACCAAAGATGTACAACTTGTATCCAAATTATCGCAAGGTATTGGTGCAATTATGCAACAAGGAGTGACAGTAAATAATTATGGTCCGCAGTATTACATTTCAACTTTGCCTGCTATGCGCCCAAAGTTGCTTGAAGAGGCGATGAAAGATGCCAAGATTCGTGCAGTGGCAATAACAAAAGCAGTTGGTGGCAAAGTTGGCTCTGTTCAATCTGTGAAATCAGGCGTTTTCCAAGTCACCACACCAGATTCGACTATGACTCAAGACACTGGCGCTTACGACACATCAAGTATCGAAAAGACTGTCACATCAACAGTTTCAGTGACTTTCTCGGTCAAGTAGCTCCTACCTACTGCGAATCTGCTGAGAGTTCACTCAAGAAACGCAGATTATTGAATTTGGGTAGCCCGGTGGAAATACTATTTACTTATGAAACGCGTGGTTCAGCAAAGATCTAGCCCACCTCGAATCATCGCCATCTTTCTAGCCATTCAATCAGCTTCGATTATTGGGTTCTTCTCGACGGGTAGGTTTCCACACCTATTCCGAGTCGTTGGCCAAGGTTTGCAAAACTCAATTACTGAAACCACAGATTCAGTGGCTGTGATTGTTGCCGTGGCGCTTGTTCTGATTGCGCGAGGCGTATCTCATCGACGTAGGCGAGCCTGGCAACTTGCAACCCTGTTGCAATCACTGCTCTTTCTCATGGCAATATTTCATAATGCACGTATGTTTCTTTCACATCGTCACATCTCGCATGTGCTCTCTGGTAATTTTGGCTTATCACATCTCCTTTTCGAAGTTACATTATTAGTTGCCCTCATCGTCAATCGAAAATCTTTTAATACGGTAACAAACCCACATACTCGCAAGAGTGATATCTACTACTTTCTGCAAGTTACCGGCCTTTCTTACTTTGTTGCGATATTAATTGTCTTCTTTGGCCGTATTCGTTTTGTTCAGGAACTTTCCATGGCCCAGGTATTCGAAACTGCTGCTAAAGGGCTGATCGGAGTCACTGGGCCAGTAGCTTTTTTAACGGTGAGAACTCAAGAACGAGTTGAGAACCTACTTCTTGGATTAGGGCTTTTAATCGCAGTCACCACCATATTTAGAGCTCTACGTCCCGTAGAACGCATTGCTTACTTGGGCTCTGAAGATAAAGCCTTAATCAGTGAACTGATCCTTAAGTACCCATCAGATGACTCACTTGCATATTTCTCACTACGTGATGATAAGGATGTTATTTGGGCTAAGAATCGCAAGGCTGCGATTACCTATTCAGTACTGAATGGCACCATGATCGCATCAGGAGATCCGCTGGGTGATCCCGAGTGTTGGCCGGCTGCTATCCAAGCTTTCATTCACGAAGCAGAACTCCATGCGTGGATTCCAGCCGTATATGGATGCACTGAAAAAGCTGGGGAAATCTGGCGACGCGAAACTGAATGTGATGCGCTGGAGATTGGCGATGAAGCAATTGTTTTTGTTGAAGATTTTAATATTGATACTCCTCAATTAAAGAGTGTCAGGCAGCTAGCCAATAAAGCTCGAAAAGAAGGTTATGAAACTCAGACAAAGAAGATTTCTGAACTCGCTATTGATGAGAGGAATGCGCTATCAAGACTTGCGCAGGAGTGGCGTCGCGGTGGAGATGAACGCGGTTTTTCCATGGCGCTCGGGCGCTTCTGTGATCTCCAAGATCCTGACGCTGTTGTTACGTGGGCAACGGCGGCGGGCGTATATAAAGGCCTGCTGCAATTCGTTCCGTGGGGAAGAGATGGCTTATCTCTTGACTTGATGCGAAGAGCGAGCGATAGCGTTTCAGGAGTCAATGAGCTACTGATTGCGGCCACCATCGAATATTCAAAGGCACATGAAATAGTGAAAATTTCACTTAACTTTGCGACTTTTAGATCAATATTTGAGAATGGTGAACGTTTGGGAGCAGGTCCAATAACGCGCTTGAATCATAAAATCCTCATGCTGCTATCTCGATTTGTGCAGATGGAATCGCTCTACCGATTCAATGCGAAATTTCAACCAGTCTGGGAACCTCGTTATATTCTCTTCCCAGGTATTGGATATTTGGGCAGAGTCGCTATAGCAATCTTGCGCGTTGAATCATTCCTCCCAAGTAAGCGCCAGAAAATCAAAATAGAGGAAATTGCATAATGGGTTTGACTGATGCATCAACTCTCTTACTTTCTTCGATAGCGACTGTAAGTTTTACCTTCTTTGCCGTTTTCACTTGGAGGAAGTTATACCGTCGTTCCTTTCTAAACTTTATTTTGAGATTACTCATTATTGTTCTTTGCCAAGCACTAGCTTTGGCGAGTATTGGACTTGAAGTAAACCGATCTAATGGTTTTTATGAATCATGGAATGATCTCTTTGGGACAGCTTCAAATTACAGCCCGAGCACAGCTACTAAAGGCCCTAAGGTAACAATCACCAAGAAAGAATTGAGCAAAGCTGGAAAACTTGCATTGCAATCTCGTTTGGTGCGCGATGTTATTACCGGAATACAGTCACGGGTTTCCAACGTTCTTTACTTAGATCTTCCTAGGAGCGCAGTGGACGATATCAATGCGTCGATCCCACTTGATCCAAAGCGCTACAAAATTGTGGAATTTCTCACTGGTTTTCCGTCTCAACCACTTGCGTGGTTTAAATTATTGGCAATTGATCAGGCTCTAGCGCGCTATAACAAGAGCCATGCGGGGCAAGAGATCATAGGAGTATTCCCTCAGGTGAATATCGCTGGGCACTTCGATCTTGAATGTATGAATCTGCCAGGAATGAGACCACCGGCGGAAACATGGCTCACCACTGATATGCACTCTTATCTTGTCAGCCGTTTAGGTATGCCGGATTCTCGATGGGGAATAATGGGAGTTTCAACAGGCGGATGGTGTGCTGCAATGCTTTCAATGCGACATCCAGATCTTTATTCAGCTGCTGCGTCAATTGCGGGATATTACAGGCCAGCACTTCCGCAGACAGATTCTTTTGCACTTCAAAGTGCAATGGTTAAGAAATATAACTTGGATACAGCTGAGGCAGCACTTACTCAAACTCAAAAGTTATATATCACTGCCAGTCTTGGGGATGTGTATTCAATTCGTGAGACTAAGAAATTTTTAGTGAAGCCACATCCCAACCTTGCAATTACCTACAAAGAGTTGCCTAGTGGGGGTCATAACTCACGAGTTTGGGTCCCACTTATCCCGGGTGCTTTAGATTGGCTACAGCGGAATATTGCCGTGTGATCCACGGCGATAATCATGTCTCGATAGAACTTTTGCAATAGCGCTTCGAGTCTTATCGGGTTCAATCATTTCATCGACTGCGCCGATTTCAATTGCGCGTGCAACACCACCTGAAACTTTCTCAAGTTCTGCAGCGAGCTCTAGCTCCATATCCTCACGTTGATCTTCGGGAAGGTCTGCAAGTAAGCGGCGGTGCAATACACGAACGGCTGCGACCGCGCCCATCACTGATACTTCAGCTTGTGGCCAGGCAAAGACGTGAGTTGCACCAAGTGATTTTGAATTCATCGCAACAAATGCTCCGCCGTAAGCCTTTCGGGTAATGACGGTAACGCGCGGAACGATAGCCTCACCAAATGCATGAAGCAATTTGGCCCCACGACGAACAGCACCTTCCCATTCTTGGCCAATGCCGGGTAAGAAGCCAGTGACATCTGCAATGACAATGAGTGGAATTCCAAATGCATCACAGGTGCGGACAAATCGTGCTGCTTTTTCACCGGCTGCAGAATCGAGAACGCCACCGATAACTTGTGGATTATTAGCAATCACGCCAACTGTGCGCCCGCCAAAGCGACCAATGACTGTAGTCATGTTCTGTGCCCACATATCAAGAAGCTCTAGTTTCTCTCCATTCTTATCCAAGAGTGCATCAACAAGGGGGTGGACTTCATAGATTCGCTGTGCTGAATCTGGAACGAGATAGGCAAGTTTTACATCTTCCACCTGTGATGACATCGATCCTTGATTAGCAAAGAGAGATACAAGATCTTGAATTTCGCTGAAGGCAATTTCCTCAGAGGGTGCAATGACATGAGCAACACCAGAGTTCTTGCTGTGTGCTTCAGGTCCACCCAGCAGCGCCATATCTACAATATCGCCCGTAACTGATTTAACAACATCGGGGCCGGTAACAAAGATGCGACCTTCAGGTGCAAGGACTACGACATCGGTAAGTGCAGGGCCATATGCACCGCCACCTGCTGTGGGTCCCAGAACAAGTGATAACTGCGGAATGCGACCACTTGCCATAACCATCGCTTGAAAGACTTCACCGAATGCATTGAGAGATGCAACGCCATCACTTAATCGTGCGCCCCCCGAATGCCAGATACCGATGATAGGAACTTGCGCTTCCATTGCAGAGCGGTATGCCTGAACGATTACTTGCGAACCTTCGATACCGAGCGCGCCACCTTTTATTGTGGGGTCGGATGCAAAGATAGTTACTCTATTTCCTTTAACCAAACCAGTTGCGGCAACCATTCCGCAATCAGTGCGTGGGATAAGAAGTTCGTGAACACCGTTATCTACAAGTTTGGCGATTCGGGCCTCGGGGTCGAGCACTTTCTCAGGGAGAGCCATAGGTCTAGGTTAGAGCGATTTAAATACAAGTACTACGTTGTGGCCGCCAAAACCGAAGGAATCATTGAGCGCTGCGATATCACCCGATGGTAATTGGCGCGGAGCGTCGCGGACAACATCGATAGTCACAGCTGGGTCTAATTTTTCAATGTTTATTGTTGGGGGAGCGAGGCGATCTTGAAGAGCCTTAACGATAAATACAGATTCAATAGCACCCGCACCACCTAGTAGGTGTCCTGTCATCGACTTTGTTGCAGAGACTGCAACGTGATCAGCATCTGCGCCCAGTGCCTTGCGTAGCGCATTCGCTTCAGCAACATCTCCTGCAGGCGTTGACGTTGCATGTGCATTGAGGTGCACGATGTCCTTGGTTGATAAACCAGAATTTGCCAGTGCAAATTTAATCGCACGCTGTACTCCACTACCATCTGGGTCAGGGGCAGCGATGTGATATCCATCTGATGAAAGACCTTGACCACCGATTTCGCAGTAAATCTTTGCACCGCGCGCCTTGGCATGTTCGTACTCTTCAAGAATCAGAACTCCGCCACCTTCACCGAGAACGAATCCATCGCGATCAACGTCATACGGGCGTGATGCGCGTACAGGGTCATCGTTACGTGTCGATAGCGCCTTCATCGCTGCAAAGCCAGCCATCGGTAATTGGTGAATCGCAGCTTCAACACCACCCGAGACAATGATGTCAGCACGATTGCTCCTAATCATTTCGTAGGCATAACCAATTGCTTCGGCGCCCGATGCACATGCGCTAACTGGTGTGTGTACGCCAGCTTTTGCTTGAAGTTCAAGGCCAACATTTGCAGCGGGTCCATTAGGCATCAACATTGGAACAGTATGTGGGCTGACTCCGCGTGCGCCTTTCTCATTGAGATTGATGAATTGATCAAGAAGTGTGATGACACCACCAATACCGGATGCTATAACAACACCAAGTCGTTCCTTATCGATGTCATCGGGTGCGCCTGCATCCTTCCAGGCTTCGCGAGATGCTATGAGTGCAAATTGTTCTGAGCGATCGAGGCGGCGCATTTCAACACGCTCCATTTGATCTGCAGGCTCTGTCGCAACGCGCGCGGCGAAGTGCACGGGTAAGAGCTCGCGCCAATCTTCAGTGAGAAGCCTGACACCACTTTGACCGGCCAATAAAGCCTTCCAGGTTGAATCGACATCTCCACCGAGAGGCGTTGTGGCACCAAGGCCTGTAACGACTACGCGACGTTGTGACATACGAGGTTTTTCTAGTTATGCGGCAGCGTTAACGATGAAGTTGACTGCATCGCCGACTGTAGCGAGATCAGTTACCTTCTCATCAGGAATCTTTACACCAAAGCGCTCTTCGCATGCGACGACAACTTCAACCATGCTCAATGAGTCAACTTCAAGGTCCTCTGTAAAGTTCTTATCAAGTTCGATTGATGCAGCTGGAATGCCTGCTACTTCTTCAACAATCTCTTTAATTCCTGCAAGTACATCTGCTTGTGACAGCGCCATTATTTTTCCTTCTCTGTTCTCACTAGTACTTCACTTCTTGAAGGTGCAATTGTCTAGGAAAGAGGGGCTTACTTCCCAGTAAATCGGAGGGCAATCTTGAGAAAATTATGGTTTAGGCGGTAATTTCACAACCTGACCTGCATAAACGAGACCTGCGCCATACCCGATGAGTAGCGCCAATTTTCCATGGAGCTCGGGGTTTTTCTCGAGTAGAGCATCCATAGCAAGTGGAATGGAGGCGGCCGATGTATTTCCATTCTTTCGAATGTCATCAGCAATGATTACAGAATCTGGCATAGCCATCTCTTTCGCCATCGTTTCAATAATTCGCATATTTGCTTGGTGTGGAATAAATGCATCGAGGTCGCCCACAGTAAGCCCTGCAGATTCAAGTGCCTTGACGGCAGCTTTGCTCATGGAAAAAACCGCCCACCGAAAAACCTTCTGACCTTCTTGTGTGATGTTGGGCCATTTGCTTCCAGCCTTGGTTAACTGGGTTTGAACATCGCGCACATCAATCCATGATGGGTTCATTAAAATTGCATCTCGGCTATCGGCATCAGAACCCCATTCGACGGGTCCAATACCAGCTTCATGAGATGCACCGATGACAACAGCACCCGCACCATCGGCAAAGATAAATGCTGTCCCTCGATCATCGGGATCTGTGAAATCTGAAATCTTCTCGGCACCAATTACTAGAACAGTCTTTGAAGTTCCGGATTTGATGAAGTCGTGAGCCATTGAGATGCCGTAACAAAAACCGGCGCATGCAGCGTTGATATCAAAGGCTGCAGCTTTGGGATGACCTAAACGTTGCAGGATTGCAGTTGCAGCCGATGGGGCTTGAAATGGAAAGGTAATTGTTGCAACAATGATGGTGTCGATATCTGCAATAGAAAGCTTTGCTTTTTTTAGCGCATCTTCGGCGGCCCATGTAGCCATATCAAGCAGTGATTCTGTTTCACTCGCAAAGCGACGCGCCTCGATTCCTGTACGCTGCTGAATCCATTCATCGCTAGAATCTATTCGTACTGCAACTTCGTCATTGAGAACCACGCGCCTTGGGCGATATGAGCCGACAGAGAGAATCTGGCTCTCACTGCCGGTCTTTGATGCGATTGTCTTCATCACTTTCCTCCGTGGGTTGCAATAAAAGTACGGGCCGCTTCTAGATCATCGGGGCTCTTGAGTGCGAATTGTTCGATACTAGGCGCAGCACGCTTGATAAGTCCAACCAATGCTCCAGCAGGTGCAATTTCGATCACACCTGTGACACCGAGTGAAACAAGGGTTTCCATACATAAATCCCATCTCACAGGGTTAGCAATCTGATTAACGATCCGATTGAGTACTTCAGCGCCATCGGCGATCACTGCGCCATCTTTATTGGAGAGAACTCCTACTAATGGATGTATTGGTGAGATTGTGGAAGCTAGTGCATGCAGAGGCACGATGGCCTGTTGCATATAAGAGGTGTGAAATGCTCCAGCCACAGCAAGTGGGCGAACACGAGCGCCTTCAGGAGCTAACAGCGCAAGCGAGTCGAGATCACCCGCTGCAACGATTTGGCCGCCACCGTTCTCATTTGCTGCAACGAGACCTAAATCTGCAATGGCGTGCAGAACAGCGTGGCGATCCCCGCCTAGAACCGCTGCCATTCCTGATGGAGTTACTCCTGCAGCCTTTGCCATCTCAATTCCGCGAGTGCGCACCAATTTCATTGCATCTATGGGATTTAGAACACCTGCAATTGCTGCTGCGGTAATTTCGCCAACGGAATGGCCGGCAACAAATGAGAAGGAGCCAGCAGCGCCCAGTGCATGTGCACTCATGAGGCCAGCTGCAACAATCAACGGTTGTGCATGAGCAGTATCTTTAATCTCATCGGCATCTGCAGTTGTACCTAGTTGAATGAGATCAAGTTCAATGGCTTCTGAAATTTCTACAACCATTTCGCGAATCTGCGAATCTTCAAGCCAAGAGCTGAGCATTCCCGGTGTTTGTGAACCTTGCCCCGGAGCGAGGATGGCGAGCATGTCCTTAATATATTAGGTTACGAACGAGTAACAAACCACGTGTGAGGGCTATGTGGTGGAACAGGCTTCTTTAGGAGACCCTCTCGTTCTGTAGTCGATTGATGTGGATATCTGCATGTGCTGCAAAATCTGGGTAGTAGACATTTGATCCGACTGATTCATTTCTGTGACGAGCGATATAAATTAATTCGCCGATAGAGAGAAGTAGGACTGCTGGAAGCAAATCGACACTGCGCTTGAGAAACCAAGGTGTTCCATTTCTCAGTATCCATATTATTGAATCTCTGCGGCTGCGGTTATTTGCTTGTGTAAACTTCACAGCGTCTACTTCGAAGCCACGCATACGAAGTAGGTGGGCAAAATTGTCGGCGATAAATTGATGGCCATGACGACTCGGGTGCATACGATCCACATGCCACTTATCTCGTGAATAAATTTCTTCAAGTGATCGAGTCTCAAGCAGAACTGCGCTATAGCGATGAGCCATCTTGCGTGTAATGCGATTGACAGCGTTAACCCGGCGGCGGCATACGCGAGCAACTAAACGAGGCATCGGCACAATTTCAGTGGGGTCATGAAGTTCGAGCAACATCGAAGTTGCCCCCATTTCCTCAATCTCTCGAAGGGTTTGATTGAGATTCTCTTCAAAGACCTTGGGTGAGAATCCATTACGCAGCAAATCATTTCCACCAACGATAACTGCGACAAGTTCCGGTTCATGGATAAGCACTTTCGGGAGTTGTTCTTCGAGCACTTCTTTGGATTTTGCACCTGGGCGAGATGCATTGACATAGATCAATGGTTCTGAAAATGCTTGTGCTAAGTGATAACCCCATCCAAAGTGGTTTCCTAATTTATCTGAGTCTCCAACCCCAGATGCTGCGCTATCACCGATGATTGCGAGTGTAAGTGGCTTATCCATGTTAGGCCGCCTTTATTGGATGCATCGTGTCAAGTTTATGAATCGTCGCTGACCACGGAAATTTTTCTGCTTGAAGACGACAACGATCTGACAATGTTGGATCCTCATTAATCTCATCAAGGATGATTTCGACAGCATCGGCAAAGGCGGCGCCGTTATTGGCAGCAGTTAATCCAACGAAATCACCATTATCTTCAGATAAGAACTCTCCAACTGCACTGGTCTCAGAGGCCACAACGGGAGTTCCACTTGCAAGAGATTCAAGGGCGGCTAAGCAGAAAGTTTCAATAGGGCCGGGTGCGAGTGAGACATCAGCCGATGCGATCATCTGAGCGAGCAAATTCTTATTTGCAACATAACCCCAGAAAGTCACTGGAATATCTCGAGAGGATTCATATAATTTCTTATGAAGGGGACCACTGCCTATATAGACAAGGCGCGCGTTGATTCCACGGCTAAGAAGTTCGCGTAACACTTGCAGAGAACGCTCTGGCTTTTTTTCTGGAGAAAGGCGACCACAATGAACAATGAGAACAGCTCCACCCTTGATCATCTTTGTGCGAAGCTCTTCATTGCGATGCTGTGGCGAGAAGGTATCGAGATCTACGCCGAGTGGGACGCTGATGATATTGGATGTGCCTATCTCATTGAACTCTGCTGCTGCAAAATTGGTTGTGGTTACAACGAAATCAAATTTTCCAGCAAGGCGAGAGTTGTGCCATCTCACAAAACGGGTAAGTGGTATCCCACAATAATTCTTCACGAGCCCGCGCAGAGTTTCATGGCTAAAGACAATTGCAGGGATATCGCGCTGCTTTGCCCAGTTACCAAGGCATGAAAGAGTGAAGCGATCTGAAACTTCAATACGATCCGGGTGAAGCGATTGCAGAATAGTTTTGACTTGGCGATTTGATTTAATGACGCGGTAGCCACCGCTAAAAGGGACTACCCATGAAGGCAGTGTGATGCAAGCTCCATGCGTTGTGTTCTCGCGAGAGAATTTCTTTCCCGGCACGACATAGATAAAGTCGTGGCCAATTTTTCCATATTCAGTTCCAAGGTTGTGAAGAGTGGTCTTGATACCGCCTGATTTGGGTCCATAGAAGTTAGCGATATGAATAATCTTCATGCAACCAGACCCCGCTTCTTTGATATTTCAAAAATTGCATCTTGATAGTGCTCGATGAGTTGTCCATTGATGTAATCCCACGTGCGATGCTCGACTGCGCGACGAGCAGCAAGTTGCATTAAGTCAAAGGAGCTATGTGAGCGCAGAGTCTCAACTGCTTCAAGGAGAGCATGCGAATCTGCAGTATCAATCAAGAGCCCTGTGACGCCATGATCGATCAGATCTACGGGCCCACCTGAATCCGGCCCAATAACTGGAACGCCAGATGCAAGCGCCTCTTGAATCGCTTGGCAGAAAGTCTCGTGCTTACCGGTGTGGACAAAGATATCGAATGAGGCAACATAGCGACCCAGTTCAGTTCCAGATTGATATCCAACAAATCGAGCATTTGGTAGTTCTCTTTTAAAGCGAGAGGCGGCTGGTCCTTCACCGACAATAACGAGTTGGATATCTTTCTGTTGATCAAGGATTGCTAAATCATGTAGGCGCTTTTCGTTGGCAAGGCGTCCTACATATCCAATAATGAGTTTCTTATCTGCGCCCATAATATTTGTACGTAGTGACTCATCGCGGCACGCTGGTTGGAACTTCACGAGATCAACTCCGCGCTTCCAGAGACGGACATTGTTGACACCATTTATCTCAAGATCGCGACATGCCCATTTCGAAGGTGCGAGTGTGATGTCGGATGCTTGGTGAATACGAGAGACCCACTTCTTTAAAGTGTTATGCGCAATCGTTAGCCCATAGTGACGAGCAAAACCTGCAATATCTGTCTGATAGACCGAGACGGTTGGAATATCCATTTTCCGTGCGATGCGAGCAACGTAATGTCCAAGGAAGATGGGAGAGGCTAAATGAATAACATCGGGTGCAAATCCTTCAAGAAGTGGCTCAAGGAATTTACGGGGGACTGCCATCGGAATCAACTTCTTCATCGAAATACTTGGAACATGCTTGATCTTGTAATCAAGGTATCGCGTTGGTGCCCCTTCACTCTCTGGCGCAATAATGAGAACTTCATGGCCCTGCTCTTTGCAGTATTCAAGCAGTCGCAAGACCGAGTTGGTCACCCCATTTACTTGGGGCAGAAATGCCTCAGTAACGACGGCGATCTTCAACTTCTGAGGGCGCGGATTCTCAGCCATGGTTGCAGAGTGAGGGGTGTGAGCATCCTGAGATTCTCAAGCAGGTTACGTGTCCCTGAATAGAAGGTGAAGTATTAGTTGAGAGTTTCATCCTTCACAAAAGGGCTACCCACCAGTAACATAAGCGCTATGAAGATTGCAGTCTGCGTAAAGCAAGTCCCGGACTCATGGGCTGAGAAGAAGATGGTTAATGGGCTTCTCGATCGCGAGAGCGTCGATGCAGTTCTCAATGACCTTGATGAATATGCAGTCGAGGAAGCGTTGCGCATCGCCGAAGCTCATGGTGGCAATGATGAAGGTGGGCCCAATACTGTCACTGTCATTTCTATGGGACCAGATCGTGCAACGGAGGCTATCCGTAAAGGGCTCTCAATGGGGGCAAACGATGCGATCTTGGTCAGCGATAAAGCTCTTGCTGGATCGGATGCGCTTGCGACCTCTGCAGTTCTTGCAAAGGTGATTGCAGATGGTGGTTATGACATTGTCATCTGTGGCACTGAATCTACCGATGCTCGCATGAGCGTTGTACCGGCGATGATCAGCGCTCGCCTTGGGTGGGCGCAGCTGACATTTGCATCCCAAGTTGTCGTAGACCCTTCTGGAAAAGTTTCTATTACCCGCGTTACCGAAGCTGGAGTCGATGAAATCTCTGCAGCTTTTCCTGTTGTCATTAGTGTTGTAGAAAAGATTAATGAACCTCGCTACCCATCTTTTAAGGGAATCATGGCTGCAAAAAAGAAGGTTATTGATCAGAAAGATTTAGCTGCACTGGGTGTAGCTGTGCAAAGTGCTTGGTCACAAGTCAAAGATGCAACACCACGTCCTACGCGCGCAGCTGGTGTCAAAGTAACCGATGAAGGCAATGGCGGGCAAGCGCTCGTGAATTTCCTCGCAGAGAAAAAGTTGATATGAGCACCGTATTCATTCTCGCTGATTTTTCGGGCGATAAGGCCACCAAGACCACTGCAGAACTTGCCACTGCCGCCGCGCGTATTGGATCGGTCACAGCAGTAGTTCTTGCAGGTAGTGGAAAAGGTGCAGCGCTTGCTGCAACTGTTAATCAAGGTCCAATTGCCAACGTTCTTGTAATTGAATCAGATGATTTTGCAATGCACGGGGTTGCAGCCTGCGCCGATGCACTGGCCAATCTTGTAAAAGAAAAGTCACCAGCTGCTGTACTCATCGCATCCTACGCTTTTGGAAAAGAGGTTGCGGCAAGAGTTTCTGTATTGACAGAATCTGGAATCATCACTGATGCAGTCGATGTAGCAGCAGATTGCACGGCAACACAATTAGTTTTTGGTGGATCAACCACAGTTCATTCAAAGGTCTCACATGGCACCGCCATTATTACCGTACGCCCCAATACCATTGAGGCAGATTTCTCAGCATCGATACCTGCAATTGCGCATGAATCAGTAACTATTAGCGCCGAAGCAAAGAAGTCCACTGTTTCTTCATCACAGCCTCCTGTAAAAGGTGGACGTCCTGAATTAACTGAGGCAAATATTGTTGTCTCAGGCGGTCGTGGTACGGATGGAAACTTCGTACCCGTTGAAGCATTTGCCGATTCTCTTGGTGCAGCAGTCGGTGCATCGCGTGCTGCAACAGATGCCGGTTGGTACCCGCATTCACATCAAGTGGGACAGACAGGCAAGAGCGTTAGCCCACAACTCTATGTCGCATGTGGAATTTCAGGTGCAATCCAACATCGTGCAGGTATGCAGACGTCGAAGACAATCATTGTGGTCAATAAAGATCCAGAGGCTCCACTCTTTGATATCGCAGATTTCGGCGTAGTTGGAGACCTCTTTAACGTGCTGCCTAAGGCAACCGAAGGCGTGCTTGCTCGAAGTTAGTCAGCAGCCGGCACGAACTAGACTCCTCCCATGAGCGTCTACCTTGATCATGCGGCTACAACCCCGATGTTCGATGTCGCCATTGATGCCATGAATACATCACTTCGCAAGTTAGGTAACCCTTCATCGCTTCATACTGAGGGTCGTTCAACGCGTAAAGATGTAGAAGATGCGCGCGAGAAGATTGCCAAGGCAATCGATTGCCTGGCAAGTGAAATCATCTTTACCGGTTCTGGAACTGAGGCAAATAATGCAGCAATTAAAGGACTCTTCTGGCATAGCGATAAGAAGGTCATTCTCATCTCGAGCATCGAACATCATGCCGTTCTCGACCCAGCGCAGTGGTTGGTCGAACATGAGGGCGCCGAACTTATCGAGATTCCAGTAACTAGCAATGGGGTTATTAATCTGGAATTTGTGAGAAAGCTTGTCGCAGATCGTGGTTCAGAGATTGCTCTGATTTCTGTCATGCATAGTAATAATGAAACTGGAGTTATTCAGCCACTTGCAGATGTCGTCTCGATAGCTGGCGATATTCCGGTGCATTGCGATGCCGTACAGAGCTTTACCAAGGTTCCGCTATCTTTTACAGAGCTCGGGCTATTTTCCATGACCATCAGTGCACATAAAGTGGGTGGACCATTGGGAATCGGCGCACTTATTTTGCGTCGAGCAGTTGAAATTCCAGCGCTTTTACATGGTGGGGGACAAGAGCGCGATATTCGAAGTGGCACACTCAATGCTCCATCGATTGTGGCACTGGCTGCAGCTGTTGAAGCAAAGCTCTATGACCCAAGCAAAGTTGCAGCGCTACGTGATGCATTTGAATCAGGGGTCCTTGCCGCACGACCTGACGCTGTGATTAATGGGAAGAGCGCACCACGCCTTCCTGGAATATCCAACATCACTTTCCCGGGCACACAGAGTGATTCACTTTTGCTCTTGATGGATTCGCAGAAAGTTTCTTGTTCGACAGGGGCTGCATGTACTGCAGGTGTGCATCGCCCTAGCCATGTATTAATGGCGATGGGCCTGACAGATGTTCTATCGCAGTCATCTCTGCGCTTCTCATTTGGCTCTACTAATACGCAAGCAGATGTTGATTATGCGCTCTCAGTCCTGCCAGATGTCATCGAGCGTGGATTAGCCGCTAATGCAGTGGGCAAGAAATGAAGATTATTGCGGCCATGAGTGGTGGTGTTGATTCAGCTGTTGCTGCAGCCCGCGCAGTAGAGGCAGGCCATGAAGTTATTGGTGTGCACCTGGCACTCTCATCTAATCCACAGAAGTACCGCAGCGGTGCACGTGGATGTTGCACGATTGAGGATTCACATGATGCACGTCGTGCAGCCGATGTCATCGGAATACCTTTTTATATCTGGGATATGGCCGATGAATTTCATCAAGGTGTTGTCGAAAACTTTATGAGTGAATATAAAGCTGGACGCACCCCTAATCCGTGCCTTCGGTGCAACGAGAAGATTAAATTCGCTGCTGTCCTTGATCGTGCAAAAGCTATGGGATTCGATGGCGTTGTTACTGGTCACTACGCGCGCACGCAGGAAACTTCGGAAGGCCGCACACTGCATCGCGCAGTCGATCTGCTCAAAGATCAGTCCTATGTCCTTGCAGTTCTCAATCGCGAACAAATCAACGGTGCGATTTTTCCATTAGGTGATACCGAGAAAGTTGATATTCGTATCGAAGCACAGGTGCGCGGCCTTGCAGTGGCACAGAAGCCTGATAGCCACGATATTTGTTTTGTTCCATCTGGTGATAATGCTGGATGGCTGCGCGATCGTATGGGTAGCGAAGTTGGCCCCATCGTTGATCAAGATGGAAATAAATTGGGTGAACATAAGGGCGCTTACACATACACAATCGGCCAACGCAAAGGTTTGGGTCTGACTGTGCCCACAGCAGATGGATCACCACGCTTTGTCCTCAGCATCGAGCCCGTAACAAACACAGTTGTCGTAGGTGCGCGAGAAGATTTAGCTGTGACTTCTATGCGTGGTGAGCGAGCAATCTTCTGTGGCCCCAAAATAGGCGTTGCACCACTGCGGGGCTTTGTTCAAGTTCGCGCACATGGCGCAGCGCTCGATTGCACCTATTACCTCGATAATGATCAGCTCGTTGCCGAACTCGATGCACCTCTATTAGGTCTGGCGACAGGGCAAGCAATGGTTATTTACGATGGCGATCGTGTAGTTGGGTCGGCAACTATCTGCGAGACCGCATGAGTAACGTCGCTCGTCATCGCATCACCGAACTTACTCAAGAGATCCGTGATCACCAATTTAAATATTATGTGCTCGATGCACCAACGATTACTGATGCTGCCTTCGATACGCTCTTAAAAGAGCTTGCAGCCCTGGAAGCAAAGCACCCCGAACTTCTCGAACCTGATTCACCTTCCCTTGGTGTTGGTGGGGGATTTGCCACCACCTTTAATCAGCATGATCACATCGAGAAGATGATGAGCCTTGACAATGTCTTTGATAACGATGAATTGGCTACCTGGTTTGATCGCGTGGAGAAGGAATCACCGAACCCTGAGTACCTATGCGAACTTAAAGTTGATGGACTTGCCATCAACTTGTTGTACGAGAACGGCCAGCTCACCCGCGCACTTACCCGCGGCAATGGTGTGACGGGTGAAGATGTCACACTCAACGTTAAAACGATTAAGGGACTTTCTCAAACGCTGACAGGAAAGAATATTCCGACGCTGATTGAGGTACGCGGTGAAGTCTTCTTACCTGTTGCAGCATTTAACCAACTTAATGAAGAGTTGGAAGAGGCTGGCAAGCCACTCTTTGCCAATCCCCGCAATTGCGCAGCAGGCTCTCTGCGACAGAAAGATCCGCGAGTTACTGCCTCGCGCTCCCTCGACGTTGTTGTGCACGGAGTCGGTGCTAGCGAAGGAATTTCATATGCATCACAATCTGATGCGTATGCGCAATTGAAAGCACTTGGTCTACCTACATCGAACCGATTTATAGTCTGCAAGAGCCGCGCAGGAATTCATGATTTTATTGAGAATTACAAGGTGCATCGCCACGATGTCGAACATGAAATTGATGGAGTGGTTATCAAGGTGGACGCGATTGCTGAACAGCAGAAACTTGGTTTTACATCGCGCGCACCTAAGTGGGCAATTGCCTATAAGTATCCCCCCGAAGAAGTCACGACTAAGTTATTAGATATCAAAGTCAGCGTTGGCCGCACAGGGCGCGTGACTCCTTTCGCATTTATGGAGCCCGTCAAAGTGGCTGGATCAACCGTCACCAATGCAACACTTCACAATCAAGAGGAGATAGAACGTAAAGGCGTACTAATTGGAGACACTGTCATTATCCGTAAGGCTGGAGACGTTATCCCTGAAGTACTGGGGCCTGTCCTTGATAAGCGCACAGGAAAAGAGAAGGCATTTGTGATGCCAACACACTGTCCCGAATGTGGCAGTGAATTACGTGCGATTACCGAGGGCGATGTTGATATTCGTTGTCCCAATACCCGCAGCTGTCCTGCGCAACTGCGCGAGCGTATTTACTACATTGGATCTCGCGCAGCACTTGATATCGATGTGTTGGGCTACGAAGCAGCCGTTGCATTGTTGCAAGGCTCCATCATCACCGATGAGGCAGATATCTTTGCGCTCACCGAATCCAAGCTGATGAAATCTGCATTCTTTACAAAGAAAGATGGCAGCAAAGGCAAGAATCTTGAGAAGTTACTGGAAGCACTTGAAATCGCAAAGACCAGACCTCTGTGGCGCACCATCGTCGCCTTATCTATTCGCCACGTTGGCCCAACTTCTGCACAAGCACTCGCCATTAATTTCGGGAGCATGGATGCAATTTCTCAGGCATCTGTTGCAGAACTTGCAGAGATTGATGGCGTCGGCGAAGTTATTGCACAGTCCATCCTCGAATGGTTTGACGTCGATTGGCACCGTGCAATTATTACGAAATGGTCTGGCGCCGGTGTTTCGATGGTCAACGCAAAGAGTGATGAGAGACCACAATTTTTCGAGGGCCTCACCTTTGTCGTCACTGGTGGCCTCGAAGGATTCACGCGCGATTCCATCGCTGAAACGATTACAGCTCATGGTGGAAAACCAACATCATCGGTTTCCAAGAAGACTGATTATGTATTGGTCGGCACAGATCCTGGTTCGAAGTTGGCAAAGGCCCAAGAGTTGGGCGTCACAATCATCGATGAGGCGCGCTTTTTAGAACTTCTCGCAGGTAAGTAGTAATCTTCAGTCATGAACATTCTCGGTGAGGCAGCTCGCGAACTTCCAGTCCCACCCTATACATTCGGACTCATCGCCTTCGGAATCTTCGCATTTCTCCTGTACGTCGTACTTCGTCTCGATAAGTAGTTCACTTTGCGTATTGGGCTCTATGGCGGGACATTTGACCCAATTCATAACGGTCATCTCCATGTGATTGAACAACTCATCTCTCGAAAGATTGTTGATCACTTACTGGTACTTCCAGCCGGACAGCCACTTCTGCGCGATAGCCAACCACGCGCAACAGGTGCGCAGCGCCGCACAATGTGTCAGTTAGCAATTGACGCTCTACCTGCAGATATTAAGTTGCACGTTGAAGTAAATCCCATCGAGGTTCTGCGTGAAGGTCCAAGCTATGCCATCGATACCCTTGAAGCCGTGGCTCAGAACTACGAAGGTGAGACCATCGTGCTGGTTGTGGGCACTGATGCATACGAGAAGATTGACCAGTGGCATCGCGCAGACGAATTGAAGAAGTTAGTTGAATTTGTTGTCATTGAGCGCCCAGGTTTTCCTGGCCAGCACAACACAAGCGTTGATGCGATTGCAGTCTCTGCAACCGATATCCGCACACATATATCTGATGCAGTACCCGCAGCAGTTGCGGCCTTTATAAAGGAGCACAACCTCTATGCCAGCAACTAGCGCCTGCGTTGAACGCACACAGATTGCAGCTCGCGCTGCAGTCGATAAATTTGGCACTGAACTTGTAGCGTTAGATCTCTCTGATCAAAGTGTTCTGAGTGAAGTCTTTCTCATTATCACAGCATCAAATGCAAAGATGATTGGTGCAATTGCTGATGAAGTGGAAGAACAACTGCGACTAGTTGGAGATAAACCGATTCGCCGTGAAAGTAGCGCTGAGTGGGTATTACTCGATTACTCAGATCTTGTAGTACATATTCAATCCTCTGAACTTCGTCGTTACTACATGCTCGATCGCCTGTGGAATGACTGCCCAAAGATTGAACTCGATATCGTAAAAGAAGAGGCAGCGCGTGGGTAACCAAATTATTCTTTGGCGTCATGGTCAGACAGAATGGAATGTTGCAAATAAGTTTCAAGGTCATACTGATATTCCACTGAATGTAGTAGGAAGATTTCAGGTAACACATGCTGCGCCACTGATTGCAGCGATGGATCCCACAATGATTATTGCAAGCGACCTCGACCGTGCTCAAAGTACTGCGCACGAATTGGTAAAACTCACAGGGCTTGAAGTACTCACTGATCAACGCCTTCGCGAGACTAACTGTGGTAATTGGGAGGGTCTGACTGGAGATGAAATTCGTAAAGTCGATCTCGCTAATTTGCGCGAATGGTCTATGGGTGGAGATAACCCAGCCGGTGGAATTGGCGAAAGGCGTAGTGAGGTAGCAGCCCGTGGTGTTGCTGCAATTACAGAAGCACTGGCTGAAAAAGATAATCAGAGAATTGTTGTTGCAACTCATGGTGGAACTGCGCGCACAGTGATTGGTTCATATTTAGAGCTCCCCATTCCATTGTGGTCACGTATCGGTGGACTTTCAAATGCGCAGTGGTCGATTCTGGACTATTCACCAAAAGGATGGCTCTTAGTCGAACATAATGCAGGATCTATTCCAGAGCCGGTTTATGGAGAAGAATCCGGCGCAGTCATACCTGAATCAGTACGGTAAAGTTTGCTTTTTAATCAGGGCTGAAGGAACGACAATTCCGAGTGAGAAGGCAGTTTCATTCCGAGTGAGAACAACAATAGCCAAAGGCTATGTGGCGTTCTTGTTTTGGGAATGGGGATATGGCGCAATTGGTAGCGCGCTTCCATGGCATGGAAGAGGTTAGGGGTTCGATTCCCCTTATCTCCACGTGAGTACAGAACGCGAACACGCGGCATACGACTTTGCATACGTGCAAGAGAAGTGGCTGCCAATTTGGGATGGGCTCGAACCATTTAAATCTGGCCGAGCAGATGATGTGCGCCCGAAGAAGTATGTTCTCGATATGTTTCCTTATCCATCAGGTGATCTCCATATGGGCCATGCAGAGGCATATGCACTCGGTGATGTGATTGCCCGTTACTGGATTCAAAAAGGTTTTAACGTCTTGCATCCCATCGGTTGGGATGCATTTGGTCTACCTGCAGAAAATGCAGCGATTAAGCGAAATGAAGATCCACGTATTTGGACCTATGAAAATATTGCAACCCAGAAAGCTTCGATGCGGCGGTATGCCTGTTCATTCGACTGGGATCGCGTCTTTAACACATGCGACCCTGAGTACTACAAGTGGAATCAATGGCTCTTTACTAAATTACATAATCGTGGCTTGGCATACCGTAAGGATTCTGCAGTTAACTGGTGTCCAGGCTGCCAGACAGTATTGGCAAATGAACAGGTAGTAGCAGGCTTATGCGAACGCTGTGATTCTGCAGTTACTAAGAAGAAGCTTAACCAGTGGTATTTCAAGATTACTGATTACGCAGATCGCTTGCTCGATGACATGTCCGATCTTGAAGGCAAGTGGCCTGAAAAAGTTTTGCTGATGCAGCGTAATTGGATTGGTCGCTCACAGGGTGCAAACGTGAACTTCGTGATCGAAGGCCGCACCGAACCTGTCACGATTTACACAACGCGTCCCGATACTTTGTATGGCGCAACATTTATGGTTGTGGCAGCTGACTCAGCCCTCGCTGCAGAACTCGCAGCCGGCACACCCGTTGAAGCAGAATTCACTTTGTATCGTGAAAAGATTAAGGCTGCATCAGATATCGATCGACTTGCCACGGATCGTCCTAAATCGGGAGTTGATTTACAGCGCTTTGCAATTAACCCAGTCAACGGTGAAAGACTACCCATCTGGGCCTCTGATTATGTATTGGCAGATTACGGAACGGGTGCCATCATGGCTGTTCCGGCCCACGATCAGCGCGACCTCGACTTTGCAAAGGCGATGGGTTTATCAGTTCGTGTTGTTGTTGAAACTGGCGAAGAAGATCCGAGCGATACTGGTGTTGCAACAACGGGTGATGGAAAACTTATTAACTCAGGCTCACTTAATGGTCTCAATAAAGTCGATGCACTCGCTGCTATTAATAAGCAACTTGAAGCAGATGGCCTTGGAAAATCTGCACGCAACTATCGCCTGCGCGATTGGCTTGTCTCTCGCCAACGTTATTGGGGCACACCAATTCCGATTGTTCACTGCGATAAATGTGGCGAAGTAGCTGTTCCGGATTCAGAACTTCCCTTGTTACTACCTGATGCAAAGGGGCTCGATCTCAAGCCAAAGGGACAGTCACCACTTGCTGCCGCGACCGAATGGGTCAATACCAAGTGCCCTAAGTGTGCAGGGCCCGCGATGCGCGATACCGACACAATGGACACCTTCGTGGATTCTTCTTGGTATTACCTGCGTTACCCATCATCGACCAATGCAATCGAGCCATTTAACCGTGCCGAGATTGATACATGGCTACCGGTTGATCAATATGTCGGCGGTGTCACCCACGCAATCTTGCACTTGCTGTATTCACGTTTCTTTACCAAAGTTTTATATGACATGAAGATGTTGTCATTTACCGAACCGTTTACGCGCCTGCTTAACCAGGGTATGGTTGTGATGGACGGCTCTGCGATGTCGAAATCTCGGGGAAACCTTGTGCGTTTATCTGATGAACTTGAAAACCATGGCGTCGATGCAATTCGACTATCAATGGTCTTCTCTGGCCCTCCTGAAGATGACGTCGATTGGTCCGATGTATCACCATCGGGTTCTATGAAATTCTTAAGCCGTGCCTGGCGTTTATCGGGCGATGTCACATCCGCACCAGGTGCAGATTTTAGCAAGGGCGATACCTCGCTTCGCAAAGCGACACATAGAGCACTACACGATGCCTCTTTCGCTGTTGAATCATTTAGATTTAACGTTGCTATTGCTCGCGTTATGGAGCTGGTGAATGCAACACGTAAGGCAATTGATTCAGGATGTGGTGCCGCAGATCCTGCAGTGCGCGAAGCAACTGAAGCCACAGCAATTATGTTGTCACTCGTTGCTCCATTTACGGCGGAGGAGATGTGGGAGCGCCTGGGCTATAAGCCTGCTATCGCACTTGCTGGCTGGCCTGTAGTAAATTCGGACTTGCTTGTTGATGACGAAGTCGAAGCAGTTATTCAGATCAACGGCAAGATTGTGGGGCGTATCAGCGTTTCTCCAACTATTTCTGAGGCAGATTTCGAGGCAGCAGCCCTTGCACTTCCTGCAATCGTTGCTGAACTCGCGGGTGTAACCCCAAACAAAGTTATTGCGCGTGCTCCAAAGCTTGTCAACATCGTTCTGTAATCAACAGCCTCACATTTATCGCAGGTTTAAAGGCGTTCAATCCTGCACCATCTGCGCATGGATAAAACAAATTTCACGGGTGAATACCTCTCTCGAATAAATAATTGGTGGAGCGAACTCCACTACTCATCGCTACAAAAACGTGGGCTCGCAATAATTGCGATTCTTGTCGTTGCAATTTCTGCACTCTTTGTAATGCGTGGCTCATCACAAGAAGTTGTGGCGGTCTCTGCCCCACTTGAAAGAACGGACGTCACACAGCAGATGCTGATGGTCGATGTTGCAGGCGCTGTGATAAACCCGGGTGTGTATTCCCTTCCCCTGAATTCACGTGTGGTGGAAGCCATCAAAGTTGCTGGCGGATTGAAGAAAGGTGCTGATACCTCTGATATTAATCAGGCTCGTATCCTCAAAGATGGCGAGCAGATTTATGTTTATCCCACCACAGTTAGTGCAGGCGGAGTATCAAGGCCTGCAGTACGCAAGAACGGGCCCATCATGATCAATCGTGCTACTGCCAAAGATTTTGAAGCGCTGGATGGGATTGGCCCTGTGCTGGCAAGTCGAATTATTACTTATAGAAAAACAAATGGGCCATTTAGCGCCGTTGAAGATCTCTTGAAAGTTCCAGGTATAGGACAGAGCAAATTCGCTCAATTCAAAGAGAAGCTGCGCGTGTAATCGATAGCCGCGCACTCGCACTCGGTGGCGCGGTCTGGGCTGGCGCACTCATGCAAAGTTGGAGCGCACCGTGGAGAATCTCTGCGGTCGCGCTCCTTCTGGCATTGGTGCTGCGCTCCAAGAAAGGCCTTGCAGTGTTGCTTATCGCCATTGCACTCGGTGCAATGATTATGTCGATTCGTGTTGCAGCCCTTGAATCTAGTGCAATTCTCAAGTTTCGAAATACTTCAACGGATGTTCTAGTGCAGATTACAACTGACCCCACACGGGTAGCACCCAAGATTATTGGCACTGCATTTGCACCCACTTCCTTTAGCTTTATCGGGCAGGCTCTCGAAGTTGATCACCGCTTTCGATTACGAATTCCAATTCGAGTCATTGCATCCACGCGAAGCGTCGATGGATTATTACCAGGGCAGACGATTCGAGTATCAGCAAAAGTTATATCGAGCAAAGAGAAACGAGTCGCAGCACTTTTGATTGTGAGCCATAGAGTTGAAGTAGTGACACCACCATCTTCATGGGCGAATTCTCTTGCAAAAATTCGGTTAGGGCTACGGCAAGTCACGGGGTTGGGGGATGCAGGTGCGCTCATTCCTGGGATGGTGATTGGGGATGTAGCTAAGCAGAGTGTTGATTTCAAAAACGATATGCGAAGATCTGGACTCACGCATTTAGTCGCAGTCAGCGGTGCCAACTTCGCAATCGTTTCAAGTTTTGTCTTGTGGGGAATGCAGTTTATTTTTAGAAGAATGAATTACCGACTGATAGCAACAGCGATTTCATTGACAGCCTTCATCTCTCTGGTCCGGCCATCACCGTCGGTTCTTCGCGCCGCCGCCATGGCTGCCGTTCTGCTCTTTGCCCATGGAAGCCGGAAAGGCCAGGACTCTCTGCCTGCTCTTGGATTCGCAATTGCAGCCGTTGTGATTGCAGATCCATTTCAATCTCGTGATCCTGGGTTTGTATTATCGGTTCTTGCAACAGCTGGGCTACTTCTCTTGGCACCAAAAATTAAGCCTCGATTTCTTGCACCCCCCATTGCTGCGATGGTCTTCTGTGCTCCTGTCATCGTTGCGATATCGGGATACATCAGCCCCATCAGCGTTGTCGCAAACTTACTTGCAGCCCCTGCCGTAACACCCATCACGATTGTGGGTTTTATTGCCGCCCTCATTTCTCCCATTGCACCACCTGTTTCATATCTACTGATTTTTCTCATCAAACCTTTCGCGGCGTGGATCGCCTGGGTTGCGCGCTGGTCGGCGCATTTCTCTGTATTTACCTTAAAGACTGGGCTCTATGGTTTCTTCGTTGCAGCCCTGATTATTGCTTTAATCTATTTCGGCCGAGGAAAGTTTGCAATCACCTTTCTTATCTGTGTGATTGCACTCTCTTGGTTGCAGCGTTTTCCGCAAGGGGATTGGCAGATAGCAAATTGCGATATCGGACAAGGTGATTCGATGGTCATAAACCTTCATCATCACCGGGCAATAGTTATTGATGCAGGTCCTGATCCTCAACTGGAGGATAGATGTCTGCACCAATTAGGCATCAAGGAGATACCGCTTCTGATTCTTACTCATATCCATGCAGATCATGTGGGGGGTTTGGCGGGGACCAAGAAGCATCGAAAGATTGGAGTGACTTGGTTTGGCAATATCCACGCAGGTGCACATGCGCGAATTCAAGATATTGATATCGATGTGGTGTGGCCCGATAATGAAACTGGATATACCCCAAATAACTCCAGCATTGCAGCAATTATCCGATCACCAGATTTCACACTCTTTGCAGCTGGTGATATCGAGCCACCCGTGCAGGCTCAGTTAATATCGCGAATTGGCAAAGTGGACATCTATAAAGTTGCACATCATGGTTCGCGTTACCAAGATTTCGATTTGATGCGCGAACTTTCCCCCGCCATTGCTGTAATTAGCGTAGGCACAGGAAATAGCTATGGGCATCCTGCAGCCAGCACTATCTCAGCGCTGACCCAGTTACACGCTAAGGTATTGCGTACAGATGTCGATGGCGCAGTTGCTATCCGGGCGAAGAGCCACCGACTATCTTTTCAGCGCAGTAAACGATGGGCACGTTTTTTCTTTTGGAGTTGATTCTTTAGCATAGGGAGGCAAGATGAAGGCGTTCTACCTCTTGCTTGGGCCTGAAGGTGCATTATCAGATCGCGCCCTTGCCAAGTTATATGAACAATGTAAAGAAGAGAGAGTTGAAATCACCGCTATCGATGCAGCCGATGCAATGGTGGGCGATATCGCAGATGCACTAGCACCCTCACTCTTCTCTGAACGTCGTGCACTAATTCTTAAAGATTTACAGGATCTCCCAGAGGATTCCAAAGTTGAAGTAACTCGCTATCTTGATCAACCCGATCCCACTGTGACAGTTGTCTTTCTGCATAAAGGTGGCGTTAAAGGCAAGGCGCTGCTAGATGCCATTAAGAAGGTAAAGCCTGAAATCATTGCATGTGATGTAATCAAGAAAGAATCCGAGAAAGAAGATTTTGTAAGAGGTCTCTTTCAAGATGCAGGGCGCAAAGCAACTCCAGGTGCGATTAAGGCGATGGTCGGTGCGCTCGGCAACGAGCTTCGCGAACTTCAATCAGCTATCTCACAAATTTCACTTGATGCACCCGCAGGCTCAATTGACGAAGAGATGGTCGATAAATTTCATCGAGGTCGAATTGAAACAACCGGTTTTGATGTTGCTGATGCAACTATCGATGGCAACCTACCTGTCGCACTTGTTACTCTGCGCAGTGCACTTGAAACCGGCACTGATCCCGTCATGGTCACATCTGCAATTGCATCGTCGCTACGTTCTCTTGCGAAAGTTTCTGGAACAAATCGTGGTACAAAATCATTTGAATTAGCTGGACAACTTGGCATGGCGCCGTGGCAGATCGATAAAGCGCGTCGCCAACTGCAATCCTGGACCCCTCGTGGAATCGCATCTGCAGTTGAGGCGATTGCCAAGGCCGATGCTGATGTGAAAGGGGCCGCATCTGACCCGATATTTGCCCTTGAAAAAGCGCTGCAGACCATCGCAGCAGCCCGCGCCCAACGTTGATTCCAGCGCTAGATCTCGATTATGGGCTCAACCCCTTGCGCTGATAACCTTCGCATCTGCACAAATCACAAGGTTTGGCTAAAAAGAGATAAATCGGAGCAATACACGTGGCAAATATCAAGTCGCAGATCAAGCGTATTAAGACAAATGAGAAGGCATACCTTCGCAATAAGTCTGTCTCATCATCAATCAAGACTGCTATTCGCAAGTTTCGCGAAGCAGTTGCTAAGGGTGACGCTGCCGCATCAACGACCGAGCTCCGCGCGGCCTCAAAGGCTCTCGACATTGCAGTTGCAAAGGGTGTTATTCATAAGAACGCTGCAGCGAATAAGAAGTCATCAATGGCTAAGGCTGCTGCTAAAGCCGGCGTTCGTTAATTCTTCACCTTCATCTAAAGATATCCTGAAGATAAAGGTCGCTTAAGTGCCTGCAATATCCATTGCCAAGGCGCCGCAACCGGCATCGACAAATCCCGCGCAGATTCGTAACTTCTGCATCATTGCCCATATCGATCACGGCAAATCAACACTTGCCGATCGCATGCTCCAAATTACTGAAGTAGTTGAAGCACGAAATATGCGCGCACAATATCTCGATCGCATGGATATCGAACGCGAACGCGGAATCACCATTAAATCTCAAGCAGTCCGTCTTCCATGGCGCAGTGGTCTTGATGGCCAGGAATACATCCTCAATATGATCGATACACCAGGGCACGTTGATTTTACCTACGAGGTTTCACGATCTCTTGCTGCATGTGAAGGTGCAGTTCTCTTGGTGGACTGTGCACAGGGAATCGAAGCGCAGACTCTTGCAAACCTTTACCTTGCCATGGAGAACAACCTCACTATTATTCCAGTGCTTAACAAAATTGATCTTCCCAATGCTCAACCTGAAAAATTTGCTGCAGAACTTGCTGGCCTCATTGGGTGCAAAGTCGAAGATGTATTGCGCGTATCAGGAAAGACTGGCGATGGCGTTGCAGATCTTCTTGATCAAATTATTGCTCAGATTCCGGCACCTGTTGGCGATCCTGATGCACCAGCTCGCGCACTGATCTTCGACTCTGTCTATGATTCCTATCGCGGTGTTGTTACCTATGTACGTGTCGTCGATGGACATATCAATCCACGAGAGCAAATTCAGATGCATTCAACGGGTGTAAAACATGAAGCCCTTGAAGTTGGTGTCATCAGCCCTGAACCACTTCCTTCAAAGGGTCTTGGTGTTGGTGAGGTGGGTTATCTCATTACTGGTGTGAAAGATGTTCGCCAGTCACGAGTGGGTGACACAATCACTAACTTTGCGCGCCCTACAAAGAATCCACTTGGTGGTTATAAAGATCCCAAGCCGATGGTCTTCTCTGGTCTTTTTCCACTCGATGGTGCAGATTTTCCTGTGCTGCGAGATGCTCTAGAAAAGCTGCAGCTCAACGACGCAGCCCTTGTCTACGAACCTGAAAGCTCTGCAGCGCTCGGCTTTGGTTTCCGTTGTGGCTTTCTTGGGTTGCTGCACATGGAGATTGTGCGCGAACGCTTAGAGCGCGAAGCTAAACTCAACTTGATTTCAACGGCTCCTAACGTGGTCTATCGGGTCACTATGGAAGACGGTAAGGAATTTATTGTTACCAATCCTTCTGAATTTCCTGATGGCAAGATCAATAGCGTCAAGGAACCAATCGTAAAGTCAACTATTTTGGCTCCAGCAGAATTTATCGGAACCATCATGGAGCTCTGTCAAGAGCGTCGCGGAGTCATGCTCGGTATGGATTACATCTCTGAAGATCGTGTTGAAATCCGCTATACCTTGCCTCTTGCTGAAATTGTCTTCGACTTCTTCGACCAACTCAAAAGCCGTACACGTGGCTATGCATCTCTTGATTATGAAGAAATGGGCGATGAAGAAGGCAATCTCGTCAAGGTCGATATTCTTTTGCAAGGCGAAGCCGTCGATGCCTTTAGCGCCATTGTTCACCGCGATAAGGCGTATTCCTATGGTGTCATGATGACCGGCAAGCTACGCGAGCTCATTCCTCGCCAGCAATTTGAAGTTCCTATCCAAGCTGCCATTGGTTCTCGCATTATTGCCCGCGAATCTATTCGCGCTATCCGTAAAGATGTTCTTGCAAAGTGTTACGGTGGAGATATCTCTCGTAAGCGCAAACTTCTCGAGAAGCAGAAGGAAGGTAAGAAGCGTATGAAGATGGTGGGGCGCGTTGAAGTTCCCCAAGAAGCCTTCGTTGCGGCCCTTGCTACCGATGCTGATATCGAAAAGATTAAAGCAGCTCGTAAGCTCGAATCGTAAAGATCATGCTCTCGTTCTACGTTCATATTCCGTATTGCATACGACGCTGTGGTTACTGCGACTTTAATACCTATACTCCAGCTGAACTCCAAGATGGCGCAACTCTTGAAATAGTCTCTGGAGATTACATTGATGCAGTACTGAAAGAACTTGACAATGCGCCAACGGACACGGTGCCAACAATCTTTTTCGGCGGTGGAACTCCATCACTTTTGCCACCTAAGGATCTAGGTCGTGTGATCACAGCGATTAAGGCACGCAATGGAGTCACCGATGATTGCGAAATTACACTGGAAGCGAATCCAGATTCTGTCACTCAAGAGAAACTGAATGAACTCTTCGCAGTCGGTTTCAATCGAATCTCCTTCGGAATGCAATCGGCTAACCCAGAAGTATTGAAAGTCCTTGATCGCACACATAATCCAGCCAATGTACGCAAAGCTGTCGATATGGCGCGCCTTGCCGGGTTTCAATCAGTCAGCGTCGACCTCATCTACGGAGCCCCTGGCGAATCTTTAAGTGATTGGGCAGCAACGGTGAAGGAGGCACTTTCACTCAACATTGATCACATCAGCGCATATGCGCTGATTGTTGAAGAAGGAACAAAACTTGCTGCACAGATTAAGCGCGGTGAATACACAATGCCTGATGGTGATCTGATGGCAGATATGTATCTACTTGTTGATCAACAATGCCTGCAGCATGGTTTGAGGTGGTATGAACTCTCCAATTGGTCAAAGCCTGGACATCAATGTCGCCACAACATTGCTTATTGGAAATCCAATAATTGGTGGGGACTCGGACCTGGTGCACATTCGCATATTGATCAAAAGCGATTCTGGAATGTGAAGCACCCCAGTGCATATAAAGAGAGAGTATTTGCAGGAATTTCTCCTATTAAAGACTCTGAAGTACTGACAGTTGAAGAGAAGAAATCTGAATACATCATGCTTGCAATTCGTATGCCCGAAGGTGTGAAGAAAGCAGCTCTGACTGTTGCGCAATACGAACGAACAATGGAGTACATCAAGAGTGGTCATGTAATCGAACGTGAGAGTTCTATATCTCTGACTCCTAAAGGTCGCTTGATTGCAGACCGCCTAGCCCAAGTAATGCTTGGGTGAAACTAGAAACTAGGCGCAAGAAATGCTTCGTTAGCACTCGCACGATAAGATTGCCAAACTATGACCACTGATCGCCGCCTCGAGATTCTTCGGGCAATCGTCGACGAATATGTCGCAACCCAAGAGCCTGTTGGATCTAAAGCTATCGCCGATAAGCGCGATCTCGGTATAAGCCCAGCAACTATTCGCAATGAGATGGCAGTCCTTGAAGAAGAAGGATTTATTACCCAACCACATACATCAGCGGGAAGAATTCCTACAGATCGTGGTTACAGACTATTCGTTGACAAGATTTCAACAGTCAAACCACTTTCATCTGCCGAACGCCGAGCGATTGAAACTTTTCTTGAAGGAGCCCTCGACCTCGATGATGTTTTCAAGCGCAGCGCAAAGTTACTGGCAGATATAACCAAGCAGGTAGCAGTGGTCAAGTACCCAAATATTGGAGATTCACACGGTCGCGAGATGATGGCAATCTCTGGAACTGCAAACCTGGCACGATCTGGTGAAGATTTAGGCTCCACCTTGTCTCCGATTCTGGAAGCCCTTGAGGAGCAAGTCGTCTTGCTACGTCTACTCAGCGATGTTCACCCAACTGTGCACGTAACAATTGGAAGTGAACAACAAGATGCGAATTTGCAGACTACATCTCTTGTCACTGTTGGATATAGCGCAGATGCATCTCAACTTGGTTCACTCGGTGTACTTGGACCAACGCGAATGGATTACGCAGTTTCAATGTCAGCTGTCTCAGCAGTTGCTCGATATGTCGGTCGATATATCGTAGAAAGTAATATGTAATGACTGATTATTACGGCTTACTGGGACTCGATCGCGGTGCATCGCAAGATGATATAAAGAAGGCGTACCGAAAGATTGCACGTGAATTACATCCCGATGTAAATCCAGATCCTGAAGTGCAGAATAAATTTAAAGAAGTTACTGCGGCTTATGACACCTTATCTGACCCCCAAAAGCGTCAGCACTATGACATTGGAGGCCAAGGAGGCGGTGGATTCGGAGGCGGTGGATTTAGCGACATTATGGATGCATTCTTTGGTGGCGGTGGAAATCGAGGACCACGTCCACGTATGCGCCAAGGACAAGATGCGCTCATTCGTGTTGAAGTAGATCTCAATGAAGCATGTTTTGGAACAGAGCGCGATATCACTCTGGAATCTGCAGTCATCTGTCAAAAATGTGATGGACAGGGAAGTGCTGACCAAGCAGCGCCAACAATGTGTCCGGTCTGTAAGGGGCGCGGTGAAACACAATTTGTGCAGAAATCTTTCTTAGGTCAGGTCATGACATCGCGCCCATGTAATAACTGTTCTGGTTATGGAAGCGTTATTACAGATCCATGTCGTGAGTGTGCCGGAGATGGCCGCGTTCGAGCCCGCCAAAGTGTGAATATTAAAGTTCCAGCAGGCGTTGAAACCGGTAACCGCATTCAAATGGGTGGTCGCGGGGAGGTTGGACAAGGTGGGGGGCCAGCTGGAGACCTCTATGTTGAAATAGTTGAATCCGAACATGAGTCTTTACTGCGTGATGGCGATAACTTGCACATCGCTATCGAAGTTTCATTTGCCGCTGCTTCCCTTGGCACTTCAGTGCAGGTTGAGTGCCTTGATGGTCCAGTAAAAGTTGACATTAAGGCGGGAACTCAGAGTGGGACAACCATTCCTGTTAAAGGTAGGGGTATGACCCGCCTTCGAACCACACATCGTGGTGATTTGATCGTCCATGTCGATATCGCTACTCCACATAAACTTAGCCGAGAACAAGAGAAGTTACTCAAAGAGTTTGCCTCCTCACGCGGTGAAAAAGAAGGTGATGTGAAGGTTAAAGGCCACAAAGATGGACCCTTCTCTAAATTTAGAGAAGCATTCGGTCGATAATGCTGACCCTCTTCTTCGTCGATGATTTGCCAACAATCGCGGGTGCAACATATGAATTTAATAACGAGGATGCACTTCACGCAATCCGTGTTCTGCGTATGGAGAGTGGCGATCTCTTCAATCTCTCAGATGGCAAAGGCTCATGGTCGCATGTAGAAGCGATAGAAGTACATAAGAAACATATGACTGTTCAAGTAATTAAATCTGGCCACCAGGAAGCACTAGATACACATTTGACAGTGATTCAAGCTATCCCTAAAGGTGATCGTCTCAAAGAGGCAATTGAGCTCTGCACCGAAGGCGGTGCAGATCGCATAGTGATGTGGAAGGCAGCGCGCAGTATCGGAAAATCAGATGACAAGATTGAAAAACTACAGGTCACAGCCCGTGAGGCAAGTAAACAATCACGGCGTTTTCGAATTCCTGAAGTGATTGGTGTTGCAACAACTAATGCGGTCATAGATCAAATCGCACAGGCGGATCTGGCTATCGTTTTCCACGAATCTGCGACGATAAAGGTCTCGCAAATTGTGAAACCTGGATGCAAGAAGGTTGTCATCATCATTGGACCAGAAGGTGGGTTAACAGATGATGAAATTGATACCTTTGCGGCAAGTGGAGCAAAGGTTGCGTTGATGGGAAGACCCGTATTGCGCTCAGCACATGCCGGACTTGCTGCACTTTCGGCGGTCAACACCACCCTTTCTATGTGGTGATTTCACCCCATTACCGATAGATTTTCAGTTATATGGAACGCCTCTTAATCACCGTCCCACCTGCCATTCCGATGGTCGCACTCGTCGGAGCCAATGATGCAAATATCTTGGTAATAGAAGCGGCATTTCCTTCAGTCAACACAACGGTGCGGGGAAATGAAATTACCTTGCGCGGCCCACATGTGGATTGCCTTGCGATGGAGAAGTTAATTACCGAAATGATGGTGGTCATACGGTCTGGCCAAGCCCTGACAGTTGATGCTGTAACTCGCAGCATTGCGATGCTTGACGCAGAACCTGCGCATAGCCCGTCCGAAGTTCTCTCTCTTAATATCGTCTCTAATCGTGGTAAAACAATTCGCCCCAAGACTGCAAATCAGAAGTTGTATGTCGATGCAATTGAAGAGAACACCATCACATTTGGTATTGGCCCCGCAGGTACTGGAAAGACATATCTAGCGATGGCAAAAGCGGTAGCTGCGCTGCAAGCCAAGAAGGTCAATCGCATTATCTTGTCGCGTCCTGCAGTAGAAGCTGGTGAAAAACTAGGATTTCTACCGGGCACACTCAATGAGAAGATTGACCCGTATCTTCGTCCACTCTTTGATGCTCTGCACGACATGATCGATTCTGAGGTAATTCCTCGCCTCATGCAGACAGGCGTCATCGAAGTTGCACCGCTTGCATTTATGCGTGGTCGAACGCTCAATGATGCATTCATTATTCTTGATGAAGCTCAGAACACCACACCTGAACAGATGAAGATGTTCTTAACTCGCCTTGGTTTTGGTTCTAAAATGGTTATTACAGGCGATGTCACTCAGACGGATCTTCCTAACGGTCAGCGATCTGGCCTTGGAATCATTCGCGATATTTTGAAGGGTGTCGATGACATCTCATTTATGGAGCTCACAGCAGATGACGTTGTTCGCCACCGATTGATTGGTGACATTGTTAAGGCATATGACAAGTATGAAGAGACCAAATCGGCTCCTCGCTCAATTCGTCACAACTAATACACCCTCATGACCGTAGACATTATTAATCGCTCTGGCGCGCTTGTGCCTGAAAGTCAGATGCATACCCTCATTGACTTCGGCATTGAATACATGGAGATCAACCCTAAATCTTCGATATCTCTGATCTTTGTTGGTGTTCCGGAGATGGAAGAACTTCATATTAAGTGGATGGATGAAACAGGTCCTACCGATGTTCTCTCCTTTCCCATGGATATGCCAGAGAAGAAAGGTGATGTTGTCACTTTAGGAGATATCGTCATTGCACCAGCAGTTGCTGCACATCAAGCGCAGAGTGCAGGTCATAGCATCGAGCACGAGATATATATCTTGGCAACGCATGGGCTGCTTCACATACTTGGATATGACCATGCAGATCCCGGTGAAGAGAAAGTTATGTTTACCTTGCAAGAGAAGATAGTGAAGGAGTGGTCACTTCACGTGTCAAACAATTGATGAAGAATAAGTTTGTAAAGAAGATCTCTCTAGCATTTAGAGGCTTTGCACTTGGTCTCTTATCAGATGAGGAAGAACTTCGGGCTCTGATGGATCATGCTCATTATCGCGGAATCGTAGAATCCGATGAACACGAGATGATTCACAATGTCTTTGAACTCGGGGACACTTTGGTTCGCGAGCTCATGGTTCCTCGCACCGAGATGGTCTGGTGCGAAGGTGATAAGACGCTGCGCCAAGCGCTCTCACTTGCTCTTCGTTCAGGATATTCACGTATTCCAGTCATTGGCGAAGGCATCGATAACATTATCGGGATTGCCTATGTTAAAGATTTAGCAAAGAGGGCACTTGATCATCATGAGGCCGAGACCACCGAGAAAGTAGAACAACATGTACGCCCTGCAGTCTTTGTTCCTGAAAATAAAGAGGCTGCAGAGCTACTAAAGCAGATGCAGCGAGATCAGATTCACCTTGCCATCGTGGTCGATGAATATGGTGGAACTGCTGGCATTATTACAATTGAAGATATTATTGAAGAGATTGTTGGCGAAATCGCCGATGAATATGATGATGGCATCGAGTCCTTTCTATGGATAACTGAGAATAAAGCTCGTGCGAAAGCATCGATTCACATTGAAGATCTCGCTGAAGAACTGAAAGTTGAAATTGATCGCCATGAATTTGATGATGTCGACACCATTGGGGGATATATGGCTGAAAAACTTGGTCGTGTTCCGATTGCTGGATCAACAATCAATATCGAGGGTTGGTCAATCACGTCAGAGCGCCCACTTGGACGACGTCGTAGAATCAGCTCAGTCATTATCGATCGTCTAGAAAGTGAAGAAGGTAGTGATGAATAACCCAGAAGATGTAAAACTTGTCACTCTTGCGACATCCACTCTTGCTCGTAGCGGTGCGCAGCAAGCTGCGGCTTTACGGGATATAACGGGGCGCACCTATGTTGCAATCAACGTTGCATCGCCATCTCTCAACCTTGATGCCTTAGAGGCAGTTCTCACAGTTGCACTTGCATCAGGAATCACCGGCATTGAGAGCGTTGTCGCAATAGGAAGTAAGCCCGCTAATTCCAAGGCGATAAAGGATTTTGCACCAACTGCAACACTTTTTTATATAGATTCAAGGGGAGATGAAACCGAGTTTTAGCCTTATCTCTTATTCAAAGATAAGATTGCCCAATGCGCGTAGTTCGATTTACTCCTCAGCCAGATACTGGTTTAGGTACTGACCCGCTCTTTGGAATCCTTGAAGATGATAATCAAATACAGATTATCTCTGGAGATCCGATTTATCATGGAATCCAAAAGACAGCGGCCAAGGTCGACCTCACCAAGGTGCGCCTACTTGCCCCAGTTATTCCTCGCTCAAAGATTGTCTGCGTTGGAAAGAATTATGCAGACCATGCAGCTGAAATGGGTGGGGTAGTTCCTGATGAACCCATCATCTTCTTAAAGCCCAATACATCTGTGATTGGCCCTGGCGACACAATCGTCTGGCCTGCGATGGCGCCAAGTATTGATTACGAGGCAGAGCTTGCAATCGTTATCGGTCGCGTCTGTAAGGAAGTACCGAAGGAGCGCGTTAACGATGTGATTTTTGGTTACACAATGGCCAATGACGTAACTTCTCGCGAACTACAAAAACGCGATGGCCAATGGATGCGCGCAAAGTCATTCGATACTTTCTGCCCTATTGGCCCGTGGATCGAAACTGAATTCGTCCCCGGCACACAACGCATTACTACAACTCTCAATGGCGAAATTAAGCAAGATGCCAAACTCTCCGACATGATATTTAAAGTTGAAGAGATTATTCACTTTGTTACTCAGGTAATGACACTGCTACCAGGCGATGTGATCATCACTGGAACACCGGCCGGAATCGGTCCGATGCCTGAAAAATCTACCGTTGCCATATCAATCGAAGGCCTTGGCCAATTAACTAATAAAGTGAGCGCGCGTCCATGAGCAGAAAAGTTAAGGTCCGTTTCGCACCATCTCCTACTGGAGATTTGCACGTTGGAAATATCCGAACTGCACTCTTTGATTGGGCATACGCCCGTCACACCGGTGGCACATTCTTATTTCGTATTGAAGATACTGATACAACGCGCGTCACTGATGAATACATCAATGCAGCAATCGATACTTTAAAGTGGCTCGGATTGCAATGGGATGAAGGCCCAGAAGTAGGTGGACCTAACGGCCCGTACCTTCAATCACAGCGACTTGGAATTTATGCCGAATGGGCGCAGAAGTTTCTTGATCAGAAAGATGCCTATTACTGCTACTGCTCACCAGATGAGTTAGAAGCTGTACGCGAAGCACAACGTAAGGCAAATGTTGCACCCGGCTATAACGGACATTGTCGCGATTTAACTGCTGAACAAATTGCAGCATTTAAGGCGCAAAATCGCGCAGGCGTTGTGCGTATGCGTATGCCTGATGGCACAACTACTTTCACAGATGAGATCCGTGGCGAAGTTACCTTTGATCACAAGTTCGTCCCTGACTTTGTTCTTGTGCGCGCAGATGGATCGCCGCTCTACACGCTCGCTGTTGCAGTCGATGATGTGATAATGGAAGTAACGCATATTTTGCGTGGAGAAGATCTACTTTCCTCAACCCCTCGCCAGATTCGCGTCTATCAAGCGATGGGCGTAAAGATCGGGGATTACCCACTCTTTGCACACTTGCCATTTGTGATGGGGCAAGATAATGCCAAGCTCTCTAAGCGCAATGGCGAAGTTTCTATCGCCTGGTATCGCGAACAAGGTTATCTACCTGAAGCAATCTGTAATTACTTAGCTCTCCTTGGCTGGTCACCTGGTGATGATCGCGAAAATATTACGATGAAAGAGCTGACTGAGCTTTTTACTGTCGAGAAGGTTCATTCATCTCCTGCGCGCTTTGATATGAAGAAGCTTGAGGCAATCAATGGCGACAAGATTCGTGCGCTCAGCCTTGAGGATTTCGCGTATTGGACGATCCCATTCCTGACCAAGGCAAAGGTTATCGAAGGCACCGCTGCTGAGATTGCACTTGTAAAGAAGGCACTTCCGATTATTCAGGAGCGCATCGTCAAGCTTGATGAGGCGCCACAGTTGCTGAAGTTCCTCTTCGTCAAGGAATTTGCTGTCGATGCTGATGCCGTTTCTAAGATCACTGACGCATCTGCCAAAGATATTTTAAAACGATCACTGGCCGATCTTGAGAAAGTTACTGCCTGGAACCACGAATCTATCGAAGCAGTACTGCGCACATCGCTGATTGAAGAGCTTGGACTCAAACCACGTATTGCATTTACAGCACTTCGCATTGCGACAACAGGTAGCACCATCTCACCACCGCTCTTTGAATCAATGGAGCTACTTGGAAAAGATGCGTGTCTAGCCCGTATTTCGCAGGCCTCGTCGCTGTAATTTTCCCTCTGAGCGTGAGGTAAACTTTCCACCGCGCCGCCGAGCGCAGATATTTCTTGGGGTATGGGGTAATTGGCAGCCCTGCTGATTCTGGTTCAGTAAGTCTAGGTTCGAGTCCTGGTACCCCAGCGCAGTAAAGAAAAACAACTGAATATGTTTGTCCTAGTTTTACACAAGCACGGCCCCGTCGTCTAGCGGCCTAGGACTCTGGCTTCTCAAGTCAGCTACGAGGGTTCGAATCCCTTCGGGGCTACAGTTATGTACACAAATCGATTGGAATCGAGGCAGTGGTGGCATTTAGAGAACGTATAAATCTCACTGATGCACAAGTAGAAGCAATCTCTAATTTGGTCAGCGGCCGCGTCACCCAAAATGAGTCTGTCTTAGATTCTCACGGCCGTGACGAATCAGCATTTCCTCCTATTCGTCCATCTGCTGTCGTTACTGTTCACTCCACAGAAGAAGTCTCTGCGGTATTACGTTACTGCAATAAAGAATTTATCCCCGTCGTGGCATTTGGTGCAGGTTCTTCACTTGAAGGCCACGTACTTCCACTCTTTGGTGGAATCTCACTAGACCTCAGCGAGATGGACAAGATTCTCGCCGTCTCTCCCGATGATTTAACGGTTACAGTGCAAGCCGGCGTTAAGCGTATGGCGCTCAATAAAAAACTATCGAATGATGGCCTCTTTTTCTCAGTCGATCCAGGAGCTGATGCAACTATCGGTGGAATGACGTCAACAGGAGCGGCTGGTACGACAACTGTTCGCTATGGATCTATGCGCGAAAATGTTCTCAGGCTCACCGCTATCTTGGCAGATGGAACTGTGATTCAAGCAGGTCGTGAGACTCGAAAATTATCGGCTGGCTATGACCTTGCTCGTCTAATTGTTGGATCTGAAGGAACTCTGGCAGTCGTGACTGAAATAACGCTACGTGTCTTTGGAATTCCCGAGAAGATGGCGGCAGCTGTATCCCGATTTAATTCGCTGGAGGATGGAGTACAAGCTGCAATCGCAATTGTCCGATCAGGCGTTGCTATTGCGCGATGTGAATTTCTGGATGCGCAATCCATTAAGAACGTCAATGCTCATGATGGATTGACACTGAAAGAAGCCCCTACCTTGCTCTTTGAATTCCATGGTTCTCCTCGTGGGGTCGAAGAAGATGCCCAGGTTGTTCAAGAGATCACGGCTGAATTTGGTGGTACTGATTTCGAATGGACGACCGAAGAAGGTGCGCGCCGTAAATTATGGCAAGCCCGCCATAATGCTTATTGGGCAGGTATCGCTGCCTACCCTGGAATGCGCGCCATAAGTACCGATGCAGCTGTTCCACTCTCAAAGTTAGCTGAAGCGGTCGCGGTCGCAGAGAAGATTCTGAGAGAATCTCACTTCCCTTTTTCTATTCTTGGCCATGTTGCTGACGGAAATTTCCACACCTTTATCGTCACCGATCCATCAAAACCAGAAGAGTTAGATGAGATTAGAAGGCTGACCCACAAGACCACATCAGCAATTATTGCTATGGGCGGCACATGTACGGGCGAACATGGAATTGGAGCCGGAAAGATTGACTCGCTCCTCGAAGAGGCAGGGGCAGCTTCTATTGATGTTATGCGAGCTATCAAGGTTGCCCTTGATCCACACGGTATTTTGAATCCTGGCAAGATATTTAACTAATTAAAAGTCATTATTTTTGACTATATCCTGCTAAGTTTTTGCACATGAATACACCAACAGTCAAGATTTCAAAAAATCAACATATCTGGAAATACGAAGCAGATATGAAGCCAGTTGTTTCAGTCAATCCCGGAACTGTGATTGAAATTGAAACATGGGATTGCTTTACAGGTCAGGTGCAGAGCCAAGAAGACACACTTCTTAATCTCGACATGACTCGCATCAATAGCGCGACAGGACCCATTGAGGTTATTGGCGCCGAACCTGGTGATTCACTCTCAGTTACCTTGATTGATATTGAGCCAGGGCCACAAGGTGCGGGAATGGTAATCCCTGAATGGGGACAGTTAATTGATAAGACTCAAGCGCCACAAACTCGAATCTTTAAGGTTCAAGATGGCACCATCACAATGGAATCTAATGGCGTTACATTCCCTGCACGTCCTATGTTTGGCGTAATCGGTGTAGCTCCAGCCAAAGGTGAAATCGGCACATTCTTTGCAGATCGCCACGGCGGAAATATGGATGACCATCTCAACGGTATTGGTGCCACAGTGCACCTTCCTGTCTTCCAACCAGGTGCCATGCTTGCTATCGGCGATATGCATGCATCGATGGGCGATGGAGAAATTTCAGGAACTGGTGTGGAAATTGGCGGCAAAGGAATCATCAAAGTTGACGTGATTAAAGGCAATGCTGGTGGATGGCCGATTACAGAATTGAAAGATTCATGGGTCACTCATGGAACTGCAAGCAATATTCAAGATGCTCTCAAGATTGCATGCGATGAAGCCGCCAAACTTCTCGTTGACGAGTGGGGTTTCACCATTGAAGATGCATTTATCTTCCTCTCTGTTGCCGGTGATTTGGGAATTGCCCAGAACTGTCACCCCATGCCCAATGGATTTGCGGTAGCAAAGATGCGTGTACCGAAGATTTCACGTGCGCCGCACCCTTTTAAAGTGCAGCAAACGAAATAAGAAATAAGCCAGAATTACCTGCGGGTAACAGGTTTTCAAGAGGAAACTTGCTCAGGTAGAAGTTGTACAACCCTCACTACGGACTATAAGGAGAATATCTGTGGCACAACTAGAACGAAATGCAGTTGGATTACGCGAAGTCGTATTTCAATCAATCTGTTCCATGGCACCAGGTGCCGCAATCGCAGCATCGATTCCCTTCGGATCACCACTTGCAGGCGGCGCCCTACCGCTTGCTGTGATCTTCGCATTCTTCGGAATCTTCTTTACCGCATCCAGTATCGGACAACTCGCAGCTCATATTCCTTCAGCAGGATCAGTTGCTACCTATAGCGCAGTTGGTTTGCGTCCATGGGTTGGCTTCCTTGTTGGCTGGGCATATGCCGCAGTTGAAATTTTGATTGTGCCACTTGTGATGTTGCAACTTGGTTACACCATCGCTGGCGAGTGGAATGCAGAAAAATCTTCATTCTCAATCAACAACTGGTGGATCTTCACAGTTGCAGGAACACTTCTCGTAGGTTGGATTGTCTATAAAGGAGTCCGTTCATCTGCACGCACTGGCGTTATTCTCGGAGCAATCGAAATCAGCGTATTCCTTGTTGTGGGCATCATTCTTGTTATCAAGGCTGGCAGCCATAATGATCTCGCTGTCTTCTCACCACACTATGCAAATGCCAAGGGCTTTGAAGGTTGGTCAGGTGTCATCGCAGGCTCAGTCTTCTGTCTCCTCGCATTCTCAGGCTTTGAAGCAGCTGCACCTCTTGCTGAAGAGACAGAGAACCCACGTAAGAACATTCCTAAGGCTGTTATGTATGCAACGCTCTCAATTGGTGCGCTCTATGCATTTACAACATATGCAGCAGTTGTTGCCTTCGGTCCAGATAAGTTCAAAGACTTTGCGGCCTATAACAATGGCGCTCCATGGGATGGCCTAGCAAAGGGACTCGGAACAATCTTCTGGATCTTGGTTCTCTTCGCAATCATCAACTCAACAATCGCTAATGCCAATGCTGGAGCTAACGTATTTACACGTACAGCTTTCGCATTTGGCCGCGCTGGAGTATTTCCAAAGGCTCTCGCTGAGATTGATCCAAAGCATAAGACACCTCGTAACGCTGTCATTGTGCAGCTCTTCGTCGGCTTGGTCTTAGCTCTAGGCCTAGGTGCCAAGTACACACCTCAGATGGCATTTGGAATTATTGCAACAGGACTTGTTGTTGCAGTTGTTCCTGTCTACATGATTGCAAACCTTGCATGTATTGGTTACTTCTCCAAGCATCGCAAAGAAGAGCGTCATCCAGTCATTCACATCCTTGTTCCAATCGTTGGCTTCCTCTTCTTAATCCCAGGCTTCTTCAATGCAGCTGGGATTACAGGAATGCCAGGGCTGAGCTTCATCGTCAAGCTTGCATCACCACTTACTTATGGTGCTTATGCAATGGGCGTATGGATGCTTCTTGGCTTAGTAGCACTCGGATACCTATCTTCTAAGAAGCCAGGTGCAATCAACGAGGTAGCAACTATCCACGGATAATTTCGACATAAGAAAACCCGCCTAGACAAATCTAGGCGGGTTTTTCTTTATAACTTTTTTATATTAACGCTCAGATTTGTGGCGATCTGCCATTGTGTCCATTAAAGCAAAGAGAACTCCTGAGATAACAAATGTCATATGAATACCAATACGCCAACCTTCACGCTTTGGGTCAAATGGTCCTTCCTGCATAAAGTCTTTAAGAAGTTCGATGACAGAGATCGCTACAAGTGAGCCAATCAATTTAATCTTCAAGCCACTGTAATCAACATGGCCCATCCAGTGTGGTCTATCTTTTGCACCTTCGGCGATAGCAATCTTTGAGACAAAGTTTTCATATCCAGCAAAGAGAACAATAATGATGAGATTACCAAGTAAGACGGTATCGAGTAGTTCTAGAACCTGCAGAGTAATCTCGCTAGAAGTAGATGTCGTCACATGCGAAATCATGTGCCAAAAGGAGTGAAAGAATCGATAGAGAATGGGAAGAAGGGCTGCCAGCAAACCTAGATATAAAGGTGCAAGTAACCAGCGACCAGCGAAGATCAATTTTTCAAGAGAATGTTCTACTTTTTGCATGTTTCCTCCGAGTTTGGTTCTCCAAGTTTACTTATTGAAGGTCCCAAGAATCTGTATTTGAGGAGCCCAGAGGAAGTGATTTCTTATTGATTGTGGCGATAGTGATGTGGCTGAGCACGCTCTTCTTATTGACAATATCTAGCGGTGTGCTGCCCGTTAAAGTCACAGTGACTCCTGTCTTCTGTAGCTTGCCAGTTGCACAATCTGGCGTGCAATCATTGATTGCGTAAATGCCCGTGCCTGATGCGCCAATCCTGCTCCAGGATTCCCATTGAATTTGTCCCACTGCAATTCCGCCATCGGCGCAGGATTTAAAGAAGACTCCAGGTTTGTAATCAACGATGCCGCAGGTAAGGGTATAAACATGGTTTGCACGAGCGCTACTAATAAATGTAAATGCACCGATCCCGACACCCAAGACTGTGGCGACTAGAACGATCCAACCTTTACTTCTACGTGCTTCAGAGAATTTCATATGCGCAGTATTGCACTTTGAAATGACAAAATTTCAGAGACAAGTGAGGATGAGTTCATGAAGTTTCGCCTACTTGCCGTTACGCAGCGTCCCTAAATCCATACATCTTGAGAATTACTCCTCCATCAAATTCATAGACCCATATCCAGTCCTCAGTATGTCCATCGCTGTAGCCTCTGAAGGATTCAGTGTGTGAAACCAAGTTACCCACCTGAATACAGACCGAACTCGTATTCACCACTTCAGGATGGTCACGCCACATATCTTCAATTGCCGATAGAAATGTTTGCCCTCCCTGCATGACATCCGATCCCGAAGGATCAAACCACATGAACTCTGGGTGAATAAAGGGTCGGATGCTTGCAATATCTCGAGCTTGAAACTTAACGATGAAATCTTCAATTACCTGGGTTTGTATCGACATCCCACGACAGTAGCCCTGAATATCTGGGCTGTATATACATTGCAAAGCAACTACGATTTACTCATGACCCAGAGACAAGAGTTCACAGTCGTACGCACTTATAGCGACTTTGAGCTCCACGAATATCAACCATGTGTCATCGCTGAGGTAAAAGTCTCAGCGCAGTATTCAACTGCTGCAAGCACAGCATTTCGCTCACTCTTCAATTACATTTCTCAAGGCAACAAGCGCTCAGAGAAGATTGCTATGACTGCGCCAGTTATCTCTGCCCAAAGAGCAGAGACAGCCACAGATGAATGGTTTGTCTCATTCGTAATGCCATCAGGCAGCACCCTCGGCCGCTTGCCCCACCCCAATGATCCACAAGTGACCTTGCGCGATCTTGATACCGAAACCTGTATCGCCGCTTCATTTCGGGGTCGCGCTACCGAAGCGAAATCCAATCAGATGGTGAAAGAACTCAGAGCAGCTGCCGCCAAAGAGAACATTGCACTCTCGGATGAAACTCGCATCTGTCGCTTCGATCCGCCCTTTAAGCCAGGGTTTCTGCAATATAACGAGATCGTGATTCCGGTTAACTAAGGCAGTCTCACAACCAACTCAACAATTGAATCAGCAGAAGCATCTGCCCCAAGTTCAACGCTGACATTGGTGCTGAGGCCGTGAAGAGTCGCTTCAGATAGCACCACCATCTGCGCTGCAATATCTGTCATCCAATAAAAAGCACCTGGCCCTACCTGATCAATAATCTCCGATGCGCGCTCAAGTGCGCTATCGCTAAATTTTTCAACACCGCTGCGATTATCTTCAAGTACTCGTAATAAGAAATCACGCACCTGCGATGCATCTGCACGCACGCGCGCATGCTCGTCTAATAAATCTATTAACTCACGATCCATTGCCTTGTGCCGAAACCATGTGAACATACCCCTACTGTAGGGCGCCCCACTGACATTGCAAGCAATACAATTTGCCAGTGAGATTACGATTAAGCCTGTCTATGAGTCGATTGGCGGGCTTTCTCTCTCAAAAAATATTGCACAGATCAGGTGAAACCATCCAGGGCAAAGTCCTCTTGACGCTCTATCCCAACGCACTTGCCACGCTCTCACAAAATCGCACCATTGTTCTCGTCTCAGGCACCAACGGCAAGACCTCGACAACGCGTGGCCTAGCTCAACTTATTTCTCAACTTGGCCCAACAGTGACCAATAAGACCGGATCAAATCTCGATCGCGGTAGCGCCACAATGTTGATGCAACCATCGCAGTATGCAGTCCTTGAAGTTGATGAGCTATATCTTCCACGCTTAATTGCACAGACACATCCACGCGCTGTCCTCCTGCTCAATCTCTCGCGCGATCAACTACACCGCATGCATGAAGTACAGAAAGTTGCAGAGCGCTGGAGAATTGCAGTCGCCGCAGCCCCCGACACAACATTTATCGGCGATACCGATGATCCCTTCGTTGCATATGCACTATCGGCGGCAAAGAAGAGCATCCGAGTTTCATTCGGAGGACGCACCCACAGTGATGGCGCAGTATGTCCATCCTGCGGAATTTATCTACGTTGGACCAATACAAACTTTGCATGTGCGTGCGGATTAACAAATGCCAGCGCTGACGAAACTCGCGCACCTGGACCTGCTGCATATCGCAATGCAGAGCTCGCCAATATTGCAGGAACTGCATTGGGTGCGAAACCTATGACATTTGATATCAATAGCTTTGAGCGCGCCGTTGAAAAAACTATTTCAGGTATTTCCTCATCAATTCGCCTTGTGAAGAACCCTGCATCATGGAGTGAAGCCCTGGCAACTATTAGAGGCAACAAGATTATTCTAATTCTCAATGCCCGCGAAGTCGATGGCATTGACACGTCATGGCTCTGGGATGTCTCCTTCGATGCACTACAAGGTAAGAAAATCATCGTCTGTGGAGAACGCGCACATGACATCTCTTATCGCCTAGAAGTTGCCGGAATTAGCAATACACAAGAAAAAAGTGTCAGCGCCGCCTTCTCGCATTTTGCACCTACCGATAAGGTTGAAGTACTAGCCGCCTATACAGCCTTCACACAGTTGGTCGCACCATGAACCAACTTCGCATCATCCGCATTCATAATGAGTTATTGGGTACCTATGGCGATCAGGGCAATGCCGAAGTCTTAGCCTTTAGGGCAAAATATCTGGGTATCGATTCGGTCATCATTGATATTTCTTATGATCAAGCTATCCCACGCGATGGCAATATCTATCTCTTAGGGGGTGCAGAAAACGCTGCACAGTTGTTATCGCTGGAAGCCATGAAACGCGATAATGCACTCAAAGATGCGATTTCCGATGGCGCAGTCCTTTTTGCAGTCTGCGCAGGATTTCAGATCATAGGCAATACTTTCTGGGCAGGTGATAAGAAGGTAGATGGTCTTGGTCTTCTTGATATTGAAACCAATATGGGCACACAACAACGATGTGTCGGTGATGTCAAAGCACGCTCAGCTATCTTTAATTTAGACCTCATCGGATTTGAAAACCATGCGGGCAGAACCCTTCTTGGCCCTTCTACACAGGCATTTGCCACAGTCACATCAGGTTATGGAAACGGTGATAGCAAAACTGATGGTGCGATACAAGGCAATGTTATTGGCAGCTATATGCACGGCCCCATCCTTGCCCGCACTCCAGCACTTGCTGACCTTCTGATTGTGCGTTGTGAAAGCTTTCGACAGTAAGCCCTGGCAGAGAGATGGACTGTGTGGACTTATTCACGATTCTTGCCAGCGAGCTTTACTTTCCAGTGACCATGATTCGGTGCATTTCGGTAATTTCAAGGCTCTGACCCGCAACAATTGCCTTCGCCAGTGATTTAACTTCAGAATTTTTCGAAGTCATTAATGGTTCTGCCATTGCAATTGCCCCTTGGTGGTGAACGGTCATCGCAACGAGATAAAGGCCATCGAATTTCTTACCCTTTGCGGCTTTTAACTTTGCAAGATCTGCAGCGGTGACGATTCCTTGCATCGACATATGATGCATTACACCCATCTGATCTGCAGGCAGCCATTTCTGCATCTGCGTAATTTCAGGTCCTTGTTCGGCAATGATGCGCGTAGCCAATTTTTTGACCGCCGCATTTTCACCTTGTTTAAGAGCCCACTTCGAGATCAAGACAGCTTGCTGATGATGGCCGATCATCATCTGAGCAAACATCACCGCCGCGCCATCATAAGGGGGGCTGGCCTGGGTCGGGGCTGTCGATACAAAAGTTACAGAACAGAGCAGGAGAGTAAGTAGGTACTTTCGTTTCATGGGTCAAGTCTCTCAGATTTGTTATGTACTGGCATTTTAGATGGGCTAGCACGCGGATCTGCCAGATGAAGGCCCTCGGGCCGGACTCAATCTGTAAGAGATTTCACAGTAAATTCCTAGCAGATGCTCGGATTAAATGGGTGCTTTCACCGAGCGGGCTAACCCATATTGCTAAAGAATTAAGCTCTATACAAAAGGAGTAAGAATGAAAAAGATTTTCACAGTCACAATCGCAGTAGCAACGCTTTTTGGAATCCAAGGAGCTACAGCTGCAACAATGGCCTCAACAGTAAAATTATCTGTTAAGGCAACAGGAATGGATGTCACTATGGCATCAAATATGAAGATGGGTGGAGCTAAGACTGGTTCAGTATCGTCCACATTTGTTCTAGACACCAAGAAGAACACATTGTGCTATTTGGTCAAGACAACTGGACTTACTGGCATTGCAGAAGCCCACATTCACTCAGGTGCAAAAGGTATGGATGGTAGCGATGTTGTTCCACTCTTGCCAGCAAAGTTCAATGCAAAAGCAGCAACATGCGTCAATGTCGCTCCAAAGGTTCTTAGCGATATCGCCATGAATCCAGCTATGTATTACTTAAATGTACATACCGCTAAGTACCCAGATGGTGCTGTCCGCGGTCAACTTATGTCAGGAATGTAGAAAATTCATTAGTAATGTTGTAACAAAGGATGAGCCGGTGCGAAAGTGCCGGCTCATCCTGCGTTGTGCCAAGCCCTCGGGTATCTTCTCTATATGCGCAAGTTGGTACTTATTGTGGTGGCCTTATTCCTGGCCGGCACGGGATCTGCCTCGGCTCACCAACCGGTGGTATTACTAGATACGGATACAACTGCGGCTAATGGACCACTGCTGGCTGATGGCACTATCTCTTTTGCAATTCGGGCAGCCTTTACAAAAGCTGGCGAGAAGAAGGCCTTCCGTGCTTCATTTCTTGAAGGTGATGCAATAAATGTTCAATATTTGATTGTTGATAAAAAACCAGAAAATATTTTGCGACCAGCTCAACTTCCGACCATTGTCTTAACTAGTCCCAACGGTTCGTCCGTGACAATGACAATAAAAGAACGAACAAAGTTTTTTGAACCCTTTGGAAAAGTGAGCTATCTCTACCTTGCTCGCTATAGCGCAGTTGCACAATCTGGTGTCTATAACTTTATGATTTCCGCAAAAGGTAGAGCTTCCATCACTATTGCTGTGGGAGATAGAGAGATTATGGGCCAGGTCCTGCGTGGAGCTACGTCGACTCCGAC
>JBBAMS010000002.1:0-20688 GCA_040402415.1 Candidatus Planktophila sp. | reverse complement strand
TGGGAGATAGAGAGATTATGGGCCAGGTCCTGCGTGGAGCTACGTCGACTCCGACTCCGACACCGACTCCGACACCGACTCCGACACCGACTCCGACTCCGACACCGACTCCGACTCCGACACCGACTCCGACACCGACTCCGACACCGACACCGACTCCGACACCACAATCTGGATACACGATGGTAAAGGTAAAGGAGAATAACTCTGCGACCAGTTGTTGGTCTGTAATTAATGGCAACGTATATAACCTGACCCAGTGGATTAATTCTCACCCAGGTGGTCAATCTGCAATTCGAGCTCTCTGTGGCTTAGATGGCAGCGCCTCTTTTAATGGCCGTCATGGCGGACAAAGTAATCCGATTGCAACCCTGGATTCTTATCTACTGGGCCCGCTAGCCAAGTAATTTCGGCCTGCACGCTGCAGTGGAAACAATTGCGATACACAAAATTGTAGAGCCAGCTTTACATGGCTATGAAACGCCTTTTCTTGCAGTCAGTATGGGAGTAAGTCGCCCACCTACCGCCATTGCTGCCCCAATCAGGACGAGGTTCTTTACGATGTATTGCCCTTCCAGAGTTAAATCAAAAGGAAAAGATTGAAAACAGACCTCGGGAAGCAGTATGAGTGGCAAGAATGTTCCTGGCATTTGCAGAGCAAGGAGAAAGAGTCCGAGACGGATAAAAGAAGGAATAAGCAGGCAGATTCCGATAACCGCTTCCCAAATACCTAAGATAGGTATGAAGATATCTGGGTTAAACCAGTAGACAGTCTTTGTAATGAGATCGTTAGCTGGGCTATTTCCGAATATCTTTAAAACCCCGAACCAAATAAAGACAATTCCAAGTGAGATTCGAAGCGCAGGCAAACTGACTTTGTTGAGAAAGCTAATCAGCTTAATATCGAACTCTTTAAGATGACTGAATTCACGAATATTCATATTCACCCCTTTCTTCTTAGGCGCTCCATATTACTCAACATTCACAGCCCTTGTGAGTTAAACTTCAACGGCGTAAAGAGAAGGAGTGGCCATATAGTGAGTGAAATACTTGTTATCTACGATGGCCAGTGTAAATTATGTAAGAATTCAATTCTGTGGGTACAAAAGAGGGTTGAGATCAAGGCTCTTGATTTCCACACCACCAACCTTTCTCAATTTGGCTTAAGTACCGAGCAGTGCTCTAAAGAAGTCTTTGTTATTGCCGACCACACCCAGTACAGCGGCGCGCACGCTGTCGCATACCTACTTCACGCCCGTGGAAACATCTTCGTTTCTCGCACAATCTTGGCATCAGGCAAAATCGGTGAACGAGGATATCACTGGGTCGCCACTCACCGAAATTCATTTCCCATCAAAGCTCTCGCAGCTCTCCTCAAACGCGCAGCCCACTAATCTGAGCTCATGAAGGCAAAGATCAAGAATGGTTTCGCTCCCAAAATATGCCAGAGCTGCAAACTTGAATTTGAATGGCGCAAGAAGTGGGCCCGAGATTGGGAGAACGTGAAATATTGCTCAGAAAAATGTAGAGCCAAACAGTAGCTCTATGACCAGAAGTTAAAGCCTTTGAGAATTGTTTTCAGATTCCAATTTTACAGCACGAAGCAGTTGTAGCGCCTTTCTACCCGTCACCTCTAACTTTCGGTATATAGCGACAGTCTCTTGCCTAATCAGTGATTCGCTATAACCAATTTCTAGGGCAATTTGTGGGTTGTTAAACCCACGCTCGAGTAAGTCGGCAATAACTGCCTGCCGATCACTCAATGGAATGTGAGGTAAGTCAATCTTTTCCTTTGCAACAGCAGCAGCTAAGACTAGTGCCCTTGGAAGTTGACTTGAATAAAGCCCCAACATCGAACCAATTGCAATATAGAAAACTTTCATTGCATCGGTAAGTTCCAGTTTTTTCGCAGAATAAAAAGCCAATCCACCAACCGGAGAAACTGGAATTGCTACCCCTGACACCCACTTACCTTCATAACTAGAGCCAGCCACGAGGGGATATTCCTTTTCATATTCAGTCCCATTCTGGGAAATAAAGACAGTGTTTTCACGAATCGCAGCGGTTATAGGGATTTTCTCTTGAATAGGTAGATCAAAGAATGCTGCGTATTCGGCAGAACTCCAACCGTATCCGCCAAGTGGACATACAAAACCATTGTCGATGAGCTCGCCTATATAGACACAGAAACATTTCTCATCACTAAATGTGTTCGTGACGAGGAACTTGGAGATTTCGTTGAAAGAATCTGGTGAGGCCGCAAGGAAGTCAGAGAAGGCAAGAATCTTTTTGGAGTACATACCTCCTCCTTACTACTCCTCTGGTATGCAAGTATTGAATTATGCACCTTTGAGGGTACTCCTTTATTTGGTGCTGGGTTACCACCACTTCGATCTCTAGAGATATGTGGCTAGCTTTGTCCGGACATTGCCAGTCATGGCAACTGCCTGAACAGTTATGCTTGCAGACCTTTCTAGTGATGCGTTTTGACCTATTCGGCTATTTGAGCGTAATCACAGAAAATGCGAGGTAGTTCAGGAGGAAAGTAAATGCGACAGATTCGAGTCGTCGACGAAAGTGGGAATCCAATTCTCTATGCCTATCTAGAGGATGAAAATCTTAAATTTGATTTTAAATACCTAGGCACAGAATCATCTTTGGGTTACGAAATCCTTCAAACTGTAGTGCCAGCAGACTTTGAATCTATCGTCAATAAGTTTGCAGCAAATCCGGTGAAAGATATCTTGACAATAATCCAAGAGATTTCGGACTCGGGTGGAGGTAGAGAACTCATCAATGCGCTCAAGAGTCAGGAGATAAGGAATGAATTTCATAGATGGCAAGTAGAAGATAAGCGCCAGTCTTAGCCAAGTGCTCCTGCATACTTAATTAACATTTCTCATCTTCTTACGGTAATATTATGTATCATTACTTGAGAAAAGAGATATGTCATGGGTGCTTGTGCATGTGGTTACACCAGAGATGAAGAGAAGAACTGCGATGGAACACATAAGGTCGTCAAGGCTGTCAAAGCTGATCTTGCAGAAAAGCTAGAAGCTAATAGCTTTCCTCACGCAGCAGAATTTGTGAAGAATAACTAACCCACATTCGGTCTTGCTCTCATGTATTAAAGGCCATGATTTGATCCAAGAGTTTTGCCACATAGAGTGATTGATCTATTGATGGAATCCAGGCTGCCTCACCCATGATGTAATGGGAGAAATCTTCAACCATGAGGCAGTAAGGATCAACGGCTGCAAATGTCTGAATATGCTCACCAATGTGCAATGAACTTACGGTATTCCACGATGCAAAGGCGTCATTTCCTAGGCACTCAATGGTGGCTAGTTCGCCAGCAATCACTATTTCTTGCGTCTCAGGCTTTTCAAATGATGACACCGAACTGATACCTACGCCATTACTAAAAGTAGCGCTTACTTGGGTTGTCAGATCAATACCGGTCTTTCCCATATTTCGATGCAGAGTTTCAATAGTTAATTCGGGCTCACCATGGTTGAGCGCTCTCCAGAGATGGGCTTGATACACGCCCACATCGAGCAGACTTCCGCCGCCCATCTCAGGTGAGAGTCTGTAATTATTTTCAAGCTGTGCTGGAAAGGTAAATGATGATGTCACACTCGTGATCGACCCGATATCACCACGATTGACTAATTCAACGATGCGGGCAAATCGCGGATGCCACCTACTCCAGACTGCTTCAACAAGCACTCGGTTATTGCGCACTGCTGCATCAGCGATCTGCTGAGCCTGTGCGAAATTATGCGCTAGTGGTTTCTCACATAAGACGTGCTTGCCCGCATCGAGTGCGGCGATAGCCCACTGGCAATGTTGATGATTTGCAAGATTGATATAGACCGCATCAATCTGCGGATCTGCCAGCAGATCCTCATACCTTTCATAGACTTTCTGGGGCGCAAGCGCCTGCGCACGATTTCGATTCTGACTTGCTACTGCATGCAAACTGGCATTTCCCGCGCTATGAACTGCCGGCGCCAAGGCCTTTGTCGCAATCCAACCTGCGCCTAGAAACCCCCAGTTGATCATCTGCGCAGAAGCACCGGCGAGACAGGCTTTCCATTTGCCAAGGCTGACTCTTCTGCCGCTTGCATTATCGCCACAACATCGCGTGATTGTGCTGCAACAACTGACATTGGAGTCGCATCGTTGAGGTATGCCACCAAAGATGAGTAGAACAAGTACGGCACTTGGCTCACATGCTCAATAACTTCGCTACTTCCATCACCGCGGTGCAGCGTAATAATTGCTGGTAAATCAGCGACGGCGCCACCGGCTGATTCATCCCAATTACCAATGAGCGCACCCTGTGTTCCAAGAATATAAAATTTTGGTTTACGAGCTGCTGCTAAATCTGAGTTAATAAAAACTGCCTGCAGGCCATCGGTGAAGTTGATACTGACCTGAGCATGATCTGCATTTGTCACATGATCCCAAACACGCTTCTGATTGAGTCCGCTGACAAAGTCAACGCTAGATGGCACAAGTGACATTATCTGGTCGATAAAGTGGCTGCCCCAGTCAAAGATGGCTCCACCTGAGACAGCAGCATCTGAATGCCAATACGAACAAGGCTTGGAATATCCACCGACAAAGCTCTCGTAATGAAAGAGATCACCGATCTGGCCCGCATCAATCTGTTGCTTAATCGTTAAGAAATCTAGGTCATAGCGTCGATTTTGATAGACAACCAAGAGCGCACCCTTACTCTGCGCTAACTCCATTAACTCATCACACTCTTGTGTAGTAAGCGCCATTGGCTTTTCTAACATGACATGGAGCCCGAGTGATAACGCTTGTTTAGCCCATTTATAATGGCTATTAGGCGGAGTTGAAATCACAACTAAATCAATCTCACCCTCGGCCAACATTTTTTCGGCATCAGTGAAAGTTTTAGCATCAGGTGAAATCTGTAAGGCTGCAGTGAGCCGCTCTGGATTTGTGTCACAGACTGCAAAGAGGGATAAACCGGTAGTGGCTAGAATTGCTTTATTATGCTCATCACCGATGGCGCCATAGGCGAGTAATCCAACTTTGATATCTTTGCTAGGCACTGTGTGAACTCCTTGACTTGGCGGCGCGTAAGAATAGCGTTGAAGTAATCTACTGGCACAATCAAATGGCAGATAGCTCTGTGGGAATCTAAGCCTTTTTTATTCTTAATTTCCACGCCAAGCGCTGAAGGATCGGACTGATTTTGCATGAGGTTTACGCAACCATATGTAAGGGTGTAGCTGCGCAACGTTTTCAAATTTAGCAAAGCTTGGAACTGGTGCGTAGGTCACTGCAACAGAATTATCGCGGGCATATTGATAAGGATCACTCAGATAGACGGTTAAATCTCGTCGCCGCGCTAGATCCTGCATCGTTTCGAGATAAAAGAAGATCCGCTTTGAGGAAAGCTGCAACTTTCTGAGCGCATTTTCGTTAAAGACAAATACAACAGGTAGCTCGGGGTTTGCAACGAGGGCGGGATCTGCATCCCCGAGAGAATCAATGGTGAGTAAAACTACTTCAGGAGCTCTGTTGCTTTCAACAACAATTGGCCCAGTAGTTGCGCTGATATCGGAATCTGCAAGAAGAAGCGAATTACCTGCTGCTGGTTGTAGCGATATTTCGGCAGGGAAGTCTTCAATGGGGCAGTTCTTCTTAAGTGCGCATCCCATACACAGCTGTGAAGCACGCTTTTGAACTTGCCAACGTGCAAAGCCGTATGGCTTACCTGTTCCGGTGCCGACAGTCCATTGCCAGCCCAATAAGTTTGCAGCACGTGATCCATCGAGTAAATGTTTATGCATCTGCTCTTGACCGTGTAACCAGCCAAATTCATTGCGTACCGTCCACTGCGAGGCCAGCCACATACGGCTCTGATTAACCAACCAACCATCTTGATGTAATTCATTGACTGCAAAATCAACACATGCCATACCCGCGGGCCAACCATCACCTGGCTCATCCCAAATCTGTTCGAACCTAAGATTTTCAAAGAGGCGCGTTCCTATGCGTGCATATAAGTGACGGGCATACTCTTGCCACATCAATTCATCACAATATTTTTCACGGTCTGCAAATGGTGCCTTCGCTACATGATCCCATACGCGCTGCAGCGAAAGAATATTGTGGCGAATATAAGGAGATAAGACCGAGGCCCCCCGATCTTCTAGCGGCAGAACCTGAGAGCGGTTCTTTGCATAACCAGAGATAGTGAGTTCAGAAAGGGCGCGATCAGCAGCGCTCTGGCCACCCCTAATCGAACTTCGCCCGCCACCGCAGTGCAGACCACCAAACTCTTTTTCAAGGATGGCCGTTGCATCGAGTGAGATGTCAATCTGTCTCATCCGCACAGATTAACTAAGTAAATCTTTATCTGCAGTACCTAGGTGGTGAAGTTAGACTCAGACCATGCCGGAACTGCCCGAAGTGGAGACGGTACGTCGTGGTCTCGATCATCTGATTACCGGCTATCGAATTACTGAAGTTCAAAACCTTCACCCCCGCGTACTTAAAGCTGCATCTATTGCGCCACTTAATTCATTAATCAATGCCAAGATTACCGGCACTGCGCGTCGTGGGAAGTTTCTCTGGCTCACACTTAATCGCCCCTATGTCTTAGTCGCACACCTTGGTATGAGTGGACAATTTCTGATTCACCAGAAAGATCGCCCTAGCCCCAAACATATTCGCGCACAATTTCAATTGAAGAAACCCCTTCGTACTCTTGATCTTATCTTCAACGATCAACGCACATTTGGTTGGCTCTCTATCGAGGGGACCACCAATAACATCCCCACCTCGGCTCTGCATATTGCTCCCGACGCATTTGATCCGCTCTTCGATAAGGAAGCGAGCATCGAAAATTATCGCAAGCGCAATATCAAGATAAAGACTGCGCTACTCAATCAAGAGATCATGTCCGGGGTGGGCAATATCTACGCTGATGAAACTCTCTGGCGTGCCAAGTGCCACCCCGAAAAATTGACATCAGAGCTCACGGCTAAAAAAGTAGCTACCATCATCGATTGCGCCACCGAAGTTATGCAGGAAGCTATCAACCAAGGTGGAACATCTTTTGATGATTTATATATCAATGTCAACGGTGAATCTGGTTTCTTCGAACAATCACTTGCCGCCTATGGACAAGAGGATGAACCGTGCCCACGCTGTGGCACACCCATTAGGAGAATTACCTTTGGTACGCGCTCATCTCATTTCTGTCCGCGTTGCCAACAACGCAGTAGGAAAACCGCACCTAGATAATGTGAATCTTCAACTTCTGTGCCATCTGGTCTATCGATAACTTATTTTCTGCCTTCGTCGCAGTACTACATACACGGCAACGGATCTGCCATTCCCAGAAGCCAGGTTGTGGACCAGAGAATTCGTATTTAGCGATAAATCCATCAACCGGAAGAGTTTTGCAGAGCATGCACCGCTTGGGAGCAATCATCTCATTTATCACCTGAGTCTCTGCCCGATAGCCACGCTGATAAACGAAGCCAAGCCCGTAAAGATCTACATCAAATAAAAATGCAGTTCGATAGAGGGAACGTTCAAAAGTTGCCTCACTCAAATCCTTAAATGCATGAAATCCGCATTGGCACCCTTTCACTGGTGGCACATGTTCGGGATTAACACCACAGTGAGCACTGGCATCGGCTGTATATACATCGCCAGTTAACCCCATAAAGGTTGGCTCCTTGCCAACAATTCTTGCCAATTTATAACCATGCATTCGTTCATCAGGTAGTGCAAAGGCATCCTGGAAATTAAAGTTCTCTTGATTCTCCGTATTTCGCTGGTATTCGCGATCAGATCCATTACCGATAAGGGCGAATGCCGCCATGGCGCTGAGCGGCACGATGACACAGAGTATTGTCAGAATTGTATAAAAGGTATCTTTCGCCAAAATAGGATTACTGCGGTCTGAGAAATCCCCCAGGAGATAACCCATCAGAAATAAGGCGGCGATCACAAGCGGATAGAGCCGCAAAATGGCTATGAAGAATTTTTTTGACTGGCTCACCCTCATAACTTCAGATTACAATAAGGTAAAGAATTATGAAGAATGGAGTTATTGCTATGGCTGAAATCGGAGAGCCAGACCGTGTCGTTCGCCGCGAACGCGAAACCCAACCTGGAACTATTCCACAGGCACCCGTAGTTCAGCCCGAAACTCCCGCACTTGAACCGGCTTAAATACAAGGTCAAGTAACCATCTGAAAAAAATTAGGACATGACTTCCAAGATGCGGCTCTTTGTCAGTCATGAAATCATGTGACATGAGGTTAAAGCCGGTCGCCATCCTCGTTGCACTTGTGCTCACAACGCCTCTGACTTCGGCGCATGCCGTGACTGCAATGCAATGGAACTCCCAATCCAAGATCACGGGCGTTGTCACAATTCCGGTTGGCACCGTAGTCACAGTTGCACCGGGCACAAAGATCACAGTAGGTGCTGGCGCAAAAATTATTGTTTTGGGACAACTCTTAGCCCCGAAGGGTCTTTCGCTTACTGGCAGTAATTGGAAAGGGCTTGTCGTCAACGGAAGTGCTGTACTTACTGATTTTGTTGAAAAAGGTGCACTCCAACCCTTTTACGTTGCAGCTGGTGGCTCTCTCAATATTAGCGGTGGAAATATCTCAGGTATCAACGATGCCAGCGTTGTTGATGGCACATTCACTGCAAAAAATCTCCAATATGTAAAAGGTAGTGGTGATGGCATCACCAGCTCTAAGGGTTCAGGAAGTATCTCGGTAGATGCAAGCAAGTTCTCAGGTCCAGGAAGAGGAGTAGGTGATTTCTTCTCGCTCTCCGCAGGTGAGTTACTGAAGGTAACCAACTCATCAATTACAAAGGTCCACTGCGCCTTCCACATTACGGGGCTGAAGAATATGCAGCTAGATGGCGTCAATATCGAGAACAATGCCTATGGTTTCATGATGTACGGCTCATCTGATGCCGGTGCACGAACCATTACAAATACAACCATCTCAAATAATGATTTTGGCTTTGATGAAGGCGCTAGTTACACAAAAAATGGAGTAATCACCATCTCAAATTCTTATATCAAAAATAATACGAAAGACCTGGGTCTCTTTACTAAGAAGGTAACTGTCACATCTCCTGCTAGCAGCCCCCTGAAAGCAACTGCCTAAGCGGTAAAAGCTTCCACGGGAAGATCTTTCTCACCATCTTTTATTGCTCTCACGATTCTAGCGGCGACTGCCTGTGGCTCTAAACCTGTGGGAAGTTTCGGTGCAACCCCTGCAATAGGCCGGTTAGCTAAACCAGTTTCAGTATGAGGTGGACGAATATCAATCACATCAATCTGCTGGCGACGTAGCTCACGCGTTGCTGCAATCATCGCACCCCATGCGGCAGCCTTTGATGCGCTGTAGGCAGCCATTCCAGCCATTGGTTGCTGCGCCACAACGGCGGTGATGTTGGCGAAGAAGCCACCTTCGTTAATATGTTGTGAACTCTCGCGCAACATCACAATCGGTGCGATTGCATTGATAGCAAAGAGCTGCGTCAGTGTTGCATCATCTAACTCTGCGATATTTCCAAAGGCAACAACACCAGCGGCGTTGATCAGCCCATCAATTGGCGCCAATGCAGTTAGGGCAGTAGTGAGAGCTGACGTATCCGTCAGATCTGCAACTGCGTGCTGCGCAATAGTCGTTGAATCCAACGCTGCTGCATCGCGCACAATGGCAGCCACGTTTGCCCCTTCGTCAGAGAGCTGTTGGGCAAGGTGTGATCCCAAGACTCCAGTTGCACCGACGATTACTATCTTCTTACCTGCAAGTTCACGTGCCACGTTTATCCGACTCTCTCTAAAGACCTACTTTGGGCCAAGGCGCAGAGTCCACCATGCTTACGGGGTCAGTGCAACATCTCAATCTAATAAACTCCACTTTCTCAATCTCATATTTGCGGTTGCAGGAATCCGCTGGCTCATCTATCGTCGAATTACCATGAATCAGACCCCTCAGATCCCAGCGGAACTTCCAAAACACCTCGGTGCACTTGTTGCTGGTGGTTATCGCGCTCGTACCGTGAAGCGCGAACTCCAGGATAATTTACTAAGTAAGTTGCGTGAAGCAAAGATAACTCTGCCGGGGATTGTCGGATTTGAGGAGACAGTTGGGCCTGCGGTCGAAAGGGCGTTGCTTGCTGGTCATGACTTTGTTTTATTAGGAGAACGCGGTCAAGGAAAAACACGTTTGATTCGTAGCCTCGTAAACTTATTAGATGAGTGGAGTCCACACGTTTCTGGTTGCGAAATCAACGATGAGCCCACAGCGCCAATTTGCGTTCGTTGCGTCGCACTTGCGGATGAACGCGGAGATCAACTGCCAATCGATTGGCGCCACCGCACGCAGCGCTACGGCGAAAAACTTGCAACTCCAGACACATCTGTTGGTGATCTGATTGGTGATATTGACCCAATTAAAGTGGCAGAGGGGCGATCACTCGGAGATCCTGAAACAATTCACTATGGATTAATCCCACGAACTAATCGTGGCATTTTTGCAATTAATGAATTACCTGATCTCGTTGAGAGAATACAAGTTGCGCTCCTTAATGTCCTAGAAGAGCGAGATATTCAAGTGCGTGGATATAGTTTGAGATTACCGCTTGATATGTTAGTCGTGGCTAGTGCAAATCCCGAGGATTACACAAACCGTGGTCGCATCATTACGCCCTTGAAAGATCGCTTTGGCGCCGAAATCCGAACTCATTATCCTTTGAACCTTCAGCTTGAGATCGAACTTCTGCACCAAGAAGCTGCCATACAGGCCGTTGTTCCCCACCATATTCTTGAAGTCGTGGCTCGCTTTACAAGTGCTGTCCGTGAATCAGATAGCGTTGATCAACGCAGTGGAGTCTCGGCGCGTTTTTCAATCGCATGTGTGGAAGAGCTCTCTGGTGCTGCGCTTCGTCGTGCAGCAATCAATGGTGAATCAGAGCCAGTGGTACGCATTGGTGATTTAGTCGATGTAGTTGCAGCACTACGCGGAAAAGTCGAATTCGAACTGGCACAAGAGGGCGCCGAGATCGAGACCTTAATTTTGCTAGCCCGGCAAGCAACTGCCGCCACATGGCGCTCATTATTGGGTGGACAAGAGACGCGGGCATTTCTGACAAATCTGGTTGATTGGTTTGATTCTGGAAATACTTTTGCCACTTCAGATTTAATGAGCAGCCAAGAGATTTTAGCTGCGATTGGTCCTATGGAAGGCCTTGGATCATTAGTGAGTGCAACAGAGACAGGCATGGCCGAATCCGTTGGACTCTTTGCTTCATGTATCGAGTTTGCAACTGAAGGCTTGTGGCTTACAAGGCGCATTGATAAAAACGATCACAATGGAACCCGCACCTATGGTGGCAAAGAGACCGGTGCAAAGAGTTAATGAAGCCACGTAATCCATATATCTACGGCTCCTTTACCGGTGGCCCAGATCCACTTGCACCTTTAGTAGATGCTGGAGCTGGCGTTGATGAAATGGGTGAGCGAATCCTTCAAGGTCAGTCGGTGCAAGATGCGCTCAGAGATCTCATGCGATCTGGAAGCAAAGGCCGGCAAGGTTTAGAACAGATGTATCGCAAAATCCGCGATCGCTATAACAAGGTTCGTGAATCTGCCGCCATGAATGGCCTGCTGGATGAATTGAAAGAAATTCTCGCAGAGGCAATTGATGCTGAACGCAGCGCATTGTTTCCAGATCCCAGCGATGATGCTCGCTTTGCCGAAGCTGTACTTGATGCGTTGCCAGAAGATGTACCAAATGCAATGAAAGAGCTTGATAATTATCAGTGGCGCTCACCCTTGGCCGAGCAACTATATGAAGACATGAAAGAACGTTTGCGCCGAGATGTGATTGATCAACAGTTTGCAGGCATGAGTGAATCGGTGAAGCAGATGGCAACGCCTGAAAATAAGGCTGCTTTGGCTGCCATGATGGGGGATCTGAATCAACTTCTAAGCGATCATCGGGAGGGTACTTCGACCCAAGATCAGTACGAAGAGTTCATTGAAAAACACAAGGATTTTTTTCCAGATGCACCAGAGACGCTAGATCAATTCATTGATGAGCTAGCTCGCCAATCAGCTGCAATGGATCGAATGCTGGCATCGATGAGCCCCGAGCAACGCGCAGAACTGTCAGAGGCGATGCAGCAGGCCCAGGCCGACATGGGCGTGCAGGATCAAATGGCCGAACTTCAAGACAATCTCAAAGCGCTTCGCCCCGAATTTTCGCGCGGACGTGGAACATCTCTTAATGGCGATTCATCATCAGGCCTGCCACAGGCCACGCAAGCGCTAGCCGAGATGGGGGATTTAGAAACTTTGGTGAATCAAATTAGCGATGCCGATGAGATGGGTGATCCAACACAGATAGATCTTGATCTACTAGAGCGTGCGATGGGGCGCTCGCTACGTGATGAACTTGAGGCGATGCAACAGTTGCAAAAAGATTTACAAGATCAGGGATTCCTCGTAAAAAGTGATGAATCGATGCGCTTGTCTGCAAAAGCGGTCCGTCGTATTGGTCAGTCAGCCTTAGCCGAGGTCTTCAAACATCTTGAGAGTACTGCTCGAGGCGATCACCAGATGCACCGTGCCGGTAAATCTGGAGAAGTAACAGGAACCCATCGACAATGGAGCTTTGGTGATGATGGTGCCATCGATGTTGTTCGAACTACTCAAAATGCGACGCGCAGACGAGTTGCAACAGGTGATACGACCTTTTTGCACCCAGATGATTTTGATGTGGCAGAGACTGAGAACCTAACAAAGGCGGCGGTTGTATTACTAGTCGATCAGTCTTATTCGATGTTAATGAATGACACGTGGGGCGCCGCTAAAACCATGGCACTAGCCCTGCACTCTTTATCTTCGACAAAGTATCCACTAGATGCGCTGCAGGTTATTAGTTTTGCAAACCTTGCCCGTGTCGTAAAACCTATGGATATTCCCGATCTTGAAGCGAGCCAAACACCAGGTACAAATCTTCAACATGCGCTAATGCTTGCAGGCAAATTTTTAGATAAACACACTGGCTCACAGCGCATTGTTATGGTGGTAACAGATGGCGAGCCAACCGCTCACTTAATTGGCCCAGGCGATTGGTGGTTTAGCTGGCCGCCTGAAGATGAAACAATAAAATTAACAGTACAGGCTATTGATGAGATGACTCGCCGTAAAGTTGCAATAACCTGGTTTCGTTTAGGCGATGATCCCCAATTAGCTAGATTTTTAGACAACATGGCTCGGCGCAATGGGGGCAAAGTTCTTGCAACTGATCCGGATAGCCTTGGAGATTATGTGATTAGTGATTACGTCAATAAACGTAAATCAGCTTAAACTGCAGGTAACCATTCATGCCTAGTCCTATACGCGTTGATTGCGCACGTTGTGAAGCAATTCTGACCGAAGAAATTCCCACAGTTATTTGCGGCAATACCTGCCATGAATGTGGCCGATATGCCTATCGCCCAGATCAGCCCTCATATCTCTACCTGCTCACCCATCTACAGCTACACCAACATAAAATCGGTATCGGCACCGTGGGAAAAGATAAGGGCTACTTGCAGAATTTAATCGAAGCCGGCTGGAAAGCGCATGGCCTCTGGCACGCAGACAGCAAAATAAAAACCTTCAAGTGGGAGGAGAAGGTCTTCTCGCACTTGCAGATCATCTCTACCGAAAAACCAGAGCCACAACTCTTCCTTGGCCGTTTCGATAAGCATTGGGTTGAGAGCATCAACGCCTTGGCCATCTCAATTACCGACCTATCGCAACTAATATCGGCCGTCGTAACTGGCAAGGTGAAATAGGAAGCTATGAACGAAGAAGAAGCTGGCTTAGATAGCGCGACACTGTCCACTCAGGAGTTTGTGGCCCAATCGATTCTGCGCAGATTTCCAGAAGCTTGCCTAAAAACACGAGAGGCCAAGTTGGAGATCATCTTTGAAATTTACTTCCAAGAGAGCCTCCTTCTCAGCCTTGATAAAAAAGGCGCACGTTACTTCTTTCCAACCCTTCGCAAGCGAGTAGTCAAGTGGGAGAAGATCACCACCGCTGGTCTTCCGCGCGTTATTGAATACATCCTTCGAGACCTGGCAGAGGCAAATTATGAAGTTTTGTCATCAACTAATAAACAAGTATTAAAACGGCCTATTCACGTCAGTCGTCTCATGCGATGTCCTGAGTGCAAAGAAGGGGGAGGCATAAAGATAATTGTGCTTGGAGAAAAAATGGCAGCTGAAAATTCTCAAATTTATACAGCCATTACTTCGGCCGATGATGCACATGGGGCAGAAATTAAATGCACGCTCTGCGGCTGGATCGGAATTCGTGGGCAGCTTCTTCGCAGAGTAAGAAGATCCCGTAAGTCAGTTAGCCACGACCAGAGTTAATAATCCCTAGTCCTAGAGATTCCTGTGAAAAATGAGCGGAGGATGAGGGATTTGAACCCTCGAGACTTTCATCTACGCGTGTTCGAGACGCGCGCACTCGGCCGCTATGCGAATCCTCCGGCTCAAGAGTACCTTGCATCTCGGTGAAGAAGACTTCTTTACGTGAAGGGGAAAATCATGACTGATTACATTGCACCCGGACTACCCGGAAGCAAAGCAACATTTAAAGCTCGCTATGACCACTGGATTGGTGGCGAATATGTCAAGCCTTCCTCTGGTAAATACTTTGAAAATGTCACACCTATAACAGGAAAAGTTTTTTGTGAAATTGCGCGTGGTAATGAAGCAGATATTGATAAAGCACTTGATGCAGCGCACGCAGCCGCACCAGCATGGGGAAAAACTTCAGCAACAGCACGCGCCATTATCCTTAACAAAATTGCAGATCGCATGGAAGCTAATCTTGAATCAATTGCAGTTGCCGAAACTTGGGACAACGGAAAACCAATTCGTGAAACCATAAATGCCGATATTCCACTTGCTATTGACCACTTCCGTTATTTCGCAGCTGCGATTCGCGCACAGGAAGGTTCTGCAGGAGAGCTCGATAATGACACCGTTGCCTACCATTTCTATGAGCCACTAGGAGTTGTCGGGCAAATTATTCCCTGGAACTTCCCAATCCTTATGGCAGTCTGGAAATTGGCACCAGCTCTTGCTGCAGGAAACTGTGTTGTCTTAAAGCCAGCCGAGCAGACTCCCGCCTCAATATTATTTCTAATGGAACTTATTGCAGATCTATTACCAGCTGGTGTTATCAACGTCGTCAATGGCTTTGGCGTTGAGGCAGGTAAGCCGCTTGCTTCATCACCTCGTATTGCAAAGATCGCCTTCACAGGTGAAACCACAACTGGTCGCCTTATTATGCAATATGCATCTGAAAACATTATTCCGGTCACCCTTGAACTCGGTGGCAAGAGCCCGAATGTCTTCTTTGCGGATGTTGCCGCTAGTGATGACGCGTTCTATGACAAGTGCCTAGAAGGCTTCACACTCTTTGCCTTAAATCAGGGCGAAGTCTGTACCTGTCCATCACGTGCGTTGATCGATGCAAAGATCTATGACAAGTTCTTAGGTGATGCCGTCAAGCGCACCGAGGCAATTGTTATGGGCCATCCACTAGATAACGCCACGATGATTGGTGCTCAAGCCTCCAATGATCAACTTGAGAAAATTCTTTCCTACATTGAAATTGGGAAGAAAGAAGGAGCCAAGGTACTCACAGGTGGATCTCGCGCAGATTTGGGCGGCGAACTTTCCGGTGGCTACTACGTGGTCCCAACAATCTTTGAGGGCACAAATAACATGCGCATCTTCCAAGAGGAAATCTTTGGACCAGTTGTCTCTGTCACAAAGTTTGATGGGTACGATCAAGCGATGTCGATTGCCAATGACACTCTCTACGGTCTAGGTGCTGGTGTATGGACTCGTGATACCAACACCGCCTACCGTGCCGGCCGCGAGATAAAAGCCGGCCGTGTCTGGACTAACTGCTACCACGCTTATCCAGCAGGAGCGGCGTTTGGTGGCTACAAAGCTTCAGGTATTGGTCGAGAAAATCATAAGATGATGCTCAATCATTACCAGCAGGTAAAGAACCTTCTTGTTTCATACAATCCAAACAAGCTCGGCTTCTTTTAAAAATAAATTAACTACAGAAAAGTGAGATAAATCCACATGGAGAAGCCACCTCGCGTCGAAGTCAGTGCCGCAGCAGAAGATTTACTGCGCACCCTGTACGCAATGCACGGCCCGTTGATGTTTCATCAATCGGGTGGCTGTTGCGACGGATCTTCTCCTATGTGCTACCAAGCCGGTGAATTCCGTGTCGGTGGCTCGGATGTATTGCTCGAAGAGCTGAAAGTGGTGGGCATCCCAGAAAATATTGGTTTCTGGATGTCTGCCACTCAGTTCGAGTATTGGAAACATACCCACCTCACAATCGATGTAGTTCCTGGTCGCGGCGGTGGATTCTCTCTTGAATCTCCCGAAGGCCTGCGCTTCTTAATCCGTTCACGATTATTTTCTGATCAAGAGTGGGCGATCCTAGAAAATGAAGTTCTCCCCACAGGACGGTGACTTTTATTAGATCTCTGTTTGGAGATTTACTTCCGAGGGATTCGTTCTATCAGAAAGAAATTCCCAGAGTCAATCAGAAAGTTCGCACATAGAAAAGTATTTTCTCGATCGTAACTCTCCGTAAGCACCCGGCCTCAATGCAATCCGCTACGTACACCCACCCATTCGCAGTTCTTGCAACCAATATCTTCAGGAGCAGGAATACATCCACCGACAAAATACTTCTGGAAATCAAAGTCATCACCAGGGATACCATAAACAATCATCTTTAACGTCTTCTCACCGCAGGCGGGACAGACCAAGCTATCGATCCTCTTCCTGCGCTTCTTCGCTTCAACCTGCCCCAAGATGCGTAGAGACTTCTGTGTAATTGTGCCGCCCCATGTTCCTTGCTTCGGTGCTGCTATATATCCATCTTCCATTGCATAAGCGACCATCTCACCAATCTGCTCAAAAGGAATCAGCAACTTCATTCCCATATCAATGATCGGCTCTTGTGTTCCCGTCTTCACAATATGGTCATAGAGAAATGCAATCTCTGCCAAGAATTCAGGGGTTGCCTCACGACCCCACAACTTGTGAATACGCGCAACAGAGAATTCAATGGAATCCATCGACATATCCCAAACCTAGACCTGACCACTGACACCTCATCCACAGCTGAAGCAATACGCACTTCAGACTGTGAGTGAAACGCCTACCTTTCCACCGCTGCGAATCACTCCAACCACCGAAATGACACGAAGGGGATCGATTTGCCGAACAAGACTGGTTTTGGAATCGTTGCAGCTGCACTTAACCAGAACCAAACAGAGGGATTACCTGCGTAGGGCAGCGGACAAGGCGGGAGTACCCCTACTCCTCCCAGTAGTACTTCCCGTCGCACTTAAGGATCTTAGAACACATCGCATCAAGTGATTTAGCAACGTTGTACTGCTCGCCAATAACGGTCAGGGTCAGCGTCCCGATGACATTGCCTTCGTTATCAACAACGGGGCCGCCACTATTTCCACTCGATGCGTTAGCCGTAATCAGCACCTCTGTCTGATTGATATTAAGAACTGATCCAAAGGCCACAGATCCTTGATATCCATCGGCACTGCCCACCACCATCGTCCAATACCCGGGTGATGGCGAATATTGTGAAAGCCTAAGAGTTGGAATCTTTAAATCAGAGACTATTACTGCGAGATCATTCTTCTTATCGAGGGTAATGATTCTTGCCGAATAGTCCTTGGCAAAGAGTCGGTGAATCGTCAGGTACTCCTCCTTCCCAATGCAATCTTCAACAACGTGGTGATTGGTAATAAAGACATTGTTATACTTGGCATACGCCCTCTCTTCAAGAGTAACAGCCCACGCAGATCCCAGACTCTCTTTACCTGGAGCCTCGCAATTAACCATGACAGTAGAACGCTGCGTGTGAGCCACTAGCCCACCAACATCACGTGGCTGCACATATCCATCATTACGCGGATCAGTCAATTGATACTGCCCGGCCGGCGACCACGCCAGAAAGAAAGCACCCATAGCAAAGGGTGCAGCAACGATGACAAGGGCGGCAATGAACTTATTAGCTGGTGACTCACTCATGCCTCAAACCTAGAGCCCACCACTGACATCTCATCCACAGGCGCTCAAATAGCGCTATTGCGAAAGAAATATTTTCTTTTACTACTCATCGCTATCTAGAGAAACGTCTTCATCAGAATCAATTTTTAGCCTACGACGTTCTTCTAAAAGAATTACCTTAGCCAGCTGATGTTCATTGACATCCTTTGCCAGCTTACTTCCGTCTGCTAGCGCGCTATCACGGGCATAACTTTCGAATTCATCTTGCTTGCCTTTTAGCATCACCCTCATACCTGCATCCACACTCGTTTCAATATGCAGTCTATGAACCTGAACAGTTTTGACTTGGCCCATACGGTGAGCCCGAGCGATTGCTTGCGTTTCAAGACTTGGCTTGATCTGTGGCTCACACAAAATAACAACAGATGCCGATTGAATATTGAGTCCAGTGCCCGCAGCCTGAATCTGTCCAACCAAAACTTTGGGGGTAAGACAATTGGTAAACGAATCGATGATTTCTTGTCTCTTTGTGGGGGAGACTCCACCAGTAATTGGCCCCATAGCCTTCTCGCCAAGGTGCCCAATTACTGAATCAATCACCTTTCTGAAGAAAGAGAAGACAATCACTTTCTCGTTATTCTCAAATGCCTCATCAACGATTTCCAATAAACGCTCCATCTTGCTTGGAACTGCGCCAGGAAAGGGAACAAAAGCAGCCCTGCGCATCGCCATGAAATTTCCCTTGGTGACAGCGTCTGTGTAGAAATCTTTCGATACCCCAGACCAGTCGCAATCCTCAGTGATCTCAATCAGATCAGGAAGCTCCTTTAAAACCTCGAGCCCATTGCGACGCAGATAAACCGGAGCAACAGCAACCTTGAAAGGCTCTGGCCCGGCAGATAAAACCGCCATATCCAACTGCTGTGATAGTTCACGATCGAGCATTCCAACTAGCCCCATAAACTCTTCAACACGATTCTCCATCGGAGTTCCTGTCATAAAGAGAACATGTGGCGTTAACTTTGCCCATCGCTGTACCTCGCGTGACCTGCCGGTATGAAGGTTCTTCGCAAAATGCGCTTCATCAACAATCAGTGTATCCAGCTGCAAGACGACTAACTCTTCATCGGTGACATCAAAGCGCTTCAACATGTCGAAGGTAGTAAGGGCGAGCCCACCGAGCAACTTCCAATCCGCCAAATTGATCTCGTAGCTATCACCATGAATCTTGATAGGTACCAAATTCGTGCGTTCAGTTATTTCACGGGTCCAGTTAATTATTACGCTTGCAGGACAGACAACAAGCATTCTTGTCGCCCCAAGTTTTGATCTCTGAGCTAAGACTCCAAGCGCCTGCATTGTTTTTCCGAGGCCCATCTCATCACCCAGAATTACGCGCTTTTGCTCAAGTGCAAACTTAGTTCCGAATATCTGATACCGACGCAACGTTGCATTGATCAACGAGAGATCAAATTCATGGGCCTCAATCCGCTTAATAAGCTCTGCATCAAAGTGCGATGTAGTTGCACCCGAAAGAGGTTTACCTTGAACATCTTCAAGCAACGAGTAGTAAGTACTGGAGTTCTTGGCAAATAACTCTTTCAGCTGCTCAGGCTTGCGCTTTTCAAATGGAAGGCGCGAAAGGACTTGGTTCACTGCCACCATTGCTGTGGCAGTGGCTGGATCTACCAAGAACATCTGTAGATTCGATACAGCGTTTAGAGCCATTGCTCTCTTATCTTTACCCGCAAACCACCAACGGAAGCGACTATGCGCAACGAGTGCGCTATTGAGCGCATCTTCAATGGCTGCCTTTACCTGTGGAAGTTTCTCTTTGTTCCCTCTTAAATCCTCAGAAACTATCTTGAGATTCTCTAAATCATCAATAAGCCCTATCTCAGCCCTTTTATCCAACTCCGCTGATATCGAGATACCAAGAGACTCGGCAATTGCCTTAGCCATGGTGTTAACAATTGATTTGATTTCAATTGCGACTTCATCACTGATTCCAGGTATCGCAGCGATAGAACCTGTTGAAACCTTTTGTAGATCGGCGATCGTAGAAAATCCTGCCCGTCGCAGATATTCCAGTTTGATGATCGTCTCGGTTGCATCTTTTATTCGCTCAATCGGAATTTTCTCAAGAGCGGCATAGACCTCTGCCTCTTGATGCAGCTCAATTGCTGAGGCAATCGATTTCTGTAGTTCTTCCTGTGTAGAAATGACCTTGGAAACTTGCGATTTAAGTTGAGGAAAATTGGCAAGCTGGTCACGTAGCTCCGTGAACTTACCCATCTACTTCAACCAACTTCGCCTTAATCGCCAGAGCAGAAAGAAACTGCAGCAACCTTCTTCGCCCTGGATTCAAGTTCATACCCCGAATTTAGAGCCACCCACTGACATCTCATCCACAGACCCTCGGATTTAAGACGAAACCAACGCTTCCTGAACATAACCTCCCACCGCTGCGAATCACTCCAACCACCGAAATGACACGAAGGGGATCGATTTCTC
>JBBAMS010000001.1:153792-164291 GCA_040402415.1 Candidatus Planktophila sp. | reverse complement strand
AATATGCATTTTTATGACCCAATCACCTAAAAATTGGGGCCAGACCCAGCAAAGTAAGAGCAGATCCCTCACAACCCACCCGGATCAAGTATGGTTTTAATTTTTAAATTAACGCACACGCTGAATAATCCCTGGGGGCACGGCGCCAACTCCGTGTAATGCAGCGGCGATGGCTTCTACACCGTCAATAAGGCGTGGACCAGGGCGAACAATTACGGCATCGGCATCAATGGCCCAAACTTGGCAGTTTGGTAACTTATTTAAAATATTTTTAGCTTGTTCCACCGATTCATTGAGGCCATAGCCACAAGGGGCAACTAAAACTATATCGGGATCTGCCTCACGAATTGCATCCCAGGTAACTACCACTGAGTCCGAACCTGAGTTGGCAAGAAGTGGTTTGCCACCAGCCGAGGAAATAATATCCGGGACCCAGTGTCCTGAACTAAATGCTGGCTCTATCCACTCCAAGACAAATACTGAAGGTGGTACAAATTTTTCAACTTTTTTACGAACTTCGTTTAAGCGACTAGATAACTGTGACATCAAGATATCACCACGTTCTGCTACTCCAGCAGTACGTGCGATTGCTCCAATAGATGCGATGACATCTTCAAGTGTATGAGGATCGATTTGTAGGATTTCTGCATGGCAGTTTAGGCGTGCAGCTGCTGCATCTATGTCGCCTACCGGCACCGCACAGACACCACAAATATCTTGGCTCAAAATTAAGTCAGGATCGCACCTTTGCAGGGCAGAGTCCTCAATTTTATAAAGACTCAAGCCTTGTTTAAAACGCTCACTAACAAATGAATTAATCTCACCTGGGCTCAAGGAAGGGTCTATGAATGTGTTCACCACTATTTCTCTACCCGCTTTGACTCCACTTGGCCACGAGCATTCAAAAGTCACACCCAGTAATTCTTTTTCAAGACCCAGGTCGCACACTATCTCGGTTGCAGATGGTAGAAAAGACACAATTCGCATGCTCAATTATATTCATAAGTATAAGAATTAGCAGTAAGAGACATTTACCATTTGATTATTCAAAGCCCCAAATTCGACTTCAATATCTAGAAAATGTCAGACCAATTGACTTATATGGGTTGTGATCAAGTTCAATTGAATCTATATGTGGCCTATGAAGGATATGTAGTTTGAGCCCCTCACAACCCACTTCGTGGACTACTTACGAAACTTCGGTAAGTGCAGGTCGAATTGAATTGAAATTACGCGGGTGAGGATGACGACTACTCCTCCAGCAAAAGCTGCCCAGTTTCCGGCCATATCAAGCTGATGAAGGCCGACAAAGGTGATTGCTCCCATCATGGACGATGTGCCGATAGTTTCGCGGTGCAGCAAGACGGGTTCTAACTGACAGAGAACATCTCGCAAGAGGCCGCCAGTAACCGCTGTAATGACTCCCAGAAGAATCGCTGCGAACCAAGTGACATCCATTTCAAAGGCCAACTGAGTTCCAGACATTGTTGCAACAGCAAGGCCCACAGTATCCATGATCAGAAGAGTTCGGCCGACATGTGTGACGCGACGGAAAACAAGCGTGAGAAATACTGCAGAAAGAATGCTTGCAACAATCCACGGATCAATAATCCAGATAGGGCGAAGACCTAAGAAGATATTACGAAGTGTTCCACCAGAGACAGATGCAATCGCTGCGATAAATGCGACGCCACCGTAATCAAGTCCCTTATCTGCGGCCACTCTCGCACCAACAAGTGCGAAGACAAAAGTGGAGAGCAAATCTAGGACATGCAGTAGAGAAGTATCTATTGCGATTTAGAGATTACCTTCAACCTCGTGCATCACTGCAAGACGTTCTTCCTTTGTAGGCATCTTGAAATAGATATGTCCCTTTGACCAGTAGTAGAACATTGGGATAAATCCAGACCCAATTGAGATCGCACTTACCCACTTAGTTACCAAATCGAGTTCTGGGATGACCTTGAAGAACATGATGGTCATGAAGAGCGCACCGATAAGTGGCCAGACTCCCATGAGCAAGAAGTTCTTCACGCTCGTAAAGATCATCTTGCGGAAGAGGACGAGGACGGCGTAACCGGCGAGAGCGTAATAGATCGTGATCTGAACACCGATTGATGCAATTGCATCTCCCATGATGGTTCCGATTGATCCAATGAACTGTGAGCCAACGAATAGTCCAAGACCGATGATGGTAATTGTGATGGTTGCAAAAATTGGCGTCTTGTACTTGTGGTGAACGGTTCCAAATTTCTTGGCCAATGTTCCATCGCGCCCCATGGAGAACATGGTGCGAGTTAACTGAATCAGCTGAGTTTCAAGAGTTGCAACTGTTGAGAGTAGGACCGCTACAACCAGCAACTTTCCGCCCATTCCTGGCCATACTTTCTGCCCAAGAACTCCAAGAATATTGGCAGAGTTATCTTCGACCTCTTTAGAACTCAAGACCATATTTGAACCAATGGTAAATACTTCAAAGAGAAGGAATGTGATGATCATTCCGATAAGAGCGCCTTGACCTGGAGTCTTGCGTGAACCTTTTGTCTCTTCATTGAGGTTTGCTGTGACATCCCAACCCCAGAAGTAGAAGGCAGCAATAAGTGCACCCGCAAAGAATGCAGTCGAACTTGGAATTGCACTCGGTGCAAACCAATGCCACGTGAATTCCTGAACCTTGACGCCATGAAAGATTGCTAATACAGCAAAAAGGAGAAGAAGTGCTACTTCAATAGTTGACATGACCACTTGCACTGTTGCAGTGATGGTGACGCCAAAGGCGACTGCTGCAACCATGAGCAAGAAGAAGACTGAGCCAAAGAGCGTTACCCATGTCTTGTTATTTGAAAGTGAATCAGAGAAAAGACCTAAGAATGATGAACCTGCTGGAAGCGTTGCAGCTACCAAAAAGATTGAAGAACAAGTAAGGACTGACCAGCCTGCGATGTAACCGAGTGCTGGGTGAAGTCCGCGACGTACCCACGCATATGTTGCACCTGCATTGGATTCGGTTCTACCTAAGTAATTAAAAGCAAAGACAATTCCATACATTGCGATACCGCAATAGAGGAGTGATGCAGGGCCTGCAAGGCCTACAGCCGCAACAAGCAGCGCAGTGGATGCGGCGATCGAATATGCAGGAGCAGATCCTGCGACAGCCATAACGACAGATTCAAAGAGACCGAGAACGTTCTCGGCGAGCTTGTGCTGGTGATTTTGTGGACTAGATGTCATAGATAGAACCCACTTTGTATAGAAGGCATCCGAAGAAGCGTGAACAGTTACTAGGAAACCGTAGCAGTGCAGAAACCCCCAAGCACTGATTTTTGGGCACGAATTTTAAGGTAGGGAAATGACCAAAACTGCAAAAGTATTCCAATTGCGTCACATTCGGTGTTTTTGGCTATCGCTAGGCCCGAAGCATCCGTAGAGTTCCGCGCATGTCAAAGATCTCAAAGAAGACGACCAAGAAGAGCACTGGCCTGAGCAGCGACAAGAATTGGTGGCGCCAAGCTGCGATCTATCAGATCTATCCTCGAAGCTTTGCTGATAGTAATGGCGATGGCATCGGAGATATCAAGGGTATTACCTCTCGTATCCCTTATCTCACCTCTTTGAGTCTCGATGCTGTCTGGCTCAGCCCCTTCTATCCCTCAGCTCTGGCAGATGGTGGTTATGACGTTGATGATTACCGCGATGTAGATCCCAAGCTTGGAACTCTCTCTGACTTTGATGAGATGCTTACAGAACTTCATAAAGTTGGAATCCGTGTCTTTGTAGATATCGTTCCCAATCACTCATCTAATTTGCACGAATGGTTTAAGGAAGCACTTGCTGCAAAGCCAGGTTCAAAGTCACGACAACGTTATATCTTCCGCGATGGCAAAGGCGCCAATGGCGAACTCCCGCCATCGGATTGGGTTTCACACTTTGCCCCCTCCTCGTGGACACATGAATCAGCAATGGGTGGAAAGTATAATCAGTGGTACTTGCACTGGTTTGCACCTGAGCAACCTGACTTTAATTGGGAGAACCGTGAAGTCCAGAAAGATTTCCTCAAGACTTTAAAGTTCTGGTCAGATCGTGGAGTTGATGGATTCCGTATCGATGTTGCACATGGTCTTACAAAAGATCTCTCAGAACCTTTCCGTAGCATGCCTGTGCACGAAGAACTTGAACAACGTGGCAATAAGGGCAAGGGCATCTGGGGCGATCGCAATGAAGTCTTTGCAATCTATAAAGAATGGCGCAAACTCTTTAACCAGTACGACCCACCACGTGTTGCAGTCGCTGAAGCCTTTGTGCACCCAGAGCGCCTTCCGCTCTATGCAAGTACAAAGACTTTAGGTCAATGCTTTGATTTCCGCTTTATCGAAACTCCCTTTGAAGCAGGTGCTTACAAGGCTGCAACACAGGAAGCGATTGAACTTGCGCAGAAGAATAAATCTTCCTGCACGTGGACACTTTCCAACCATGATCAGATTCGCCACGCAACAAAGATGGCCCTGAATCCTGTGGTAAACCGCCGTGATTGGATGCTCTCAAACGGAACTTCATCTCCCATTGATATAGTTTCAGGAACTCATAACGCATTGGCTGCAACGATGTATATCTTGGGTCTTCCCGGCTCTACCTATATGTATCAGGGTGAAGAGCTTGGGTTGCATGAAGTAACAGATATTCCTGAGGAAGATATTCAAGATCCTCAATACCTTCGTAACTTGAAGGTTGATAAGGGTCGCGATGGATGTCGCGTTCCATTGCCATGGACAGCATCAGGATCATCATTTGGTTTTGGGTCAGGTGGAGCACATCTGCCGCAACCGAAGTGGTTTGCAGATTATGCAGTAAATGTCGAAGAGAAGAATTCTCAATCACCACTATCTATATATCGCAAGGCGCTCTCTATCCGTAAAGAGTTAGTGACAAAGGAAGAGATCAAGTGGCATAAGACCAACGATATTTCAGTGCTGCATTACTCGCGCCCTAATGGCTGGCACTGCATTACTAACTTCCGTACAGAGTTCTATCCAATGCCAAAGGGCGAGATTTTGATTTCATCTCAGCCCTTGGTCAATGGAAAAATTCCTGCAGGTACCACCGTTTGGTTTAAGAAGTAACTTTTATTTAGGCAACGGCAATAATGTCGACTGCGAAGATCAATGTTTCATTCGGTCCAATTGGTCCTGAGCCGGCTGCTCCGTACCCCATTGCTGGTGGGATAATCAAGAGGCGACGTCCGCCAGCTTTTGCGCCAGGCAGACCTTTCTGCCAACCTTCCACCACATTTGCTAATGGGAATGTTGCAGGCTGTCCGCTCCAGGAAGATTCAATGATCTTGCCTGTTGACCATGCCATCAAAATGTAATGAACAGTCAGCGTTGAAGTAGGCAAAACTTCAGCGCCGGTTCCGGCGATGATGTCCTCTGTTGTAAGCGCTGCAGGTGCTGCTCCTTCAGGCTTTGAAATTGTTGGTGCCTGGCCAGCAACAGCTGAGACGACAGGTAGAACAGTTGAGTCAGATGCGCTCATTTTGATTCCTCCAAAAACGGTTAGTGCAACAAGAATTGCAGCAAATACTGCAGCGATTACTTTGCGGGTTCTGTTATTAATTTTCTAGCTCCTTGATGAGGTTGAAGTCTCCGCCACCGAGCTGACCCTGATCGCGGTACATCTCGAGCTTTGCGCGAGTATCGGCGATATCAAGGTTGCGCATAGTCAGCTGTCCGATGCGATCTATCGGGCCGAATGCCGCGTCCTCTGTGCGCTCCATCGACAACTTATCTGGGTGGTAACTCAGAGCAGGCCCAGTTGTATTCATTACTGAGTAATCATCTCCACGACGTAGACGCAGTGTGACTTCACCGGTAATTGCAGATGCAACCCAGCGAGTAAGTGATTCGCGAAGCATCAATGACTGTGGATCGAGCCATCGACCTTCATAGAGCAGACGTCCTAAGCGACGGCCTTCAGCATGGTAATTAGCGATGGTGTCTTCATTGTGAATTGCAGAGAGAAGACGCTCGTATGCGGTAAAGAGTAGCGCCATTCCAGGTGCTTCATAAATTCCACGAGACTTTGCTTCGATGATGCGGTTTTCGATTTGATCTGCCATGCCAAGTCCGTGGCGACCACCGATCTTGTTTGCTTCATTCATCAAAGCAACAACATTGGTGAAATCTTTACCATTGATAGCAACGGGGCGACCTTGCACAAATTGAATCTTCACATCTTCAGATGCGATGGCAACAGATGGATCCCAGAACTTCACGCCCATGATCGGGTTAACGAGTTCGACAGATGCATCAAGGTTCTCTAAATCTTTAGCTTCATGCGTTGCGCCCAAGATATTTGCATCCGTGGAATACGCCTTCTCAACGCTGTCGCGATAAGGGAATTTGTGCGCAACGAGCCACTCAGACATCTCTTTACGTCCACCGAGTTCGCGTACGAAATCTGCATCAAGCCAAGGCTTATAAATTCTTAACTTGGGATTTGCAAGCAACCCATAGCGATAGAAACGCTCAATGTCATTGCCTTTATATGTTGAACCATCGCCCCAGATTTCAACGTTGTCATGCAACATTGCGCGCACAAGTAAAGTGCCAGTCACTGCGCGACCCAATGGAGTTGTGTTGAAATACTGCTTGCCACCAGAGCGAATATGGAAAGCTCCGCAGGCAATCGCAGCAAGACCTTCTTCAACCAGTGGTGTCTTGCAATCTACAATGCGTGAAATCTCGGCGCCATATTCTTTGGCTCGAACTGGGACTGAATCAATATCTGGTTCGTCATATTGGCCAAGATCTGCGGTGTAGGTGCAAGGTACTGCTCCCTTTTCGCGCATCCATGCAACAGCGACAGATGTATCGAGACCGCCAGAGAAGGCGATACCGACCTTTTCGCCGACTGGAAGTGATGCAAGAACCTTAGACATAGAGCCCAGTCTAACGGTTCACAAGCGTGGCAAGTGCAGGTTTAACTTTCCAGAGAGCGAGCATCTCGTCATATTTACGCGCTTCAGTTGCATCAGCAGCAGCGCCTGTCTTGACGGCCCTAATCATGAGATTGCGCGGTGTGTGCTCTCCCCCGATAAATTCAATAGCTTCAACGCGATATCCGCGAAGTTTCATGATCTGCATACGAAGTGCATCGGTCAGTAAATCACCCAAGCGTTCCTTCATAATTCCATGGCGGGTAATAAGTGACCATGGTTCAGGAATCTCGATCATCTGGGCTTGAATATCGTGGTGGCAACATGGGGCAATTAAAGCAAGGCGTGCATCAAAATTGATCGCCCAGGCAATTGCATCATCAGTTGCGGTATCGCATGCATGGAGTGCGATTGCAATATCTGCACCTTGCAGCGTTGTATCAGCAATCTCTTCTGCCCGAAATTCGATTGTTGCAGAAATGCCAAGTTGCTTGGCAATCTCATTATTGCGATCGCAGGCAACCGAGCGCACATCAATGCCAATCACTTTTACCGGAATGCTTTGCCTTCGAAGATATTGGTGCGCCGCAAATGTGAGGTAGGCATGGCCACATCCAAGGTCTGCAATCGTAAGAGGGTTCTCATCAGTAGGTTGGTGAATGTGACCTGCAGAAATAGCTGATGTCAGAGTTGGAACGAGCAGACGCAGAAACTCTTCTACCTGTAGATACTTATCACTCTTACCTGGCTTCACCTTTCCATCAGAATCCGAAATTCCAATCGCAATCAGAAATGGATCTGAGGGATCTAATAGACGGTTTTTACTGCGGTCATGAGAGAGATCCTGTTCCTTCTCCGACTTTTCTCGGTGAACAAGCGCTTCTCCCTTCTTTGTAATGCGAAGACTGAGAGAGCCATTGGTATGTTCAAGCAATACATTGGCAAAACCGCTACGAATGAGTTGGGCAAAGGGAGCGTCGATAGGCTTGTAATTCTTCGTTGTCATCTGGCGACCATCACTATGGCTTACCTGGATATGTAATCCATCTTTAAGTGCGATGGGGCGCATATCTATGCGCTCATGTGGGGTCTGCATATTTCTGCGCCGTCCTGATAAGACAACACGTACCAAAGATTCCGTCTTGGCAAAGAGAAATTCACACTCTAGAAAGGTATCTTCTAGCGTTGTTTCACTCATGGAGCGAAGTTTAGTCTTTGATTACAGGAAGTACGACCACGATCGCTAAACCACCGAGCTCACTCTTGCGCAACGAGAAAGTGCCACCCAATTTCTGTATAACCGCAGACATGATGCTCATTCCCAAACCAGACCCACCCTTATCGCGCGATCGAGATTTATCAAATCTATTAAGTGAGCGAATATCCTCTTTGTAGGCAGATTCGGTCAATCCAAGGCCTGCATCTTCAATCACTAACTGCGCATATTTGCCTTGGTTGGTGAGTGAAATTCTGACTGATTCATTATCCGCTGTGTGGCGCACGATATTGGCAAGTGCATTTTGAATAAATCGAGAGATGTAATCGCGCGATGCTTCTATAAAAATCTCATCAATAATATTCAGAATTACCTTGCGCTTCGGGTTGAGAGTAATAAAATCAGTTCCATGATCTTTGATCATCTCACTCAAATCTACTTGCTCGATTTCACGTGAGCCACTTTCACCAAGTTCTGCAAGTAGCAGTAAATCTTGGACAAGTGATTCCATTCGAGTTATCTCAATCCCAACTCGGTCAAATGCTCGTGTCTTATCGGAATCTTCCGATAGTTGGTTCTTACTAAGCATCTCAACATAACCCTTAATTACGGTAAGAGGTGTGCGAAGTTCGTGTGATGCATCCCCGAGGAATTCCTGCATGCGAGCAAGGGATGCACTCTCATTACGCCGATTATTACGCCGGAAAAAGATAAAGAGAACGAAGAATGCAATAACATCTAATCCAAAGGTGAAGCCAGTTAAAGACCTTATATTTGATTGAAAATTCCTATCGATATGAGTGGTCGATTCAGCCAGAAGAATGTAATCCCCACCCTCTACTAAAATGGCGTACAACCTAAATGGAGCAGAGCCCGCGACCTGAACTGGTTGGGCGAGTGCTCGTTCAATAATCGGAAGATCGGGTGCACCCGGATATTTCAAATGTGACTCATTTATGACCGATTCTTGGCCGCCATGACTCAAAAAGGTGAGAGTCATATCAACGTTGGATTGTTCAAGGGTGTATAGGGCGGCACTTAACGGTTGTAGCGGATTGTCATACGCACTCTTTGCTACATAAAGAAGAGATGCATCCACCTGTGCAATTTCAGTGTGTTGCGAATGAAGAACAGAGAAACTGCCTATGCCAGTCGTAATGATTGTAAGAAAGAAGATTGTGACAAATGTAATTCGGCTGTAGGGAGATAATTTCACTTCTTCTCCGCTTGCAGCTGGAATCCGACTCCTCTGACTGTACGAATTCCTTCAAAGCCATCGCGATGCAGCTTCTTTCGAAGGTATGAAATATAGGTATCTACCACTGTGCTCTCCGACTCGAAGGTGATTCCCCAGACTTCATCGAGTAGATAGGTCTTACTCAAGACACGTCCTTTGCTTTCAAGAAGTACATGAAGTAAGCGGAACTCTGTGGGAGATAATTCGATTCTTTCATCGTTAAAAGTTACTTGGTGTGAATCACTATCGAGGGTAATTGGACCGCATGATATGTTTGTTGGAGTAGTTACGATGAATTGAGAACGACGCAAGATCGCTTTGATACGCAAGACCAGCTCTTCGAGTCCAAAGGGTTTGGTGACATAGTCATCTGCGCCAATTGTGAGCCCCCTTGTGACATCTGCACGATCACCGCGCGCACTAAGCATCAGCGCAGGAGTGTTGTCGCCATTACCTCGGATTCGCTCAATAAATTCAAAACCATCCATCATCGGCATATTGATATCGACAATAAGTAAATCGGGTTTTGTGTTTCTGAGAAGAGTCTGAGCAATCATTGCATCCGCTGCAGTAATGGTCTCGAATCCAGCTAATTTCAGTGCATCACCAAGAAGATCACGTACACCTGCTTCATCATCGATGATCATAATGAGCTGACTCATGGCTATACCCTGCCATGTGTCGGGCTCATTTACTACCAATACAACGCCACGCACACGTAGTCACAAGGACTTTCACAGAATATTCACACTACCGAGGAATTACTATAGACGCATGGATAAGATGAAAAGCTTGAGGCGCTCGGGGGTCGTTGGTGCTGCTCTGATTCTCTCACTTATCTGCATTCCGCTCTCATCTTCTTTTGCAGATTCCAATCGTCAAGACAAGATGCGCGAGATCAATTCAGTTTTTCAGAGCGCAATAGATAAAGCAAATCTCGATGCAAGTAATGGGTTAGCAAATGCAACTACTCCGCTTCAAAAGTCAAAAATTCAATCGGCCCGACGTAATGCCATTGATGCAGCTATCAATGCACGAGACGCATCCATTTTGGGACTTGGCCCTAAGGCGGTTGCGCCTATCCAACCTACGCCTGCACCAAAGGCAACAAGTAA
>JBBAMS010000001.1:0-153692 GCA_040402415.1 Candidatus Planktophila sp. | reverse complement strand
ACCAAAGGCAACAAGTAATAACGATGCAAAGGTAAGTGAGAGCCCTAAGGCGGTTTCGCCTGTCCAACCTACGCCTGCACCAAAGGCAACAAGTACAACAATTAAAAAGTAACTGAGAAGCGTTAACTACTCTGCGATATCTACCTTCATAGTTCTTACAGAATGACGATCATGACTCTTCTGCTTTTCATGAATCCTACGGATCTGCAATTCAATAGCACCGACTGCGCTATCAAAGGCAGCAAGATCATTGAAGCCAACTTCTTCAGAACGCAGAAGTGGCCCAGTTCCGTGTGAAGTAATTACTACTTTATGTGAATTTTTTCCCTGTCGGGGGTTTGCTTCATGAGTGATTTCGACTTCAATACGATCGATTATCACGCTAAAGCGTTCCATAGTATGAAGTTTCTCTTCGGCGATTTCCCTAAAGTCACTAGCGAGTTCTGCATGTCGAGTTTGAATAATTATTTCCACAGGGACAACGATGTCACTACACCTGCAAAAATGTAAGGGAGTAGGAGTTACTTACGTGAGAGGGAGGAGGTAGACGGCCAAGGTAAGCACCGCAGCGAGACCCAGAGTTTGGAGCAAGATAATTGATGCAGTTTTACGGTCAGCGGCGAGTGAAGCTTTGTCAGTCACCTTTGACATTTTTCCAAGTCGAGCAAAGTTGAATGTGCCCATAAATCCGAATGCTAAACAGAACTTCTTTCGTGATTGCACATACCCCACTGAGAAAATTGCCAGTGGAAGGAAAATACCGAGTCTTATAGAGGGTGAGGCTTTTGTTGAAATAAAACCAATCAGTGCGCTTACGCTGAGGAACAATCCAATGAGAGCAACTACCTGGCGCTGACGCACTTCGCTCTTACCAATATTGCACGAGCCCGCAATGTATTCGGATGTACTCATTTATGCATCTTCGAATTCATCTTCATCGATCCAGGCATCTGTAGTTGTGTCATCTTGTTTTTCAACCCACGATAAGAATGAACCAACTGCACGGAAAGCAAGAATAGTTACCGTGATACCCGCGATTATTCGACGTAGAGCTTTCATGGGTATAAAAATACTCCACTTAATGAAAGTTCGCCTCTTTTAAGCCTTCAATAATGCAGTGTCGATATCAGACCAGAGATCTTCGACATGTTCGCACCCGACGGAAAGGCGAATGAGATTTTCGGGGATGCTTTGGCTTTCAAGTTCCCAACGTCTGCGGCGCTCCCAGGTTGTTTCTACTCCCCCGAGACTTGTTGCATTGATGATCAGTGACGCACCATTGCAGACTTTTTCAGCCGCGACAGCGTCGCCCTCGACTTCAAATGAAATGATTGCGCCAAATCCTGGGTAACGAACGTTGGTGACAGAGCTATGGCTTTCAAGTTTTTTCACCAATACGGCAGCGTTAGCTTGCGCTCTTTCAAAGCGAAGCGCAAATGTGCGAATTCCACGCAGCGCAAGCCATGCATCAAATGGTCCAGGCGTTGCACCGAATGATTTGCGGGCATCAAGTAGGCGCGCATAGAGCGCAGGATCCTTAACTGATAGCGAACCAAGAATCACATCGCTATGGCCTGCTAAATACTTTGTTACTGAGTGCATTACGACATCGGCGCCAAAGGTGAGTGGTTTCTGATTCAACGGTGTTGCAAATGTGTTATCAAAACCCACGCCCAAATTACGCTTCTTTGCTTCACCGATGATGACAGAGACTTCGGCAACTCCGAGTCCTGGATTTGTTGGCGATTCAACCCAGAGAAATGCCGCACCTTGTAATTGTGAAACAACTTCCTTGGTATCAGTAATATCGACGAAACGAACCTCAAGGCGTCCATCTTTATGGTGTCTCTTGAGTAAAGACATCGTTCCGCTATATCCCTCGTGAGATGCAACGACAGGTGCACCATGAGGCAGAAGTGAAAATACTGCAGTGATAGCCGCCATTCCCGAAGCGAAGAGAAGCGTCGAATCCGCTTCTTCCAGTGCACTAATTGCATCTTCAAGTGGATTCCAAGTTTCATTTCCAAATCTGCCGTAACTGATTGGACCGCCCGCAACAAATGTTGAGTTGAGCGAAATCGGAAGGTTGACTCCTTCGCCAGCTACATGCGGTGGTCGCCCACTAGAGATTGCAATTGTCTCGGGGCGAAGGTCATCATGAGGCATGGCGTAAGAGTAATCGTTAGCGCAGAACTGTGGCGAGGCGATTGAAGGCCTCTTCAAGAATTTCAGGGCTGGTTGCAAAATTAAGCCGCACAAATTGACTCGACTGCGAGCCAAATCGAACTCCAGGAACAAATGCGACCTTAGCTTTTTCGATAAGCAGAGCAGGAGGATCCTCACCGAGATTGAAGGAGGTGAGATCTAGCCATGCAAGATATGAACAGTGTGGGATGAGATATCCAACGCCCGGAGTCTTAGATTCGATCAGGGAAGCCACAAGATTTCGGTTGTGGTCGAGTTGCACCATTAGCGCATCGAGCCATGGTTCACCTTTCTCGAAGGCAGTAACTGTCGCGAAAGCACCTAGAAGTGAGGCCCGATAATGAGTCGCTGGCGCAATCGCATTAAGGGTCTCGTGAACCTGTGTATTTTCGGTAACAATAATTGCGCACTTGAGCCCTGCAATATTCCATCCTTTACTTGCGGCTGTAATAGTGATTCCCACTTCGCGAGCAGTTTCAGAAACGGCTAAGAAAGGCGTAAAGGTCTGTTCCGAGAATGTCAGTGGTGCATGAATTTCATCGCTGAGAAGATAGACCTTGTGCTTCTTTGCCAGGTCAGCCAATCGCGAAAGTTCATCGCGCGTATAGATGCGCCCCAAAGGATTGTGAGGATTACTGATCAGGTGAGCCTTAATACCTGATGCATAGGCCTTTTCGATTCCATCCCAATCAAGAATCCAATTACTTCCATTGACCCGTGTCTCTGATTGAGTGAATGGCACATCCACTTCTTCCAAGTGAGTCTCTTTGCACCATGTGAAGAAGTTTGGATAGATGGGAGAGTTAATTAATACCTTATCTCCAGGTTTTGTTATCACTCGCAAGACTTCGACAATTCCAACGCCTACATCGGCTGCAATGCGCACTTGAAGAGGATCTACATCCCATCCCCAACGACGCTTTGCAAAGCCAGCAAAGGCAGGGCCCATTTCAGGAATTGGCCCAAGGTAGCCAAGATCTGAGTGGTCAATCATCTCTCGCAAAGTTTGGCGAATGGGATCGGCTACGGGAAAATCCATTTCAGCGACTGGTAGCGGAAGTACATCTTTCGGAAATGTCCGCCACTTTTCGCTGCGGTGAGTCTGTAATTCAGAGAGATCTAAAGCCCGCAGGTCGCTCATGGCCTTAGTATGCCATTGTCATTAAAGTTATTCTATGGTTACGCAATCGCAGATGAGGAAGATTGCCAAAGAGATTTCTTCACGCGATGCACGGTTAGCGCAAGTTATAGAGGCGCACCCTTTATGTACAGTAGGCAGGGATCCAAAGCCTGTAACTCACTTTGAGGCTCTCGTTGAATCAGTAATTTCACAGCAATTGGCGGTAAAGGCGGCAGATACCATCTATGGGCGAGTAAAAGATTTAGCTAAGGGCCGAGTCATACCCGGGCGAATTGCTGATATCAGTGAAGTTGATATGCGAGCTGCCGGTGTGTCTGGTGCAAAGTTCAAGACAATTCAAGGGCTTGCAGATGCAGCGATTACAAAGAAGATAAAGATTAATTCGTTACATGAAATTAATGACGATCAAGAGATCTTTGATCAACTTACTGGCCTCTGGGGAATCGGTCCATGGACTGTTGATATGTTCATGATGTTTCAACTTGGACGCCTAGATATCTGGCCTACTGGTGACTTAGGTGTTCGCCGTGGATGGGAGAAGATATACGCGCTGAGAGAGGAGATTGAACCGAAAGCCCTTGTAAGCAAGGGCGATAAATTTCGTCCTTATCGCAGCGTTGTTGCTTGGTATTGCTGGCGAGCGCTTAGCTAACCACCGCTGGAAATGCCACACCCGTTGAGGAGTGACAGTCATACCCGTTGGGATTCTTCTGCAGATACTTCTGGTGATACTCCTCGGCTTCATAATAAGGAACTCCACCTGCACTCTTAATTTCAGTGACAATCTCGCCAATTCCTTCGCGATGAAGGGATGCCTGATAAACATCACGGGTGACTTCTGCTTGCAGGTGCTGTGATTCTGAAGTTGTAAAGATTGCGCTGCGATATTGCGACCCAATATCTCCACCTTGGCGATTGAGCGTTGTTGGATCATGCATCACCCAAAACTCTTCGAGAAGTCGTCGATATGTCACAACTGCAGGATCAAAGCTCAATTCAACCATCTCAGCGTGGCCAGTAACGCCAGTGCAGACTTGTTCGTAGGAAGGGTTAGCTCTCATTCCACCCATGTAACCAACGCTGGTTGCAGTCACTCCATTGATATTCCAATAGCGACGTTCTGCGCCCCAGAAGCACCCTGTTGCAAAATAAGCTTTCTCTGAACTGTTCATAGTCGGATAACCTACCCTTGTACCTGCGCCCCCGTAGCTCAGGGGATAGAGCACTGCCCTCCGGAGGCAGGTGCACAGGTTCGATTCCTGTCGGGGGCACGCGATGAAAATCACCTCAAATTTCGAAATCTTGTCTGCCTTCCCTGTTGTTTATATCTATAGCAATGGGGATAATCTCCTCCTGCGCAGTTTCTTTGACGCACATTCACCATCAGATTCGAAGGGGGTAGAGCCATGGACTGGAGACATCAATCCGCGTGTCGCAATGAAGATCCCGAGCTCTTCTTCCCTGTCGGAAATACAGGCCCTGCCATCACCCAGATCGAAGAGGCCAAGAAGGTCTGCAATCGATGCATCGTCAAAGATGCATGTCTTGCTTGGGCCCTTGAATCAGGTCAAGATGCAGGCGTATGGGGTGGACTTTCCGAGGATGAACGTCGCGCACTCAAGCGTCGCGCAGCACGTAATCGTGCGCGCCTTGTAGATAACTCACACTCTTAAAATTGCCTAGCGAGTACTTTTATTTAATAGTTTGGAAAAGTTAAGATTGCTTGAGTCTCTTTCTCATCCGAGATCAGGGCAAGAGTTCCGCGTAATTCATTCTCAGTCAGCGTGCGCACAATCTGAAGTCCTAAATTTGGTGATGTGGAGATATCAAAACCCTCAGGGAAGCCAACCCCATCGTCAGAGATCGTGACAGTTAAATCCGAACCAACCGTCTCAACGCGGATTCCAAGGGCAGAACCTTCCTCTGCCAATCCGTGCTCGAGCGCATTATGAATAAGTTCTGTAATGACAAGTGCTAAAGGTGTAGCGATACGAGGCTCGAGTGAGCCAAATTTTCCTGTGCGTTCAATTCTTAATTCACTCATGCGCGTACTGAGTTCGAGGGCATGAGTGACGAGGCTATCGAGCACTTCATCGAATGCAACAGATGAGTCTCGACTACTTGAGAGAGTTTCATGTACAAGGGCAATGGATGCAATTCGTCTGACGGCTTCATTGAGCGCAGCACTTGCTCCTGGATCTTCAATACGGCGTGCTTGTAAACGCAGCAGCGCTGACACTGTTTGAAGATTATTTTTCACTCGGTGGTGAATCTCCCGAATCGTGGCGTCTTTAGTGACCAATTCGCGCTCACGTCGGCGAAGTTCGGTAACGTTGTTGAGCATTACTATCGCTCCGATACGATCTTCGCCTTGAAGTAGTGGTAGAACTGTAAAATCAATTGTTCCTCCTGCATTTTCGATTTCCACACGCTTTAAAGATTTCCCAGTAAGACCCATGGCAATTGTTTCGTAATGTGCATCGGGACGTACGCGAGCAAGTGATTCTGCGATGTCACCAAGAATATGTCCCTCTACTTCACTGACCCACCCAAGGCGGCTAAATGCAGATCGAGCGTTTGGACTGGCATAGGAGATGACACCATTGACATCGAGGCGGATTAGCCCATCGCCTACACGTGGTGCGGGATCAAAGAGTGATCCAGCATCTTGATATGGAAAAGTTCCCTCAGCAATCATGCGATAAAGATTATGTGCAATCTCACGATAATTAAGTTCGAGTCTGCTGGGTTGACGCATTAACTCTGAATCACGATGACGTGAGATCACACCAATAACGTGCCCATTAAAAATGACAGGAATAGTTTCTTCCTTGACCATTTGTTCACCTACTTGTTCAGGTTGAGTATCACGAACAATCTCTGCGCCAGATAGCGCCTGATCAATATGTGGGCGGGCCCCATGCATAATCTCTTCACCAATCACATCGTGCGCAAAGAGAGTGGCCGCAGTGGTTGGGCGGATATGAGCCACAGCCACATAACCGGCAGGCCAACTCTTTGCATCCTTACGAAGGGGTACCCAGAGAATCAAATCTGCAAAGGAAAGATCAGAGAGCAGCTGCCAATCGGCGATGAGCTCGCGTAGGCGGTGGATTTCATCGGAGGTCAGTGGGCTCCTATTTCGCACATATTCTTCTATGGAAGCCATGTGAGCCTATTTCAACCACTGGTCTATAGAGGTTGCAATCTCTTGCGTTGCATACCAAGTCAGATCTTCACCATCGCTTGAAACCTCAAAGAGGCAGTCAAGGTTCTCCCAAAGTAAAGGCGAAGACAGCGAGACTGACATATCGTGACTTTCAGAGATGATGGTTGCTGGAATTTCAAAGGCGAGAACACAAGCAGTACCTGAAGTAGGTGTCTTCATCTCGATCGCATCTTCAGCGGCGACCATGGAGAGTGTATATTCAATTTCTTCATCATCAAGATCTTGGTAATCGACAATAAATTGTGAAGTGGGCGCATAAAGATCTGATACATCAAAGGATCCTGCCAAAAGAAATTCTTTAACTTCTTGAGCTGTCATTGCTACATAGCCGCGCATGAGCTAAGCCTATAAGAGGTTACGAGATTACTTCACCGGCAATTCGAGCTATCGCCTTGCGTAGCGGACTCTTCTCATTTGCTTCCAGAAGCGTAATCTGCTCACTTTCGGCAACATGAAGGCTTCGAGCATCATGAGGTAATAGGAGAATGCGGCGAGGACGTAGCGGTGTTACTAACTTTATGAAACTCTCGCTATTGGTGGACGACCTTTTATCGAATTGACCCTGAACCTGCAGAAATGAGAGTGCTGGCTTGATGGAGTTTCTACTCAATTCATTGGTCAGCGATTTCAATCGCTCAATTCCTAAAATATCAGTTGCTGATAAAAGAATAAGTTCGTCAGCGTAGGTACTCACCCAAATGAGCGCTTCACTGGACCAGCGCCTACCTGACAAGCTGGCAGCAAGATCTCGCAGAGTGCCAAGATCGATAATGATAAAGTCATACTCAGATACATGGCGATCAAGAGATTCAATTCCCTCAGAGATTTCTGTGCGGGTTATCTCTTGAGCCCATAGCGCCTGTGCAATCTGGCGAGCTTCGCTACTTTGTTGAAGTCCCCGTTGACCCAGAAGTGCCGCAATTGCAGGTGCATATGCGTGGGCATCAATGAGTAATGTCTTCCTATTTTTCGCAGCAATCTCTGATGCAAGATTAATAGCAAAGCTCGTGCACCCGACCCCTCCTGAACTTGATGCAGTTGCTATGACTTTCGCTCTTCGCACTACTGTGGTCACAGAATGTGAGCGGATGAGAGGAGATCGCAGAGTTCCGCGCATAAGAGCTATGAGAGAGAGCGATGAGTCAGGTAATACGATCGCATCCGGATATTCAGAGTGATTATCAGTCAATGCTTGGATGAGAATTACTTGTCTCAACACTTTTCGGAGTTGAAGAAGAATTTCTGGAGTGAGTCCTTCGCAATCAGTTGAGATAAGAAGAACCCATTCGGTACTTTCGGTATCTCTAAGAAATGTTAGAAGAGATTCTGAGTCAAGTGCACGGAAATTGATACTCCACCCTTGTGAGAAGAGTGTGCTTGCTATAAACCCCTCAGAGTCAGGGTCACGAATTGCTGTAATTACGATCTGTGGCTGCGGTTCAGCCATGAGATTGCACAACTACCAATCGCCCACTTGTGGTTGCATCTAAGAGAGCACCTACAACCTCTCGATTAATTGAGATTGTCAGAGCTACTTCTCCCCCAAAGTTGGAGCCTTTCCTATCTATCGATGTGATGAAGACTCCGCTTGCAATGTGGCGTGGTCCCTCTGATACCTCACTATTTTTCGCATCGTGGAGCTGAAAGATGGTTACTACATCACCTGCCACAACAGTTGATGGAATATCGACCGGTCGCACACTAATACTGAGCTGTTGATGGCTCATTGCTTCCGAGTCATCGGTAAGAGCCGAACTCTCGAGTAACTCACCAGCGGATAGCTTTCGTAGAGTAATCGAGCCTATGGGATTAGATTTTGCAGATAGGTAGCGCACAGAAGATGCACCGAGTGAGACCTTTTGAAAACCTAGATCACTGGAATCAAGTTGAGTTCCGGCTGCAACTGGGCGCATGAGAACCCAAAATTTCTCACTGTGATTTGCCGCAATGGACATTGCATACGATGCGATAAGTGCTGCGGCACAGAGAGCGATAGAGACTATGAGACGCGAATGTGAATTCTTCTTCGAAGGCATGCCACGCAGGCTAGAGAGCGCACATCAGTTGGCCAGTTACTTTTGCACAATACTTCTAAAGTGCTAAAGAAATTAGCACCATCGAGTGATTTACCGCTCTGGCTAGAACAGCACCATCCACCCATGACAACAGAGCCACAACAGCGCACACCACAAGCACAACGACCTTGGATGCAGCTCATTTCTAGTACCGAGGACCAATCACTCTGGAGCCATCCCGTACTCGATCTCTTTGCACCTCCCAACCGAGAAAAGTTTGAACAGAAGGCAAAGCTCTTCCTTGTTCCCTCAACTTTTGGAGAAGATCTTGAAGCAGATGAGATACCAATTCCTACATCTGCATCTGAATTACCAGATATTCATACTTGGACAATGAAGTTCATTGTCAGCGTTATCGAAATCTGGAGTGGAAGAAGGCAGCCGGCACAATTGATCCGCTGGTGCCACCGCGTAATTTATATGGAACTACTCAAAAATTCTGGGAGTCAATCAGAGATTGGGAAGATTAAGACTATCCATCAATCTGAGCCACTTGATGGAATCTGTGAGAGTACAGTTTTAATTCGCTATGGCGATCGCTTGCGCGCAGTGGTGATTCGATTCGAAGGTGTCGATGGGCGATGGTTGTGCACGGCTTTGGAGATGATTTAGCGAGAATTAATTAAGCAGCGCCGTGACAACGCTTAAATTTCTTACCAGAGCCACATGGACATGGGCTATTGCGCGAAACATCAGTAGATACAGCCACGCCGTTTTCATCAGCAGCTGTGTATTTGAGTTGTTGAGCTTGTGCTGGCTTCTCTTCGACTCCACGAGCTTTAACTTCTGATCCATCACCTTCGATAGTCACTTCGACATTAAAGACAAGGCTTGCCAGCTCTTCCTTAATTGCATCCATCATTGCTGAGAAGAGTTCGTATCCTTCGCGCTGATACTCAACCAATGGATCGCGCTGCGCCATTGCACGCAGGCCAATTCCTTCCTGGAGGTAATCCATCTCGTAGAGATGTTCGCGCCATTTACGATCTAGAACTGAGAGCAGAACTTTGCGCTCGAGTTCGCGTAAGACTTCAGTGCTGAGTTCTTCTTCGCGAGCTTTATAGGCCTTTGTGGCATCATCAATAATACGAGATTCAAGTAAATCAACGTCAAGGGCAGCAGCTGAACCAACTTCAGTGATGATCTGTTCTGGAGTAAATGAAATTGGATAAAGTAGTTTGAGCGCTGTCCAGAGTTGATCGAGATCCCAATCTTCACCATAGCCCTGTTGTGATGCTGCATGAACATAGGCCGACAAGGTATCTGCAACAAAGTCAGTGACTTGCGCACCAATATCTTTTCCTTCGAGTACTAATCTGCGTTCACTATAGATAACCTCGCGCTGGCGGTTCATGACATCGTCATACTTCAAGACGTTCTTACGAATTTCAAAGTTCTGCGCCTCAACTTGAGTCTGTGCAGATCGTATTGCGTTAGAAACCATCTTCGATTCGATAGGTTCATCTTCTGGTAATCCAGCTGCTGCAAGCACGCGTTCAACAATTCCTGAGTTAAAGCGGCGCATCAAATCATCTTGAAGTGAAAGATAGAAACGTGATTCACCAGGATCACCTTGGCGACCAGAACGACCGCGTAACTGGTTATCGATACGCCGTGATTCGTGGCGTTCAGTACCTAAGACGTAAAGGCCACCGAGAGATACAACTTCTTCATGTTCTTTAGCGATAGCATCTTTCTGCTTTGCAATTTCTGCAGGCCAGGCCACTTCATACTCATTTGGATTATCAACGGGTGACATGCCCCGACGTTGAAGTTCAAAATCAGCCATAAATTCTGGGTTGCCACCAAGCATGATGTCGGTTCCACGACCTGCCATATTAGTTGCCACAGTGACTGCACCCTTTGTGCCTGCGCGAGCAACAATGGCCGCTTCACGTTCGTGATGCTTTGCATTGAGCACTTCGTGAGGGACGCCTGCTTTCTTCAAAAATGCAGAGAGTTCTTCTGATTTTTCAACGCTGACGGTTCCGACAAGAACAGGTTGTCCCTTGCGGTGACGTTCAACGATGTCAGAGGTGACTGCAGCAAACTTTCCAACTTCTGATTTATAGACTAAATCTGGTTGATCCATACGTTGCATATCGCGATTTGTTGGAATTGGAACAACACCGAGCTTATAGATCTGGTGGAATTCAGATGCCTCGGTCATCGCAGTACCGGTCATACCTGAAATAGTTTGGTAGAGGCGGAAGTAATTCTGCAGAGTGATAGTTGCCAAGGTCTGGTTTTCATCCTTGATCTCAATGCGCTCCTTAGCTTCAAGGGCCTGGTGGAGCCCTTCACTGTAGCGGCGCCCAGCCAGCATTCGGCCAGTGTGTTCATCGACGATAAGAAGTTCGCCGTTCATTACCACATAATCTTTATCGCGCTTAAAGAGCTCTTTCGCGCGTACTGAGTTATTGAGGTAGCCAATAAGTGTTGTATTTGCTGCCTCGTAAAGGTTCTCAATCTTAAGAAGCTCTTCAACTTTAGTGACACCTTCTTCGAGGATACCAATCGTCTTCTTCTTCTCATCTACCTCGTAGTGCTTATCTCGATCTAGCTTGGTGGAGATATTGGCAAATTCGACATACCACTTGGTGGCTTTATCTGCTGGCCCACTAATTATCAGTGGTGTACGGGCTTCGTCAATCAAAATTGAGTCAACTTCGTCAACTACTGCAAAGAAGTGTTCACGTTGCACACAATCTTCGAGAGACCAAGCCATATTGTCGCGAAGATAATCAAAACCAAATTCATTATTTGTGCCATAAGTGATATCTGAAAGATACGCAGCACGGCGTTCTGCTGGTGTCATACTGTTAAGAATCACACCCACAGATAAACCGAGGAAGCGATGGATACGTCCCATCCATTCGCTATCACGCTCTGCAAGATAGTCATTCACGGTAACAACGTGGACACCTTTACCAGCAAGTGCATTGAGATAGGAAGGAAGCGTTGCAACGAGAGTCTTTCCCTCACCAGTACGCATTTCGGCGATATTGCCTGAGTGCAGCGCTGCGCCACCCATAATTTGTACGTCGTAATGGCGCTGTCCAAGTGTGCGCTTTGCTGCTTCGCGCACAACTGCAAATGCCTCGGGCATGAGTTCATCAAGAGTCTGACCTTGCCCAATACGGCTCTTAAACTCTGCGGTCTTTGAGCGTAATTGCTCATCTGAGAGTGCAGTGATGGAACTTTCGAAAGCATTGACCTTATCGACGATTTTGCCTAGATCACGAAGAATTTTTCCTTCGCCAGCTCGCATGATTCGATCGAGAATTGAAGCCATCGGTCAACCTTCCACATGCTCTACTTCGGGGCGCTCACTCAACCCATGCCTACCAATCCCCTCATCCTAGGGGTTCAGCGACGCAGGCAGTTACTGCGGCGGCCACCTCAATCCCCTGTGCGCGAAGAGCGCGTGCGGCTTCATTGATAGTTGCCCCCGTTGTGAGGAGGTCATCAATCAAAAAAGCCTTTCCACTGAGGTATCTAAGTGAAATCAAAGCCCCATTGATATTTGTAAATCTATTTTTTGCATCGAGTGAAGATTGATCTCGGATCAACCGTGTATGTCCCAAGTTTTCGAACGTTAGCAACCCAGACTCTTCTGAAAGCTTATGTGATAGCTCTGCGATGAATTGTCGTCCACGTAATCGCGCAACAGATTTTCTCGATGGAATTGGGACCAAGAACGCTTGGCCTTGCTCCTTGATGCAATAGTGCAAGGCATGTAACAGCGCAGCCTTGACCAGATTATCAGCGCTGATAAGCCCATTCTCTTTTGCCGCCATAATCACTTTTCCAGCAATGGGTGAGTATGGGATGGCAGAGTAAATGGGAAAATGGGGAGAAGTGAGTGACCACGTACGATAGATATGTGGGTGCCAATATCTTCTACAGATTGAGCAGATATCGAGGCCAAGGGATAAACACCCAATGCAACGACTGGGAAATATAAGCTCTTGAATCGAGCGAAGACTTTTCACTCACTTATTCTGAAGTATTGTCCAGAAGGAGTCAGAGGTAAAAATTTTCTTGGTGGAAATCTTTTGGGGCTGCCCTGATAGGACGACTATAAATGGATTCACCCGCAACTCGTGGAAGTGTTAAGACAAAGTGAGCACCTTTGCCAGGTCTTCCCCAAGCGTCGAGTTCGCCATTATGCAAACGTGCATCTTCCAAAGCGATGGATAGTCCTAAACCAGTGCCACCACGCACTCGCGCTCGTGAGGGATCTTCACGCCAGAATCGATCGAATACTCGGATGAGGGCAGATTCATCTAGCCCAGTACCCAAATCACGGACTCCAATTCCAACTTCAGTCTCAGTTTCAACGATTGTGACCACAACTTCCTTGTCATCGGCATGGTCAAGGGCGTTAGAAAGTAGGTTACGCATAATTCTTTCAACGCGACGGCTATCAGCCCTAATATTTACGGTAATAGACTCACATTCGATACGAATTCCGGAGTGAGTATCTGTATCGCCAAGTTCAAAGTCCTTGATGCAACGCTTTACAAGGTTCACTACATCAAAATCGGTCGGTTCTAGCACTGCAACTTCGGCGTCAAATCGACTGACTTCAAGGAGATCTTCGAGTAGACGCTCAAAGCGCTCGATTTGAGCTGAGAGAAGTTCTGAGCTGCGTGACACAGCAGGCTCAAAGGATTGGCGCTGGTTATAAATAACTTCCGATGCCATACGCAAGGTAGTAAGGGGGGTGCGGAGTTCGTGAGAAACATCAGAGACAAACCGTTGCTGAACTCGAGAAAGGTTCTCAAGTCTGGAAATTTGTTTCTCAATCGAAAGTGCCATCTCGTTATATGAGCTGGCCAAGGTAGCCATCTCATCCTCTGAATTGACAACCATACGTTGACTGAAATCGCCTTGAGTGAATTGATTGGCAATCCGCGCTGCTTCGCGAACAGGACGTACTACTTGTCGCACAACAATGAATGTAATCAACGCAATGAGAAGGATGAGAACAAATCCTGCTAAGAATAGTGAATTCTTAATGAGATCGAGAGTAGCTTGTTGATTACCTAATGAGAAGATGATGTACATTTCATAGAACCCACCAGAAGGAATATTTACTCGTTTACCGACTATAAGGGAGTGCTCTCCTAGTCCAGATTTCTGCCTAATGTTCCCGTAAGCAAACCTTACTTCTTTCGTTTTAGCGACTTGCTTTCTCAGTGATTTAGGAAGTGATTTAGAATCTAACAGTGATGATGACATCTCATATGAATTGATGGATTTTGAAGTCGATGGCACGCGCAGGAAGACCACTTCTCGGCGAGCTTCTTTTACTACCTGAGTCGTAGAATTGATAATAATATCGGCAAGAATCTTCTTTCGTTCTTCAACAGTCGAATCTCGTGAGATTACTAACTTATATTCAGCATCAAAGAATGTAAATCTAGATTCTGCAAGCGATGAAGATAATGAAACAGATTTTATTCCATCTGAAAGCCTTGAATAGAGAGCTGAGCCAGAGAGTGAAACGACTCCTAAGGAAAGTAAAACAGTCGAGAAAATAACTTTAGTCGCAAGCGATTGCGTAAGCACCTGTCGGATACTTCTCATCAAGAGTAAGCCCGTCTACGCTGGGCCGCCCGCCTTATAACCAACTCCGCGAACTGTCATAACAATTTCAGGATTTTCAGGATTATGTTCGACCTTTGAGCGAAGGCGCTGCACGTGAACATTGACTAGCCGTGTATCGGTGCTATGGCGGTAGCCCCACACTTCGCTCAAAAGAGCATCACGAGTAAATACACGACCTGGATCTTTAGCAAGAGCTACAAGGAGATCAAATTCAAGTCGAGTGAGTTGTATCAGTGTTTCACCACGATGTACCTCATGTGCCTTGACATCTATGACTAGGTCACCGATTGTGAGTAGGCCTGTGATGTCTGCATTTGTGCGGCGTAAACGAGTTCGGATTCGAGCAATGAGTTCTGCCTTATCGCGAAATGGCTTCTGCATGTAATCATCAGCACCAGCTTCAAGACCGCGCACCACATCTTGCGTCTCACCTTTTGCGCTGAGCATGACGATCGGAACCATAGATTCTTGTCTAATAAGCCTGCAGACCTCTATGCCATCAATTCCTGGCAACATTACATCGAGTAAGACGAGGTCTGGAGGATTATTTCTAAATACCTCCAGCGCCTCATCTCCACGACTTACTAGATCTACATCGAAACCTGAACTTGTGAGAACAATTCCAAGCATTTCTGCGAGGTCTTGATCGTCATCGACGACCATAACCAGTGTCATTTAGGAACCATGCTCCCAAGAGTTGAGGTACATATCTTGAGCAGGTGTAAGCACATCGATCCGACCACCCATCGACTTGAGTTTGAGTGAAGCAACTTCCTTATCAATGTATGTAGGAACTTCGTGGACACCTGCAGGAAGATTCTTCGCTTCCTTAACGAGGTATTCAGCAGTGAGCGCCTGATCAGAGAATGACATATCCATTACTGACGCCGGGTGGCCTTCTGCAGCTCCTAGGTTTACAAGGCGTCCTTCAGCGAGAAGGAGGAGGCGACGACCATCTTTCATGACGTATTCATCAGTCTGGTGACGCATCTTTGCATTCTTCTTCACTGAATTCTGCTCGAGGTATGCAACATCTATTTCAATATCGAAGTGGCCAGAATTAGCCATGATTGCACCGTCCTTCATTACTGCAAAATGCTCATCACGTAACACATCGCGGTTACCTGTGACGGTGATGAAAACATCACCAACTTTTGCTGCATCAACCATAGGCATGACACGGAAACCTTGCATCATTGCATCGAGTGCCTTTGTAGGATCAATTTCGGTAATAACGACATCTGCTCCCATGCCCTTTGCGCGTTCTGCAACGCCCTTGCCACAGTAACCGAATCCAGCAACCACGACGATGCGTCCTGCAAGCAGGAAGTTGGTTGCACGAAAGACAGCATCGAGTGTTGATTGACCTGTTCCGTAACGATTATCAAACATATGCTTTGTATCGGTATCGTTAACAGCAATCATTGGGAATGTGAGTGCGCCATCTTTTGCCATCTGATTCAGACGGATTACACCAGTTGTCGTCTCTTCGCATCCTCCTGCAATATTTGGAAGGAGTTCCTTACGTGTTGTATGAAGAGTATTGACGAGATCACAACCATCATCAAAGACTTGATGTGGGTTGATATCCAAAGCCGCATTGATATGCGAATAATAACCTTCGCGATCTACAGCATTGCGGGCAAATACTGAGATACCGTATTCGTGAACAAGTGCTGCTGCTGTGTCATCTTGCGTTGAAAGTGGGTTTGAAGCACAGAGTGCAATCTCGGCTCCACCTGCTTTAAGAACTCGCATCAAGTTCGCCGTCTCAGTTGTTACGTGCATACATGCAGCGATACGTACGCCTACGAATGGTTGTGACTTTTCAAAACGCTCGCGGATTTGTGCAAGTACAGGCATATTTCGCTCTGCCCATTCGATTTTCTTGCGGCCAGCTTCTGCAAGTGATGCATCTGCAATATCATGCTTTGGAATAGTTGTAACAGTTGTCATATGTATTTCTCCCCTATTATAAAAACGGCTGTTTTTCGCTTGACCTTCTGCGTAGGGCTCTACTGTGCTAGTCGGCTCGAGAGATAGATTAGTGGAAGAGTCTTAAAAATGTTAACTAGGCTTATCTGCGAATAGTGTTAAGTACATCATCTCGAACCTTCTCCATGCGAGCCTGCGTAGAAGCCTCAACATTGAGTCGAAGGAGGGGTTCGGTGTTGGATGCACGAAGATTAAACCACCAGGCATCGCTATTGATGGTCAAGCCGTCGAGGTGATCGACTTCGATACCTTCCTCGGACCCATATGTGGATTCAATCTTCTCCATCGCACCCTGCACATCTGCAACCGTTGAATTTATCTCCCCACTTGAGTGATATCGATTAAATGGTGCGAGTAATTTAGAGAGCGTCCCTTTACTTTCTCCGAGCGCCGCAATTGCATACAGTGCAGCGAGCATTCCTGAATCTGCCTTCCAGAAATCACGGAAGTAGAAATGTCCTGAGTGCTCACCACCAAAGACGGCGTTAGTCTCGGCCATCAACTTCTTAATATAGGAGTGGCCAACTCGAGAACGAATCGCTATGCCGCCATTTTCTTCAACAACTTCTCTTACTGCTCGAGAAGAGATTAGGTTATAGATGATATTTGAGGCTGGGTAGCGCTTGAGCTCGCGCGTAGCAATAAGGGCGGTAAGCGCCGATGGATTAACGAGATCGCCTTTTTCGTTCACTAAGAAGCAACGGTCTGCATCTCCATCAAATGCGAGCCCGATATCTGCTCCATGTTTCTTCACAGCTTTTTGAAGGTCCCGGAGGTTTGAAGGTTCGATGGGGTTTGCTTCGTGATGTGGAAAAGTTCCATCTAATTCAAAATACATCTCTATCACTTCAGCGTTAAGGCGCCTAAATACCGCTGGGGCTGTGTAACCACCCATGCCATTTCCCGCATCGATAACAATTTTTAATGGTCGAATTAAAGAAATATCTACCAGGGTAAGTAAGTGGTCAACATATTCCTCGAGCATGTTTTGGTGCTTCTCAAGTCCCGCACTTCGCATCGCCATGGGGGTTCCTTCAGTAACAAATTTCTCGATGGTCATTAACCCAGATTCTTTACCGATTGGTCGTGCGCCACTGAGACAGAGTTTTATCCCGTTATACGCAGCGGGATTGTGGCTTGCTGTAAACATTGCACCAGGAAGATTGAGTTTTCCTGAAGCGAAATACAACATATCTGTCGAAGCTAATCCAAGGCGAATGACATCAAGACCCTGCGAAGTAACTCCGGCCGAAAAAGCAGTTGCAAGGCTCGGAGAAGATGGGCGCATATCTTCGCCAATAACGACGGTGCCTGGTTCGCGCTCGAGTTCGAGAAAACGTGAAACTGCAATACCGGTGGCAAAGGCAAAATCAGCTGTAAGTTCTGTCTCTACGAGACCACGTATGTCATATGCCTTGAAAATTGAAGCACTCATATAAGTATCGTAAGGATAAAGGGATTGGAAAGTGAAATTACGACGGGACTGCGCGTAGATGCCCTCTACGACCTACGCCAGATTGTGATTGCGTCGAAGCTACAGCTGGAGGTTCTTCTAAGCAAGCCTGGGCGACTTCTCGCACTGCATCTGCAATTGCCATCAAATCATCGTCACTGGGGCCAGCTGCATCTTCATTGATGGCTTGGCGAATTACATTCCACCCGTTGGGGACAGTGAGTCGAGCTGAATGTTTTTCGCATAGATCATACGAATGTGGCTCAGAGAAAGTTGCAAGTGGCCCAACAACTGCAGTGGAATCAGAATAAATATATGTCAAAGTCATAGAAGCTGTTGATCGACAACTGACGCGCGAACATACCCGACCAGTTCGAATCTGTGTACTCATACCAAGAAGGTTAGCGGTCGTTCTGTAAGAAGTTAGGGATTGAGCACTCGAATATTTGACGATGGCACGAAAGATTTTGTCAGCCTACTTCCAGCGTTGAGCGGGATATATCCATACCCATTCTGGGTTGAGATAAGTGCAGCCCCAGATGTACCTGCAGAGATAGAGCTAAAGTGAACAGAACGAAGTGTCGCAGGAGCCACGAACGTTCCAATATCTTGAGCAGAAATGGTCACGCTCTTCTGTGAACCATTTGTGTAGGTCAGGTCGAGTTGCACCGATATGGTGCGGCCCGTAAAGACAAGAGTCGGCGATAATCCAGTTGTGGCCAAGGTGAATTCGGAGAGGTCCTCGGCCGCCGTGCTCCAGACAAAATCACTCTTTCCATTAGAAACCATCTTGGAAAATACAGATGCAAGAATCGGCTGATCGGATGTGATGTGCAAGGCGAATTTTCCCGATGCCATTGTGATATCCATCGGAATCTCTATGACCTTTTTATGCGCAACCGTAATACCGTCAATACCAACCGGTGAGAAAGTGCCATCGGTAGATCGGATTTCAGCTGATATATGTGCATCTACATCACCAGGGATAAGAATTCTCAAGGTATGCGCCGCAGAAGATTTCTTAATCGTCTGCTGTGGAATGGCGGGAATCTGAACCGACTTAGTTGGATCACCAGTTGAATTAAGAAGATCTCCGCCTAGCGCTTGTAATCCTTTTTCTCGCTCGTCTACAACAAATCCATTAACTCGTCCGGATCGAGTGAGTAAGTGGATCCCAATTGCTTTAGATCCTGGCGCAAGAGTGGCAAGTGCAATCTGCGTATATGAATTAGCTTTCAAAGAAATTACCTGCGGTTTCAGTTGCGCATTTTCAGTAAAAATTATCACATCAACAAGAGCTCGCCCTAAGCCACTGTTAACAAGATTGAGTGAGCCTTTTGAGGTGACATCTGCAGTCGCACCAATAAACCATTGAGATGCGCTGGGTGAACTGCATGTAACTGAACCTGCCCATAGCCCTGTGCGAACTTGCCACACGACAGGAGTAACTGGCCCAGCTTCAATGACTGCAGCTTGTGTGGCTACCCCATAACGTGAAAATCCAACGGGAGTGGTTGCCATGGACGTTGTTCCAGTTTTGCGCACCATTGTTCTTTGTGAAGTCAGTGAAATAGCGGTAGTCAGACCATCAGTATTTGGTGGGCATACAACAGTAGGAAAGGACTCAATAAATCTACTTGTTGAAACCGTCTGATTTAACACATTACTGAGAAGAATTACTGCAACAGTTGCAGATAGGAGTGCAAATATCCGCTGCTGCCTCATGCGAGCACCAAATCCGATATCTCACTCTTGCGTCGTCCAGATGGAAGTGAAAGTACTACAACTGTAACTAAGACGATAATAAAGAACGAGATCCATCCTCGATGCGCCGTTCCATCATGATAGACAGAGATATCACCGCTAGTAGTGACGGCAAATGTTGGAAGTCCATGAATATCTCTTACCTTTTGGAGGTGAATTCCATCCTGCATGATCTGCCAGGCGCTACTGTAGCTCTCAGTCAGCGTAATAGTTCCAGGACCTGGCACATAAGTGCTCACACCTTTAAACGACAAGACGCTTTCTTTACCCGAATAATCGGTGAAGATAAAGCGTCCTGTATCTTCAATAACACGCCAGACAATTCCTGCATTAGTTGATGATGTTCTATTGAAACCACCCAATCCATCTATTGTCTGCGCAATTTTTAGATCTACAGGGCTCTTCAAGAAGACATACTTAATGCCATACGTTGCTAATACTTTACTCGATGAAATGCCAGTATTATCCACTAGACCTTCTATCGCAACAGTAATGTCTGGGGTATCCATCGGTACCAGGTCGGTCTCACCCAAAACTATCGCGCGCCCTCTGGAGATGTAGTAGGAGATTGTAATCTCACCGTTGTGCTTGTACGGGCGCAGAACTACCGTCTTGGCATCTTTTTCAATGGAGAGAAATGATGGAAGTACCTGTTCCGAGGATGTATGCATTGGTGAATTTGCGCCGGCGCTGACTAACCAAAATATTGAGGTTAATGCATATGCAATAGTCACCGCCAAAATTGCTGCAACTGAGATATGGCGAGAATTCAAATTTGATTGCTCTAAGCGTGTTCGAATTTTGTCGAACATTACTACGGCAGCGGTGATTGAGAGCAAGCTTGCAACCGCAATAAAGGTTCCAGCAAATGCACGAGAGGAATCTGCAGATCCGTTTCCAGTGACAACGAGTGAGCTAATGACAGTTCCACCCAGAAGAAAATACAAACCGAGCGTTGAGAATTTCCGCGCAGCAGTGGATGAGAAATATGTAACGAAGAGAATTACCGTAATAGGGCTTAGGCACCACCAAGGAAGTGAACCTGGTCCTCCTGGGTTGGCGACGAGTGCAAGGTTTGGACCACCACCGGGAAGGGCAAAACCAATTTCTCCCCATAAATATGTGGGGTGGATGAATAATGAAAATGACGCGGGCGCCGAGAGGAGTAGTGGGGCAATTATTAGGATCATGCGGCGCTTGAGGCGTTCCAGAAAGATGGAATCCTGGAAATTCTTCTTTGCAGTCATGAAGTCCTTCACAATTGAAAAGGCAACTGCGCACCCGATCATCAACAGCACTGAAGGGTTAAATGCAAAGAGAACCCAGATAAAGAGTGAGTAAGCGAAGATGCTTCGCCAAGAACGATTTTCAATATCGGCCCAATGAGCGAGGGCACCCATAAAGTACGGTAGCAGGGCCAGGAACAGCACGACTCCGAGACGTCCTGAGTTGATTGCAGCGAGAGATACGGGCGAGAGCGAATAGAGCGATGCCGCGCCAGCTGACAGCCACTTGTTACCTGTATATCTAGCTAGATATCTGTGAGATGTGAAGAGCAAGATAAAAGGTGCAGCAATGAAAAAAAGTGTGACCCAGAGTGCAATATTTCCAAGTGTTACAACAGATGCAAGAAGCAACAAGGGAATCCAGGATGGCGCAGATAAACCACTTCCCATTCCAATATCATGCCAACTTGAAAGGTAGAACTTCGCCAAATCCTTAAAATGGTGGGGCGATTGCGCAAGTGCACCACCTGAAAGAGGGCCCAATCTGTGACGAGTCCAGATAAGTGAGAGCACTACAATAAAAGTTGTCGCCGCTATCAGTGGGCGCGTAAATACAGATTTCCAGGATTGGGTTGCTGCAGGAGCTAGTAAATCTTCATCTTCATTGATCGTTAAATCACTAATAGTTATTACAGAATCACGATTGCGATCTGGAAGAGCAAATTTGCGAAAACGATCTACACCTCGGGCAAGAGAACTTCGAAGTTGTACAAAACGTGAGGGAATAAATTCTTGTACTACTCGACTAGATATGAGGCGGCTCTTCTTTCTTATTCTACGCGCTGCAATAAGTTCGGCTGGATGAACGAGAAGTGTTACCACTGCAAGGAGTTCATCACTTGCATACCCAGGTAACTTGGCAAAGAGATAGCCAATCGCACGAACGAGAGCACCGGAGAGTAATTGCAACGCAATCCATGGCAAGGTCCAGAGACTGGAATTTGCCAGAAGTACGTAAGCAGAATTTTGGCGATCGAGTAAGAGCGGACGGTGAAGTAGCGCTCCCTTTACATCGATGGTTCGACGCTCGGTTGATGCAGCTTGTGCGTGGTATCCAATTGCATCGGTGACAGCGATTACTGCATGGCCCGCAACACGCACGCGCCAGCCAAAGTCCACATCATCACGGAATAGTTCGAGATTTTTATCGAAACCTCCAAGTTCTTCAAAGACATCACGGCGAATCAGCGCACCTGCAGTGCTGACCGAGAGCACTTCAGTAATTCCATCTCGTTGACCTTGGTCATACTCAAATGGCTCAAGACCTGTCCAACGTGCACCGTTGGAGCCAATGCTGATTCCAACTTCAAGGAGATGAGTTTTATCGTGCCAGCCCAATAATTTAGGTCCAGCCATAACAACGTTTGGTCGCTCAACAACGGATGCAAGGAGTGCTTCGAGTGCACCTGGGTGCAGCAGACAATCATCATGCAAAATCCAGAGCCACTCTTGTACTCCTTCGATCATGGAAGGTAGTTGTTCAACCCCACTTGCAACAGCTGCACCAAAACCTGCATCGCGTTCGAGAGTAATTGTTGGGATGCGAGCGCCCTTGAGTAATTTTGGCGATCCATCAATCGAACCTGTATCAATTGCAACGATGCGATCGGCGCTATGAGTTTGCGAAGCTATCGATGCAACAACTTCTGCAAGCCAGGTTGCTCCATCATGGACAACGAGAAGTGCAGTAACGCGCTGCGAACTCATAAGGGAAACTTATCGTTTGAAACTGTGAGGTGTGCGAGGAGCCTGCAATTACGCAGGGCGACGCTTTAGGCGACGGCGCTCACGCTCAGAGAGACCACCCCAGATACCAAAACGCTCATCGTGAGCGAGCGCGTATTCAAGACACTCTTGACGAACTTCACATGAGAGGCAGACGCGCTTTGCCTCACGAGTTGAGCCACCCTTTTCAGGGAAGAAGGCCTCAGGATCTGTCTGAGCACAGAGTGAGCGCTCTTGCCAGGAGAGTTCAATATTCTCTCCGCTAGCGAGTTGGATAGTTGGTCCAGCAGTGGGGGCTGATGGCTTGCCAGTTAATGTTCTTTCTGGACGGATCGGCATTGGAAAATCTCCTCAAGTCATTAGGGGGCACTTCGCTATGAAGTGTGCTCTCTAGGTATAAATTACACACGTGTAATTCCTCTGAGTCAACCCCAAGGATAAAACTTTTTCAACTAATTACAGGAAATTGCCTGAATTTTAGAGCGATATTGGCAAATGAAGCTTTTTCGAGAGGTAGTGGCGACTTTTCATCGTTCCTGCCGCAATTTCTGTGCCATGTGCGATAAAACAGTGGGAAAGGTGGGCACCTGTGCCAATCCTCACTCCATCGCCAATGATGCAATCGTTGATCACAACTCCCGAAGCAATCGTGCAGCCGGCGCCGATCGAGGTGCCACCGGTAATTGCTGAATCTGGTGCAATCGTGGTGCCTGGCATCGCGTGGAAATCACCATTGATTAGATCGCGAGAGCCTTGAAAGAGTGCAGCCGGCGTACCTACATCGAGCCAATATGACTGTTCTCGGTAGCCAAATACAGGTCGAGCATGTGCAATCATCCCGGGAAAAGTTTCGCGTTCGACGCTAATAACTCTTGCAAGTGGTATCTGATTTATTACCTCGGGGCTAAATACATAGCAACCGGCATTAATGGAATTGGATACGGGGTTAGCCATCTTCTCTAGAAATGCAGTAACTCGTCCATCGCTATCGGTAGGTACACAGCCAAAGGCACGGGCATCTTTAACATCGATTAGATGGAGGGTGACATCTGCCTTCTTTCTAATGTGAAAAGCAATTTGGTCTGCAATCGAGTGGCGACTTAATACATCACCATTAAAGATGACAACTGGCTCATCGCTACCAAGTAGTTGCGCAGCATTGGCAATTGCACCACCTGTGCCTAGTGGCTCTTTCTCTACTGCATAGAGAATTTTCATCCCCCACTTGGTTCCATCTCCAAAATACGGAGTAAAAATTTCTGCAAGATAAGAAGTAGCAAGCACCAAAGTATGAATACCAGCCTTCTTGGCCGCAAGAATTTGATGTTCGGTAACTGGAAGACCAGCAACAGGCAACATAGGTTTTGGGTATTCATCAGTGAGAGGTTTAAGGCGTGTACCAAAGCCTCCGACTAAGAGAATTCCAGTCGCCATTTATGCACCAACTTTATTGTGAATGCGACGTGCAGCATCACTGATTTGCGCATCTGTGGCTGTCAGTGCAAAACGAATATGGTGTACGCCTAGTTCGCCATAAACAATGCCTGGAGTTGTAATAATTCCAAGATCTGCAAGCCAGGCAACAGAATCCCAGCAATTCTCATTGCGGCTAGCCCATATGTAGAGCCCTGCTTCAGAGCTATCGATAGTAAAACCTGCAGCGATCAGCGCTGGCATAAGTGTTGCGCGACGGACGTTATATCGAGCACGCTGTTCTGCAACATGGCTCTGATCCGAAAGGGCGGCAACCATCGCTTTCTGGACGGGAAGTGGCACCATCATTCCTGCATGTTTGCGAACTTCAAGAATCTTCGCAATCAGGTGTGGGTCACCTACAATAAATGCGGCGCGATAACCGGCCATTGATGATCTCTTCGAGAGTGAGTACACACCCAAAATATTCGAGTTTTCTCCATCCGTGTAGCGCAATATTGATGTTGGCTGAACAGAATCTCCAAATTCGAGGTAACACTCGTCTGAAACAAGAATGCTCTTATTTTTGCGAGACCAAGCGATTGCGCTACGTAATTCGGATTCTGAATGTACGCGCCCTGTTGGATTAGATGGCGAATTCACCCAGGACATATCTGCAACTGGCCACAGAGATGCATCGAGATCTACTGCAGTTGCATCTGCATCTGCCAGAAGTGCACCCACAAGATATGTTGGATAAGCGATATCTGGATATAAGACGCTCTGCGCCTGAATGAGCGTTGGAAGCCAGGCAACAAACTCTTTCGAACCGATTACTGGAAGGACACCGAAATCTCCTGTGGCCCCAAGCGTTTTCTTTGCCCACTCAGTTATTGCATCGCGAAGTTCTGGAGTTCCAACGGTGAGTGGATAACTGGGTGAATTAGATGCTTCACGAAATGTGCTCTGAATAAATTCAGGGGTGGGATCTACCGGAGTTCCAACAGATAAATCAATTGCGCCTTCAGGATGTGTGCGAGCTATTGCGCCATATGGTGCGAGCGCATCCCAGGGAAAATCAGGAAGTTTTTGGCGCAAGAGCCGTTACATCTGAATGGTCGGTATTAGTCTCACCGACCTTGGATGCTCCCCCAGGTGAACCGAGTTCGATAAAGAATTCAGTATTAATCTTTTTGTAACCCTGCCACTGTCCTGGAACATCATCTTCGTAGTAAATCGCTTCAACGGGGCAGACGGGCTCGCACGCTCCGCAGTCGACGCACTCGTCGGGCTGGATATAGAGCATGCGGGTTCCGTCGTAGATGCAATCGACTGGGCACTCTTCGCGGCATGACTTATCTTTTACATCGACGCAAGGTTCAGCAATTACATATGTCACGAAGATTCCTCCAGAAAAATTGGAAACGGTAGGCCTTAATCCTAACCCTGCGAGAGCGCCCTTGCACGATTATGGTTAACGCATGGCCACCATGAGTTTGCGCACTCAGATTGCACTTGCCCTTGGCAAGCGGGTCACAATCAGGCTCAGCAATAACGATGGATCCTCCAGCGATATTATCGGCGTTCTACAGAGTGAGACCAGCCTCATCAATCGTCGCTCGGAAACTCTGCACTTCAATCCCGAGGATGTGACAGCTTTTCGAGTCATCCCAGTCTTCAACCGACGAGATCATTCCTCAGGCCGACTTTCTATCTATGACACGATGGCGAGGAAAGTTCAGAGCGTTGCAGGCAGAAATGGCGCCGTCACAATCTATTGCTGTGGCCCAACTGTCTATCGAGATGCTCATGTGGGAAATTTACGAACCTTTCTCTTAGCTGATTTAATAAGCAGAACAATTCAGTTGACCGGCCTTGATGTTCAACTCATTCAAAACATCACTGATGTCGGACATATGGCAGATGATTTCGAAGGGCAAGATAAATTACTTCACGAGTCTGAAAAAACACAGATTGATCCATTTGAAATTGCCCGTACTTTTGAATCACACTTCCACGCAGATATTGGACTTCTCAACATCATTCCCGCAGATAGCTATCCGCGCGCATCAGAGACAATGCCAGAAATGATTTCATCCATCACGCAACTCATCGAAAGCAAGCATGCCTATATTGGCACCGATGGTTCTGTCTATTTTGATGCCACGTCATTTCCTACCTATGGTGCGCTGAGTGGCAATCGACTCGACGCTCTCAAGCCTGGCCATAAATATGAATTTTCTGAAGAAGGTGGCAAGAGATTTCATGCAGATTGGGCGCTCTGGAAATTGGCGGGTACGCGCACACAAATGATTTGGGATTCACCATGGGGTGCCGGTTTTCCGGGATGGCATATCGAGTGCACTGCAATGTCTATCGACTTGCTTGATGCACACGTTGATCTCCATGTGGGCGGAATTGATTTGAGATTTCCTCACCATGAAAATGAGAGAGCGCAATCTAATTCTCTTACCAGAGACGAAACTGTCACAACTTGGGTTCATGGCGAACATCTCCTCTTTGAAGGAAGAAAGATGTCTAAGAGCGCGGGCAACGTTGTACTTCTCTCAGATGTCATCGCTCGTGGCCTTGATCCCCTCGCTCTGCGCTTTACCTTTCTCGAAAATCGCTACCGCTCGCAGATGGATCTCAGTTGGGCCTCCCTCGATGCTGCACACTCGACCCTTAAAAGATGGCGCAAGTTACTCGCTGATTCTGGAACTGGTAGCGATCTTAAATTTGATCAAGAGATCAGTAATGCCTTTACAAATGATCTCGATACTCCCCGTGCAATGCAGAGACTGCGCACAATCGAGAAAGACGTTTCCATTGGGGTGCTAGATAAACGCGCACTCTTTCTCTTTGCCGATCAAGTTCTGGGTTTAGATCTCGACCGCGTTATTGAAGAGAAACCACTGACACCTGATCTACAAACTTTGATTACAGAACGCGCGCAGGCCCGAACAAATAAGGATTGGGCTGCGAGTGATGCGATTCGAGATCAACTCGATGCGGCAGGAATTGAAGTAAGTGATGGTTCAGAGGGTCAGAGCTGGCGCTGGAAATAAATTAGACGCGTTGAAAAACTGCGATAAGACCTACGATAAAACCAACCGTTAAGAGAACGCTTCCGGGGTTATCTCCTTGGATGAGAAGCTCATGACCGGCGCCAAAAGATCCCGCTTTGCCGATGACAAAGAACCATCCCACCAGTGCTGCAAACTTATATCGGCGTTTACCAAAGTATCGGCCTGGCCACCAAATTGCACAATAAGTCGCAATGAGTGCAATTGCCACGCCTAGTGGAGGAAGTGTTTGATGAATCAGCGTTGCAGCTACTGCCGTTGCTGCTCCAAAGAACAGTGTCAACAAGATCTTCATTTAGAGAGTGATACCTGCGAAGAGATCGGTCTCATGGCCCTGCGCATCAAATGGCTCACACTGTGCGCCCTTAACAAGTGTGTAGTACTCAAAACCCCACACCTGAAGTCCTAAATTATTTGAGAGAGCAAAAAATGGGCCATCGACTTGGATTTGGGTTGCATGAGCGCGCATCGCATCCATCTTCTGATTAACATATTCGTTTCCATCAATACGAGCGTGAACAAAGGAATCATCTTTTGCAAAGGGCAGATCGTCTGCACTCTCTGCCCCCATAAAGTCTGAACCAATCTTCTTCATGGCATCAATGCCTTCTTGAATGACAGATTTTGGCACTACGTTCCAATAAATTTTTGGGATATCCCACGATGACTTTTTAGATCCTGCCATCGCGACACGATGAGCCTGAATATGATCTGGATGGCCGTAGCCACCAATTTCATCGTAGGTAATCAACACATGTGGCTTTACCTGATCAATGACTTTAACCAAATGGTTAGTCGCTTCATCAAAATCAGCGCTCCAGAAAGTATCAGGGCGATTATTTGGTTCTGTGCCCATCATTCCGCTATCGCGGTATTTGGTAACTCCTGCACCTAAGAAGCGATGGTCAGAAATTCCCAGCGCTTTCATCGCACCAGTAAGTTCTTCTACCCGATATTCTCCGAGAGAATCCGTGTGATGCGAAGCAAGGTGTGCAAGCTCTTGGACAAGGACTTCGCCTTCTTCGCCTCGAGTGCATGTCACCAAAGTTACCTCTGCACCCAGAGCTGCATACATCGCCATCGTGCTTCCGTTATTGATGGTCTCATCATCGGGGTGAGCGTGTACGAGCAGAACTCGATAACCCTTGTAAGAATTCTGCACTAGTAAACCGGAAGAGATGTATCGATTTGCTTGGCCCATGCCATGACTCCGCCAGCGACATGTGAGGCACCAGTAAAGCCAGCGCCCTTGAGAATCGCTAAACACTCTGCAGAACGAACTCCACTCTTACAGTGAAGAATGATGGGTTTATCTTGCGGCAGAGTTGCCAGCACGCTGCCATCGATAAATCCTTGCTTCGGAATCAAGTGAGCGGTTGGAATACTGACAATCTCGTATTCGCTCGGTTCACGGACATCGATAAGATAGAAATCCTCCTTGGCATCCATCTTTGATTTAAGTTCTTGCACGGTAATCGTTGATCCTGCACTTGCAGCTTGGGCTGCATCGGAAAGAGTTCCGCAGAAAGCATCGTAATCAGGGAGCAGATCTTTCTGTGTTGCACTTTCGCTACAGAGTGGGCAATTGGGATCCTTGCGCACCTGAATCTTGCGAAAAGTCATATCAAGGGCGTCATAGACCATGAGCGAACCGATGAGTGGATCGCCAATTCCGGTCAGAACCTTAATTGCTTCAGTTGTTTGAATTGATCCGATAGTTGCACAGAGAACTCCAAGTACGCCGCCTTCAGCGCAACTTGGAACCATCCCAGGAGGTGGTGGTTCAGGATAGAGACAGCGGTAGCAAGGGCCGTACTCGGCCCAGAAAACGCTTGCCTGACCATCGAAGCGATAGATAGAGCCCCAGACATATGGTTTCTTCAGTAGAACACAGGCATCATTGACAAGATATCGAGTTGCAAAATTATCTGTACCGTCGACGATAATGTCATATTGGGAAAAAATTTCCATGACATTCGAATTATCTAATCGTGTTTCGTGCACAATAACATTGACATATGGATTAATTTCAGCGAGCTTCTCTTTCGCACTCAGTGCTTTACTCTTTCCAATATCTGATTGGCCATGAATTATCTGGCGTTGCAAATTCGATTCATCGACAGTGTCGAATTCGACGATACCGAGTGTTCCAACTCCTGCTGCTGCGAGATACATCAGAGCTGGTGAACCTAATCCCCCTGCTCCTACACAGAGAACCTTTGCATTCATCATGCGCTGCTGTCCGGCCATCGCTACATCGGGGATGATCAAGTGGCGGCTATATCGGCGCACTTCATCAACGGTCAGAGTAGATCCTGGCGTAACGAGCGGAGGGGTCTTCATGACCTTAATTCTGCCGTACTGTGCCTTTCGTGGCTAATTCAGTACGATTCTCTCAAATGAGTACAGAAGCTACATCTGCAAATAATTTGCGTTCAGATAAGTCACGACTACCTCGTGACGAACGTCGTGCAATTTTGCTCTCTGCTGCGCTCGAAGTCTTCACAGCTGCTGGATATCACTCAGCTGCAATGGATGAAATTGCAGATCGAGCCAATGTCAGTAAGCCAGTTCTGTACCAACACTTTCCTTCAAAGTTAGATCTCTACCTCGCTGTGCTTGATCTTCATATCGATTCACTCGTTTTTGAAATCCAGAAGGCAATTTCATCGACTCCCGATAACGAGCGACGAGTGCATGTCACAATCGAGGCTTACTTCAACTTTATTGAAAATGAGGGTGAGGCATTTAGGCTTCTCTTTGAAAGCGATATGAGCGTCGAACCACAAGTGCGAGAAAGACTTAACCGCATGACATATGACTGCGCAGCGGCAGTATCCGGTGTGATTTCAAATGACACTGGCCTTCCCAAAGAAGCGGCAATGATGCTTGGGGTCGGATTGATCGGTTATGTGCAAGTAACTGCCCGCCATTGGCTCGAACGAGATAGCAAACTCACACGCAAGCAGGCGATGGAGCTCGTTGAAAACCTCATGTGGCGAGGCATATCTGGATTTCCCCGTACTGACTCTTAGCGAATAAGATAAGGACATGAGTTCAAAAAAATCTGAAAAGGCATCAAAAGTTCGTATCTCAATTACCAATGTTGGAAGTGAACTCTCATTTGATTGTCCTTCAACTCCTGCTGAAATTAAGAGCGCGGTAACCGCAGCTCTTTCGGCACAAACCCCACTGAGTCTTCAAGATGTACATGGACACGAGATTATTGTTCCTGCGGACAAGATTGGTTATGTCGAAATTGGTGAGCCAGCTGAACGCCGCGTCGGTTTCGGCGTTGTGTAAGTGAGTCTGACTTTCGCAGATCTTCCTCTCCGTAAGGAGACAATCGCAGCACTTGCCGAACATGGCTTCACATCTCCCTTTCCTATACAGGAGATGGTTATGCCCATTGCGCTTGCAGATGGCGATGTCATTGGCCAGGCAAAGACCGGAACCGGAAAGACCCTCGCTTTCGGTATTCCCGTCATTGAGAGAGTTATTGCCCCTCATGATGCAGATTGGAAAGATTTAGCACACCAAGGTGATCCACAAGTCTTAGTCGTCGTTCCTACTCGCGAACTATGCGTTCAGGTTACAAAAGATATTGAAGAACTCTCATTTAATCGCGGTATCCGTACCTTGGCCGTCTACGGTGGTCGCGCCTTCGAACCGCAGATTGAAGCGCTTCAGAATGGTGTTGAAATCGTAGTTGGAACTCCCGGTCGACTTCTTGATCTCTATCGACAAGGTCAATTAAGGCTGAAGAATGTTTCTCGCGTAGTGCTCGATGAAGCAGATGAGATGCTCGATCTTGGCTTCTTGCCAGATGTGGAAAAGATATTCACCAGTACTCCTGCCAGACAACAGACGATGCTGTTTTCGGCAACTATGCCTGGAGATATCATCGCCCTTGCCCGCCGCTTTATGAATCAGCCGGTACACATTCGTACTCAAGATAATGAAGATGAAGGCGCAGTCGTCTCTCGTATCGAACAATTTGTTGTCCGCGCACATGCGATGGATAAGATTGAAATGTTGGCCCGTATTCTCCAAGCAAATGGGCGTGGACCAACAATTGTTTTCTGTCGCACAAAACGCACAGCACAAAAGACTTCTGATGATTTGGCAGAACGCGGTTTCCGTGCAGCGACAATTCATGGAGATCTAGGTCAATCTGCTCGTGAAAAAGCGCTGAACGATTTTAAAGCTGGGAAATCAGATGTGCTTATCGCAACCGATGTGGCAGCACGCGGTATCGATATCGATGGAATTACACACGTCATCAACTATCAATGCCCCGAAGATGAGAAGACATATGTGCACCGCATCGGACGTACTGCACGTGCAGGCGCACATGGAATCGCAGTTACCTTCGTCGATTGGGATGATCTTGCGCGTTGGAAGATGATTGATACCGCACTTGTTCTGGAGCTGCCTGAACCTGTTGAAACGTATTCATCATCTGAGCATCTCTTTGAAATGCTCAATATTCCTGCTGGTTCAACCGGTCGTCTGACAAAACAGAAAGCGCCTCAGATAGACAAACCCGACAAGATTGAAAAGCCTGCCAAGGTAAAGAGTGATGCGCCCAAGAAAGAAGAGAAATCTGTGCAACCACGCGTCAAGCGCGAACGTACTCGCACCAAGCGACTAACAAGTTAGTTAGCTGCAAATGCCTTAATCGCATTTGCCAACATCTGCACCGCAATCGCTGCAAGTAAGAGTCCTGCAATACTTGCCAATAATGTAACACCGGATTCCTTAATAATTGTCACAATCTTTGTCGATGCCATCAATACCGTGCCAATAATCAGATGTACAGCCAAGATAGCAATGATGAGTCCGAGTATTTGCGCGTGGGTATCAGCCTTTTGCACATAGATCATCGTGGCAACAATTGCTCCAGGACCTGCTAAAAGTGGAGTTCCCAGAGGAACCATTCCAATGTTATTGCTTGAATTTTCTGTACCAGTGCTCTTATTTCCAGTTAAGAGTTGCAGCGCAACATAGAGAAGTAAAAGTCCGCCCGCCGCCTGTAGCGCTTCGATGGAGACATTCATGTAATTGAGGATGAGACGTCCAAAGATTGCAAATGTTGCAATTACGAAGAGTGAGACTCCAGCAGCTTGCCAAGCAAGACGCACGCGTTCACGTTGTGGTTTATTGCCAACAAGTCCTAAAAAGATTGGGGTTGCACCGGGAGGATCCATAATCACGAAGAGAGTGACAAAAGCTTGAGTCGCAAAGGTAATTGCTCCTAATGAATTCACTTCGTGGCGACCCTTCGTTGATTCGCTTCTGACTCTAGTCGCCACCATTCTTGCTTATCTGTGACATTTTCTGCTAATCCATTGAGCTTACCTGTGCCGTGATAATCACTGGATCCAGTAATAACGAGGTTGAGTTCGCGAGCAATAGCGCGCAGAGATGCTTGTTCTTCTGCGTTTTGGTCTCGATGATGCACTTCGATGCCATTGAGGCCAGCACCAACAAGATCAGCAAAAGAGGATGCATCGAGCACTTGACCACGTCGCGATGCAAAAGGGTGAGCAATCACTGCTACTCCCCCAGCAGATCGGATCGCTTTGATGGCATCGACAGGAGTAGGCGCCGCATGAGTGGAGTAATATTTTGAACCATTATTGAGAAGATTAAGAAATGCCTCATCGCGAGTTGAGACCACTCCATTTGCAACAAGTGCATCGGCAAGGTGAGGACGACCCATCGTCGCTCCAGAAGGCATTGCCTTATAGACATCATCGAGTGAAATCTGAACTCCATCTGCTTGAAGGAGTTCAACCATTTTTCGCATGCGAGGAATGCGAGTATCTCGAGAATCTGCAAGGAGTTGTTGTATTGCGCGATCTTCTCCATCAAATAAGAGGCCCAACATATGCACACTAATTCCATCGTGTGTCAGACAAGAAATTTCTGCACCTAATACCAATTCGATCTGAGGTTGAATCGCAGTGACAGCCTCATTCCAGCCCGCAGTCGAATCATGATCAGTAATCGCAAGGGTTGTGACACCAGCAGCCAGCGCCTTTTTCACAAGCGCAAAGGGAGTATCTGTCCCGTCGCTACATGTTGTATGAGTATGGAGGTCAATCATTCTTTAGTTATCACAATCTGAGGACGGGTACGTAATACAACAAGGATGCATCCGAGTAGAATCAAAATTACTCCAGGAATAATGGTCAGTGTTGGTTGCTTCCCAATTTTGAAGATCAGTGAAAGAAGCGCTGCTACTGGAACTTCAAAAAAAACAATCATGGATACCACTGCGGGTGAGACTCGTTTCAGGGTCAGATTAAACATCGTATGTCCCAAAATCTGGGCACCGAGGATAAGAGCCAACAATATCCACCACTGACGAGCAACGAAATGAATAATTTCAGAGCCTGTTAACAAGGCCATGGGTAGCGCCGTGACCGCACAGACGAAGTAGCAGATAGTTGTGTAGGAAGTTGTTTCAAGAGTTTTCTGGGCGCGCGATCCAATCAACATATACGCAGCTGCAAGTGAACCTGAGATCAGCGCCGAGATATCACCCAAAAAGGAACGGCGATCGAGTTGGAGATCGATTCCTGTAACAAGCAAAACTCCAGCAAAACTAATAAGCATGCCAAACCAAGCTCTAGTTGGAATATGTCCACCAGTGAATTTGACGAATAAAGCAGCAAATATTGGTTGAGTAGCAACGATTGCAGTTCCTGCAGTGACACTGGTCATTCGCATCGAGATGAAGAATCCAACGAAGTGCACTGCAAGTACTACCCCTGCGAGGATCGCCCACCTGACTCCGGTGCGATGTAATGTGTGGCGAAGTGCAAAGGGCAAAGTGATGAGTGAACCACCAAAATTTCTCCAGAATATCAAGGTCGGAACAGGCATTGAGCTAATTGCAATTAATGGGCCTGATGAACCGATTCCGAAGATTCCAATAATTAAGCGGATGAGGTCAGGTCTTGCAGGCAGTGCCGTGTGATTATCAACGGTTCTATTCTGCGGCGAGGACATTAGGCAAACCTAGCCGATAGCCCACACGTTACTCTTATCCCATGAGCGGAAATAACATCAATCGCATATTTCTCGCCCGTCTTGCCGGCACAGCGGTCTTTGACCCTAACGGAGATCCCGTCGGCAAGGTGCGCGATGCTGTCGCGACCCTTCGTTCTAATAATCAATCACCACGCGTTCTTGGTCTCGTTGTGGAAGTTCCTTTGCGTCGTCGCGTCTTTGTTCCTATCACTCGTGTGACATCGATCGAATCTGGAACTGTTGTCATTACTGGTCTACTTAATATGCGTCGCTTTGAACCTCGCATTGGAGAGATGTTGGTTCTTGGAGATTTATTGGATCGCACAATCTCGCTCATTGAAAATAGCGAAGAAGTATTGGTCGAAGATATGGGGATGGAGCAGAACCGCACGGGAGATTGGCTCATCACTCGCGTTCATATCATGCGCAAGGGCCGTGGGCTCAGACGAAAAGGTGCCACATCAACAGTTGCTTGGGAAGAAGTCACTGGTTTTGCTCATCATGAATCTAATCAAGGTGTCACCAATCTACTTTCGACCCTCAGTAATCTTCGAGCAGCTGACCTTGCAGCAGTAATTCAAGATCTTGCTCCTAAGCGTCGCGTTGAAGTTGCTCGCGCCCTCGATGACGAACGACTTGCAGATGTACTAGAAGAAATGGATGAGTCAGAGCGAGTCGCGCTGCTCGCAGAGCTTGAAGGTGAGCGCGCTGCAGATATTCTCGAGGAGATGGATCCAGATGATGCTGCAGACTTACTTCGTGAGATTGGTGAAGAGCGGGCTCAAGAGCTCATTGGCTTGATGGACCCCGAAGATGCTGAAGATGTTCTTCGTTTGATGACATATGAAGATTATTCAGCTGGTGGAATGATGACGACTGAACCTATTGTGATGTCTGCTGATTACACTGTTGCAGATGCACTTGCTGCAGTGCGTAAAGGTGAGATTTCGCCAGCACTAGCATCACAGGTGTTTATTGCGCGCCAACCACTTGAGACGCCGACTGGACGTTTTATTGGGATGGTGCATTACCAACGATTGCTGCGCGAACCACCTTCAACGCTCTTAGGCTCCATCGTCGATACGAATACGCAGGGAGTTAATCCCGATGCATCATTGCACGCCGTTTCGTCATACTTAGCTAGTTATAACTTGCTCTCGCTACCTGTTATTGATGCAAATGACCGTCTACTCGGCGCAGTCACTGTCGATGACGTGTTAGATCATTTGTTGCCTACCAATTGGCGCCATGATCACAGAGATTCGGCAGCAACTACTGCCGCGCTCGAGAGCATCGACACAAATTTTACTGAGTCAACTACCGAGGAGGTGTAACAATGGCACGCAACTTTGGATTGGATACACCGCGCGAAACACGTCGTTCGCTTCGCGGAAATATTGACCCAGAAACTTTCGGTCGCCTATCCGAGCGCTTTGCGCGCTTCTTAGGAACCGCGCGCTTCTTGGTTTATATGACTGCTTTTGTGGTCAGCTGGGTTCTCTGGAATTCACTCGCGCCACGTTCTATTAGATTCGATGAATATCCATTTATCTTTCTCACTCTCATCCTTTCACTTCAAGCTTCGTATGCGGCTCCTCTGATCTTACTTGCGCAAAATCGACAGGCAGACCGTGACCGTATTGCGCTCAATGAAGATCGTGGACAGAATGCTCGCAGCATTGCAGATACTGAATACCTCACACGTGAACTTGCTAGCTTACGTATCGCACTCGGTGATGTTGCCACACGCGATTACTTACGTAACGAGCTCAGCGATCTTGCTAACGAAATCGTTGAAGAATTACGCAAGCCCGAGTCTGACGCCGAGTAAAGATTTCTCGCGCACAATCAGTAATGAAATAATTTCATTGATGGCTTGAGCACTTGGACTTTCAGGTGCTGAAATCACAACAGGTGCTCCTGAATCCCCACCTTCACGAAGTTCGGGGCTAAAAGGAATTTTTCCAAGTAGTGGGACTTCGGCGCCTATAAGTTGAGTTAGACGGCGAGAAGTCTCTTCTCCTCCACCTTCACCAAAGAGTGAGGTGAGTTCGCCACAGTGCGCACATGGATAGGCGGACATATTTTCAATGACACCAATAACTCGTTGGTGAATTTGATGGGCAATTCTTCCTGCTCGTTCCGCAACTTCTGCTGCTGCGATCTGCGGTGTTGTTACAACAATAATTTCTGAGGATGGCACAAGTTGCCCTAATGAAATTGCAAGATCGCCCGTGCCTGGCGGTAAGTCGATATAGAGAATATCGAGATCGCCCCAATATGCATCAGAGAGCAGTTGCTCTAGTACACGGTGGAGCAGTGGACCGCGATAAGCAATGGCATCTGATCGTTCTGGTTTAAACATCTCCATAGAGACTGTCTTTACTCCAAATGATTCCAGCGGAATAAACATCTGATCAATTGCTGTTGGACGCTGGCCAATCAGACCCATTAACCGTGGAATGGAGTGTCCATACACATCGGCATCGAGAATTCCAACTCGTAGGCCCTTTGCAGCCGAGGCAACAGCAAGATTTGCAGTCAGGGAAGATTTACCGACTCCTCCCTTACCTGATGCGACACCGATGACTCGAGTCAGAGAATCTTTCTGAGCAAAAGAGATAAAGCTCTCGCGCCCATTACGTAGTAACTTCTTGATATTTGCGCGTTGTTCTTCATCCATCACCCCAAAGGTCAGTTCCACAGAATTAATTCCCTCAACCGCAGTCACTGCTTCTTCGATATCGCGCTGTAAACGCTCGCGCATAGGACAGCCCGATATCGTCAACAAGATTTCCAGCCTGGCAACATCCCCAACAATCTCAACAGACTTGACCATCCCAAGTTCAGGAAGGGCGCGATGGAGTTCGGGATCTTGGACTGTTGCTAGCGCTGCATGGACGGATTCAAGAGTTGTCATAGTAAATCTGGATCAATTTTGCTTATGGTGCCAGCAACGCTCTTGGGGGTTTCATCATCAAGCACATTGGCAAGCTGTTTTTGAATAAAGGTCTTTGGATTGAGATCTGTTGGTTTAAGATCTTCAAATCCAGGTCCAAGATTCTCTTTTAAATCATTGGTCGCATTTGTAGCCATCTGGCGGATTCGCTTGACGAACTTAGCTGCTTCGACTGCAAAGGTTGGCAACTTATCAGGTCCAATAAGAATCATTGCAAGGACTGCAAGACCAATAATTTCTCCAGCACCAAAATCAAAGAACATAGTGAATGAACTCTACCTTGCTACTGCGATGCCGTCAGTGTCAGAGATACCGACCCAGTTGTAGTGCCACGCTTATATGTCACTGAAACTATATCGCCGACGCTATGAGCTCGGATAGCGACAATGAGTTCTTCAGGGGATGTAACTGCTCGGCCATCAATCTCAGTGATGATGTCACCTGACCTAAGGCCAGCTTTATCCGCAGGACCACCTGACACGATTGCCTTTGCGCTCTTTGCAATCAGAGCACCGTCACCAGAATGATTCATATCTACCGAGATACCCATAACCGGATATGTCGCTTTGCCATTTTTGATCAGTTGGGCTGCGGTTTTGCGAGCTTGATTGATGGGGATGGCAAAACCAAGACCGATGGATCCAGATTGAGAACCTACACTTGCACCGAGAGATGCAATTGCTGAGTTTACGCCGATTACCGAACCCGTAGCATCGACAAGAGGGCCGCCAGAATTTCCAGGGTTAATCGCTGCATCTGTTTGAAGTGCATTGATGAAGGAGTTATCAGTATTTGATTCGCCAGCAGTAACAGCACGATTTTTTGCACTGATGATGCCGAGCGTGACTGTGCCGGATAATCCAAGAGGTGAGCCAATTGCAATGACGGAGTCACCGACTGCGACCTTATCGCTATCTCCAAATTGCAAAGCTGTGAGTGATGCACCTGTAATCTTAAGTACAGCTAAATCGTATGCACTATCACGACCGATAACTTTTGCAGGATATGACGTGCCGTTATTGAGCTGTACGGTGATGGTCCCACCGCTTGAAACGGATGCAGCAATGACATGGTTATTTGTCAAGATATAACCACTGCTATCAATAACAAATCCAGAACCAGTTGCACCGCCACCTACTGACTGCGCCTCGATAGAGACAACGGAAGGTAGAACTCGCTGAGCAATCTCTGCAACAGAACCAGCTGGGCGTTCGATTGTCGATGTAGATCGAACCAGACTTACTGAGTGTCCAAAGAGTGAGCCTGTTGATGAAGCACCAATTGTTCCGGCAATGATTCCGACAACGATTGCAATGAGCAACGCACTCTTTACTGTGATGTTCCGGCGTAATGCAGATTTGCTGGGGGGTTCCCACCATGGCCCATTGCTGAAGTTTGTGCTCATGTCACTATTCTGCTACAACTTAGTGGCAAGTAATAAACCATCACCAGTTGGTATCAGTGAACTCACCCACGATTGTGTGTCGTTTTTAATAGATTTCCCAGCTTCACGCAAAGCGATGGTCTTCGGATCGCGTTGGGCGGGATCGTAAACTTTAGAGCCACCAAAAAAATTATCGATGACAAAGACTCCACCACTTCGCAGGATTCGGTGGGCCTCCGAGATTGCAAAGCTGAGGTCTTCTGGATTATGTCTAAATACAACCAGGTCGTAGGCACGATCGGTCAACTTTGTCATGACATCCATGACTGAGTTAGTAATCAAGCGATATCTGGATTGCACAATATCTGCATCTGCAAGGGCAAGCTTTGCGATTGTTGAATGCTCCATCTCGTCATCGATAGAAGTCAGTGTTCCACTTGCGATCATGCCCTCGAGTAACCAGAGAGAGCCGACTCCGGCACCTGTACCAACTTCAACAACTGATTGTGCGTTGAGCTGGTGTGCAAGATGGCGAAGATATGCACCAGTTCCTTGGGTGACATCAACAGTGCCTATCTCTAGGCCGCGAGCACGTGCTGCGCTCTTTACCGCATCCTCTGCAATAAAGGTCTCTGCATAAGAGTGCGGTGTGAAGTTCATGAGAGAGACACTATCCAATCAATGAAGAATCGCACGCCGAATCCGGTTCCACCTTTTACATTTTCTCCTGTATCGCTTTCACTTCGCCCAGTACCTGCAATATCGAGGTGGAACCAGCGCCTGTCGCCGACAAAATGTTCGAGGAAGAGCGCAGCAGTAACTGAGCCTGCTGAGTAATCACCTTTGTCGGCAGCATGATTGAGATCTGCAATATCGCTCTCAAGTGAGTCGGTGTAATCATCGACAAGTGGCATCTGCCAAACACGTTCGCCAGATGATTCCCCTACTGCAACGAGTTCCTTCGCTAAAGCTGTATCTCGCGTGTAGAGGGCTGCGTATTGTCGGCCTAATCCGAGAGTTGCAGACCCAGTAAGGGTTGCGATATCTACAAGATAATCTGGATCTAATTTTTCCACTGCATATGCAAGGCCATCGGCAAGGACAAGTCGACCTTCGGCATCAGTATTAATGATTTCAACGGTTGTCCCGTCATATTGAGTAATGACATCAGAAGGGCGCTGAGAAGTTGCAGATAGCGCATTTTCTGCACACATCATGAGAACGGTGACTTTTACTTGTGGCTGCAAATCTGGGAGTGCGCTAATCGTTGCGAGCGCTGCCGCCGCCCCTGCCATATCGCTCTTCATTGCCGTCATAAATTCATACGGCCTTTTGAGGGAGACTCCACCAGTATCAAAGGTAATTCCTTTACCAACGATCACGATGTGAGGAAGTGCTGATGCTGATTTAGTTTTTCCTTTAGGGATATATGTCATCTCAATAAAACGTGGGCCAGGTTTGGGCGATGAATTGCCAACTGCCCGTAGGCCACCAAACTTCGCCAATTCTTTTCCAGATAGCACTGAGATTGCTAGCCCCTTGTCATATGCAATCTTCTTTGCTTCTTCGGCCATCCAGAGTGGGTTCTTGATATTAGAGGGTGTATGAATGAGATCGCGCGCTGTATACAGAGCCTGAGCGATTACTGATGCCTCACGAACGGCATCGCCATCCTTTGTTGCAATGGTAATAGCTGGGATTTCATCAGTCTTACCTGTTTTGAGGTTCCAGGTATAAGCACCTAGCAGAATGGAGACTGCATGCGCACGAATCTCTAGCCGTGATTGTGCGCAGAGGGAAACTAGCTCAATCGCTTTTCCACGAACCTTGCGGCCCAACGCAGCGCCAGCTGTTCGAAGTGAAGGTAGGCTCTGATCTCCAAGATTGACGAGATAGAGTCGATCAACTTCGCCCTCCTTGTGGGTGACAGGAATTTCAAAGATTTCTCCTGCCTTATTGGAAGGAGAGAAGAAAGTGACCTCGTCAACAAGATTGATTTCAAAGAATTTTTCTAGTGAAGATATAAGGCGTGAATTTCCGACGAATGCAATCTTCTCGTTGTGATCTTTGGTAAAACCCAAGGCTATGACATCGGCTGCAGCCAGCGACTCAACTTCTGGTGCAAGTGAGTGCAGAATTTTCTTGAGTCCGTTCTACTTCTTAATGAGTGCGACAGCGGCGCCTAGGGCTGCGCTGAGGTTATTTGCTTCCTGAGGATTGAGTTCGACCACGAGGCGTCCGCCGCCCTCAAGTGGAATACGCATGACGAGAGAGCGCGCTTCTTTTGTCACTTCCATTGGTCCGTCACCGGTACGGGGTTTCATAGCTGCCATGGTGGGGACTCCTTGTTGAGCTCGGGAACGGAAGAAACTCTCTTGCAAGAGTTAAGGGGAGAAGTATCTCGCAGAATGAGCCGGGGGTGAAATCGGCGTAAGCGCTATATCAGAGCCCTAAAACCCCCTTAAGGCGCGCTTTGCCTGACTCAATCACGACTATGACAGACCTTTCTGGAACGGCCAGAAGTTGCGCAATATCGCCACTACTTTTAGAACGCAGGTAATGAAGGGTCAAAATAATTCGCTCCTCTTCAGGTAGCGAGGCGAGCAACTCCGCCAAGGTTTGTGGGTTGCTCTGTTGACTCATAGGAATACAGGTTACTCGCTCCAATCTTAAGAAATCTTAAAAAAACTTGGGGAAATTGCCCCCTTTACAGGAAAGAACGTGCAAATCGAGCGAGAGATATTCGTACCCCACAATAGAGGAACGGTGCGATGAGAAAATAAATCACTGTGGGGGCGATAATCGTTTCTGACCAGTCAAAGTCCGTGCCGCCAACTGCGCTCTCGCGGAGATTAAATGTGCCAGATCCTTTTAGCACAGCACCGACATGCGCGACATCGCATCGTATTGGTGGTTGCCAGTGTGTAACCGTCATGAGATCTAAAAGTCCAAGAAGTTTAAACTTTGGGTACGCCTTGTAGAACGGTCCTGTAAATGCTGCAATAGAAGTTCCAATACCTTCAGTAATCTCTGAGGTTACCCATACTTTGCTTTGTAACATCCAATCCCCTTGCGAGCTCCAATCTGCAATTCTCGCCCACACTCTCTCTCGAGGGGCAGCGATAGTGATGCTGATAGAGAGAGTATTACTTGCCATGTGCAATTCTGACCGCTTCATCAACGCTTACAGTCCAATGAATTAATTCGCGCATTCCAGGCTTCACAAAATTTTCATTTTCAAGATGCTCTACAAGTGCATGAAGAGGCTGGTAGATACCAAATGGGTCAAGGATAATTACCGGCTTATCATGGAATTTAAGATATCTGCCAACCCAAATTTCAAAGAGCTCTTCTAATGTTCCAAGTCCACCAGGTAATGTGATAAATGCATCAGACATATCTTCAATCTTTGCTTTACGCGTACGCATCGAATCAACGACAATAAGTTCATCGCTCTCGCGATCTGCAAACTCAATGTCAACAAGCTTCTGCGGGATTATTCCTATTGTGCGGCCACCAACGCTTCGAGCACCTCGAGAGATCGCACCCATGGCAGAGATATGCCCACCACCTGAAACAAGATCGGCCCCACTGCGTGCAATTCCTTCACCAAGATCGAAGGCCAAATCGATAAATTTCGAATCAATCGTTGGGGATGAAGAACAGAAGACTGCAATACGCATGAGGCACAGGATAGGGGTTAGGCTTAGACATGTCTTCTTTAGCTCATGGCCACGGAATCGCAACAATCGCAGGATCTACAGTTCTCGATATCTGGTTTCCAGCGCCATTACTTGGTGCACTTGCAGGTTCCCCCGATGCATCGCTGACTGCACTTGTGGGAATGGATGAAGTTCGTGGAGTAACTCGCGAAGTAGTCTCACTCGAGATCAATCTGCTCTATGCACCAAAAGATGCCAAAGATGCCTACTTGCGATTACATCTTTTATCCCATCGACTTGTAAAACCTCACGGACAATCACTTGATGGAATCTTTGGGCTACTCACAAATGTTGTCTGGACTTCATATGGGCCATGTGCTGTCGAAGGTTTCGAATTAACTCGTGCCCGCCTTAAGGCGAAGTACGGAAATGTCACTGTCTTTAGCGTTGATAAGTTCCCAAGAATGGTGGATTATGTAATTCCATCAGGAGTGCGAATCGCTGATGCAGATCGTGTTCGTTTAGGGGCGTACTTAGCTCCAGGGACAACGGTGATGCACGAAGGATTTATTAATTTCAATGCCGGAACTCTCGGTACTTCGATGGTTGAAGGTCGCATTTCTTCAGGAGTCGTAGTTGGAGATGGCACTGATGTGGGTGGTGGTGCATCCATTATGGGAACGCTCAGTGGTGGTGGCCAAGAAGTAATCTCTATCGGAGAAAAGTGTTTACTTGGTGCTAACTCTGGACTTGGAATTTCACTCGGTAATAACTGTGTCATTGAAGCTGGTACCTACATCACATCTGCTGCAAAGGTAACTCTGCCTGATGGAGAAGTCGTTAAGGCTGGAACGCTCTCTGGTGCAAGCAATTTATTATTTCGACGCAATTCACTAACGGGTGGTTTGGAAGTCGTTATGCGTACTGGCACATGGGGTGGGCTTAACTCAGTATTGCATGCAAATTAAGGTATGAGTTGAAAGTACGGGGATGCAAGCTTTACGCGACTCCTAAAGGTATCCCCACGCAATAACTTTGTTGACCCATTGCTCGAGGTGCCTTTTATATAAGTAACTGCACCAGCAGTATTTCGCGAAATAATTTCGAGATTTATAATATCTGATAGTAGAAATGCAGTTGCAATAATTGACTGATTGACTGAGGCGCTCCACGAAGCAAAGCGTGGATTGAGCTTGATATCTAGGCTTGCTGGATCTGCAACTGACTGCGTGTAGGCGCTTGCTTCTCCCCATGCATCTCGGGTTGTCTGTGTTGCTCCACCTGATGACGAGAAGTAATAGGCCTGAATCGGTCTGCCATTTGAGATGATTGCCAAGCTCGTCGCCGAATCGATATTTGTTCTGGTGACTGCAGCTTTCCAGAGAGCGCCAACTTTGGGCTCAATCTCTTTGGAATAACCCACAAAATTTTGATCTGCAATATTTGAGTAAACGTTACAATCACAAGAAACTTTCACAGTTGCTAATTTCGAGAGTGCATAAGACCGTGAAGCGATTACTTGGGCCTCAAGCGCAGCAGCAGGCCACGTAGATGACATCTCACTAATCCCCCATAAATACTCATCGTGGATGCTAAGCGAATTGGTAACTTCGAGTGCGCCATTAACCACTTTCATTTGAATCTGGCCGTAACGATATTTTATGGATTTGCCTAGTGAAGTCATTGACACAATTGCGTTCGGACCACTCCATTGCACGGTCAGAACCTTTGATGTAATAGATCCTGCGACCAGATTGTTGCCTTGCGTGCTTACCATCAATTTTTCACCCAAGCCGTATGACATAAAGGGTTGAATATCTTGTGAATTTCCGATCTCACCGAGATACATAGTCAAAGCGGAGTCTTTGGTCATTATCTGTAGCGAAACCGTTTTAAGTTGATGACCGATATTGACGCGTATAGTTTGTGTATCTACGACAGGAATGACTGAAACATCTTTGTAAAAGTAACCAAGAATCGCCGTTGCGCTTTCTCCCGCAAGTGCATGCGCTTTAGCTCCAATCTGGCTCATGCCAACGCCATGGCCATATCCGGAACCTGTGAAGGAGAAAGAAGGAGGAGTATCTGCCTGTGCAACAGAGCTTAGAGAGAATATGAGAAGCAGAGCTACGAGAAAAGATTTATACATCCTCATCTGACGATGCGCTCTTTCTAGCATCTACAAATTCGCGATATGCAGTGATTACTTCTATGGGATTTCCGCGTGCCATTAATTTTCCATGGTCGAGCCAGATTACCTCATTGCAAATATCTTCAATTGTTGCAAGTGCATGGCTTACAAGTATTAAGGCGCGATCAGATGTACGTAATTCCTTGATTCTATTAAGGCTCTTCTCCTTGAATTTAGCGTCACCTGTGCTGAGTGCTTCATCAATAATTAAAATATCTGGCTCTACAACAGCTGCAACAGAGAAAGCTAGACGCGCGAACATGCCCGATGAATATGTGCGCATTGGAGTATCAATTGCATCACCAAGTTCGGAGAATGCAGCGATTGCCTCGAAATTCCTATCAATCTCATCTCGTGACATTCCAGCTGCAAGACCACCGAGATAGACATTATCGCGCCCAGTCATAGCTGGATTAAATCCAACCCCGAGGGCAAGAAGTGTGCTGACTGATCCATAGACCTCAACGCGCCCTTGTGTTGGTGGCACAATTCCTGAAATTACGCGCATGAGTGAAGATTTGCCTGCACCATTCGAGCCAATAATTCCGAGCACCGTGCCGTAGTGAACATCTATATTCACATCGTTTAATGCATGAACTGTCCGTGTGTGCTTTTTACCGCGTCCGAGAGTTTTCAAGCGCGCTTTAAGTGTCGGTCTCTTATCGATTGAAGTGTTATATATAAGTCCTAAGTTTTTCACAGAGACAGCGAGGCTGTGTTGTGAATGTTCGTGGTTATAGTCTGACAGCGAAATCACGCTCCCTCGATAGGAAGAAATAGGTTCCGACTATAAAGATGCTAAGAGCCCAGATAGAAGAGTAAAGAAGTCCTTTAGAGGTAGGAGCTTGCCCATGCACCATCACGCGAGACCAAGAATCAAGTAGGTAGAAGATTGGGTTTGCGACTTCGAACTTCTTGATGCGGTGAGACATGTGCGCTGCTTCATACAGGATTGGAGATAAGTACAGAAGGCTTCGAGTCAGATATGGCAACATGCTTGAAATATCGCGGAAGTAGACATTGATGCATGAAATCAAAATTGCCATACCCAGTGACATCACGATTGCTATCAATATTACTGGGAGCGCCCACAACATCTGCCATGAAAAAGGCAGACCCAGAAGGGCGTGAATCCCAATAAAGACAATGAGTGTCGGTATAAATCTAAAGAGGGCCACCACGGCTGCAGATATCGGCAACATGATTCGTGGGAAAGAAGTATTAAGGATGAGGCGTTGACCCGATGTAATTGCCTTTACTCCACCGCTTAAACTATTAGCGATGAGATAGAAGAGGAAGAGACTTGCGGTGAGATGGGCAAATCGAGCAGAGTCACTCTTTCCGCCAATGACCTGAATAAGTAAGAAGTACACACCTGAAAGAAGAAGTGGGTTAAGGACTAGCCATAACTGGCCAAAGAGTGAGTCGAAATTTTGTTCACGTAGTTCTGAACGAGAAAATGCAGCGATAAATGTGCGACGAGCCCAGAGTGAGCGAAGATATCCACGCATGGGTGGCAGACCGGCGCGAAATGGCTCGTATACAACAACTGGCTTCTCCACGTACGAAAGGCTACCGCAGAGCGCTCAGAGTTAATCAGATGAAGGTACGAGAGTCTTGGGGGAAGTAATGAATCCCGCACCCCATGAGAAATGCATGGTAGGAATAACTAATAAAAGAGTGAGAAATTCAATAGCTGAGGAAGCAATCCTGAGAGATGCAAATAGTAGGAAGGCAAGATAGATCGCAGATGGAAGATAAAAAATTGGAGCTACTGTTAATCCAAGTGCAAGAGAAAGGGTAAATCCAACGAGAGCTACCGGCGGAGCAAGATAGCGAAAATTAATTGTTCCTGCATGTCTGCGAGAAACGACCCTGCGCCAACGACCATATTCAAAATATTGTTTTGCAAGTGCCTTTACAGTTGGTCGTGGCCGATATGTCACATGCAGGCGCGGATCAAAGTAGACGAGGCCTCCATTTTCACGCAAGCGAAAGTTAAGCTCCCAATCTTGTGCCCGAGTAAATCTCTCATCGAATCCACCAATAGCAAGAAGCGCTTCCCGTCTAAAAGCACCAAGATAGACAGTATCTACTGCCCCGGCCTTTCCACCAGTATGGAAACGTGACGCCCCAACCCCTAGTGGACTTCGCATAACTGCAGCGACAGCTCTTTCAAATCGTGTTGTTCCGATTGCAGCCATAACGCCACCGACATTGACTGCTCCTGTTGAATTAAGAATTTCTACAACAAGTGCAAGGTAGTTATCAGGAATCTGTGCATGTCCATCTACACGAACTACTACCGGGCTGCGAGTAGCGCGCAAGGCTAGATTAAGTCCTGTTGCAGTACGGCCCGTTGGATTTTCTACAAGGATTACTCGAGATTCCTTCTGCGAAATTTGTCGAGCGATTTCATTGGTGCGATCGCGCGATGGACCTAGTGCAAGAATGATTTCAATGGAACCGAGAAATTTCTGAGAAAGAATTGAACTGATAGCGCCTTCCAGATGAGACTCTTCATTAAGAACTGGAAGAATCACGCTAATAGAAGGGTGCGGTGAGCCAAATAACTCTTGTGTTGGTGTCGCCATAACCCCTCCACGCTATCGTCCAAGTACCCTACGGATGTGAAATCTTCTCGCGTAATCCGGATAATTACATCACTCTCTGTGGGCGTTGTCCTTCTTGCATCCCTTGCGTGGGTAGGTTTAGGCCAAATAAGCGGTCAAATTTCTCGTATCGATGCATTTGGAGCGCTCAAGAACCGTCCTCAAAAAACTTCAACAGCGCTTAATTATCTTGTTGTTGGTTCCGATAGCCGTGAGGGACTAACAAAGGCCCAGCTTAAATTATTACGCGTTGGAAGTACTGCATCTGCAGCTGGTGGTCGATCAGACACAATATTGCTCGTTCATATTAGTAAGAGTCGAGATACCGCATATGTTGTATCAATCCCCCGCGACACATTGGTAACTATTCCAGCATACAAAAGTCTCGATGGAAAGTTTGATATTCCACCTGCACCTGGAAAAATGAATGCGGCCTTTGCATTTGGTGGGGCACCTTTACTTATTCAAACAATCGAGGCAAAGACTAACCTTAAAATTGACCATTATGTAGAAATCAGTTTCGCAGGCTTCACCGGGGTCGTTGATGCACTTGGTGGAATTCAGGTTTGTTCCAAGGTTGCAATTAACGACCCTAAGAGCCACCTCATCATGAGCGCTGGTTCGCACATCCTCGATGGAATTGAAGCTCTTAAATATGTACGTACTCGAGATTTCGATGGTCGTGGAGACATTGGTCGAATGGAACGCCAACAGCAATTTGTCAGTGCAGTTGTACGTAAGGCCACCAGTGGTGGAATCTTGCTGAACCCAATCAAATTAACGAGTTTCTTTAACGCAACTCTCTCTACTGTGAAAATGGATACCTCAGTAAATAAGAGCGATCTCTTAACTCTTGCAAAGCAGATGCGAAACCTTTCTGCGGGAAATCTACGCACATTGACTGTTCCACTTTCAGATCCCAATGCCACGGCACCGGGCGTTGGATCAGTCGTTATTTGGGATCCGATAGTGGCGACAGATCTATGGACTCGAATCCGCAATGATGAGGCGCTCCTTGAGACCATAAAGCCATCTGCAAAGGCAACTGCCAAAGCTGTGATGGTCGACAAATTTAAGACAAAAACTGGTGCTGAAAATCCCTGTGCCTCGACACAACAAGCGCCACAACTCAATAGCCCTTAAGAATTCTGATTTTAAATAGCTCTGCAATACACTCGTCATTATGACTCTGAAGCTATCCGTCATTGGTTGCGGCTACTTGGGCTCAACTCATGCAGCATGTATGTCCTCACTAGGATACGAAGTAATTGGTCTCGATACAGATCAGAGAAAGGTAGATCTCCTCTCTAAAGGCGAGCTCCCTTTCTACGAACCAGGTCTCGACACACTCCTTGCTGCTGAGATGAAGACAGGTCGTCTATCTTTCACAACTGATTTCTCTGCCGTTGCCGATGCTGATGTGCACTTCATCTGTGTCGGCACTCCGCAAAGTAAAGATGGACTCGCAGCTGATCTCACATATGTGAAGGCATCTGTTGCGGCGATCGCACCGCATCTCAAGGAGGGCTCCCTTGTTGTAGGAAAATCAACAGTGCCAGTTGGAACAGCTCAACTTCTTCGAGACCAGCTTTCAGTAGCTGCCCCCCAAGCAGATCTTGCCTGGAATCCAGAGTTTCTCCGTGAAGGTTTTGCGGTGGAAGATACCTTGACTCCTAATCGCCTCGTGGTCGGTGTTGCAAATGATCGAGCAGAAGAGATTCTCAAAGAGCTTTATAAGCCAGTCATTGATTTAGGAACTCCATGGATTCGTGCAGACCTTCCAACTGCCGAGCTCGTGAAAGTTGCTGCCAACTCATTTCTCGCGACCAAGATTTCATTTATCAATGCAATGGCTGAAGTCTGTGAAGCAGCTGGTGGAGATGTCACTGTCCTTGCAAAGGCAATCGGTTACGACCCACGAATCGGAAGCCGTTTCTTGCAGGCAGGTATCGGCTTTGGTGGAGGGTGTCTTCCTAAAGATATTCGCGCATTTATGGCACGTGCACAAGAGCTTGGTGCAGATCAGGCACTCGAATTCCTGCGTGAAGTCGACGCAATAAATCTGCGTGCACGTCAACGCGTTATAGATATTGTCCGTGCCGACCTTTCAGAAGATCTGACGCAATATAAAATCGCAGTACTCGGTGCGACATTTAAGCCTGACAGCGACGATGTGCGTGACTCCCCCGCACTTGATATCGCTGCACAGTTGCAAGCTGCAGGTGCACAAGTAGTGGTTCATGATCCAAAAGGCATTGAGCCTGCACGAAAGCGTTTCCCGAATCTTGATTATCAAGAAAAAGTTATCGATGCGGTTAAGGGTGCAGATGCAATCTTGCACTTGACTGAGTGGAGGGAATATCGCGAACTAGATCCTTCAGTAATTGGCCAGCTAGTGAAGTCAAAATTACTTATTGATGGTCGCAATATGTTAGATAGAAATAAGTGGCGTGCTGCCGGCTGGCGCTTTCATGCGCTAGGAAGAACTGATTAGAAACCAGTTTTTGTACTGCGACGGGCGCTCATTTGGGCGCCCTTTGCCTTTGCTTCATCTGATAGCTCTGAGAGCTGCGTTGCAATCTTCTTTGACACCGCAGCATCTGCAGATCCGATGATTCGTGCCGCAAGTATTCCGGCGTTCTTTGCGTTATCAATACCAACCGTTGCTACTGGAACTCCACCAGGCATCTGAACGATAGAGAGGAGTGAATCCATTCCATCAAGGATCTTCAGTGATACAGGAACTCCAATAACTGGGAGCGTTGTAAGTGAGGCCACCATTCCTGGAAGGTGAGCTGCTCCCCCTGCCCCAGCAATAATTACTTTGTATCCTTTTGACGCAGCGCTCTTTGCAAACTCAACCATCTCTTCTGGCATGCGATGTGCGGAGATGATATCGGCGGTGTATGAGATTCCGAACGAATCAAGGGCTTTTGCAGCATCTTCCATCAATGGCCAATCAGAATCCGAGCCCATGATGATTGCTACATCCTTACGATTATTCATCAATAGCTCCGCTCATATAGTCACGTGCATGCTGCACATCAGTGATTAATTGTAGAAGGTCGGAACCAACTGCGGTGACATGGCCAATCTTACGCCCAGCGCGGACTTCCTTCTTATATTGGTGGAATTTCAAGCCTGGGTTACGGGCCATCAGGTGAAGATAGGGGCGATACATATCTGTCTTCTCGCCTCCCAGAATGTTTCCCATCACTGCATAATCACAGGTCATTGAAGGGTCACCGAGTGGAAGATCCAGAATTGCACGCAAGTGTTGTTCAAATTGGTTTGTACGTGAGCCATCGATAGTCCAATGTCCTGAATTATGTGGGCGCATAGCTAGTTCATTGATATAAAGATGCTCGCCCTTTACAAACATTTCAACGGCCATCACACCTACGACCCCAACTCCTTGTGCAATATCGAGAGCAAGTTTCTGTGCTTTTTCGGCAAGTTCGGAAGAAATACTGTGGGCAGGAGAAATAGTGTGAGTACAAATTCCATCTTCTTGCACAGTCTCAGTTGGAGCCCATGACGTTGCCTGGCCATGTGGTGAGCGTGCAATCATGACTGCAATCTCAGAATCAAATGAGACGAGCTCTTCAATAAGCAGGCGGGGAGTGGTCTTGAATACTTCTGTGAGTTCATCTTGAGAATTAATCTTCCAGACACCACGTCCGTCGTATCCACCAGAGATTGCCTTTGCAATAAGTGGGTAACGCTCAATGTCAGCTGTTGATGTTGCAATCTTCCAGACAGGTGCTGGGAATGAACTCAACTTCTGGCGCATCTCTGCCTTATCTTGGGAATAAATAAATGCAGATGAAGCCGGATAAACCTTTATACCGCTCGTCTCAAGACCTTTGATTACCGCAAGCGGTACAAGTTCATGTTCGAAGGTGATGACATCACATGTGGATGCAAACTGCTTGAGGGCTTCAAGATCGGTGTAATCACCGACAACATGGTTGGTAATTTGTGCGCCAGAGTCATCTGGGCTTTGAGCAAAGAGAAGGAGATCGACTCCGAGTGCAGTTGCAGGTGCAACCATCATGCGCGCTAACTGCCCTGCGCCTATGACGCCAACGCGAGGGAATCTTTCGTTCACAGGGTTATCGTAGATGAACGATGTCCCCCACTGATACTCGTGAACCATCTTCAAGTATGAGCTCTCCGGTAGGCGTAATGTCTACCGCTTTTCCAGTTCTGTAGGTTGCGTCGGGATGTTCTATTCGAATCTCACGGCCGATCGTTGCTGAACGTTCATTGTAAAGATGGCGTAGGTCTTCACCGTTCTGCCAACGTTCAAGAAGTTCCTCAAACGTATTTAAGAATAAAGCGAGAATGAGATTGCGATCGAGCACTGAAAAGTTGTTGAGTAACAGAGAGGTTGCATGAGCGACTGGAAGTTCTGTTTGAGTCATACCAACATTAATCCCAACGCCAATTACTACTCCATCACCGTATGTTTGCGCAATGATTCCGCCAACTTTTCCTTCTCCCAAGAGAATATCATTTGGCCATTTTAGTATTGGCGAACTTTCCGGATCTAATTTCGTCAATGTAAAGACTGCACTGAGCCCAGTTAGTAATGTGAGGAATGGCCAGTCAGATTTCTCGCGCTGCGGTTGGATATAGAGAGAGAACATTAGTGCTGAAGATTTTGGTGCATCAAATTTTCTATCGAGTCGACCACGACCTGCTGATTGAAATTCTGTAACGATTACATCGCCCATGCATGCTTTTTTATCTGCCACTAATTGAGCAAGATCATCTTGTGTTGAGCCCGTGACTTCAACCACGCTTACTCGCCAGTACCGCGAGATTTTTTCTGAGATCACCAAAGTGTTGAGCGGTGGTCTTGGCGTAACTATGCTCACGACTAGTACCTTATGGTCATGAGCCCAGATCTGCATACAACCGCAGGAAAGATTGAAGACCTTCGCGAGAGAATTGACGAAGCTGTACAGGCTGGTTCAGCTCGAGCTGAAGAGAAGCAGCATGCTAAAGGTAAAGGCACTGCTCGCGAAAGAGTCGAGATGCTTGTAGATCCTGATTCATTTACAGAGATTGATGAGTTTGTCCGTCACCGTGCACAGAACTTTGGCATGGAGAAGAACCGTCCCTACGGTGATGGAGTCATCATTGGAACTGCGACAGTAGATGGTCGACCAATAGCTCTGTACTCCCAAGACTTCACAGTCTTTGGTGGATCACTTGGTGAAGTGCATGCTGAAAAAATTGTAAAGATTGCAGAGTTTGCCCTGAAATCAGGAATTCCACTTATTGGAATTAATGACTCAGGTGGAGCGCGTATTCAAGAAGGCGTTGCATCGCTCAATGGTTACGGAAGGATCTTCCGTCTCAATACTCGCTCTTCAGGAGTGATTCCTCAGATTTCCTTGATTCTTGGCCCATGCGCAGGTGGTTCTGCATATTCACCAGCTCTCACAGACTTTACCGTGATGGTGAAGGAGACATCCAATATGTTTATCACTGGCCCAGACGTTATCAAGACTGTGACTGGTGAAGATGTAGGGATGGAAGAACTAGGCGGAGCTCTTACTCACAATACAAAGTCTGGAAATGCGCATTACATGGCAGATTCAGAAGCCGATGCAATTGACTATGTAAAGGCGCTTCTTTCATATCTTCCCTCCAATAATATGGATGGATCTCCCGTGCTTCCCCCGACTGAAACTCTTGATAAGTGCGTATCAGATACTGCCCTCAACACCTTGATTCCCAATAGTCCAAATCAGCCATATGACATGAAGGTGCTTATTAAAGCCCTTGTTGATGAAGCAGAATTCCTTGAGGTCCACGCGCTCTATGCGCCAAATATTGTTGTGGGATTTGCGCGTATCGAAGGACAGTCCATTGGAATTATCGCTAACCAACCTTCGCAGTTGGCTGGAACACTTGATATTAATTCATCTGAAAAAGCAGCGCGCTTCTTGCGTTTCTGCGATGCATTTAATATTCCAATTCTTACCCTTGTAGATGTTCCTGGATTTATGCCTGGTATCGAACAAGAATGGAACGGCATTATTCGCCGTGGCGCAAAGCTTCTCTATGCCTACGCTGAAGCGTCAGTGCCACTTGTCACTCTCATTACCCGCAAGGCATATGGTGGGGCATTTATCGTGATGGGATCTAAATACCTCGGTAGCGATATCAACTTTGCATGGCCAACTGCTGAAATCGCAGTAATGGGTGCGCAAGGTGCAGTCAATATTCTCTATCGCAAAGACTTAGCAGAAGCTAAAGATCAGAGTGCAAAGCGTGCAGAGTTAATCACTGAGTACACCGAAAAGTTTTCAAATCCATACCTTGCAGCAGAGCGAGGAACAATCGATAGCGTGATTGAACCTGAAGATTCACGCCAATATATCACCAAGGCATTTCGCACCTTGAAGACAAAGCGCGATACCTTGCCAGCACGCAAGCATGGAAATATTCCTCTATAACAATGAAATTTACTGTCACTGCAGGCAATCCAACGCCTGAAGAACTTCTCGCGCTGCAAGCGGTGTTGGCCAACCATAAAGCAATTGAGATCAAAGCCGTGATTAAGCGAAGTATCTTTTCGTTACCACGGCTTCGGCAACCGCCACCCCGCCAGATGACTTTTGGCGCACGAAAGCACCGATAAATGCCACGCATAGTCTTAGCTTCACAATCGCAATCACGTCGTCGTTTATTGGAAGATGCTGGGCTAAAGCCGACAATTATTGTCAGTAATGTTGATGAAGACACTGATTTCTTTAACGCAATGACGCCCGAAGATATGGTGATTGCCTTAGCTATCTCAAAGGCACATACAGTCCGTGAGTTGGTTGATTACCCTGCAATTATTATTGGGTGCGATTCGACCTTTGATGTTGATGGAGTCTCCTTTGGTAAGCCAGGCTCTGCTGCCGTTGCGATTGAACGTGCAAAGAAAATCAGCGGCCGTACAGGATTGCTCCATACAGGGCACTGTGTTATCGATACTGAAAAGGGAATAGAGATATCAGATCGCGTCACGACAAAAGTGACTTTCACAGATATGACCGATGAAGAAATCGTAGATTATGTTGCATCGGAGGAGCCACTGCACGTTGCAGGTGGATTCACACTCGATGGCTTTGGCAGTCCTTTTATTCCAGTCATTGAAGGTGATTACACCAATGTTGTAGGTATCTCGATGCCTTTTCTTCGTAGCGCAATGAAGCAACTTGGATATTCTTGGCCTCAGGTTAAGGATATGTCATGAAGCGCGTACTGATTGCAAATCGAGGAGAGATTGCTCTTCGCGTTATACGCGCATGTAAAGATCATGGACTCGAATCTGTTGCGATCTATGCTGAAGAAGATCGCGATGCGCTCCACACACAGAGCGCAGATTTTGCCTATTCACTCAATGGCACCGTTGCCAAAGACACTTATCTCAATATCCCAAAAATCATCGCCCTTGCAAAAGAATCCGGCGCAGATGCTGTGCACCCCGGTTATGGATTCCTCTCTGAAAATGCAAACTTCGCACAAGCGGTTGTCGACGCAGGACTTATCTGGATTGGTCCCCCTCCCGCTGCAATTAGCGCACTCGGAGATAAAGTTTCGGCCAGGCGTATTGCCGCAAAAGCTGGTGCACCTCTTGTCGCCGGTACAAAAGATCCAGTTACCGGACATGAAGAAGTTCTCGCCTTTGCAAAGGAACACGGGCTACCTGTTGCAATCAAGGCAGCATTCGGTGGCGGCGGACGCGGACTTAAAGTTGCACACTCCATGGATGAAATTCCCGAACTCTATGCATCAGCTGTGCGTGAAGCAATCGCAGGCTTTGGGCGGGGAGAATGTTTTGTTGAGCGATATCTCGATAAGCCTCGTCACGTTGAAACTCAAGTACTCGTCGATAAGCATAGCCACGCCGTTGTTGTTTCAACTCGAGATTGTTCGCTGCAGCGTCGCCACCAGAAACTTGTAGAAGAAGCTCCTGCACCTTTTTTGACTGATGCACAGAATGAAGAGCTCTACCGCTCTAGTAAGGCAATCATGAAAGAGGCCGGCTATATCGGCGCAGGTACATGTGAATTTCTTGTTGGAGTCGATGGAACTATTTCATTTCTTGAAGTCAATACTCGTTTGCAGGTCGAGCACCCAGTCTCTGAAGAAGTAACGGGCATCGACTTAGTCCGCGAACAGTTCCGCATCGCAATGGGTGAAAGCCTTGGCTTTGATGATCCTGTCGTGCGTGGGCATTCGATTGAATTTCGCATCAACGGTGAAGATCCAGGACGTTCGTTCTTGCCAGCACCAGGACGTATCACTGCGTGGAATATCCCAACAGGCCCTGGTGTTCGTGTCGATGCAGGATTTCGCAATGGCGATGTCATTGGTGGAAACTTCGATTCACTTCTTGCCAAGTTAATTGTTACTGGCGCAACTCGTAAAGAAGCAATCCAACGAGCACGACGCGCACTTGCAGAGTTTGAAGTAGGTGGCCTTGCCACCGCACTTACCTTCCACCGCGCAATCCTTGAGGATCCTGCATTTACAGAAGAGTTTAAGGTCCACACCAGTTATATCGAAAATGAATTTAAGAACAATATTCCCGTATTTAAATTAAGTGCTGCAGAGATTCAGACTCGAGTGGCTGCAGAAAAACTCGTCGCTGAAGTCAATGGAAAACGTTTTGAAATCCTTGTCCACGCACCCGAACCTGTTGTTAAACGTCACCGTGCAAAGCAGGCATCTGCAGGCGGCGCATCAGGCACAGGTCTTGCAAGCCCGATGCAAGGAACAGTTGTGAAGGTTGCAGTGGAAGAAGGACAGAGTGTTGAAGCCGGTGAACTCATCATTGTTCTTGAAGCGATGAAGATGGAACAACCACTCAACGCCCATCGCAGCGGCGTGATTAAGAACCTACACGCTGTAATTGGCGAGACTGTGGCCAGCGGAACAGTTCTCTGTGACATTATTGAGGTATGACCTCATCTGATCTTCTCTACTCCGATCCATTAGCTGCAGCTTCAAAGGCAGCAGCAGAAATAGCAGCGCGCACCGGAGTTGCCTCTCATGATGTCGCCCTCGTTATGGGCTCAGGGTGGGTAAGCGCTGCAGATGCACTTGGCACACCGGCGTATGAATGTGATGCTCACGAATTAACAGGATTTTTTGCACCTGCAGTAGAAGGCCACTCAGGAAAAGTTCGTTCTTATGAAATCATTGAAAATGGCAAAACTATCCGTGCACTGGTATTTCTTGGGCGCACACATCTCTATGAAGGTAAAGGGATGGAACCTGTTGTGCACGGTGTACGCACAGCCGTAAAGGCAGGGTGCAAAGTCATCATCCTTACCAATGCATGTGGAGGTATTAATACTTCTTATACAGTCGGCCAGCCAGTAATTATCCGTGACCACATCTCGCTCACTGCTGCTTCCCCACTTTCTGGTGCAACCTTTATTGATCTCACAGATTTATATAGCAAGCGCGTTCGCGAAATCGTGAAGAAGGAAGACGCATCACTTGCTGAAGGTGTCTATGTGCATTGGCGAGGACCAACGTATGAAACACCTGCAGAAATTATGATGATGCGCACGATGGGTGCAGATCTAGTTGGCATGTCCACAGTTCCTGAAGCAATTGCTGCACACGCTCTTGGTGCCGAGGTGCTTGGAATTTCATTGGTCACTAATGCTGCAGCAGGTGTCACGGGCGAGAAGTTAAATCATGAAGAAGTTATTGCGGCTGGAAAAGCGGCAGCAAGTCGCATGGGCGCACTTCTTAAGAACACTATTCCAAATCTCGTCTAGCAAAGATAATCTGCACTCATGGATCAATCACTCGTTGCTGAAGTACAAGCGTGGATTAGCGATGACCCTGATCTTCATACGTCTGCAGAATTGCAATTACTTCTTGATTCAGGCGATGAAACAACCTTAAAGAAATACTTCAACGGCTTTCTTCAATTTGGTACAGCAGGGCTACGCGGTCCCATTGGCCCGGGGCCATCGTGCATGAATCGCGCCGTTGTGGGTCGCACAGCAGCTGGGATAGCTGCCTATATGCGCCAGCATGGAATGAAAAAGGTGGTCATCGGTCGCGATGCACGCTATGGCTCAGAGGATTACACCTTCGAGACTGCAGAAATCATGAGCGGTGCAGGAATGGATGTTTACATACTTCCTCGTCCGCTACCAACCCCTGTTCTCGCATTTGCAACTGCATATATGCAATGCGATATCGGCATTATGGTCACCGCAAGCCACAACCCACCGCAAGATAATGGGTACAAGGTCTATGTCGGGCCAGCCGCTGATGGAATCAATTACGCATCGTCCCAAATTATTAGCCCTACAGATGGGTTCATGGCAGCTGATATCGATGCAGTGACATCGCTCAAGGCGATACCGCGTGGAAAAAATTGGACAGTACTTGGTGAAGAAGTAATTACTGAATATGTAAAGCGTACAAGCGCACTTGCTCCACGTCCTGGCGATATCAAGGTTGTTTACACTGCGATGCATGGTGTCGGAACTGAAACGGTGCAGCGAGTCTTCAACCATGCAGGTTTTGCCACTCTCTTACTTGTAGACGAACAATGTGCGCCAGATCCTGACTTTCCTACAGTTGCATTTCCCAACCCTGAAGAACCAGGGGCAATTGATCTAGCACTCAAGAAAGCTCGTGATTTTGGCGCAGATCTCGTTATTGCAAATGATCCCGATGCTGACAGATGCGCCGTAGCAATCAACGATCCACAAGTTGGTTGGCGTATGTTGCGCGGGGACGAACTAGGCATTGTCTTCGGCGAATGGATTGCACGCTCAAAGCCAACCGGTACATTCGGAAATTCCATCGTCTCATCTTCTGCGCTACGAAAGATTTGCGCGCATTACGCAATCACATTTGAAGAGGTACTTACTGGATTTAAGTGGCTCGCTAAGATTGAAGATCTCGCCTTTGGATATGAAGAAGCAATCGGTTACGCAGTCGATTCTGAGAATGTAAATGATAAAGATGGAATTTCGGCAGCAATTTTTATTGCGCAGATCGCGATGGATCTCAAGCGTGATGGATTAACGATCTCTGACTTGCTCGATGAAGTATGGGCGCGACATGGCTTTCATGGAACAGAACAGATCTCAATTCGAGTCTCTGATATGTCAGCAATTACTCGCTTGCTTGCAGGTTTGCGACAGAACCCACCTGCAGAGATTGCGGGTCGAGCAGTTGAATCCATCGAAGATTTGGCAGCACCAACCAATAGTTTGCCGCCAACCGATGGGCTCCGTATCTGGCTTGCCGGCGGAATACGAGTAATTGTTCGCCCATCAGGCACTGAAGCGAAGATGAAGTGCTACATAGAAGTAGTGACAACCACGTCGGAAGAATCACAGAAATTACTCGACCAGATCCGACAACCTCTGAAAGACTTGCTGTCGTGAACTTTTACGGCTTAATCGATGGATCAGAGAAGTCACTTGTTTATTTCCTCAATCAACTATCTGGAGTCGACCAAGTGGGAGCCGAATCACGAGCTGCGATGCTTGCCACTAGAAGTATCAAAACAACCAGCAAGAAATGGGCAATTGAAACTGCCATTTCTATGGTGGATCTGACAACTCTTGAAGGTGCCGATACTCCTGGAAAAGTTCGCGCGCTATGTTCCAAAGCAGTTCGGCCTGATCCAACTGATCCCACAGTTCCCAGCGTCGGTGCCATCTGTGTTTATAACGATATGGTTGAAATTGCTCGCACACATTTAGATGCCATCGGTGGCAAACATGTCCCAGTTGCTGCTGTCTCTACTGCATTCCCATCTGGTCGCGCATCCATGGAGGTAAAGATTCAAGATACACAAGATGCAATTGATGCAGGTGCTGCTGAAATCGATATGGTCATTGACCGTGGAGCATTCTTGGCTGGAAAGTATGGTCTGGTATTTGATGAAATCGTAAAGATTCGCGAAGTCTGTGGTGAGAAGGCCCATCTCAAAGTGATCTTTGAAACTGGCGAACTCGTTACCTATGACAATGTGCGAAAGGCTTCTTACCTAGCGATGCTGGCAGGTGCTGACTTTATTAAGACTTCGACCGGCAAGGTTGCACCTGCGGCAACTCCCCCAGTTGTGCTTGTGATGCTCGAAGCTGTCCGTGATTTTTACACACTCACCCAACGCAGAATCGGAGTCAAACCTGCCGGTGGTATTCGCACAACAAAAGATGCCATTAAGCAGTTGGTCCTGGTCAATGAAACTGCAGGGCCAGACTGGTTAACTCCTCAGCTATTTCGAATAGGTGCAAGCGCACTTCTCAATGATTTACTGATGCAGCGCATGAAAATGTCAGACGGCTACTACGCTAGCCCTAACTACGTGACGATTGACTAGGGATGAGCAGACGATGACCTTCGAGTATGCACCGGCGCCAGAATCTAGGGCGATCGTCTCTATCAAGCCTAAATACGGTCATTTCATCAATGGTTCATTTGTTGCAGGAAAGAAGCACTTTCCTACTATCAATCCCGCAACTGAAGAAGTACTCAGCCATATCGCACTCGGCGGAGCATCAGATGTTGATAAAGCGGTAGCTGCAGCACAGAAGGCATATACAAAGACATGGTCAAAGCTTTCAGGTAAAGAACGCGGAAAGTATCTATATCGCATTGCTCGCATACTGCAAGAGCGTGCCCGCGAGTTCGCAGTGCTTGAGACTCTTGATAATGGCAAGCCAATTCGTGAAACACGCGATATCGATATTCCACTCGTTGCAGCACACTTTTTTTATCACGCAGGGTGGGCTGACAAATTAGATTATGCAGGTCTTGGCCACTCCCCTCAGCCTTATGGAGTTGCAGGTCAGATAATTCCGTGGAACTTCCCACTCTTGATGCTGGCCTGGAAAATTGCACCGGCACTTGCCACCGGAAATACCGTCGTGCTCAAACCAGCAGAGACAACCTCACTCACTGCCCTACTCTTTGCTGAAGTCTGTCAGCAGGCCGAATTACCTGATGGTGTTGTCAATATTGTGACCGGCGATGGTTCTACTGGTGCTGCAATTGTGAACCATCCCGGAATTCATAAGATTGCATTTACCGGATCTACCGACGTCGGAAAAAAGATTGCTCGCGCTATTGCATCTACTGATAAGAAAGCCACTCTGGAACTTGGTGGAAAGGGCGCCAATATTGTCTTTGATGACGCACCTGTTGATGAAGCAGTTGAAGGAATCGTCAACGGAATCTTCTTTAACCAAGGCCATGTCTGCTGTGCTGGTTCTCGCCTGATTCTGCAAGAGAGCATCGCCGATGAAGTTATTGAAAAGCTTAAGGTCAGAATGTCCAAGATCAGAGTGGGAGATCCTCTCGATAAAAATACTGACCTCGGTGCCATCAACTCGAAGGAACAATTGGTAAAGATTAAAGAGCTATCTGCAATTGGAGATGCAGAAGGTGCGCAGCGCTGGAGCCCACAGTGCAACCTCTCAGATAAAGGTTTCTGGTTTGCTCCCACAATCTTCACTGGTGTCACTCAGGCGCACCGAATCGCGCAGGAGGAAATCTTTGGTCCGGTTCTCTCTATATTAACTTTTAGAACTCCACAAGAGGCGATCGATAAGGCAAATAACACTCCCTTTGGATTATCTGCTGGAATCTGGAGTGAGAAAGGCTCACGAATTTTCTGGGCTAGCCAACATCTCAAAGCTGGTGTCATCTGGGCAAATACCTTTAATAAATTTGATCCAGCATCTCCATTTGGTGGTTACAAGGAATCTGGCTGGGGTCGCGAAGGCGGCAAACATGGCCTTGCTGCATATTTGAAGACCGGGAAAGAGACGGGGGCGAAGTAAATGGCTACTAAGAAGCAAGCTCGCGTTGATGTGAAGAAGACATACAAGCTCTTTATCAATGGCACATTTCCCCGTAGTGAATCTGGCCGTGTATTTGAAGTCACCGCTAAGAACGGTGATTTCATTGCTAATCCGGCACTTGCTTCACGGAAAGATCTACGCGATGGCGTAACTGCTGCCCGCGCTGCTCAATCTGGTTGGTCAAAGGCCACTGCATTTAATCGTGGACAAATTCTTTATCGTATCGCAGAGATGCTCGAAGGCAGAGCAGAACAATTTGAATCTGAGATTGCACTTACTTCACAGATCACTGCCCTCAAAGCTAAGTCACAGGTATTAGATGCCATAGACCGTTGGGTTTGGTATGCAGGCTGGAGCGACAAGCTACAAGCAGTTAGTGGAGCTACCAATCCAGTTGCAGGACCTTTCTTTAACTTCTCAATCTCTGAACCACAAGGCGTGGTGGCAATTGCTGCCTCAGCAAATTTTATCGATTTTATCGATGCCATCGCCGCCGCAGTAGTGTCAGGTAATACAACAGTTGTACTAGTTCCTGGCTCACTTGCAGTTCCAGCAATGTCGTTCGCTGAAGTATTGGCAACAAGTGACCTACCTGCAGGTGTTATCAACATTCTTACAGGATCTCTTGATGAACTAGCTCCATGGGCTGCATCCCATATGGATATCGATGGTTTTGATATCACTGGAATTGATAAGAAGAAGCGAGGTGCTCTGAAGGAGGCGGGAGCTGAGAATCTCAAGCGGATTCATGCATTTAACACAGGACAGAGCCCCACAAGAATCCTTGCATTTATGGAATCTAAAACAGTCTGGCACTCAGTAGGAGTTTAAAAAAAATTTACTCCGCTGAAATTTTTGCGTATCCTGGCTTTATAACATTCTCAATTATTGATAGGCGCTCTTCAAAAGGAATAAATGAGCTCTTGAGCGCATTGATAGTCACGCGCTGCAAATCCTGGAAAGTCCAATCACATTGATTAACCATCTCTGTCATCTCACGACTCATGGATGTTGCCGACATCAAGCGATTATCTGTATTGATAGTGACTCTGAAACGAAGTTTGGCCAGCCGTGCAAGTGGGTGATGAGCGAATGAATCAGCAACACCGGTCTGAATATTCGATGATGGGCACATCTCTAGTGGCACGCGACGATCGCGAACATAGGATGCAAGTCGACCAAGGCGCGGTGGCGTGTGGTTGAAATCGATATCGTCGGTGATGCGCACTCCGTGACCTAAACGTTCTGCGCCACAGAGCTGAATAGCTTCCCAGATCGAAGGTAATCCATATGCCTCACCTGCATGAATGGTGAAGTGTGCATTTTCACGGCGTAGGAATTCAAAGGTATCGAGTTGATCACTCGGTGGGAAACCATCTTCAGGACCTGCAATATCAAATCCAACAACTCCTTGATCGCGATATTTAACAGTGAGCTCTGCAACTTCTTGCGAGAGTTCGTTCTGTCGCATTCCGCAGAGAAGGGCCATCACGCGAATTGTGTTACCTTCAGCTTTCGCTTCAACTTCACCTGCACGAAATCCTTCAAGGATTGCTTCGATAGCTTGCGAAAGCGTTAAACCTTTTTCAGTGATGAGTTCGGGCGCCATGCGAACTTCCGCATAAACAACACCATCACGGGCAAGATCGACAGCACATTCGCGAGCAACGCGGACAATATCTTCCTTGCGTTGCATCACTGCTACTGTGTGAGCAAAAGTTTCGAGGTAGAGAACGAGCGATCCTGAATCACAGGAGCTACGGAACCATTCTGCGAGTTCTACAGCATCGTAGGTTGGTAATTCATGGCCAATCTCTTTAGCAATATCGATAATAGTTTGAGGACGTAATCCACCGTCTAGGTGATCGTGCAGGAGCGCTTTCGGCAGACGTTTTACCTGATCAGCTGTTGGCTTCTTCGTTAAGTCGCTCATCCTTCAATTCTCTCAAGCACTAGTGGCAGACGATTGACCGTTCCACCTTCAACAATTATGACAGCACCAACCAGAATGTCGAGCGCTCGTTCAAAACGAGCAGCTTCATCTGTATGAAGGGTCATCAGAGGCGATCCTGCTGCAATGTAATCTCCAGGTTTTGCATGGAGCTCAATACCTGCACCTGCCTGAACCTTTTCACCTTGCTTAGAACGTCCTGCGCCAAGTCGCCATGCGCTCACGCCAACTTTCATTGCATCCATCGTTGTGATGATTCCACTATTTTTCGCCCTCACAACATGCTTCTCTCGTGCGACAGGAAGTGCTGCATCGGGGTCTCCACCTTGTGCGCTAATCATGCGGCGCCAATGATCCATCGCACTTCCATCTTTAAGAGCATCGGCAGGATCTTTACCAATGATTCCTGCTGCATCAATCATTTCGCGAGCAAGCAGAATCGTAAGTTCCACAACATCAGATGGTCCACCCCCTGCAAGTACTTCAACGGATTCGCGCACTTCAAGTGCGTTACCTGCGGTAAGTCCCAGTGGAACGTCCATTGCGGTAACTAGGGCGCGAGTCTTAACACCTGCATCGGTGCCTAGTTGCACCATGGTGCGTGCGAGTTCTGATGCTTTCTTCGGGTCTGACATAAATGCACCGCTGCCAGTCTTCACATCTAATACAAGAGCTGATGTGCCTTCAGCAATCTTCTTACTCATAATGGAGGATGCAATAAGTGGAATAGCTTCTACAGTTGCAGTCACATCACGTAGTGCATAAAGCTTCTTATCGGCAGGAGCAAGGCCAGCACCTGCTGCACAAATTACAGCACCAGTATCTTGTAAGACTTTGAGCATCTCATCATTGGAAAGTGAGGCACGCCAACCTGGAATAGATTCAAGTTTGTCGAGGGTTCCACCTGTGTGGCCAAGTCCGCGCCCTGATAGTTGAGGAACTGCTCCCCCGCATGCTGCAACAAGTGGTGCAAGTGGAAGCGTGATCTTGTCTCCCACTCCACCTGTTGAATGCTTATCTGCAGTCTTGCGATCGAGCTGTGACCAATCCATGCGTTCGCCACTATTTATCATCGCATTGGTCCAGCGCGAGATTTCGCGAGAGTTCATGCCATTAAGAAGAATGGCCATGAGAAGTGCTGACATCTGCTCGTCGGCTACTACTCCACGTGTGTAGGCATCAATGATCCAATCAATCTGTGGATCAGTGAGCTCATTGCGATCACGCTTTGCTGCAATGATTTCTACGGCTGCAAATGGTTCAATCATGACAAGCGATCGGTAATTTCTTCGGGACCAAATGCCCAGGGCAGTAGGTCTCCAAGAGTCTTAATTCCTTCATTCGTTGCCATCTGCAAGGTGGAACCGCCGTGTTCTTGCAGCAACTGGCGGCAGCGGCCACATGGCATCAAAGCATTTCCTGCAATATCTACACAGGCAAAAGCAATAAGACGTCCACCACCAGATGCAATGAGGGATGAAACTAATCCACATTCGGCACATAGCGTCAGCCCATAGCTAGCGTTCTCAACATTGCACCCAGAAATAATGCGGCCATCATCGACAAGTGCTGCAACGCCGACAGGGAATTTTGAATATGGTGCATATGCCTTTTTCATGGCAGCTAGCGCCTCGTTGTGCAGAAGATCCCAATCAATATTCATCAGTGCGAACCTCCACCGCGCTTATAGGCCACACCATCTGCAGCCGGTGCCCGAACTTTTCCAACAAAGCCAGAGACAGCGATGATGGTTGCAATATATGGCGCCATCAACATAAATTCTGATGGAATGGGAGTTCCGGTAATTGTCAGAAGCCCTTGAAGGTTATCGGCGAAGCCAAAGATAAGCGCTGCTGCAACTGCGCCCAGCGGACTCCAGCGACCAAAGATAAGAGCTGCGAGTGCGATAAAGCCTTTACCTGCTGTCATCTCTTTACTAAATGATCCCACTGCGCCCAGAGTAAAGAATGCGCCTCCAAGCCCTGCTACTGCTCCTGCAATTAGAACGTTACGGAAACGAACTTTGTTGACATCGATACCAACGGATTCTGCTGCCGTTGGATGCTCGCCAACAGAGCGAGTGCGTAGACCCCATTTAGATTTAAAGAGAGCGATGTGAATGACTATTACTACAACATACATGAGATAGACGATGATGCTCTGACTAAAGAAGATTGGGCCAATAACTGGGATCTTGGAGAGCAGTGGAATTTCAATGGGAGCGAATGTGCCGCCCGCATTCCATGTTGATTGATATGGAATCAGAAGCCTCTTGTAGAAGAAGTTTGTCAGCCCGATTACCAATACGTTAAGAACAAAGCCAAGTACTACTTGGTCAATGCCATACCTAATTGCAAAGACTGCCAGAATCCACGAAATCGCTACTCCTGCAAATGGAGCAATAAACAGTCCTACCCACTTATTTTGAGACAGTGAGGCGATAACGCCAGACATAAATGCACCTGCGAGTAGTTGCCCCTCAATTGCAATATTGATGACGCCAGATCGCTCAGAGAGCACACCAGCCATTGCACCAAAAATCAGAGGTACCGAAAGGAATAACGCTCCCTGAAGTAGGCCAGTAAAGGGAATGAACTTTCCTGCAGCTGCCCAACATAAGAATGACATGAGGAATGTTGCGCCAAAGAGGCCGCTGGCCATTCGAATCGTCTTACGAGCTCGAAATTGCAGAGCGGCGATTGCGACTGCAAGCAGTGAGATCATTGCGAATGAGAGCGCACCGGTCTTGGAATTTACAATCCACTCTTTAACAAAGATCCACTCATTTCCAAGTACAAAGCTATAGGTGACTGGTTGTCCTCCCTTCGGAAGAATTCCAAAGATGAGTAACCCAAATACGCTGAGAGAGGCCATCGTGATAATCCCACGCTTACGGCGACGCTCTGGCGCTGAGAGAGAACGTACTTCTGTTGTACTCATCAGCCGTTCCATCCCTTCGATGCGATTGTTTCACCAGCATCGACGTTCTTTAATCTAAAGAGAGATTTGATCAGAGCCGGTGCCGCGATAAAGAGCACAACGAGGGCTTGGATAACAAGAACTAAATCAAGAGGTGTCTCGGTGCTCGCTTGCATAGTCAGTCCCCCTGCACGAAGTGCACCAAAGAGTAGAGCGGCAAATACTGTTCCAATCGGTGTGGCACGTCCTAAGAGAGCAACGGTGATTGCATCAAAACCAAAGCTTCCACCCACGCCAGCAGTCATGGCAGGTTCTGATCCGAGAATTTGAACTGCTCCCCCGAGGCCTGCGAGTGCGCCGGCGATAAACATGACAGACGTTGTTACACGCGCGACTGAGATTCCTGCAGTGCGAGATGCTGCTGCATTGGCGCCAACTGCACGAAATCTAAATCCCCACGTGCTTCGAGCGAGTATCCACCAGACAATCCCTGCTGCAATTAAAGCAATGATGAATCCTAAATTGGCGCGCAAGTCTGGTCCAAAGAGATGTGGCAATCGCGCAGATTGGTGCACCTCAGGAGCAAGTGGGTCTTGGCGACCAATACGCAAGAAAGCGGTTGTGCTGAGCAACCAGAGTAAGAAATATCCTGCAACATAGTTGAGCATGATGGTCACAATGACCTCGTGCGCGCCGGTGCGCGCTTTGAGAAAGCCTACAAAGCCACCATAGAGACCTGCGAAGAGCATCGCTGCTGCAATCGCAGCAATGGCATGGATGGTAACTGGCAGTTCAAATGTAAAGCCAACCCAACTTGCACCAATTGCTCCTGCAATAAATTGTCCTTGCGCACCAATATTGAAAAGTCCTGCGCGGAAGGCAAGTGCGACAGAAAGTCCTGTGAGGATTAATGGTGACGCTGCTACGAGAGTTTCAGAGAGTGGATAGAAGCCTTGGAAAAAATGGCCTTGCGCTAATTGTGGGTCAAAGATGGATCCACGAAAGAGCGCCCAAAATGCACCGGCTGCTGTGCTTGCACCTTTAGAGAGCATAGAAAGCGGATGGTTCTTCAGGGCTAGAACTTTTGCATCTGAGAATGCAACAAGTAAACCACTCACGACAAGTGCCATGGCGAAGGAGAGCGCAGGTAACAGAAGCTTCTTTAACTTCACGGTTTGACTCCTGCCATCAATAGGCCAAGAGCTTCGCGTGATGTATCGGCTGGAACTATTGCAATAAATTCGCCGCGATACATAACAGCAATGCGATCTGCTAAATCAGAGACTTCATCGAGTTCGGTGCTAAAGAGAAGCACTGCACGCCCAGAATCGCGTTCGGCGATGATGCGCTCGTGTACGAATTCGATTGACCCAACATCCAACCCACGAGTTGGCTGTGATGCAACGACAAGTTTTACAGGGCGCGAGAGTTCGCGCGCCAATACAACTTTCTGCTTGTTGCCACCAGAGAGTGATGATGCCGAATCTTTTGCAGATTGGGTACGAATATCAAATTCTTTGATGCGCATTTCGGCCTCAGCTGCCACTACCGTTTGAGAAATCACGGGGCCTTTTGCATATGGTGGAAGATCATGAAGATCAAGGATCAGGTTCTCTTCAATGGTAAATGAGCTAATCAAGCCATCTTCTTCCCGAGATTCGGGAACAAATGCAATCCCTGAGTGAAGGGCTTCACGCACTGATGAGCGAGAGATATCTTTGCCATCGAGTGAGATTGAACCTGTGACGTGTTCTTGCAGTCCAACAATCGCCTCAGCAAGCTCGGATTGCCCATTTCCTTGTACTCCCGCTACCGCAAGAATTTCTCCAGCATGTAGTTCGAAAGAGATGTCCTTAACAAGTATCCGTCCCGTGTGATCGGAGATGTGTAAGTTCTTTACTTCGAGCATTACCTTGCCCAGTGTTGACAACTTCTTCTCAACATCAAGTGAGACGGGTCGACCTACCATCATGGAGGCTAGCTCTTCTTGAGATGCAGAAGGTGAAGCAGTTCCGACAACTTTTCCACGGCGAATGATCGTGATCTTATCCGCAGCTTCCTTTACCTCACGCAATTTGTGAGTGATGAAGACGATAGAAGTTCCGGTTGCCTTAAGTTTCTTCATATTGCGAAGCAACTCGTCGGTCTCTTGAGGAGTAAGGACGGCAGTTGGTTCATCAAGAATGAGAACTTTTGCGTCGTAGATAAGCGCACGGATAATTTCAACGCGCTGCTGGAGACCAACCGGCAAGTTCTCTACAAGTGCATCTGGATCGATATCGAAGTTGAACTCAGCTGAGACGCGCAAGATTTCTTGACGAGCAGTCTGGAGATCAAGAATTCCTGGACCTTTTGTCTTTTCGTGTCCCAAGACAATATTTTCGGCAACGGTAAATACTGGAATCAACATAAAGTGTTGATGGACCATGCCGATACCTGCGGCAAGTGCATCTAGAGGTGAGTTGATGGTGATTACTTTTCCATCAATAGAAATTGAACCTTCATCGGGAGCAAGCAATCCGTAGACAATATTCATCAACGTGGACTTGCCTGCACCGTTCTCGCCGAGGATGGCATGAATTTCACCGTCTGCAACTGCAAGATCGATGGAATCATTTGCGACGAGTGCCCCAAAACGCTTTGTAATTCCGCGCAACTCAAGGGACATGTTCGTAAATCTACCCGCTTTAGCGCACTTTAGAAAGTTAAATGAAAATAAAACTGGGCTAGCACCGAAGTGCTAGCCCAGTTTATAAAACTAGTTTTAGCTAATTACTTAGCTGAAACCTTCATGTTGCGGATTGAAGTACCGAGCTTTGAAACTTCGGTGCGAAGTGCTGGTGGAACCACGCGAATTAAATCATGGTAGCCAGCTAAGAATGTTCCACCGTTCTTAAGGTTACCGTCGTAACCTGTTGATGTGAACTTTCCAGCGTTTTCGTCTGCAATAACAGCCTGGACAGATGTTCCAACACCCTTAACTACTGATGTAAGAAGTACTGACTTGTACTGTGGAGCTGCGACGTATCCATCTGAGTCAACCCAGATAACAACTGACTTCTTTGAAGTCATTGAGTTACCTGCAGTTGCTCCACCAAGACCACCAGCGACAGGGAAGATTACATCTGCACCCTGTTGTTCGAAGTTCTTTGAGATCTGAAGTGCCTTAGCTGAATCGGAGAAGCCACCGACGAATGTTCCGTCCTTCTTGACTGTATCCCAACCAAGAATTGTGACTGTCTTGCCTTTGGCCTTGTTGTAGTACGCAACGCCCTTAGCAAAACCATCCATGAAGATCGTTACAGGTGGAATGTTAAGTCCGCCGTATGTTGCAACCTTGCCGGACTTTGAAACACCAGCTGCTAAATAACCAGCTTGGAAAGCTGACTCATTTGTTGAGAACTGAAGTGGCTTCAAGTTCTTGAATGATGTACCCGGGTATACAGAGCCATCTGCACCGTGATCTTGTCCATCTTGATCAACAATTGCGAAGTGAATTGTTGGGTTTGCTTTAGCAGCAGCAACGATAGCGCCGTTGATAAGGAAGCCAACGCCAACGATGATGTTGCACTTCTCGTCCACAAGCTTCTTAATGTTTGGTGCGTAATCAGCATCTGATGTTGCTGCAAGGTACTTCACTGTAACTGCTGAGTTAGCCTTTGCAGCTGCCTGTGCACCTGCCCAAGCTGATGCGTTAAATGACTTGTCGTCAACGCCGCCTGTATCGAGTGCAAGACATGCCTTTGTTGCGTTAGCTGCGGTTGCAGCTGGAGCTGCACCGAATGCAAGTGCTGCAGCCGCGAAAACTGCTACAAACTTAATTGTCTTCTTCAAGTTTTTCCTCCAAATAATTAGTTAATCTGTAGGTATGAGCCTAGTAGTTGGTGCCGAAAAGCGACAAGAAATCGAGCGTGTTTCAGGGGTGGGGCAGATAACGATTACAATAACTCTCAACTACAACTTGAAAGCTAGGCTGGAATTTTCTCTGCTGTGGCTGCTGCAACATTAATTGCCTCATTCAACCCGAGCAAAGCGCCAGAACGAATGGTGAATTCGATCCCGCCTCCAGTGATGCCGTAGCGGCGACCATAAATTCCAGCATCTGGATCGAGAATGTCGAGGTACTGCTTATCTGCTTGAGCAAGTGCAATCACATCAAACATCGCCTTGTCCACGCGCTTTACGACAGAGGCGATCAGGTACTTCTTTGTTGTACTTGTAACGGTGATGTACTGGTCTGGTTCGATATTGATGAGACCAATAGTGGCGCCCTTCTTCTTCGCATTACGCGCAACAATCGCTTGAAAGACCGCTGAGTCTGAACCTTGTGTTGCGAGAAAGACCACATCTGCTCCAACATCGAGGACTTGATTGGTCGCCTCAGAATATGAACCTGAAACATATTTCACTACCGGTATCACCTTCTTCTTGCTTGCAAATACTCCAGCAGAGAAACCATCCTTATAGATATCTGCCTGATTTGGATTGGCAATCATGGCAACTTTGCCAGTTTTGCTCACCTGAGCTGCGCTAAATCCAGCTAAGTAAGCACCTTGAGTATCTGCAAAGATGAGAGAAGTGACGTTGAGAGCCGCCACACTTGCATCGTTGATGATGGCGAAGTGAGTATTTGGAAATTCAACTGCTAGCGCCTGAAGAGTTGGTGAATATCCAGCACCGATAGCAATGATGGGATTACAGTTCTTGGTAATCAGTGAGCGAATACGCTTCTCACGATCTTTTGTTGTTCCATCTGTGACAACTGTCTCGAGAGTGAATTTAAATTGCTTCTGAGCCTTTTCAAGCCCGGCAGCGGAAGCATCGTTGAAAGATTTATCTCCACGTCCACCAATATCGTAAGCGACTCCAACGATGAGAGTTGGCGCAGCATGTGCTGGGGCTGGCGCGAGCACAGCAACTATCAACGCAAGTGCTAGCGCGATACGAGACTTCATCAGAGAACTACTCCCAAATTCTTATAAGTCGTCTCGATTGTCTCTTGTGCAACACCTCGCGCCTTGGCAGACCCTTGATGCAAGATATCGAGAAGATGTTTCTCATCTGCAAGAAGCTCGAGGGCGCGTGCACGTATTGGGCGAAGGTATTCAACGACGACATCAGCTACTGCTGATTTAAAATCTCCGTAACCCTTACCATCGAATTCATTTTCAAGTTCTACAATTGTTCGACCCGAAAGCGCCGAATGAATTGTGAGCAAGTTACTTATTCCTGGCTTCTCGGCAAGGTCATACTTTACTTCGCGCCCTGCGTCGGTCATTGCGCTTTTAATCTTCTTGAGGTTGGCTTCGGGGGAATCCATGATTTCAATGACTCCAGCAACTGCGCCGGATGACTTACTCATCTTTGTAGTCGGCTCTTGTACATCATTAATCTTTGCAGCAGTTTTAAGAATATATGCCTCTGGTATTTGGAATGTCTGTCCATAACGCGCATTAAAGCGCCCAGCTAAATCGCGAGTAAGTTCGATATGTTGACGTTGATCTTCACCCACCGGCACATAGTGCGCTTGATATAGCAGGATGTCAGCAGCTTGCAACATGGGGTAGGTGAAGAGTCCAACACGTGCTGAATCAGAACCGGCCTTAGAAGACTTATCTTTAAATTGCGTCATGCGACTTGCCTCACCGAAACCAGTAAGGCACTCCATGATCCAACCCAACTGGTTATGTTGCGGAACTTGTGATTGGACGAAGAGAGTTGACTTATCTGGAAAAATTCCAAGAGCTAGCAATTGAGCAGCTGAAGCTAAAGTGCGTTTGCGCAAAAGCGCTGGATCTGTCTCAATAGTGAGTGCATGAAGGTCAACAATGCAGTAGAAGGCATCGTGGCCATCTTGTAGCTCTACCCATTGCTTAACTGCACCCAGATAATTTCCAAGGTGGAAGGAGTCACTTGTTGGCTGGATACCCGACAGAACTCTTTTCATAGCTGTCATTCTCGCATGCCTTAGTAGTTACGTGAGATCAATAGTCTTCCAGCGCGCTTACCTTCCATCGAAAGAACGGTAATTCGCAGACCATTGACCCCGACGACATCGCTTGCAACCGGTATTCGGCCGAGATAATGCATAACAAAGCCACTCGCTGTTTCATATGGACCATCGGGAAGCTCGATTCCAGTCTCCTCCAATAGATCTTCCAATGAAATCAGACCCTCCACCTCAAAATCACCTGTATGTGATTCCTGTGAAACTTCGGTCTCATCGCTGTCATATTCATCGCGGATATCACCGATGAGGGTTTCAACGAGATCTTCGAGGGTGACGATTCCATCTGTTCCACCGTATTCATCGAGAACAATTGCGAGATGCTGACGTTGACCTCTCATCTCAGTCAAAGCAGGCAAGATTCCTTTCGTTCCTGGCAGATACATAATGTTTCGAGCAAGCTCTTGAATTTTTGCGCTATTAGTTGCAAGGGATGTATCGAGAAGGTCGCGCACATGGATAAAACCGATAACTTCATCAGAGGAACCGCGGACAACGGGATAGCGAGAGTGAGCCTTTTCGATGGCGAGTGCAATCGCTTTGCCAACAGTGAGTGATGCATCCATAAAATCGACCTCGGTGCGAGGAACCATGACTTCATGCACTTGTCGCTCAGAGGCGTTGAAAACTTCCTCGACAATATCGCGCTCTTCATCCGTAAGGGCAGCATGTCCTGCAACAAGATCTAGAAGCTCTTCTTCTGAAATTTGTGCACGTTGCTCCTTTGGGTCTAGCCCAAAGAGGCGAACAACAATGTTGGTGGAGTGGGAGAGCACCCAGACGATAGGTCTAAATAAACTAGTGAGGACTTTGACGATATCGGCAGATGCCAGTGCGATTGTCTCAGTGCGATAGAGCGCAAGGCGCTTCGGCACAAGTTCGCCTAAAACAAGTGAGATATAAGCAATAATCAAGGTCACGCCAACAAGTGATGCTGTATTGGCACTCTTGGATTGAAGGCCGAGTCTTTCAAGCCACGGTATGACATAGACGCCGAGTTTTTCTGCCCCAAGGGCAGCTGAGAGAAATCCAGTAACTGTGACCCCGACCTGAAGAGCTGCAAGAAGTCTGTTGGGATTGGCCGCAATCTCTGCAACTTTTGCACCACGACGACCTCGCGTGGCCATCTGCTTGATCTGACTTTCGCGCAGAGAGATGAGAGAAATTTCAGCAGCTACAAATAAGCCGGCCAGAAGAATCAGGCCCAGAACAATAAGAATCGAAGAGAGTAGTGAGGTGCTCGGGTGGCTTTCCATGATGTGAGAAGTCTAGCGAAGGCGCTTCCTAAAGGCGCCTGCGTGACATAGCCTTGCCCACGCTGGTCATCCGGCCAGCACCTTCATCCTCGGACCGTCGGGCACGTACCTGCCCGGATAAGGAAATATAAAAAATGGCATCAGTTGTATTTGAAAATGCATCACGTATCTACCCAGGCACAACAGCGCCTGCAGTAGATAAACTCAACCTCACCGTCGCAGATGGAGAGTTCTTAGTTCTTGTTGGACCATCAGGTTGCGGTAAGTCAACATCTCTTCGCATGTTGGCAGGTTTAGAGGAGATCGACGGTGGTCGAGTTCTTATCGGAGATCGTGACGTCACAAATGTTGCACCAAAAGATCGCGATATCGCGATGGTCTTCCAGTCATATGCACTTTACCCACACATGACTGTTGCAGAGAACATGGGCTTTGCACTCAAGATCGCAGGAATCGATAAGGCAGAGCGCGATAAGCGAGTTCGTGAAGCAGCAAAGTTGCTCGACCTCGAGCCATACCTAGAGCGCAAGCCAAAGGCGCTATCAGGTGGTCAGCGTCAGCGCGTTGCAATGGGTCGCGCAATTGTTCGCGAACCACAAGTGTTCTTAATGGATGAACCACTCTCAAACCTTGATGCGAAGTTGCGTGTAGCAACTCGCACACAGATTGCTGCGCTGCAGCGTCGCCTTGGAATCACAACTGTCTATGTAACGCACGACCAGGTTGAAGCTATGACTATGGGCGATCGCGTTGCAGTTCTTAAAGATGGCTTGCTCCAGCAAGTCGATACACCTCGTAATCTTTACGATAAACCAGCAAATGCATTCGTTGCAGGCTTTATCGGATCTCCTGCAATGAACCTTCTTATCGCACCTGTTTCAGGTGGCAAGGCCCAGCTCGGAGATCTCAATATCGATGTTCCAACATCTGCTGGTTCGTCAGTCACAGTGGGTATTCGTCCAGAAGGTTGGGTTCCTACAGATAAGGGCTTCCACGTTCTAGTTGAAGTTGTTGAAGAACTCGGTTCTGATGCATTCGTTTACGGAAAGCCTGCAGATAGCACTGTGAAGTTTGCAAATGCATCTGAAGAAGGCGTTCAAGTAATTGTGCGCTGGGATCCAAAGACTCCACCAAAGCCTGGTCAGATAGTGACAGTGGCAAATGTTGCTGGCGCCGTTCACCTCTTTGATTCAACAACTGGTGAACGTGTTAATTAAGTTGTAAAAAAGATTAAGCCCCGCTGATTATTCAGCGGGGCTTTTCTTATTCCACTATTTCTAAAGTGCCCCTGAGTACATGTACCTTGCCACGACCATATTTTCTCCACGCATCTGTGTGCACTAGCGCGGTATTTTCATCAATTCCAAGTAGCGTTGATTTTGAAACGCTCTGTGCAATAAATGCTGCCACTCGATCAGGAAGCCACCCCAGCATCTTGTCGTAGTGTGGAATTACTTCGATATCTGGAAGCAAGGCAAGGCCTGCGCTGAGATGGGAACGCCGCAGACCCATAATGCTTCCACCAAAGGCCATTGCACCTGCAGAACAACCTGCAAGTGATGTTCCTGATTGCCATTGTTCAATAATTGCCTTCCAGACTGGTGAGCCTTGATAAATCTCTGCAACGCGATGAGGGTCTCCGCCGGAGAAATAAATAAGCCCAGCACCATGAATCATTTCCACAAAAATGGGACTAAAGGCATCTTGACGTTCGTGAATAGGCAGGTAGATACATTGGCTACCGATACGATCGGATTGTTCCTGGCCTAACCGCTTCCACCTTGCGCGGCTTGTTTCACCTTCATGAGATGAAGCAGTAGGAATCTGAACGAAGGTGTTTTCCTTACCTCGAGAAATAGCACGATGCAGAAGCTGCGCTTCCAGCTCCTGCATCTGTACTGAATATTCGCCAGAACCTACGAGTGCAATTGCACCAGGGTTGACTTCCATCCCTTGACCTTATCTGAAGATCTATGCCATCGCCTTCTTGAGGTTCTCATCGATGGAATCCAGGAACTCTTGCGTTGTTTGATATGGCGCATCCTTGGAGATAAGAAGTGCAAGATCTTTCGTCATCTTTCCTTCTTTAACTGTTTGGATACACACACGCTCAAGAGTGGCGCAGAACTGTGCAAGCTCTGCGTTGTTATCAAGCTTTGCGCGGTGGGCAAGGCCCTGCGTCCAAGCGAAGATTGATGCGATGGGGTTGGTTGATGTTGCTTTACCGGCTTGGTGATCGCGGTAATGACGTGTCACTGTTCCGTGAGCTGCTTCTGATTCGCAGACCTTTCCATCTGGAGTCATGAGCACTGATGTCATCAAACCAAGTGATCCATAACCCTGTGCGACGGTATCTGATTGCACATCACCGTCATAGTTCTTACATGACCAGACATAGCCACCTTCCATGCGAAGTGACATAGCGACCATGTCATCAATCAGGCGGTGTTCGTACCAAATTCCTGCAGCTTCAAATTGTGCTTTAAATTCTGCCTGATAAATCTCTTCAAAGATATCTTTAAAGCGTCCGTCATAGGCCTTCAGGATTGTATTCTTTGTTGAAAGGTAGACAGGAAACTTACGAAGAAGTCCGTAGTTAAGAGAAGCGCGAGCAAAGTCGCGAATGGAATCATCGACGTTATACATCGCCATCGCAACACCTGAAGATTCGAAGTTAAAGACTTCAAACTCTTGCGGCGCAGATCCATCTTCAGGCACGAAGGAAAGGGTGAGCTTCCCGGCACCAGGGACCTTGAAATCTGTAGCACGGTACTGATCTCCAAATGCATGTCGACCAATAACGATTGGCTTAGTCCAGTGAGGAACAAGACGTGGGACGTTGCTGATGATGATTGGCTCGCGGAAGATTACGCCACCAAGGATGTTACGGATCGTTCCATTAGGAGACTTCCACATCTTCTTGAGTCCAAATTCCTTGACGCGCGCTTCATCAGGAGTAATAGTTGCGCACTTAATTCCAACACCATGCTTCTGGATAGCTTTAGCTGAATCGATGGTGACTTGATCATTAGTTGCATCACGATGTTCCATACCGAGGTCGTAGTACTCAAGATTTACATCGAGGTAAGGAAGGATCAATGAATCCTTGATAAATTGCCACAAGATGCGCGTCATCTCATCGCCGTCTAATTCGACAACCGTTCCTGTTACTTTAATCTTTTCCATCATTACATATCCTTTACATCAGCTTGCTTTGCACGAACTGCTTCAGCAGCTACCTTGAGTGATGCAACTTCTGCATCGGTAAGCTTGCTTTCAACAACTTTACGAATACCTGACTTACCGATTTCAGCTTCAACCCCGAGGTAGACGCCTGAAATTCCATATTCGCCATCGACCCATGCACACACTGGCATTACAGCGCCTGAATCTTCGATTACTGCCTTAGCCATACGAGCCGCAGCAGCAGATGGTGCGTAATAAGCAGAACCTGTCTTGAGAAGTGCAACAACTTCAGCGCCACCATTGCGGGTGCGATCTACGAGTTCGTCAATCTCAGCCTGTGATAACTTATCTGAGAGAGGAACACCACCGACTGTGCAGCGACTTGGGACTGGAACCATGGTGTCACCGTGTGAACCAAGGGTAAGAGTCTTCACTGACCCAACTTTTACTCCGAGTTTTTCAGCAACAAAGTTGGTAAAGCGCGCAGTATCTAGCATTCCTGCCTGGCCCATTACGCGATTCTTTGGAAAGTTAGTGGCGAGCTGAGCAAGAGCTGTCATTTCATCGAGTGGGTTTGAAACAACGATGATAACTGCGTTCGGTGAATGCTTTGCAATATTTTCAGCGACGCCACGGACGATTCCGGCATTAACGCCGATCAAATCCATACGGCTCATACCTGGCTTACGTGGCAAGCCAGCAGTGATTACCACTACATCAGAGTTAGCGGTCTTCTCATAACCAGCACCTTCGGCAGTCGTGGTTGCGCCAATAATCTTGGTTTCGAATCCCTCGATAGAGCGAGATTGATTCATATCAAGCGCCAAACCCTCTGGCTTTCCTTCGACAATATCTGTTAATACAACTTCATCGAAGATGTTGTACTCAGCTAAACGAAGTGCTGTGGTTGAACCGTAGAAACCTGCGCCTACAACGGTAACTTTCTTAGCCATAGTCTTTTTTCCTTTATATATCTAACCGTATGTATCTTGACGTCGAGAGAACTCTACAACCCCTTGGGTAGCGCAAGCGCCAGTCCAAAGAGCACAACTGCAATTACGAGCGGGAGATAGCGCTCAATTCTGCGCGCGTTCCATTGAGAGAGGGCAATCACACCAGTGCCTGCTGAGATCAAGAGTGCACCGATGCGGACGAACCCTGCAATACCAATGAGAACACCTAATGAAATTGCGATGTGCGCCGCGCGAATCTGAAGCGCTGTTATCGCTCGCATGCATCAACCACATTCGTGAGCAACATGGCGCGGGTCATTGGGCCAACGCCACCAGGCATGGGGGCGACAAATGATGCAACGTTCATAACTCCAGGATCAACATCGCCAAGCAAACCTGCCTCAGTTCGTGAGATTCCAACATCGAGTACAACAGCGCCAGATTTGATCATCTCGGCCTTAAGGAAGTGTGCCGTACCGATTGCAGCAATAACAATATCTGCACGCTTTGTGTGTGAAAGTAAATCTTTAGTGCCAGTGTGAGTAAGAGTAACTGTTGCATTCTCTTGCTTGCGTGTTAAGAGAAGTCCGAGTGGGCGCCCTACTGTTAATCCACGGCCGATGACAACAATGTCGGCGCCAGAGAGTGAAATTTTGTGATGATTAATAAGTTCCACAATTGCCCGTGGAGTACATGGAAGAGGCGCTTCATACCCTGCAACAAGTCTACCCAAATTCATTGGATGTAATCCATCGGCATCCTTTTCAGGGTCAATTGCTTCGAGAATTATTTGAGTATCGATTGCCTTAGGAAGTGGCAATTGGACAATATAACCAGTACATTCTTTTGCGGCGTTAAGATCTTTAATTGCTGCAAGTACATCGGCCTGTGTTGCAGTTGCTGGTAAATCCACGCGGATTGAATTGATTCCAACTTCTTGGCAATCACGGTGCTTACCGCCCACATAAGAAAGCGAACCTGGATCATCTCCAACCAATACGGTACCGAGTCCTGGCGTAATACCCTTAGCTTTGAGTGCAACAGTGCGAACTGCAAGATCTTTCTTGATGGATGCAGCAAGTGCCTTACCATCTAATAACTGTGCGCTCATATGTGAATTCTATGGGCTTAGTTATGCGTGGGAGAAATGTCGAGTGCCGGTAAAAAACATTGCCACGCCTGCCTTTTGCGCTGTAGCGATAACTTCTTCATCGCGCACGCTTCCACCAGGCTGAACTATTGCAATTACCCCCGCTGCCGTAAGGATTTCTAGGCCATCGGCAAATGGGAAGAATGCGTCAGATGCTGCAACGCTTCCTGAAACTCGATCGCCTGCGCGATCTACTGCAAGTCGCGCAGAATCAACGCGATTGACCTGACCCATGCCGATACCTACTGCTGCACCATCTTTTGCCAGCAATATTGCATTGCTCTTAACTGCTCGAACTGATCGCCATGCGAATTCAAGATCGCGTAACACCTGTTGAGAAACAGGTTCGCCAGTAACCTGCTTCCAATTCTCTGGGCGATCACCGTCGGCGTTAATGAGATCTGTCTCCTGCACAAGAACTCCACCAGATACTGGGCGAATTTCAAGGGGTGAAATATGTGCTGTTGCACAGGTAAGAATTCGAATTGATGGTTTCTTCATTAATATTTCAAGCGCTGCCAGTTCGTATTCTGGGGCGATAATCACTTCAGTAAATACTTGTGACACAGATTCTGCCATTGCAACAGAAACTTTGCGATTTGCGGCAACGACTCCACCAAATGCGGAAACTGGATCGCACGCATGTGCTTTTGTATAAGCATCTGCGATATCAGAGCCTACTGCGACGCCACATGGGTTGGCATGTTTAATAATTGCAACGCACGGTTCGAGGTGATCGAGGGCTGCTCGCCATGCTGCATCTGCATCGGTGTAATTATTAAATGACATCTCTTTGCCGTGTGATTGCACTGCATTCACTATCCCTGTAGGCCCTCCCCGATAAATCGCTGCTTGCTGGTGTGGATTTTCGCCATAGCGTAGAGTGTGCTCACGTTTCCAAATAAGTCCAAGCCAATCAAGATCTTCCATGGAGTGGCTGATTGTTGAACCAAGCCAGCTCGCGATAGTCAGATCGTATTCGGCGGTAGTGCGAAAGACTTCAAGGGCTAATTGCTTGCGCTCGTCATCAGTAAAGCCACCGGCCTTAATTGATTCGATGACATGGTCGTATTGAGATTCATTGCACACAACAGCGACGGAGCCATGATTCTTTGCAGCACCGCGCAACATTGAAGGACCACCAATATCAATCTGCTCGATACATTCAGCAAAGTCCGCTCCCGATGCAATTGTCGAGGCAAAGGGATACAAGTTGATGACAACAAGATCAAATGGTGCGATATCAAGATCTGCAATTGCTTTAAGGTGTTTTGGATTATTTTGATCAGCCAAAATTCCTGAGTGAATCTTTGGATGCAGAGTTTTTACACGACCGCCCATAATTTCTGGAAAACCTGTGTAGCTACTGACTTCAGTGACTGCGATACCTGCGTCCTGAAGAGTCTTTGCAGTTGAACCAGTGGAGAGAATTTCAACGCCAGCATCGGCAAGACATTTTCCGAGTTCGAGAAGTCGATCTTTGTCATAGACGCTGACAAGTGCCCGGCGAATAGGTTTGTGATTAGCCATTCTTCTTCTCCATGGTGGTGATGAGTGAAGCAATGGTCGCAACTATGAGACCTCGTTCGACAATCTTAATGCGCTCGTGGAGAGACTCATCCGTATCGTCTGGACGAATCTCCACCCGCTCTTGCGCGATGACTTCGCCAGTATCTACGCCAGCATCGACCCAGTGAATTGTTGTGCCAGTCTCTGTGGCACCTGCCGCTAGTGCGTCGCGGACCGCATGAGCGCCAGGAAAGAGAGGTAAGAGTGCCGGATGGCTATTGATGATTTTAAATCGGCTCACAATTTTTTGAGAAAGTATCCGCATAAATCCAGCGCTCACAACAAGGTCTGGTTTGAGGGCAGCAAGTAAAGTTTCTACTTCGCGATCCCATTCTGGGCGATTTGCCATCATAGGAATTGTAAAAGTTTCGATACGGGCCCTCTGTGCACGTTCTAAGACAGGTGCATCTTTCTTATCCGAAATTACTGCGACGATATCTATATCTAACTGTGCATCAATGATTACTTGAGCAAGAGTTCCGCTACCGGATGCAAGTATGACAACTCGTTTCATCGTGCGATTCTGTTCTTGATTGCAAGCGTTGCTATTGCACCGATACCGATTTCAACAGCTATCGATAGAACGAATTTCCAGATCGAAACTCCCATCGCACCCATCTCGGCAGTAATAAGTGAACCACTTGCACAGTAAGAAAGGATTACACAGCCGACAAGGGTAAAGATGTAGCTCTGAATACATGTTTGCAGCCCATATTGCGCACTCCATTGCGCAAGCAATACACCAAGCCCTATAAAGAAGAGAATTCCCAGCAGTGCAAAAGGTTGACGCGCAGTCGGAAGTATTCCAAGTAATGGAAGTGCCGGAATTTGACCAAGGTGATACCAGAGTGGAGAGACCAGAGTTCCTGTACCCACAGCAAGTCCCGTACCTGAGAAGTATGCAGCGACACCAACGGCTGCATTGGGAAGATAGAGAATATTGAGAAAGAGAAGAAGTAGACCACCAAATATTCCAGGTTCGAGAGAGATAGAGATATCTCTGACCTGACTGAGGTTGATGAAGATCAAGAGAGAGGTAATGATGAAACCAGCCCCGAGAATAAGTGAAGTAATGCGAGCAGCTATTCGAGTAGCGCGCGATGGTAATACTTTTGTGCCAGCTGTCATAGTTGCTAGAAGTGATATCACAAATGCAATAAACGGAGCCAAGTACCACTGAGGCGTTACTGCTGTTGAACGACTAATGAAAGCCAGTATGGTAACGAGAAGTGCGTACATCACTGAGAAGATAATCCGAACGCCATTGATGTCGTGAAAATATCCAGATAAGCGATCTACAGCACGACTAAAGGCGGATCGAATTGCAAAGAAGGGAAGGACTATGCCACCCAGTGGAAGATAGGTGAGATAGCCAGGAAGGCCAGTTGGTGGCAGTGCTAACTGAAACGGAATGTGATGTGCGCCGAGCCAGATCCACACTGCTCCGCGGATTGGATCAGTTGTACTGCCACTTGCACTTCCGGCTGTTGCCCATGCAATCAGTGCGATAAATGAAAATGGAAGTAGGAGAAAAGCGGCTGCGCGAAATACATGAGACAACGAGACCGACAGGACGCGTTGCATCGTAAGTATTAGCGACCTAAAACATCGCGCATTAATTGCGCTGTTTCACTCGGTGTTTGACCAACCTTTACTCCAGCAGCTTCGAGCGCATCTTTCTTAGCCTGTGCTGTACCGGATGAGCCAGAGACAATCGCACCTGCATGTCCCATGGTCTTTCCTTCAGGTGCTGTAAACCCTGCAACGTAACCAACGACGGGCTTGGTTACATACTCTGAGATAAATGCTGCTGCACGTTCTTCAGCATCTCCGCCGATTTCACCGATCATCACAATTGCTGTGGTGTCAGGGTCATCTTGGAATGCACGGAGGCAGTTGATATGAGTTGTTCCAATAACGGGGTCTCCACCAATACCAACTGCTGTTGAGAAACCGATATCGCGAAGTTCGTACATCATCTGATAGGTAAGAGTTCCAGACTTTGAAACAAGACCGATAGGCCCACGCTTAGTAATATCTGCAGGAATGATGCCAACATTTGATTGATCAGGGCTAATCAGACCTGGGCAATTCGGGCCGATGATCTGTGTTGATCCTTTTTGTAGCGAGTACGCATAGAAATAGGCAGAGTCATGTACTGGAATACCTTCGGTGATAACAACAACCAGCGGCATCTTTGCATCGATGGCATCGATAACCGCAGCTTTTGCAAACTTGGGTGGAACGAATACCACTGAAACATTGGCACTTGTTGCAGCGATTGCTTCGGCCACAGTATTGAAGACTGGAAGGGAAGTGCCATCGATATCTACTACCTGGCCACCTTTGCCCGGTGTGACTCCGCCGACAACTTTGGTACCGGATGCGAGCATACGACGTGAGTGTTTTGTTCCTTCAGAGCCCGTCATGCCTTGAACGATGACCTTGCTTGATTCGTTAATAAAGATTGACATTACTTTGCCGCCAGTTCTGCAGCGCGTGATGCTGCACCATCCATAGTTTCGGCTTGCTCAACCAATGGGTGGTTTGCAGCGTTAAGTATTGCCCGTCCTTCAAGAACGTTATTTCCATCAAGGCGCACAACGATTGGCTTTGTGGCTTTTGGTCCAAGTATTTCAAGTGCTTGCACGATCCCATTTGCGACGGCATCACATGCTGTGATTCCACCAAATACATTGACGAATACGCTCTTGACATCGGGATCACCGAGAATAATGGAGAGGCCATCTGCCATAACTTGTGCAGATGCACCACCACCAATATCGAGGAAGTTTGCTGGGCGCATTCCGCCGAACTTTTCGCCTGCGTATGCAACAACGTCGAGCGTTGACATGACAAGTCCTGCACCGTTTCCGATGATTCCAACCTGACCCTTATCTAGCTTGACGTAGTTCAGCCCCTTCTCTTTCGCAGCAGCCTCTAGCGCATTTGCTGATGCATGATCGACAAGTGCTTCATGGCTTGGCTGACGGAAATCTGCATTTTCATCGAGAGTGACCTTGCCATCGAGTGCAACGACGCGACCATCTTCAGTCTTTACGAGTGGGTTTACTTCAACAAGAGTTGCATCTTCAGATTGGAAAGTCTCCCAGAGCTTGACCAAAACATCTGCAACTTGATCCGCAACGTCTAGTGGGAACTGTGCCTGAGCAACGATCTCTTTTGCCTTAGCCAATGAAATGCCATCGACGGCACTTACTGGAACCTTTGCGAGCTTTTCAGGGGCAGTATGGGCAACTTCTTCAATCTCCATCCCGCCGGCGACTGATGCCATGACAAGGAATGTGCGATTAGAGCGGTCAAGAAGAATAGAGACGTAATATTCAGATGCAATCGGTGCTGCTTGAGCGATCATCACTTGATGAACTGTGTGGCCCTTAATATCCATTCCGAGAATTGCACTTGCCTTTTCAAAAGTATCTGCTGCATCTACTGCAAGCTTTACGCCACCAGCTTTTCCGCGTCCACCAACTTTTACTTGCGCCTTAACGACAACTTTTCCACCCATCTTTGCAGCGGCATCGCGCGCTTGTTCGGGAGTTGTAGCAACGGCACCTGGCAGAACAGGAACAGAGTGCTTTTCAAAAAGATCGCGTGCTTGGTATTCGTAGAGATCCACGTGGGCTCCTTGTGAGTGAGACTAATTAGAGCCCAATTCTAAGTGCTTATTTTATAGAGTCGTGACAGGGGCGTAGCGCAGCAATAAGCGCTTATCGCCATATTGGCCGAAGTTGATGGTCGCCTCTGATTTATCGCCTTCACCTGCTAGTGCGACAACGGTGCCCAATCCGAATGTGTCATGTGACACACGCTGACCAACTTCGAGAACCATCGCTGTGGACTTCCTACCAGTAGCGCGTGGTGGTGGCCCCGATGGAAGACGAGATTTCTTTACAGCAGATGATGCCGTGAATGTGCTGCGTCCTTCATTCTTCCATTCGATTAATTCGGTAGGAATCTCATCAAGGAATCGTGAAGCAGGATTGTATTTTGGAGTTCCGAACGTTAAACGGTATTCGGCTCGCGAAATGTAGAGACGTTTTTCTGCACGTGTTAAACCAACATAGGCAAGGCGTCGCTCTTCTTCAACTTCTTTAGGGTCATCCAATGTGCGTGCATGTGGAAAGATTCCGTCCTCCATACCGGTAAGAAATACCGTAGGAAACTCGAGACCTTTTGCAGTATGCAGAGTCATCAAGGTAACAACTCCTCCATGGTCTTCACCATCCGGAATCTCATCCGCATCTGCAACGAGTGAAACTTTTTCTAGGAACCCAGAGAGAGAAATTTCTTCATCTTCGCCGAGCTCGTCAAAGGGGCGCTCTTCATACTCCATCGATGCTGAGACAAGTTCCTTCAGGTTTTCAACGCGGACTTCATCTTGTGGATCTTTACTTGCTTCGAGTTCGGTAAGTAGACCTGATTGTTCAAGGACTGCTTCGATGATGACAGATGGCTTTGTCTTTGCTTCAACCAATGTCTGCAGCGCAATGAGCATCGAGGTAAAGGAAGCGATGGATTGCGCTGCCTTATTAGGAACAGATGTCGCTTCCGTTACGCGCAGTAGTGCGTTCCAGAATGAGATGCCTTGGGCTTCGGCGAAGATTTCAACTTCTTCGAGTGCGCGATCGCCAATACCTCGCTTAGGCAAATTAATAATGCGGCGAATTGAGACCTCATCATTAGGGTTGGCTAGAACACGAAGGTAGGCAAGTAAATCCTTTACCTCTTTACGTTCATAGAATCGAAGGCCGCCCACGACTTTATAGGGAATGGCAGCGCGCATAAAGATTTCTTCAAAGATACGAGATTGCGCATTAGTGCGATAGAAGACAGCTGTATCCCCTGGATTGGAGTGGCCCATATCTTGCAAGGAGCGGATCTCGCCCTTAATAAATTCTGCTTCGTCATATTCGGATTCGGCGACGTATCCGACAAGTGGTGCACCTGAGCCTTCCTCAGACCAGAGGTTCTTCTCTTTGCGAGATTCATTCTTAGTGATGACAGCATTTGCAGCGTTGAGAATATTCTGTGTCGATCGGTAATTTTGTTCGAGCAGAACAGTTGCGGCGCTGGGGTAATCGACTTCGAATTGCAGAATATTGCGAATTGTTGCTCCGCGGAATCCATAGATGGATTGGTCGGCATCTCCCACGACGCAGAGTTCGGCGAGTGGGAATCCATCTCCTTCAACACCGGTGAGCTCTTTAACCAACACATACTGTGCGTGGTTGGTGTCCTGATACTCATCGACCAGGATGTGGCGAAAGCGGGAGCGAAAACGGGCTTTAGCTTCAGGAAACTTCTGCAGAACCTGCACAGTCTTCATAATCAAATCATCAAAATCCATCGCATTTGCTTGCTGCAAGCGCTTTTCATACATCGTATAAACATCGGCGACGATGGTCTCGAATTGATTGGTGGCATGACTTAAATACTCATACGGGGTTTGAAGTTCATTCTTTGCATTAGAAATCAGGTTCTGGAATTGACGAGGTGGATATCGCTTGGAATCAATGTTGAGAGTCTCCATGACGCGTGAAATCAACTTCTGTGAATCTGCTGAGTCATAGATGCTAAAGGTGCTGCTATATCCAAGACGTTCAACCTCTTGGCGCAGCATTCGCACACAGGAAGAGTGAAAGGTTGATACCCACATTGATTTAGCAACCGGTCCCACAAGTTCGGTGACGCGCTCTTTCATCTCACCAGCTGCCTTATTGGTGAAGGTAATTGCCAGAATTTCATAGGGACGAACTTCGCGACGAGTCATGATGTATGCGATGCGACGAGTAAGAACGCGTGTCTTTCCAGAACCAGCACCTGCAACGACTAATAGCGGTGAACCAGCATGGGCAACGGCCTTCTGTTGCTGGGGATTGAGTCCATCCAGCAATGGGTCGGTCGTAGTCATGGCGGGGAGTCTATTAGGCTTGGCTGTCATGGAGCCTTTAGCAGATTCAGAGATCAAGCGCGTTTTAGTTATCAACGCCCACCCCGATGATTCAGACTTCGGTGCATCAGGAACTATCGCGCAATGGATAGCTAAGGGAATTGCAGTTTCCTACGTTCTCTGCACCAATGGTGATCAAGGCGGCGAAGAGTCAGGTTTCACCAAGGAAGAGATGCCGGCAGTGCGACAGCGCGAACAACGCGCTGCATGTAAAGCACTCGGAATTAGCGATGTCACATTCCTTAACTATGTCGATGGCCATCTCGAGCCAACTATTGCGTTGCGAAAAGATATTGTCCGTCAGATTCGTCGCGTGCAACCAGATCGCATCGTCTGCCAATCACCTGAACGCAACTGGGAACGAATTGGTGCAAGCCACCCAGATCACTTAGCTGCAGGGGAAGCAACTATTCAAGCTGTCTATCCTGATGCTCGTAACCCATTTGCCTTCACAGATTTACTTGAAAAAGAAGGTCTGCAACCGTGGCGCACCAAGGAAGTCTGGATGCAGGGACATGCGCAACCAGATCACTTCGTCGATATCACCGACACATTCCATTTCAAACTTGCAGCGCTCCATGAACATGCATCACAGACTGGTCATGTGGAAAACCTTGAAGAGATGCTTCGTGAATGGGGTCAGCGCAACGCTAGCGCAGGGCTACTTCCTGAAGGTCGCATCGCTGAAGCTTTTAAAATAGTTAATACAAACTAGTAAATTTCCGCTAACTTATTTAGCTGAAGCCTTTTTAATCTCAACTGTCTGGATGGGATAACCATCTCCTGCATACGTCGCTTGATTGCCGTTCATTTGATATGCACCCACTTCGCCAATTTTCTGCACAAGATCTAAACCTTTTGTAATCCTTCCCCAGATTGTGTAATTCGCGCCAAGAGTTGTGTCTTGGTAGACCAAGAAGAACTGTGAGCCATTGGTCTTGGGGCCAGAGTTGGCCATAGCCACTGTCCCTGCTGGGTAATTGACTCCTGTTGCCTTCGGCAAGTTTTCATCTACATATCCGCTCCACCCAGTGGGAGATCCGCTTCCACTTGCTGTGGGATCGCCACATTGCAGAACAAAGATTCCTTCAGTGGTAAGCCGGTGACAGAGTGAATTGTTGTAGTAACGAGCATTGGCAAGTGCTGCAATTGATGTCACGGTAATAGGTGCTTGTGAACCAAGAAGAGAAATTACGATATCGCCACAATTTGTTGTCAGAGTTAAAGTCTTTGCAGGTGTTTTCGCAGCAACTGTCGGCTGCTTCACTGTTGCAGGTGTATGGCCTTTAGCTGTGCTCTTGGCACATCCTGCGACAGAAGTTGGACGAGTTGCAGCGTGCGCTGGGGTTAATGAAACTAACCCAAGGAGACAGCTTGCCAATAGTGCAGTCGCGGTCGTTCTTTTCATTCTGTGGTTCCTATTCCCATTCAATCGTGCCAGGTGGCTTACTTGTGACATCAACAACGACACGATTTACCTCGCGGACTTCATTGGTAATACGTGTTGAAATCTTCTCGAGAACATCATACGGAATACGTGACCAATCTGCCGTCATCGCATCTTCACTTGAAACTGGACGCAGAACAATCGGATGTCCATAGGTACGACCATCGCCCTGAACGCCCACACTTCGCACATCAGCGAGCAGTACGACAGGACATTGCCAGATCTGGCGATCAAGACCTGCTGCTTTAAGTTCAGTGCGCGCAATGAGATCTGCATGGCGCAAGATATCGAGGCGTTCTCTTGTGACTTCACCGATGATGCGGATACCAAGACCGGGACCTGGGAAAGGTTGGCGCCAGATAATCTCTTCAGAAAGCCCGAGTTCAAGACCAACCTGTCGGACTTCATCTTTAAAGAGCGTGCGAAGTGGTTCGACTAACTTAAATTTCAAATCATCAGGTAGTCCGCCCACATTGTGGTGAGATTTAATGTTGGCAGTTCCTGTTCCACCACCTGATTCAACGACATCTGGATACAAGGTGCCTTGGACTAGAAATTCAACATCTCCCCCGGCTGCAATATCACGGGCTGCTTTTTCAAAGGATCGAATAAATTCACGGCCAATAATCTTGCGCTTCTCTTCAGGGTCTGTAACGCCAGCGAGAGCGTTGAGGAACTGATCAACAGCGTCAACGACAACGAGATCGACTCCAGTGGATGCAACGAAGTCGCGCTGTACTTGCTCTGATTCACCACTGCGTAGTAGTCCGTGATCTACGAAGACACAGGTCAACTGCTTGCCCACAGCACGCTGCACGATTGCTGCAGCTACAGCTGAATCAACACCACCAGAGAGACCGCAGATTACGCGCTTATTACCAATAACTTCCCTAGCCTTTGCAACTTCATCTTCGGCAATATTGTGAGTTGTCCACGTTGGCTTGCAACCTGCAATATTGATCAACCAATTCTTAAGGATGGCTTGTCCGTGTTCTGAGTGAAGAACTTCTGGGTGAAATTGCACTCCTGCAAGCTTTCCGGATGCATCTTCAAATGCTGCAATAGGAGTATCTGCAGTTGATGCTGTCACGCTAAAGCCACAAGGAATTTCAGAGACCGCATCGCCATGTGACATCCACACAGATTGCGCTGCAGGAAGACCTACAAACATCTTCGATCCTGCTTTTACCGCAAGTGGTGTGCGACCAAATTCGGATTTTCCGGTCTGTGCCACGACGCCAGCAAGGGCAACAGCCATTGTTTGAAATCCATAACAGATTCCAAAGACCGGAATACCAAGTGCAAATATCGCTGGATCTACTTTTGGGGCGTGATCTGCATAGACAGATGATGGCCCGCCCGACAAGATAATTGCTTCAGGGTTCTTGGCACTTACATCGAATGCAGTAATTGATGATGGAACAATTTCAGAGTACACATTGGCTTCACGAACACGTCGCGCAATGAGTTGCGCGTACTGCGCGCCGAAATCGACGACCAGGACGCCGTGCTTATCGGCCATGCTGCATAATGATTTCTACGCGTTGGAATGACTTCACATCCGAGTATCCGCAGGTGGCCATTGCACGACGTAGTGCGCCAAATAAATTCATTGATCCATCAGATGTATGCGAAGGACCATTGAGAACTTCTTCAAGAGTTCCAACAGTTCCGACATTCACGCGCTGACCACGTGGAACTTCTGGGTGATATGCCTCAGATCCCCAGTGCCAACCAAGTCCAGGAGATTCAACGGCCTTGGCAAGGGCTGAACCCATCATGACTGCATCCGCCCCACATGCAATTGCCTTTGCAATATCGCCAGATTTTCCAACAGAACCATCTGCAATAACGTGAACATAACGTCCACCTGATTCATCGAGGTATTCACGGCGCGCTGCTGCAACATCGGCAACTGCTGTCGCCATCGGTACTTGAATTCCAAGAACTGTCTGCGTTGTATGTGCTGCACCACCACCGAAACCGACGAGAACGCCAGCTGCTCCGGCGCGCATCAAGTGCAGTGCACCCGTTGTCGTTGCAACTCCACCAACAATGACAGGGACGTCGAGTTCATAGATAAATTTCTTGAGGTTGAGCGCTTCGCTCTCAGATGCAACGTGTTCGGCAGAGACAGTCGTTCCGCGGATAACAAAGATATCTACACCGGCATCAATCACCGCTTTATGAAGCTGCGCTGTGCGCTGCGGCGAAAGAGATGCTGCAACAGTGACGCCAGAATCGCGAATCTGCTTGATACGCTCTTTAATCAATTCTGGGCGGATTGGTGCGGCGTAAATCTCTTGCATACGACGAGTTGCATGCTTATCCGGCATCGATGCGATTTCACCTAGGGGAATTCGTGGATCGTCGTAGCGAGTCCAGAGTCCTTCAAGGTTGAGAACTCCAAGGCCACCAAGCTTTCCGATGGCGATCGCTGTCTCAGGAGAGACTACAGAATCCATCGGTGCTGCAAGCAACGGAAGGTCAAACTTGTATGCATCAATCTGCCATGACGTACTCACCTCTTCAGGGGTACGAGTACGACGGCTTGGAACAATGGCAATATCGTCGAATGAATAAGCCGTACGGGCGCGTTTTCCGGGAGCGATTTCGTAATCCATAGTTAGTTCTTCTTGCTGTAGTTAGGGGCATCGGCCACATCGAGAACATCGTGTGGGTGGCTCTCTTGTAAACCAGCTGCAGTAATTTGAATCAATCGACCTTCGCGGCGCAGCGTTTCGATATCAGGAGCTCCTGCATATCCCATTCCGCTGCGAAGTCCGCCAACGAGTTGGTGAACAACATCGGCAACAGGTCCGCGATAGGCAACTTTGCCTTCGATTCCTTCAGGTACAAGTTTGTCCTCTGAAAGTACATCATCTTGCATATAACGATCTTTGGAGTATGACTTCTTTTCGCCACGAGATTGCATCGCACCGAGTGAACCCATGCCGCGATAAGCCTTGTACTTGCGTCCATCAATTTCAACGAGTTCGCCAGGTGATTCTTCACAACCTGCAAGAAGTGAACCGAGCATTACGGAGTGCGCACCAGCAACAATAGCTTTGACGATGTCACCTGAATATTGAAGACCGCCATCTGCAATAAGTGGAATGCCAGCTTTATTACACGCCTTGGAAGCTTCGATGATTGCAGTTACTTGTGGAACGCCAACACCTGCGACCACACGAGTTGTGCAGATTGATCCAGGACCTACTCCAACTTTTACCGCATCAGCACCAGCATTGATGAGTGCTTGCGCACCTGCACGGGTTGCGACATTTCCACCAATGATTTCGATGGTAGATGAGAAATTCTTGATACGAGAAATTGCATCGAGTACTGCGCGGTGATGACCATGCGCTGTATCGACGACGATGACATCGACGCCAGCTTCGATTAACTTCTGTGCGCGAGCAAAACCGTCATCGCCCACTCCTACTGCCGCCCCTGCAAGACCCACGTTCTTAACCAACCTCACGTGAGTAACTTGTTCATCGACAGCTAGGTTGCGGTGGATGATTCCGATGCCGCCAGCTCTTGCCATAGCGATTGCCATGGTGGATTCGGTGACGGTATCCATTGCGGATGAGATAACTGGTACTGCCAAGGTGATATTGCGCGTCAGGCGCGTTGAGGTATCTACCTCTGAAGGGACGACATCGGATGCATCGGGAAGAAGGAGGACATCGTCATATGTCAGGCCAAGGAGGGCGACCTTTTCAGAATCGATCATCGCCAGGCTCCCTTAGATATCTTCGAGAGCGCAGTCTACCCACTCAATTACGCGCCTAAAGCCTGTGCAATCTCATCACAGGCATGCTCTAGGCCTTTAGCGCGAGTCACAGAAGCACATTCGACTGCATCCCAGCCAGGGCCTCCGATGACAACCCGAGGTGCTGGACGAATAGCTGGCATGTCCTGCCAATATTTCACTTCAGCGTTGTGTGGCAACTGCGCCCACAAGAAAATTGCAGGTGGAGCACACCGTGTGACCATTATTGAGAGTGCTTCAAGTGGGGTGCGAGCGCCAAGAACATAACTCTCGATATTTCTCTCGCAGAGTGCAGCCGCAAGAACATATAACGGCAGTGAATGAAGCTCTTCACCGACTGATGCAAGTAGTACTGGCCGGGCATTGATAGGACGTTGTAACTCAGCGGTGCGCGCAAGAAATATTCGCTTAAGAATTTCTGAGAAAAGATGTTCTGTTTCAATTCCCGATTGATTGATCTCCCAATCTTTGCCAATTTTAAAGAGTGTTGGCGCAATAACTTCAGTCCAGGTGCTCTCGATTCCGAATTCATCGATTTCATGAGCTAGCGTTACCTCAATAAATGTACGATCAAAACTTTGCAGCGCCTTATAAATAGCCTCTGCAACGCCTGTGCGAACTTCAAACTTACCTACTAGCTGGACAATCTCTACGACCTCTTCGCACACTTTCGCCTGTTCGGCAGCCTCGGCCGGAGCAACTCCTGCCACAATGAGCCGGCGCATCATGGTGAGCTTTGCTACATCCTGAAGGCCATAGCGACGATGTTCGCCCTCGATATGATCTGTTGGTCCCAGGCCATAGCGCCGATCCCAGGTGCGCAGAGTGGCTGGGGCTACGCCTATGCGGCGAGCGACGGCTGCAACGGTGAGCATCTGCTCTACCGATGCCTGCACGCTCTTTACCATGTGCCTATCGTGGCGTGAAGTGGCCTAACTCACCACTTCAAAATCGGACATTTCGTACCCTGAAGAAGGTTTGGCTCGATAGGTACTTGAACAACCTATGAAACGGTTGTAGCCTCAGTGTACTCACGGAATAGGAGAAGAAGATGGCCGAATTATCACGTTTACCTCAACCAATTGCAGATCTTTGGGAGTGGCAGTACGAGGGCGCTTGTCGCTCACTCGACTCTGAAATGTTCTTCCATCCTGATGGCGAACGTGGACCACGTCGCCGCAATCGTGAAAATGCCGCTAAGGCAGTCTGTGCATCATGTCCAGTAATTCAGGCATGTCGCACACATGCACTTGCAGTGCAAGAGCCTTATGGAATCTGGGGCGGACTCTCAGAAGATAATCGCACAACAATCCTTGTCCAACGTGGAATTCCAGTTATTTCACACGCTTCATAAAAATTTTCTCCTCCTTGAGAAATAGAAAATCCCCCGCACTCGAAAAGAGTGGCGGGGGATTTTGCTTAGCTAATGCAAATTAATGCGAGTGTCCACCTGGACCATGTGAATGACCACGACCTGATGCAGATGCCTCTTCATTTGCTGGACGCTCGAAGACAACAGCTTCTGTTGTAATAAACATTGCAGCAATGGATGCAGCATTTGCGAGAGCTGAACGAGTTACCTTCACTGGGTCGATGACACCATCTTTTGCAAGATCGCCATAGACATCGGTTGCAGCATTAAAGCCTTCATTTGGCTTCATTGCGCGGACCTTGGCAACTACTACGTAGCCTTCAAGTCCTGCATTCTCTGCAATCCAGCGCAGTGGTTCATCGCATGCCTTGCGAACAAGTGCAACACCCACAGCCTGATCGCCTGTGAAGCCGAGGTTATCCTTTAGGGCATCAGCTGCATGCACAAGGGCCGCGCCTCCACCGATAACGATTCCTTCTTCAACAGCTGCGCGAGTTGCTGAGATAGCATCTTCAAGACGATGCTTCTTCTCCTTCAACTCAACTTCAGTATGTGCTCCGACCTTGATTACGCAGACTCCACCAGAGAGCTTTGCAACCCGCTCCTGAAGTTTTTCGCGATCCCAGTCTGAATCAGATTGTGCGATTTCTGCACGAAGTTCGCCAACGCGTCCAGAGACAGCTGCCTTATCGCCAGCTCCATCAACGATGGTGGTTGTCTCTTTAGTAACCACGATGCGACGAGCGCGACCGAGATCTTCAAGAGTTGCAGCTTCTAACTTCATACCAACTTCTTCTGAGATAACTGTGGCTCCGGTAAGAATCGCCATATCTTGCAAGATTGACTTGCGGCGATCTCCGAATGCTGGCGCCTTTACTGCAGCTGATGTAAATACTCCGCGCATGCGGTTTACAACGAGGGTTGAAAGCGCTTCGCCTTCAACATCTTCAGCAACAATAAGAAGAGGCTTTCCAGCTGTAGAGACCTTCTCAAGAAGTGGAAGGAGTTCGGCAAGTGCTGAGATCTTGTTGGAGACAAGAAGAATGTAAGCATCTTCAAGGACTGATTCCATACGATCTTGATCTGTGACGAAATATGGAGAGATGTAGCCCTTATCGAACTGCATACCTTCAGTGAACTCGAGCTCAAGAGCTGTAGTTGATGCTTCCTCGACAGTGATGACGCCATCTTTACCGACCTTGTCCATGGCTTCTGCGATGAGGTCTCCGATTGCGCGATCCTGTGCTGAAATCGTTGCAACATCTGCAATCTGCGCCTTATCTTTAACGACAGTTGCGTTCTCGCGAAGACGAGATGAAATTGCTTCAACAGCTGCTTCGATACCAATCTTGAGATCCATTGGTTGGGCACCGGCTGCAAGGTTACGAAGACCTTCCTTCACCATTGCCTGAGCAAGAACTGTTGCAGTTGTTGTTCCATCGCCAGCGACATCGTTGGTCTTTGTGGCAACTTCCTTCACGAGCTGTGCACCCATGTTTTCGACTGGATCTGAAAGTTCAATCTCTTTTGCAATTGTCACACCATCGTTAGTGATGGTGGGCGCGCCAAATGACTTTGCGATAACGACGTTACGACCCTTAGGCCCAAGTGTTACCTTGACTGTGTCCGCGAGTTGATTAACTCCACGTTCCATTGCGCGACGAGCATGCTCGTCGAATTCCAACATTTTGCCCATGGGCTACTTCTCGATTATCGCGAGAATGTCGCGAGCAGAGAGAACAAGGTAATCCTCGTTGTTGTACTTAACTTCTGTTCCGCCGTACTTGCTGTAGAGAACGACATCGCCGACCTTTACATCCATCGGTACGCGAGCGCCATCATCGAAGCGGCCGGGGCCGACTGCAACAACTGTGCCTTCTTGTGGCTTCTCTTTCGCTGTATCTGGGATAACAAGACCTGATGCAGTTGTTGTCTCGGCTTCATTTGCCTTCACAACGATGCGATCTTCGAGCGGCTTAATGGCTACTGCCATGGTGGTACTCCTTTTAGTGATGACTGGTTTTGATCTACTGGTAGGGCTCATCTGCTTTAGCAGTGTCGACCCTAGAGTGCTAACGCCAAGCCTAGGCAAGTGCCCTTCAGCCTGCAAATCGGCGCTACAGAATGACTTGCTCCACCTTTAGGCTGGAATCTGCATCGAAGGCGCCCTGTGTGGCGGGTCTGCCTGCGCTGAGCATCAGGCTGCCAAGGGATGCCACCATCGCCCCATTATCGGTGCAGAGATCAGGGGCGGGAATTCTCAGTTGGATGCCTGCCTTCTCGCATCGCTCGGTGGCCACAGCGCGAAGTCGTGAATTGGCAGCTACACCGCCTGCAATCACCAATGAATCAATGCCAGATGATTTACATGCTGCCAGTGCTTTCAGCAGCAGCACATCAACGATTGCTTCTTGGAAAGAGGCGGCGACATCTGCGCGCACATACGACGGAGTACTTTCCAGATAGCGAGCAACAGCAGTCTTGAGCCCTGAGAATGAGAAATCGTAGGGACGCGTTGCCCAATCATTGGAAGTTGTAAGGCCGCGGGGGAAATCAATGGCGCTCGCAGAGCCGTTGACCGCTTCACGATCAATTGCAGGACCGCCTGGAAAACCTAAATCGAGAATGCGTGCAATTTTATCGAACGCTTCTCCTGCTGCGTCATCCATCGTTGCGCCAAGTTTGGTTATCGATCGTGTGATGTCATCAACTTGCAGAAGCGATGAGTGCCCACCGCTAACAAGCAGTGCGATAGTGGGATCAGTTGGCTCGTCGTGTGTTAAGTAATCAACGGATACATGTGCAGCTAAATGATTTACACCATATAAAGGTCGACCGAGTCCTTGTGCCAGCCCACTTGCCGATGCCACACCAACAAGGAGTGCGCCTACTAAGCCAGGACCTGCTGTAACTGCAATGGCATCAATGTCCGAGAGTGCAATCTTTGAATCTTTCAGTGCGCGTTCGATACTGGGCAACATCGCTTCTAAATGTGCGCGGGATGCAATCTCTGGAACTACTCCCCCGAAGCGAGCATGTTCGTCAACGCTAGATGCAATGACATTAGCCAGCGACGTACGCCCACGAACAATGCCAATTGCTGTCTCATCGCATGATGTTTCAATACCCAGAACAATTGGCTGCATTATGCGAAATCCTTTCGCATCACAAAGGCATCTTTACCTGGGCCGTAGTAATCCATACGTACCGAGATCTTCATATAGCCAAGGCCCTTATAGAGCTCGATCGCTGATTCATTGGTGTGCTCAACTTCCAGCATCATGGCGCTAGCTCCACGCTCAGTCGACCACTGCTCAATCTGACGCATAAATTCCTTCGCAATTCCCCGCCTACGATATTCAGGCAGCACTGCCACGGTGAGGATGTCGGCTTCAACTCCTGGTGCTGGGACGAATACTCCGCAATAACCAACGATGGTGTTTTCACTTTCAGCTACAGACATAAAACGAGTTGTTGGAATCCCTGCAAACTCTTCTTTAAATTGTGCGGTATTCCATGGCGAATAAGGAAATAACTGCTTCTCATAGGATGCAAGAACTGGAATATCTAAAGCAATCGGTTGGCGATAGGTAATCATGTGCGCTCCGCAGTTGGAACTGCATCTGGGCGACGCAAATACATCGGTTCGGTAACGTTCTGCGAAGCGCTCAGAGAGACTAACTTCTTCATATCTGGATACTGATCGATGATGAATCCATCAACCTCTGCAGGCTTACTCACCGATGGCCCTTGAACTCGAGCACCATCTTTATACCGAGCCCAGTAAATCTCTTTCCGGCGAGCATCAATAGCAACGGTGTACTCATCTTCCTTAATATCAATGGCATCGAGAGAGCAGACTCCAATAACTGGAATATTGCGAGCTAGCCCAAAGGTATACGCAAAAGAGATTCCAACGCGAAGACCGGTAAAAGGTCCAGGTCCCATTCCTACAACTACTTGTTGTGGTGGAGCAGAGACTTTCAGAGCCTGAGCTACTAACTCTGATAGAGCGCGCCCATGATCTGTTGTGCCTTCATGGAACTTCTCAAAGAGAACGCTGTCACCATCAATGACTCCAACAATGGTGCGCGAGGTTGATGTATCAATGGCAAGGGAGAGGGTCATGCGCTAAAGCCCTGCCAGCGAGAGCCAACTGGAGTAATAGTTACTTCACGTTCTTCGTGAGTGCGGTCAATAACAATCTCAAGACGTTCATCACTCAACCGCGCAGATTCTTCTCCGCCCCATTCAATAACTGTGACTGCGCCCTCGCGGGGTGAATCTAAATCCAGATCATCGAGATACAGAGCAGCTTTGCCACCTTCAAGTAATCGATATGCATCGACATGGATCAAAGCAAGCGGCGCCTTATGAATTCGAGAGATAACAAAGGTTGGCGAAGTGACATCAAGAATTCCGAGCGCTTCGCCGATGCCCTGGACCAGGACAGTTTTCCCTGCACCAAGTGGGCCATTGAGAAGGATGAGATCGCCAGCGACACAGTGAGAACCTATGCGCATACCGAGGCTATGCATATCGGCGGCTGTAGCAATCTTCACTGGTTGAGGATAGTTGATGGAAGAAAAGAAGAAGGGCCTCAAGTCTCCTTGAGGCCCTTCTCTACTTACTTATTAGTTACGCGAGAGACTTAAAAGTCGGAACGCGGAACTTGTTGTCGTAGGACAATCCGACCATGCGTGCTGCAGTGGTGATTGGTCCCTGAGTTGGGAACTTGCCTGCATTGACCGCACCAGCAACCATCTTTGCCGCGGCAAGCCACTGTGCTGATGAGTAGTAGCAGTGTCCAGCTCCAGCTCCGACATCGGCGCTGAGATCAGGTGAACCTGCAGCTGTGAAAGTGGAGTACTTAGGAGCAGTTTTCTGCCACAACATAACTAACTTGTTAACCGGTGCCTGATAATTACGTGAACCCTTTGCCGCAGCAATTGCTGCATTTTTAGCAGCAACGAATTGTGTGCCGTATCCATCGATATACCACTGCGCAATTGATGCAGGTGTGTATTCGTCAGACTCAGCAGCAATCATCACTGTTGGCTTTGTGATAGTTCCTTTGAGTGCAACAATTGCAGAGATCTTTGCGACAGCTGCTGGATCTGCTGTTTCGCGTGGAGTTGCAGCAAGTGCACCAATTATTGCATTGACTGCGCTGTTGCCACTGAGAGCGAATGAGTAGATATCGCGATCTGATGCAACACGAGCTGCGTAATCAGTCTTTGAGTTATCAAAGACCTTGCCACCTGCGAGCAGTTCGCCATCTGCAAGAAGAAGTGTTCCTGCAACGCCAACTGTTCCCATGTTTTCAAGAATCGCAACTGCTGGCGCAACAGCTAATGGATAAGTCTCTGCAGCACCCGTTGGTCCTGAAGTTCCATCAACGTGCTTGCTTCGTGTAGGAATGCCCGCCATCAAACCGACTGCAAGAAGTGCAGAACGTGAAGGGATTCCTGCTGCTTGAAGTGCCTTACCTGCAGGGCTTGCTGTATCTGGCCATGCGCCAGATGAAAGTCCTGCTGAAAGCTTTCCAAGAACGGTAAGGACTTTACCGATATTAGCTAGTTGCTCGCCTTGACGAGTTGCAGGGTCAGTTGAATATCCACCGACCTTGATGCTTGGATCGAAGAATGCCTTAAATCCGTAGAGCGCATCACCAAAATATGCAACGAGTGCATCGCTTGGATTAGCTGCAGGGCAACCAAGGACAAGTCCATCTACGAGATTAGGATTTGTCTCAGCGAGCTTTTGCGCATGCATTGAACCAAGAGATTCTCCCCAAGCAATAACTTTCTTTGTTGTTGGGAACTTCTTCTTAAATGCTGCAATAAGTTCGACGTTAGCAGCAAGTGCTTCAGTCGTATTGATGCTCTGACGTGAATAGCCAGAACCCGCTACTCCGTAGCCTGCTGCAACGAGTGAATTGACTACAGAGAGATCACCTGAGGATGAACGAGGACCAGGTTCAGCCGCATTGGTAATTGTGTATGGGCCTACTGGTGCCAAAGTTGCTGGGATATTGATTGCGGGGCGAATTCCATGGTTCCAGATAAATACTGTTCCATTGAAGTTCGCTGCTGCAATGAACAGGTAGGGAGCGCCATCAGCACCCGCACCTGCGCACTGAGTTACGTAACTTGCGGTTGCGCACTGTGGGTCAGCTGCCTGAGCAACTGATGGGATTCCGATAACTGCTGTAGCAACAAGTGCTGCAGATGCAACAGTTGTTATTACGCGTGATTTTTTAAATGAGATTTTCATTAGTTTGGTAATCCCTTCGCAGGCATTGCAGGACGCTTGTATGAAGATTCAACAACCGGTCCATTGCCTGAGTCTGTGGTGTACACGGTGTACTTTCCGCCATCTGGCTTGAGTGCTCCAGTTGGATCGTATGTACCAATCCAATATCCAGTTGCACCGATGTGGGCTGATGCTGAATAACCAAGAGGAGTAAGGAATGGGTTCGCAAATGATGCGCCCTTTGCCTCAATGGTCTTAATCAATCCTGCACGTGTGAGATCAGAACCAGCTGCCTTCAGCGCCTGTACAGCGAGGAATGCGTTAGACATACCTGCGACAACATTGTTGTCGAAAGTCTGTGTTGGCTGAGCTGCCGCATAGATTGACTGGAACAACTTGATGTATTCATCAGTTGCATCAGTTGGAGCTGGAGCGAATGAGAAGCCCTTTGCGCCATATAGGAATCCGACATAAGCCTTGTTGGTAGCTGCGATAGTTGTTGCATCGCCACCGACAGAACCTAGAACCCACTGAGTCTTGAATTGAGCAGCGTAAGCATTAGCAAGAGCTGCTGTTGAAGCTGAAGAGACGCCGAAGAGAACAGTTACTTCTGTCCCTGATGCCTTGAGCGCTGAAATCCAACCAGCACCAGTTGCTGGAAGTGACTGTGAGCCTGATGCATATGGAATGTACGTTCCGAATGTGATGCCTGCCTGCTTGAAGCCAGCGAGCGCATCGCGACCGAAGTCATCATCCTGGTAGATAAGTGCGAGCTTCTTATCTGCGTACTTCTCCTTGAGGTACTTACCCATGATCTTTGCTTCCATCTGATATGACGGAAGGATTGAGAAGGTTGTTGGGTATGCCTTTGCATCTGCGAATCCGCTGAAACCTGTATTAACGAAGAGGGATGGAATTCCGCGCTTTGCTAGCTGTGTTGAGGCTGAAATCGCCTTAGTGCTGGCGGTTCCAAGAGTTCCAACGAGAGCAAAAACTTTATCTTTTAGAATTAGTTCATTTGCCTTCGCGACAGCAGTTGTTGGGATGTACTGGTCATCTTTGATTACCAAGGTAATCTTGCGGCCATTTACTCCACCGTTATCGTTGACGTAATCGAAATAGGCCTTCATTGCACCTGGGATCTTGTTGTAGCCAGGGGATGCAATACCGGTCATTGGGACTGTAATACCCAGCTTGATTGATGTGGCCGTGACGCCTGGATCAGATGATGCTTGTGCTGGTAACGAGCTAGCCGTCAATGCGGCAACTGCTAGCAACGCAGAAGTTAGAGCTAACTTCTGACGATTTATTCGGATCATGTCATTCCTTCCATCGAGGGTTCTTACGTAGTTGTACGTAAGAGATTACTGAGTCACCCGATGTTCCTGACGCGTACGCAACTGTTCGACAGGTCCGTTCGGGACAAACAACACTGTCAAAATCAGTAACGCACTCACCAGTAGACCGGGCAAGTTATTGGCAACAACATCTGAACTCTGGAATCGGCTTAGGGCCGAATCCACGATTTCAGGTATCGCGACCAATGTCACTGCCCCAATCATTACGCCTCCGAGGGTAGTTATGCCAGATAGGACGGCGCCTGTCGCGAGAGAAAATGAGAGTGTGAGCGGGAAGGCTCCGGGTGAGACGGTGCTAATTGTCATCGCAAGTAGCGCCCCCGCGAGGCCCGCCAGGCCAGCGCTAACGGTAAATGCGAGGACTTTATTGCGTCCTACATTTATGCCCGCAAGTTCAGCTGCAACATCGTTACTACGGACCGCCTTCCAGCTTCTTCCGTAACGTGAGTTCATAACATTTCGTAACCAATAAATTACGATAAGTGCTGCAAGGCTTGCAATCCAGAAGAACCATTTATATTGAGTGAAATCTGCACCGAGAAATGCCGGTGGCAGACCGATATCGAAGGCAAGGCCTTGTTCACCACCTAAGATCGAAAATTGGTTGGCGATTGACGGCAAACCAATTGCAAGGGCCAGAGTTGTTCCCGCTAAATATGGTCCGCTCAATCTTGCGGCAGCAAGTCCTAATAAGTATCCACCGAGAGCCGCCGCAAGAGCTGCAATACAGAATGCGAGCCATACTGGAACTCCCCAATGATTACGAGAAAGTGCAGCGGCATACCCACCAATAGCAAGAAGTGCGCCATGGCCCAATGAAACTTGCCCTGAATAACCAGTTAATAGAATTATTGATGCGATAGCAATGACATACACCGCAACAGTTGCACCTTGGAAAACTCGAAGCTCGTCAACCCGGTTACTTACGAGAAAAAGTACGAGCCCGAAGAAAATGAAGCCAAGTAGTGGATGTTTCTTAAGCACGGCGACCTGCCTTTACACCAATAAATCCTTGCGGTCTAATTAAGAGAACTACCAAAAGGAGAACGAAGGCCACGATGAAAACTAGCGTTCCACTAATATAAATTTGAACAACTGCAAGAACTATGCCGAGTACGAGAGCTCCCAGCACTGCACCTGGCAGAGATTCGAGACCACCAATAACAGCAGCAATAAATCCGAAGGTGAGCAAGAGGCTGAACTCCAATGAATCCGGAGAAAGCGCACCCGTTCCATTAACAGTTTGTAGCAATCCTGCTGCAGCTCCAGCAGCTCCAGCGATGGCCCACCCGAGAGTGCGGATTGCGCCAACTCGCACTCCTGCTAGTTGAGCGATTTCAGGTGCGTATGCAGAAGCGCGAAGTGAAAGACCTAAATTGGTTCTTTGAAAGATGTACCCGAGAACAATCACCATGCCAATTACAGTGAGGAGTACTAATAAATTCATAGGTGAGAGCGCGATGGTTTCTGTGCCTACTTTAAATCCAATTTTTGATAAGGGTGCTGGAATCTGAACATTTTGGTTACCCCAGATGAATCCAATGGTGGCTCGAATAAATCCGAGTAGACCAAGCGTTGCAATAATCGGCACAATTCCTGCGACTGGGCCAGATGTACTGTGCTTGATCAGAGTTCTAATAAATATGATTTCAATTAATGAGCTGAGGAGCGCGCCGAGCGCCATTGCAAGTGGGAGTGCAATCCAAAAGTTTCCAGTCTTCTGCACCAATTCAAAGCCGATATATGTTGATAAGAGCGCCATAGCCGCCTGTGCAAAATTGATGACGCGTGTTGAACGCCAAACAAGCACCATTGCGATCGCCATCAACGCATAAATTGAACCCGCACCGATACCGATAAGCAGCATATTAAAAAATTGAATCATCAGTACCCCAAATATGCAGCGCGCACTGCTGGGTCGGCGATGAGGTCTGCTGCGCTTCCGGTCGCTGCGACGCGACCGAGGTTGAGAACAACTGCTGTGTCTGCAATCTTGAGAGCGCCCATGGCGTTCTGTTCAACGAGAACAACGGTGAGCCCCATGGAATCTACGATGCTGCGAATAGTCTGGAAAATTTGTTCAATGACAAGTGGTGCAAGGCCCAGCGATGGCTCATCAAGTAAAAGTAACTCTGGCTTTGACATTAACGCTCTGCCGATTGCAAGCATCTGACGTTCACCACCCGAAAGTGTGTCTGCACGCTGTGAAAGTCTCTCGCCCAATCGTGGAAAGAGTTCTATCGCTTGGCTTTTAGATTCTGTTGCTTCTCGTCTATTGCGACGCCACAGCGCACCAAGATCTAAGTTCTCTTCCACGGTAAGTTCGGCAACAACAGATTTACCTTCAGAGACATGTGAAACGCCTTTACGCACATGTGCCTCAGGTTTACCGTGCAAGAGATTGTGGTTACTCCACTCGGCAGTACCTGCAGTGGCGCTATTGAGACCCGAGAGTGCGCGTAGCAACGTTGATTTACCTGCGCCATTTGCACCAATAACTGCAGCGAGCTTTCCTTTTTCAACCGTGAATGAAACGTCATTGACCGCACGGATTGCGCCGTGATCAACGGTAAGACCATTAACGATAAGGCTCATCTAGACCTGCGTTCCAAGATAGGCGGCAATGACTGCAGGATCTTTACGGACTACCTCTGCTGTGCCACTTGAGATTACTTCGCCGAAGTTCAGAACATAGAGTCGATCGCATACTGACATCACAACATCCATATGGTGTTCCACGATAAGCACCGACATCTTCGATGTGAGATTACGAATAAGTCCATTCATCCATTCAATATCTTGAGGACCAAGTCCACCTGCTGGTTCATCGAGCATTAATACATCTGGTTCGCTCACCAATGCACGAGCGATAGCAACTCGTTTTGTATCGGGGTAAGAGAGAGTATTGGCACGGCGATTAGCTAGGGCTCCTGCATAGACTCGCTCAAGCGCGCTCATGGAACGTTCTGCCAGTTCTTTCTCATCACGTGTATTACGACCAAGGCTGGCAGAGATAAGTCCGGTCTTGGCAAAACGTTGTGCACCAATCATCACATTTTCCAAGACTGTGAGATCTGGAAATAAGCCAACGCCTTGCAAAGTACGTGCAATGCCAAGGCCTGCAAGTTCATCTGTGCGCGGCCATGCTTGCTCTTTCCCACCAAATGAAAAAGTTCCAGAATCTGGTCTTACTAATCCGCAGATTGCATTGAAGAGAGTTGTCTTTCCAGCACCATTGGGCCCAATAACGCCGACCACTTCATTGCGATTGAGTTGAAGGTGCACATCATGCAGAGCACGAAGTCCGCCGAAGGAGACAGATACCCCGCGAGCTTCGAGAAGAAAAGTATTAGTAGACATGAGCGGAATAGATTCTAGGCACACGAGGTCCGATTCGTGTGACTATCTCGTAATTAATTGAGCCCGATGCTGCGCCCCAATCATCGGCTGTGTATTCGCCGTGAGAACCATTTCCAAAAATGACAACCCAATCCCCTGATTGCAGCTTTGAAGTTAGGCCAAGATCTACGACGAATTGATCCATCGAAACGCGACCGATGATGGGTGACTTTCCACTTGATGACCAGATACCTGCATCATGTGCGATACGTGGAATTCCATCCGCATAACCCATCGCAACAACACCAAGTTTGGTATCGCATGATGTGCTTTCCGTTGCTCCATAACCAACAGGTGAATGCGCGGGCACATCCTTTACTAGATAGAGCGCGGCACGTAGCTGCATCGCAGGACGTAGCCCTAGTGATTGCGAATTTCCTAAGGTATGTACATCGGGTGAAAGTCCATACATTGCGATTCCCGTGCGCACCATGTCAAAGGAAGCCGCGCCATCTTTAAGGGTAGCCGCTGAATTGGAGAGGTGGCGAATTACATTGGTAAATCCAAGTGAATGTACCTTGGTGACCATCTCGTTAAAGCGCAGACGTTGTTGTTCGTTCTGCTTCTCTCTCGGTTCATCAGCGCGAGCAAAGTGAGAATAGATTCCTACAAGATCGATATTGCTCAAGTGCTCTGCACCCAACTGATCCCACTCGTTGAGGAATCCCCCACGAGTCATTCCGGTATCAACTTCAAGATGTACTTTTGCTTGCTTGCCAACTGATGCCGCAGAGATTTCACTAAGAGCTTTCAGTGATGCTGCAGCTAATTCAATATCTAGCTCGATTGCCCTCTTAAAGTCAGAGCCAGGTTGCACTAACCACGCCAGAATTGGTGCTTTGATTCCTGCCTCACGAAGAGAAATTGCTTCTTCAAGGAGTGCCACACCTAAGTAATCAGCACCTGCCAAAAGTGCTGCCTGAGCAACGGGAATAAGTCCGTGGCCATACGCATCTGCCTTAACTACAGCAAGGAGTTTGGTTCCAGCAGTTTTCTTTAAGAGCTCAATATTGTGCGTGATTGCACTGAGATCTACGAGTGCTTCTGCTCTCATCGTTCAACCACCACCATTGCCGAAGCAATTCCTGCATCATGCGATAGCGAGAGATGTACGTGCGCTCCATCGATTAAATCTGCGATCTCTCCGCGGAAAATAAATTCCGGTTTTCCATTTGGTTGGTTGATGATTTCTGCATCATGCCATTGCAACCCATGTTCAGGGCTGAGTGCTTTAAAGAGAGCTTCTTTAGCTGCAAACCGTGCGGCAAGTGATTGCGAAGGCTTCGTGCGCTCAGATTCGGTGAAGAGTTTTTCACGAAGTCCTGGTGTGCGTTCGAGTGATTCAAGGAATCGCGCAATATCTACGACATCAATGCCGATTCCGTCAATCATGTAGATGAGTCTATAAGGCGTTAGTGGAGTTGGCTATCAGATGGAAAGAATCGATCGATTGCAATGATGAGAACTAAGAGTGCTGACCCCAAAAGCAGGCCGCCGAAAAGGTCTGAGAACCAATGTGTATTACGTATGAGTGAGACTATGCAGACAGTGAGTGCGAGTAGGCACACCGCTGCACTTGCTAGGCGTCCACCATATCTATTGATGTGCGCGTACCGATAAATAAGATAAGCAATAACTCCCCAAATCAGAATTGCATTAGATGCATGGCCACTGGGATATGACATCCCTCCCGCGTGCAAAATATCTAAACCTAAGCGAGGTTTGGTACGACCTAGCGCATATTTAAATGCGCCGACAACTACATTGAGTGCAATGAAAGCTAAGAGGCCTAAATTAACTGGTCTCCATGTTTTAAATCGAATTGCGATATAAAGCCCAACGATAATGAGAGATATTCCCGAAACGCTTCGAAGCCCCAGGTCATCGAGGCGGCGAATAATAAAGTAGGAAAGACCATGAAAGCGTGGGTGGTGAAGATTATTGAGCTCGCGATCGATGCGAACAAGAAAGCCGTTAGTAAGAACTATGTAGGTCGTAAAAAGGTATCCAGCAAATAGCCACGCGGACCAATTAAGGGCGCGGCGCATCTGAGCCTCGCGAGGGTCAGTGATTGTGCTCATTCTTATTCGACTGTGACAGATTTTGCGAGATTACGTGGTTGATCAACATCAGTTCCTCGCGCCACGGCAATTTCGTATGCAAATACTTGAAGTGGAACTGTTGCAAGCACTGGCTGGAAGAGCGGTGATGCAACGGGGATGCGGATAATGTGTTCAGCGCCGATTACCTCAGCACCTTCAGGTGCAATAACGACTACACGCGCACCACGTGCTTTAACTTCTTGAATATTACTAAGCATCTTCTCATCGAGTTGATGTTCATCGGCCGCTGGAAGAATTGCGATCACTGCAGTGCCTTCTTCAATCAGCGCGATTGGACCGTGCTTGAGTTCACCGCCTGCAAATCCTTCTGCGTGGATATAGGCAAGCTCTTTCAGTTTAAGAGCACCTTCGAGTGCGACGGGGTATTCAATTCCACGACCAAGGAAGAGCACAGTGTTGTTCTTTACAAATTTACGAGTGAGCTCGCGTAGCGGCTCGATGGTTTCAAGGATTTGTTCTACTTTTCCTGGAAGCTCGAGCATCTCGTTGTAGAGGCCTTTGACTTGTGAATCTGTAAGAGTGCCACGAACTTGAGATAACTTCAGGCCAATGAGATACACGGCAACAATCTGTGTAAGAAATGCCTTTGTAGATGCCACGGCAATCTCTGGACCCGCGTGTGTATACAAAACAGCATCTGATTCGCGTGGAATTGTTGAAGAGTTTGTATTACATACAGCTAGTACTCGAGCTCCTTTAGCTTTGGCATGGCGCACAGCCATCAGCAGATCCATAGTTTCACCTGATTGCGAGATCGCAATGACGAGTGAATCTTTATCAACAATAGGGTCGCGATAACGATATTCAGATGCGATTTCTACATCGACTGGAATTTTCGCCCACTTTTCGATTGCATACTTTGCAACCATTCCTGCGTGATATGCAGTGCCACAGGCAATAACTGAGATGCGCTTAATCTTATTAATTTCATCATCGCTCATATGTAGTTCATCGAGTAGAACTTGGTTGTTATCGCTGAGGCGCCCAATCAAGGTATCTGCAATCGCCTTAGGTTGATCGAAGATCTCCTTCAGCATGAAGTGCGCAAAGCCGCCTTTTTGGGCAGCTGCTGCATCCCAGGTGATTTCGTACTCCTTAAGTGGCAGCGCTTTCCCATCAAGGTCACAGATTGAAATGCCATCGGGATTGATTGTGACAACTTCATCTTGTCCAAGTTCGACAGCACGCTTTGTGTAATCGATAAATGCTGCAACATCTGATGCAAGGAAGTTCTCGCCATCGCCAAGACCTGCAACCAGTGGAGAATTGCGTCGCACACCCACAATTGTCTGGGGTGCATCTGCATGGATTGCAAGAAGTGTGAAGGAACCACGTAGGCGCTTTACAGCAGCGCACATTGCGGTGGTGAGGTCGCCGTTATGTTCTTTGCGAAGATCAGAGAGTAAGTGGGCTACAGATTCAGTATCTGTCTCAGATTCAAACTTATGTCCGCGCGTTTCGAGTTCGGCCTTTAATTCGGCGTAATTTTCGATGATGCCATTATGAATAATGGCGAGCTTGCCCTCATTATCAAGGTGCGGATGTGCGTTGCGATCAGTTGGACCGCCATGTGTCGCCCAGCGTGTATGACCGATTCCTGAATGAACTGTTGGAAGGTTTGCAGGAAGCGCGCCTTCAAGGTTTGCTAATTTACCGGCACGCTTTTCAACAAAGAGTGAGTTGCTTGTTCCTAATGCAATTCCTGCTGAGTCATATCCGCGATATTCTAGGCGACGTAAACCTTCGACGATAGGCGTGAATGCAGATTGTGGACCGGTGTAACCCACGATTCCGCACACGAATTAGTTCCCCAGTTCTACCTTAACAATTGCAGCAAGTGATGCTGCAATTTCTTGTGCAAGGTTATCACTCGAGGCTTCAACCATGACTCTAATGAGTGGTTCGGTGCCCGATGCGCGCAGCAACACACGGCCAGCATCGCCAAGTGATGATTCGGCCTTTGCAACTGCATCAGTGATTGCTTGCGATGTTGAGAGTCTCTCTTTTGCAACATTAGGAACGTTAATTAGGACTTGAGGAAAACGCTTCATCGTTGCAGCAAGATCTGCAAGAGATTTCTTGTTGCGCGCAACTTCTTGAGCAAGTTGAAGAGCTGTCAGGATTCCATCACCAGTATTTGCGAACTCGCGCATAATCAAGTGGCCAGATTGTTCGCCGCCTAATGCGAAATCTCCTTCGAGCATCTTTTCTAATACATAGCGATCGCCTACTGCAGTAGTGATCACCTCAATACCTGATTCTTTCATCGCATGCATGAATCCAAGATTGCTCATGACTGTTCCAACGATTGTATTCGACTTCAGTGCACCACGCTCTTTAAATCCACGGGCAAGAATTGTCATGATTGCATCGCCATCAATCACATTTCCTTGCGCATCAATAGCAAGACAACGATCTGCATCGCCATCGTGAGCGATTCCAAAGTCTGCACCCTCTTTAACTACACGTGCTTGTAAATCTTCGAGGTGGGTAGATCCACAGTTCTCATTGATATTCCATCCATCAGGTGTGTGATGAATAGCGATCACTGTCGCTCCGGCCTTTTCATATGCACGTGGTCCAACTACTGATGAAGCGCCATTGGCACAATCAACAACAATTTTCAGGCCTTTAAGTGGTGTTGAGACGGATGCAAGTAAATGATCGAGATAGCGAGCGCTAGCGCTCTCATCAAAGGTAATGCGGCCAACTTCGCGCCCTGTTGGCCTTGTCCATGGCTCGCCCATACGCTTTTCAATGGCTGCCTCGATTGCATCATCGAGCTTTCCGCCACCACGTGAGAATAATTTGATTCCGTTATCAGGCATTGGATTGTGGGATGCAGAGATCATGACGCCAAGATCTGCGCCTGTTTCTGCAACAAGATATGCAATCGCTGGAGTTGGTAGAACACCTACGCGATAAACATCAACGCCAGCACTTGCAAGACCTGCAGCTACTGCTGCCTCTAAGAATTCTCCTGATGCGCGTGAATCTTGACCGACGATTGCACGAGGTCGCTTTCCCTTATTAGCCAAATCTTTAGATAAGGATTGGGATTCAACGAGAATATGAGCCGCTGCTACTGCAACATCGAGAGCTACCTCGGCTGTAAGGCTTTCGCTATTTGCTAAAGCACGAATCCCGTCTGTTCCAAAGAGAGCCATCTATAACTCCTCTTTACTGCAGGAACAAACGGGATTTCGAGATAAAAAGAATTAACGCTTTGAGTACTGTGAACGCTTACGCGCCTTCTTCAGGCCGTACTTCTTACGTTCGATAACACGAGCATCGCGCTTGAGGAAGCCAGCCTTCTTAAGAGCTGGACGGTTTGCCTCTGTGTCGATCTCGTTGAGTGAACGAGCAACGCCAAGGCGAAGTGCGCCAGCTTGACCAGAAACTCCGCCACCGTTGATACGTGCAAATACATCGTATGTATTTTCAGCACCGACTGTGCGAAATGGCTCTGATACCAATTGCTGGTGAACCTTATTTGGGAAATAACCTTCGAGAGTCTTGCCGTTAACAACCCAGCGACCTGTACCTGGTAATAAGCGAACGCGAGCAACTGCTTCCTTACGGCGACCTGTACCAGCACCTGGTGCTGTGATTGCCTTGCGGTTAGTTGCTGCTGCTGGAGTTGATGAAGAGTAAGAAGTAGGTGTCTCTGTCTCGTCGATCTCGTTGAAAGTTGTATCTGACATATCTTTTTCTTATCCCTTACTTCGCTACTTGAGAAACTTGAGTGAATACATATGGTGTTGGCGCCTGTGCCCCGTGTGGATGCTCCGGACCTGCATAGACCTTGAGCTTTGATGCTACCTGCGCACCAAGACGGTTCTTTGGAAGCATTCCCTTGATCGCTTTTTCAACAGCGCGTGTTGGGTGCTTCTCGATAAGTTCGCCGTAGACAGTCGATGTGAGACCGCCTGGGAAACCTGAGTGGTGGTGTGCAAACTTTGTTGTTGCCTTTGTTCCAGTAAGAGCAATCTTCTCTGCATTGATGATGACTACGAAGTCACCCATATCCATGTGTGGAGCAAATGTTGCTTTGTGCTTACCGCGAAGAAGAACTGCAGCGTGAGTTGCAAGACGACCGAGCACAACATCTTGTGCATCGATGACGTGCCAATTACGGACGGCGTCGCCTGCTTTTGGGCTATATGTACGCATGCTTTATTACCTTCTTCTTTATTAATTGAACTTAGGGACTTACATCTCGCGCCTTGTTGGTGCAGGGGTCCTACTTTACCCGCCCTGCTAGGCCCGAGCCAAATCGGCTAATTCGGGTAGATCAGCCCTTACTCACGCTTAGAAACAGTGATTTTTACCCGTTCTAGGAGCTGATCATCAGTTGGATAATCCACTTGGTAGAGAGTCAGGCCACGTGCTGGAAATACCAATGAGTCTGAGACTCGCTCTTTATTGGCCAATAATTCTGCCATCCAATGTGGATCTTTGCGACCATCGGCAACGCAGACAACTGCGCCCACAAGATTGCGCACCATGGAGTAACAGAATGCATCGGCGACGACATCTGCAACTAGCAAGCCATCGTCGGTGCGCCTCCATTCGTACTTCTCAAGAGTACGGATTGTGGTGCTGCCTTCTCGGAATTTACAGAATGCGGCGAAATCGTGATGGCCAACTACCAGCTTACTCGCCGCATTCATGCAATCAACATCCAGGGGGCGATACCACGATGCAACGTCGTGGCGAGAAAGAGGAGGGATTACATGGTTGTTATCGATGAGTTTGTAGACATAGTGGCGGCGAAGTGCTGAAAAACGTGCATGGAAACCTGCAGGTGCATCAGTGATTTCCATAATGCGCACATCTTCATCGAGAATACGATTGAGTTTGTAGCGAAAATCCTTGTAGTTGAGCTCACTATCAAACATCGCATCGGGAACATCAACGTGAATTACCTGACCTGTTGCATGTACTCCGGCATCTGTGCGGCCTGCAACGATGGATTCAGTATCTACTCGCGAGATGCGCGAAATAGCTTCTTCAACGAGATCTTGAATGGTGCGACGGTCAGGTTGGGTGCCCCACCCATAGAAGTTGGTACCGTCGTAGGCGATATCAAGGCGTAAACGACGAAACCCACTCTCGGGATAGAGAGTGGGGTTGGCCATAAGAATTACGCTATTTGAACGTACTGATTACTTCTCTGTTACGAGTTCGATCACTGCCATAGGAGCGTTATCGCCCTTACGTGGACCGATCTTTGTAATACGTGTGTATCCACCTTCACGGTTAGCAAATGTTGGAGCGATTACTGTAAAGAGGTTGTGAACAACGCTCTTATTAGCAATACGTGCCATTACCTGACGACGAGCTGGTAGATCGCCCTTCTTACCGAAGGTGATCAACTTTTCAGCAAGTGGACGAAGTCGCTTCGCCTTTGCCTCTGTAGTTGTGATCTTTCCGTGCTCGAACAACTGCTCAGCAAGAGTACGAAGAATCAAGCGCTCGTGTGATGGGCCTGAACCCAGACGAGGACCTTTAGTTGGCTTTGGCATTATCTTCTCCCTTATGCCTGATCTGCGTCAGCGAAGTCTTCATCTGACACGTTGTAGTTCTGATGTTGTGAAGGATCGAATCCTGCTGGGCTGTCCTTAAGAGACATTCCCATTGATACAAGCTTCGCCTTGATCTCGTCAATTGACTTAGATCCAAAGTTACGGATATCAAGCAAGTCAGCCTCTGAACGGTTAACAAGCTCTCCAACTGTGTGAATGCCTTCGCGCTTCAGGCAGTTGTATGAACGAACTGTGAGATCGAGATCTTCGATGGGAAGAGCAAGATCTGCAGCAAGGGCCGCGTCCATTACAGATGGCCCCATCTCAATACCTTCAGCATCAAGATTGAGTTCGCGGGCAAGACCGAAGAGTTCAACAAGTGTCTTTCCAGCTGATGCAACTGCATCGCGTGGCTTCATTGATGGCTTTGTTTCGACATCAACAACGAGACGATCGAAGTCTGTGCGCTGTTCTACACGAGTTGCTTCGACCTTGTAGGTAACCTTCAAAACTGGTGAATAGATTGAGTCAACAGGAATGCGACCAATCTCTGCTCCAGCTTGCTTGTTCTGAACTGCTGTCACGTAACCGCGACCGCGCTCGACTGTAAGTTCGATTTCAAGGTTTGCCTTGCCGTTAAGTGTTGCGATGTGGAGTTCAGGGTTGTGAACTTCTACGCCACTTGGAACTGCGATATCAGCACCTGTAACAGCGCCTGCACCTGACTTGCGGATGTAGATAACTGAAGGTTCATCATTATCGCTTGAAAGAACAAGGTTCTTAATGTTCAAGACGATATCTGTGAGGTCTTCCTTTACACCTTCCAGTGTTGTGAACTCGTGGAGAGCTCCAGCAACGCGAATGCTTGTCACTGCTGCACCTGGAATAGATGAAAGCAGGGTACGGCGCATTGAGTTGCCGAGTGTGTAGCCGAAACCTGGCTCAAGTGGTTCAATGATGAAACGTGAGCGGTTCTCGGAAATTACTTCTTCGCTAAGCGTTGGGCGTTGTGCAATTAGCACTTGTGCTCCTCTTTCTTCTCGCGGAAATCCACTATTTGATTTCCTCTAGGGGGATGAAAAATTACTTGCTGTAGAGCTCAACGATGAGCTGTTCTTGAACCTGTGTATCGATGATTGATCGAGCAGGTACGCCGTGGATGATGATGCGCATCTGTGCTGCGACAACTTCCATCCACGCTGGAACAGACTTCTCACCGAACTCTGCGCTTGCGACGATAAATGGTGTGAGGTCGTGTGACTTTGGAAGAACATCGATGATGTCCATTGGAGTTACACGGAATGAAGGAATGTTTACCTTCTTACCATTTACAAGGAAGTGACCGTGGCGAACCATCTGGCGCGCCATGTCACGTGACTTTGCAAATCCTGCGCGGAATACGACGTTATCGAGACGTGTCTCAAGGATGACGAGAAGGTTTTCACCAGTCTTGCCCTGCTTGCGGTTTGCCTCTTCGTAGTAACCACGGAACTGCTTTTCGAGAACACCGTAGATACGTGCGCACTTCTGCTTCTCACGCATCTGCAATAGGTATTCAGATTCCTTGGAACGGCCGCGGCCGTGCTGCCCTGGTGGATAAGGACGTGATTCGATCGGACACTTAGGTCCATCGCACTTTGCGCCCTTAAGGAAGAGCTTTACTTTTTCGCGACGGCAACGCTTGCAGTCTGCTCCGGTATAACGAGCCATTTATTCTCTTCCTTCCTTAAACTCGACGAGGTTTCGGTGGGCGGCAGCCATTGTGCGGAGCTGGAGTTGTATCTGAGATAGCTCCAACTTCTAGGCCTGCTGCTTGCAATGAACGGATTGCAGTTTCGCGTCCGGAACCAGGTCCCTTTACGAATACATCTACCTTCTTGAGGCCGTGCTCCTGTGCGCGACGAGCTGCTGCTTCTGCGGCAAGCTGTGCTGCGAATGGAGTCGACTTACGTGAGCCCTTGAAACCTACTTGGCCAGATGATGCCCAAGAGATAACAGCGCCTGTTGGATCTGTAATAGAGATAATTGTGTTGTTGAAGGTCGACTTAATAAAAGCCTTACCTACTGCAACGTTCTTCTTCTCTTTCTTGCGAAGCTTTACTTTGCCCTTTGCGGGAGCCGCAGTCTTTGCTTTAGGAGTGGCCATTACTTAGTCACCTTCTTCTTACCGGCAATTGCCTTACGTGGACCCTTACGAGTACGAGCGTTTGTATGTGTGCGCTGACCACGAACAGGAAGTCCCTTGCGGTGACGAATACCTTGGTAGCTCTGGATTTCAACTTTACGACGGATATCGCCTGCGATTTCGCGGCGAAGGTCACCTTCGATTTTATAGTTAGCTTCGATGTATTCACGAAGCTGAGCAAGTTCTGACTCTTGCAAATCTTTAACGCGGGTATCTGGAGAAATTCCAGTTGCCTTGAGCGTTTCGTGGGAACGGGTTAGACCCATTCCGAAAATATAGGTGAGTGCAATCTCAACACGCTTTTCACGTGGAAGATCGACACCGACTAGACGTGCCATGTATTCAACCATTCTGTATCCGGAAGGTCCTGCCGCAATGCTCCTCAACCCATATCGGTCAAATGACTTTTGTCATTGACACGAATTTGCGTTGAGCCTCGGCCTACCGGTCCGGGGGTCTTAACTATTTCTAGTTAAGTCGCATCACGCGTACTTACTTCTGTCTCGGAATTACCCTTGACGCTGCTTGTGACGAAGATTTTCGCAGATCACCATTACGCGACCTTTGCGACGAATGACTTTGCACTTGTCACAAATCTTCTTCACGCTTGGATTAACCTTCACGCGAATTTCCTTTAGTTAGTGGCGAAGTATTTACTTGTAACGGTAAATAATTCGACCCTTTGTAAGGTCATATGGACTGAGTTCTACGATCACACGGTCAGCAGGCAGAATACGAATGTAGTTCTTTCGCATCTTTCCACTTATGTGTGCCAAGACTTTATGTCCATTTGTTAGTTCAACACGAAACATTGCGTTAGGTAACGCCTCAGCAACAGTGCCTTCGATTTCGATCGCACCATCTTTACTTGCCAAGGATCAATACCTTCTTCTCTTATTTCATATGAACGAGCAGGGTCGAACCCCGAAAAACCCTGTGGATTTCTTGGAGCGCGAAGGAAGATTCTATTGCCGACCCCCTCATAAGGGAAATCCGCAGAATTGCCCCTATCCAGCCCCTACAACACGCAGGAATTTAGGCCAAAAGGTCGGAGATTTCGACCCCAAAGCGTGCAAGCTCTCCCTTGCCACCATCCATGGAAGTCAATACAAAAGGCTTTCCATCTGGGCAGATCACATAGGAATGTTCAAAGTGAGCCCCACGAGATTTATCGTTTGAGACAACGGTCCACTCATCCCCCAGCACCTTTGTCTTGTGAGTTCCGCGAGTAATCATCGGTTCGATGGCAAGTGCCAATCCAGGAATGATTTCAGGGCCATTTCCGGCTTTTCCAAAGTTAAGAACGTGTGGTTCTTGATGCATCTCGGTGCCGATTCCGTGGCCACCGTAGTCTTGCAAGATTCCGTACTTGCCTTGTGAATTTACGTACTGCTCAATCGCATAACCGATATCTGAAAGGCGCCCACCATTTTTACCGGCGGCGATTCCAACCCACATCGACTCTTCACAGACATCCATCAACTTCTGATCTGCAGGATCTACGGTGCCGATTCCGATTGAAAAGGCTGCATCTCCATGCCAACCATCGATAATGGCGCCACAATCAATGGAGACAACATCGCCATCGTTGATGATGCGTGGTCCTGGAATTCCATGAACGATTTCGTCGTTGATAGATACGCAGATTGTCTTTGGATATCCGTGGTAGCCGAGGAAGTTAGAGGTTCCTCCCCCGCGCTTTATATTGGCGGATGCAATTGCATCGAGGGCATCAGTGGTCATCCCAGCTTTAATATTTTCACGTAGTATTTGAAGTGTCTGACCAACTAATAAGCCTGCGCGGCGCATGACCTTGAGTTGATCAAGGTCTTTTATCTGAATTGCCATGGTGTGCTCTTAGCCTTGAACGCGGCTTAAGGCGGTGATTGCGCGTTTGGTGATTTCAGCAACATCGCCATCAGCAGAGATTGTGATGAGCAAACCTTCTGTGCGATAGAAATCGACGATAGGAGCTGTCTGTTCTTCATAGACGGAAAGGCGCTTCGCGATGACTTCTTCCTTATCGTCTTCGCGCTGGTAGAGCTCGCCACCACATGCAACGCACTTCGGTGATTCAGGTGCAGCAGGTGCACCGCACTCTTTACATGTGCGACGTGATGACAGGCGCTTGATAATGATGTCGTTATCGATGGCTAGCTCTAGCACTGCATCTAGGGGCTTACTCTTTTCAGCTAAGTAAGTTCGCAGTACTTGTGCCTGCACAGTGTTACGTGGAAATCCATCAAGTAAAAAGCCGTTAGCTGTGTCATCGTGGGTAAGGCGATCTTTGACCATCTCGTTGGTGACTTCGTCGGGAACTAATTGACCCAAATCCATAAATCCCTTTGCTTGCAGACCAAGTGGAGTGCTCGCTTTGAGATTTGCGCGGAAGATATCGCCGGTTGAAATGTGCGGAATTGAATAATGCGCTGCCAGGAATTGAGCTTGCGTTCCCTTACCAGCACCTGGTGGACCTACCAGGACTAAACGCATTACTTCAAGAAACCTTCATATGAACGCTGCTGCAACTGGCTCTCGATCTGCTTTGCAGTATCAAGACCTACACCGACAACGATCAAGATCGCAGTTCCACCAAATGGGAAGTTCTGTGATGCACCGAAGATGATGAGCGCAAGAATCGGAATAATTGCAACGAGTGCAAGATAGGCAGATCCTGGAGCGGTAATACGTGAGAGAACATATTGAAGGTACTCAGATGTTGGACGTCCAGCACGAATACCAGGAATAAATCCACCGTACTTCTTCATATTATCTGCAACTTCATCTGGGTTAAATGTGATTGCTACATAGAAGTAGGTGAAGAAGATAATCAACGTTGCGTAAGCAAAGATATAAATGGGGTGATCGCCACGTACTAAGTTACGAGAAACCCAGACAGCCCAGGCAGCTTGGCTGTTGGTGAAGTTCACGATCAAAGATGGAATATACAAAAGTGAGGATGCGAAGATCACTGGGATAACTCCGGCTTGGTTTACCTTAATTGGAATATAGGTAGATGTTCCGCCGTATGACTGGCGTCCAACCATGCGCTTTGCATACTGCACTGGAATACGGCGCTGTGCTTGCTCGACGAATACAACTGCTGCAACAACCAGAATTCCGACTGCGCAGACAAAGAGGAATGCGAACAAGCCCTTTTGAAGTTTGATTGACCAGAGCTGACCAGGGAAGCCTGCAGCGATTGATGTGAAGATCAAGATTGACATACCGTTACCGACGCCGCGATCTGTAATGAGCTCACCGAGCCACATGATTACAGATGTTCCGGCAGTCATGACGATAACCATCGTCAGGATACGTTGCCATGAAGCATCAGGAATAATTGGAGTTGCACAACCTGAGATCAAACGACCTGGTGTGCGAGCAACTGCAATCAAACCTGTTGACTGCAAGATTGCAAGTCCGATTGTTAAGTAACGTGTGTATTGAGTAAGTGTTGCAGTACCTGACTGGCCCTCATTCTTGAGCGCTTCAAAGCGTGGGATTACCACGGTGAGCAGCTGAATAATGATCGAGCTGGTGATGTAAGGCATGATGCCAAGTGCGAATACAGATAGGTGAAGAAGTGCTCCACCAGAGAACAAGTTGATAAGACCGAAGAGTCCACCACTTTGCGCTTGGGCAAGACATGACTTCACAGCTGTATAGGAAACACCTGGTGTTGGAACAACTGAACCGAAGCGGAACAAGGCCATGATTGAGAGAGTGAAGAAGATTTTCTTACGAAGTTCTGGCGTCTTAAAGGCCATTCCAAATGCTGAAAGCATCAATCTTCTCCCTCTACCTCAATGATGTATTGAACTACTTGTTTTTACAGTGTTGCGCTTGATCCGCCAGCTGCAGAGATCTTTTCAATCGCTGATGCTGAGAATGCATGTGCTGTAACTGAAACCTTGACTGCAATATCGCCATTTCCAAGAACCTTTACAGGCAAGGAGTCGCGAACTGCACCCTTTGCAATGAGATCTGCAACAGTTACATCGCCACCCTTTGGAAAGAGTGCGTTGATTGTTGAGACATTCACTGCCTGGTATTCAATGCGTGCTGGGTTTTTAAAACCACGAAGCTTAGGTAAGCGCATTACGAGTGGAAGCTGACCACCTTCGAAACCAGGGCGAACCGTGTTACGAGCGTGTGTACCTTTTCCACCGCGACCTGCGGTCTTACCCTTTGATGCTTCACCGCGACCCTTACGAGTCTTAGCTTTCTTAGCACCTGGAGCTGGACGAAGATGATGAAGTTTGAGTGTCATCTCTATTCGACCTCCTCTACCTTGATCAAGTGGCGTGCAGCTACTGCCATGCCACGAATTTCTGGACGATCTTCCTTTACGACAACATCATTGATGCGCTTAAGTCCGAGTGAACGAACGGTGTTGCGAATCTCTGGCTTGTTGCCGACGGTTGACTTAACCTGTGTGATTTTCAAACGTGGCATTAGGCACCAACTGTCATCTGTGAAGCGCGGATAATTGCTGCAGGTGCTACATCTTCGAGCGGACGACCGCGACGAGCTGCAATCTGTGCAGGGGATTCGAGCATCTTCAGTGCAGCAACGGTGGCGTGAACCATGTTGATTGCATTAGAAGAACCGAGAGACTTAGTAAGAACATCCTTAACGCCAGCGCACTCGAGTACGGCACGAACAGGACCACCAGCGATAACTCCGGTACCTGGACTTGCCGGGCGAAGAAGAACTACGCCAGCTGCTGTCTCGCCCTGAACTGGGTGAGGGATTGTTCCTTGAACGCGTGGGACTGTGAAGAATGACTTCTTAGCTTCTTCAACTGCCTTAGCAATAGCTTGTGGAACTTCCTTAGACTTTCCATAGCCAATACCAACAGTGCCGTTTTCATCTCCGACAACAACTAGTGCTGTGAATGAGAAACGACGTCCACCCTTTACAACCTTTGATACGCGGTTGATGAAAACTACGCGCTCGGTGTAAGGAGACTTCTCTTTTTCGCGATCATCGCGGCGTTCGCGGCGTTCGCCACGACCTTTGCCCGCGTTGCCCTGGTTTGCAGGTGCGCCTGTTGTTGACACTGCATCGTTAGTTGGATTAACAGCCATTAGAACTCCAATCCGTTCTCTCGTGCAGAATCTGCAACTGCTGCAATACGACCGTGGTACTTATTACCTGCGCGGTCGAATACAACTGTAGAAATTCCAGCTTTCTTAGCGCGCTCAGCAATGAGTGCACCGATCTGCTTTGACTTATCTGTCTTATCGCCAGATGCCTTACGAAGATCTGCTTCCATTGTTGATGCATAAGCAATTGTCTTGCTTGTTGAGTCATCAATTACCTGTACGAACAAGTGACGTGATGAACGTGAAACGACGAGGCGTGGACGTGATGGTGTACCTGCGATCTTCTTACGAAGACGGAAAGCACGACGAGCACGCGCGTTCTGCGCTGAGCCCTTGCGGACCTTAACTCCGATTGCCATTACTTCTTACCTGCCTTTCCTGCCTTGCGACGAATTGCTTCGCCTTCAAGACGCAAGCCCTTGCCCTTGTAAGGATCCGCCTTGCGAAGCTTCTTTACCTTCGCTGCAGTTTCGCCAACGAGCTGCTTATCGATTCCGCTGATAATTAACTTTGTTGGTGATTCAACTTTGTAGTTGATTCCTTCAGGAGCTGGGAAGTTGATTGGGTGGCTGTAACCGAGCTGGAATTCAAGATCCTTGCCCTTTTCAGCAACACGGTAACCAACACCGACGATGTTGATTGTGAGTGAATAACCAGTTGTTACACCTTCGACCATATTTGCCACGAGTGAACGTGATAGGCCGTGCAGTGAACGAGTTACACGCTCTTCATTGGGACGAGCAACGGTGATAACACCATCTGCTTGTGAAACCTGGATAGGTGATGGAACTGCAATAGCAAGAGATCCCTTAGGACCCTTGACTGCAACGTTCTGACCTGTGATTGAAACTTCTACACCGCTTGGAACGGTGATAGGCATACGACCGATACGTGACATCAGATGGTTACCATACGTAAGCGAGAACTTCTCCGCCTACACCCTTCTTATTTGCCTGCTTATCAGTAAGTAACCCTGAAGATGTAGAGATGATTGCAACACCAAGTCCACCAAGAACTTTAGGAAGCGCAGTTGACTTTGCATATACGCGAAGTCCTGGCTTGCTTACGCGGCGAAGGCCAGCGATTGAACGCTCGCGATTTGTGCCGAATTTAAGATCGAGGATTAGGTTCTTTCCTACTCCATTTGCATTTGCCTCAACGCGGTGATCTGCAATGAAACCCTCGTGCTTGAGGATCTCTGCAATTCGTACCTTGACCGATGATGACGGCATTGCAACCGTGTCATGGTAGGCAGAGTTCGCGTTGCGCAGACGTGAAAGCATGTCCGCGATTGGATCTGTCATTGTCATACGTGGCCTATGGCCTTTCTCGAATCAGTATCCAAACAATCTGTCTGGACTTTTTTCGTTTGTAGATTTACCAACTAGCTTTTGAAATACCTGGAAGTTCGCCGCGGTGCGCCATTTCACGGAAGCAGATGCGACAAATTCCAAATTTTTGATAGACAGCGTGCGGACGGCCGCAACGCTGACAACGTGTGTAACCGCGAACCTTGAACTTTGGCTTGCGAGCAGCTTTAACCTTGAGTGATGTTTTAGCCATTCTTATGCCTCCTTGAAAGGAAAGCCGAGCGCCTTAAGTAGTGCGCGACCTTCGTCATCGTTCTTAGCTGTTGTTACAACAGTGATATCCATACCGCGTGTGCGGTCGATCTTGTCTTGTTCGATCTCTGGGAATACAACCTGCTCGGTAAGACCGAAGGTGTAGTTGCCCTTTCCATCAAATTGCTTTGGTGAGAGACCGCGGAAGTCACGGATACGTGGAAGAGAGATTGAGAGAAGACGATCTGCGAATTCCCACATGCGATCTCCGCGAAGCGTTACGTGTGCACCAATTGGCATGTTCTCGCGAAGCTTGAACTGCGCGATTGACTTGCGTGACTTGGTGACCTGTGGCTTCTGACCGGTGATGATTGCGAGGTCCTTGATTGCGCCTTCGATTAACTTTGCATCACGAGCAGCTTCACCAACACCCATGTTGACAACAATCTTGACGAGTGTAGGAATCTGCATTGGATTCTTATATCCAAATTCGTGCTTCAACGTTGGTTGGATTTCGCTCTTGTAGCGAGCCTTGAGACGAACATCTGTAGTTGCGCTCATTAGATGTCCTTTCCTGTGCGACGTGAGATACGAACATTGGAGCCATCATCTGTTGTGCGAACGCCAAGACGTGTTGCCTTGCCATCGCCATCTACGATCATGACATTTGAAATATGGATTGATGCTTCTTGTGTGATGATTCCGCCAACTTTGACGCCACGTTCGGTTGTTGATTCCTTTGTGTGGCGCTGAATGCGATTAACGCCTTCAACAGTTACGCGTGCTCCATCTACATGAAGGACCTTGCCGGTTACGCCCTTGTTCTTGCCAGCGATAACCAAAACTTCGTCATTCTTCTTGATCTTCGCCATGGTTAGAGCACCTCCGGAGCGAGTGAAATGATCTTCATGAACTTCTTGTCGCGGAGTTCGCGAGCAACTGGTCCGAAGATACGAGTTCCACGTGGTTCGCCATCAGCCTTGAGGATGACAGCTGCGTTCTCGTCAAACTTGATGTAAGAACCGTCTGGACGACGACGTTCTTTTACTGTGCGAACGATGACAGCCTTAACGACTTCACCCTTCTTAACCTGTCCACCAGGAATTGCATCCTTGACGGAACAGACGATGATGTCACCGATGCCTGCGTAACGGCGCTTTGATCCTCCGAGTACACGGATACAGAGAAGCTCTTTAGCTCCTGTGTTATCCGCTACGCGTAGGCGGGATTCTTGTTGAATCATTTTTTATTCGCCCCTTACTTAGCTTTCTCGATGATTGAAACTAAACGCCAGCGCTTCGATGCAGATATTGGTCGTGTTTCCATGATCAATACGCGATCGCCTGTACCTGCTGAGTTTGTCTCATCATGTGCTTTGAGCTTATGTGAGCGGCTCATAACCTTTGAGTACATACCGTGTGCAACACGATTTGAAACTACAACGGTGATGGTCTTATCCATCTTGTCTGAGACAACGATGCCTTCACGAGTCTTGCGTGATCCGCGATCTTCGGTATTAGTAGCCATTACGCAGCGCCTCCAATTCCTAATTCGCGTTCACGAATAATTGTGTAAATACGAGCAATCTCTTTGCGAACTGCACCGAGACGACCATGTGATTCGAGTTGACCTGTTGCAGCCTGGAAGCGAAGGTTGAAGAGTTCTTCTTTACCTTCACGAAGCTTTGCAGTTAACTCATCAGCAGTTAGCTGACGAAGTTCTTCATTTGTATTCGCCATGGTTACGCCTCCTCACGCTTTACAACGCGGCACTTCATTGGGAGCTTATGAATCGCAAGGCGCATAGCTTCTGTAGCTACTGCCTCTGTTACGCCTGAAATTTCAAACATAATGCGACCTGGCTTCACGTTTGCGATCCACCATTCTGGAGAACCCTTACCGGAACCCATACGAGTTTCAGCAGGCTTCTTTGTAAGTGGACGATCTGGATAAATATTGATCCAAACCTTTCCACCACGCTTGATGTAACGAGTCATCGCAATACGCGCTGCCTCAATCTGACGGTTAGTGACATATGCAGGAGCAAGTGCCTGGATACCGAAGTCTCCAAATGCAACTTGTGTTCCACCCTTTGCTGCACCTGATCGTGATGGGTGGTGCTGCTTACGGTGCTTAACCTTGCGAGGAATTAACATTATTGCGCTCCTCCTTCAGTTGCCTCTGTAGCTGGAGTTGCTGCAGGAGTTGTATCCGCTGCAACTGGAGCCTGAGCCACATCAACGTGAGAATGTGTTACTTCGGCACGAGGTGCGCGAGGTGTACGTGGTCCGCGGCGTTCTGGCTTTGGTGCGCGTGCTTCAGCAAGTGCCTTTTCAGCACGCTCTGCACGTGAACCAATAACTTCACCCTTGTAGATCCAGACCTTTACACCCAAGCGACCAAATGTTGTTGCAGCTTCGTAGAAGCCGTAATCAATATCTGCGCGCAGTGTGTGTAGTGGAACGCGACCTTCGCGGTAGAACTCAGAACGTGACATTTCTGCACCACCGAGACGACCACCGCACTGAACACGAATGCCCTGTGCTCCGGCCTTCATCGCTGATTGCATTGACTTCTTCATTGCGCGGCGGAATGAGACACGTGCAGCAAGCTGCTCGGCGATTCCTTGTGCAACAAGTTGCGCATCAATTTCTGGATTCTTCACTTCGAGAATGTTGAGCTCAACCTGCTTGCCGGTGAGCTTCTCAAGCTTCTGACGGAGAACGTCAGCTTCTTGTCCGCGACGACCGATAACGATTCCTGGACGTGCAGTATGAAGGTCGATACGTACACGATCACGTGTGCGCTCGATTTCGATGCGTGAAACGCCTGCGCGCTCCATACCCTTCTGCATAAGTCTGCGGATTTCGACATCTTCCTTGACGTAATCCTTGTACAACTTATCTGCATACCAACGTGACTTAAATTCAGTTGTAATGCCGAGGCGGAAGCCGTGTGGGTTTACTTTTTGACCCATTAGTTGGACGCTCCCTTCTCTGCTGGTGTTTGAACTGCCGCTACTGGCGTAGCTAGCGGAGACTTGTCAGAACGTTTTGGATTACGTGTCTGCGCACGAGATGATGTGCGAGAAAGTGACTTTGAAGTCGACTTTGTATCGCTGACAGCAACTGAGATGTGGCTTGAACGCTTGAGGATACGGAATCCGCGACCTTGCGCACGTGGGCGGAAACGCTTCATTGTGCGTCCCTCGTCTACGAGAGCTTCAACAACCCAGAGCTCAGAGGCATCGCGGATTGCTGGGTTCTTTGCCTTCGCATTTGCGATTGCAGAGTTAAGAAGTGTGAACACATCTGATCCTGCAGCCTGTGGTGCAAACTTAAGAACGTTAAGTGCTTCGTCAGCACGCATTCCACGGACCAAGTCGACAACGCGACGAGCCTTCTGTGGTGTGTGGCGAATGTCGCGCAATACTGCGCGAGCTACGAGTGCGTCTTGTGTATTAGGCACGAGTTGCTCTCCGATCATCTTTAACGTGTCCGCGGAATGTGCGTGTTGGTGAGAACTCACCAAGCTTGTGACCGATCATTGCGTCGGTAATAAATACTGGGACATGCTTGCGACCGTCGTGTACCGCAATTGTGTGTCCAATCATTGAAGGCGAGATCATCGAACGTCGTGACCATGTCTTAATGACATTCTTAGTATTGGCTTCATTTTGGGCATCCACCTTTTTGGCGAGATGTCCATCAATGAATGGACCCTTCTTGAGACTACGTGGCATGAGGGCTCCTTAGCGCTTCTTGTTCGACTTACGACGACGGACGATCATTGAATCTGAGGCCTTCTTCTTACGAGTACGTGCTTCAGGCTTACCCCAAGGAGTCACAGGGTGACGTCCACCAGAGGTCTTACCTTCACCACCACCGTGAGGGTGGTCAACAGGGTTCATAACAACACCACGAACAGATGGACGAATGCCTAACCAGCGCTTACGTCCAGCTTTTCCGTAGTTAATATTTCCTTGTTCTGCGTTTCCAACTTCACCAACAGTTGCGCGGCAACGAACATCAACGTTGCGGATTTCTCCAGATGGCATACGCAGTTGTGCATATGGACCATCTTTAGCAACGAGCTGAACTGATGAGCCAGCTGAACGAGCGATCTTTGCTCCACCACCTGGGCGAAGTTCAATTGCGTGAACAGTTGTACCTACTGGGATATTGCGAAGTGGCAAGTTGTTACCAGGCTTGATATCGGCCTTTGGGCCGTTCTCAACTGTTGCACCTTGCTCAAGCTTGTTAGGAGCGATGATGTAACGCTTTTCTCCATCTGCGTAGTGGAGAAGTGCGATACGCGCTGTGCGGTTTGGATCGTATTCAATGTGTGCAACCTTTGCTGGAATTCCATCTTTATCGTTACGTGTGAAATCGATAAGACGATATGCACGCTTGTGACCGCCACCTTGGTGACGAACAGTGATACGACCTTGATTGTTACGTCCACCCTTTGAATGAATTGGACGAATAAGTGACTTCTCAGGTGTTGAGCGAGTGATTTCTGCGAAATCAGGAACAGTTGCTCCACGCTGACCAGGTGTAGTCGGCTTAAGTTTGCGAAGTGCCATGAGGTTTCCTCTCTTTAAGGTCCATGTCTAATAAGGAAAACCCTTACGAGACAGGGCCTCCGAAGATGTCGATACGGTCGCCAGCGGCCACATGAACGATTGCTCGCTTTGTGTCTTTGCGCTTTCCATCACCAAAACGTGTGCGCTTATTCTTTCCTTGGCGGTTCATAGTGTTAACACTAAGAACCTTGACGCCGAATACCTTTTCGACAGCGATCTTGATCTCTGTCTTATTAGCATCTGGTGCAACTAGGAATGTGTACTTATTTTCATCGAGCAATCCGTAGCTCTTTTCAGAGACAACAGGTGCTACCAAAACATCGCGGTAATCCTTCATTATGCAGATACCTCACTCTCGCGTGCTACTGACTTAACTGATTTACCAGTTGCCTTGCCAGCGGCCTTGAACTTCAAGAAATCGTTGATCGCGGCTTCTGAGAAGACAACGTCATCTGACTTCAAGATGTCGTAAGCATTGAGCTGATCTGGGACTAGAAGGTGGAGGTCATCAGCGTTACGAAGTGAACGCCATGCAGCGTCCTCGTTACGCGAGACAACGACTAATAGATTCTTGCGAGTTGAGAACTGACGAACTGCAGCTAGGGCTGCCTTTGTTGAAGGAGCCGCTGTGACAGAGTCGAGTACGTGAATACGCTCGTTACGCTGACGATCAGAGAGAACGCCACGAAGTGCTGCTGCGATCATCTTCTTAGGTGTGCGTTGGAGATATGAACGTGGACGAACTGCGTGTGCAGCACCGCCACCACGTTGCAAAGGAGCACGGATAGAACCCTGACGAGCACGACCTGTTCCCTTCTGCTTAAAAGGCTTCTTACCTGAACCTGAAGTTTCTCCACGGTTCTTCGCCTTCTGTGTACCTTGACGTGCAGCTGCAAGTTGCGCTGTTACGACTTGGTGAATTAAAGGAATATTTGTCTGCGCATCAAAGATATCTGCCGGCAAATCAACTGAGCCAACTTTCTCTCCTGAAGCGTTCTTAACTTCGAGTGTAAGCGCCATGGTTACTTACCTGCCCTAACTGAATCAACACTGACGGTTTCAACAATTGCCTTCTTGGCAGCTGAACGGATAAAGACGAGACCACCATCGGTTCCTGGAACTGAACCCTTGATAAGAAGTAGGTTGCGCTCAAGATCAACGCCCTGAACCAAAAGGTTCTGTGTTGTGATCTTCTCGTTACCCATGCGACCCATCATGCGCATTCCCTTGAATACACGACCTGGTGTTGAACATGCGCCAATTGAACCTGGCATACGGTGCTTACGATCTACACCGTGTGATGAACCAAGTCCGCCGAAACCATGGCGCTTCATAACGCCAGCAGTTCCTTTACCAGTTGATGTTCCAGTTGCATCGACCATATCGCCAGGTGCAAATGTTGCTGCGCCAATCTCTTGCCCCACTGTGTAATTAGCAGCCGATAATGTGCGCAGTTCTGCAACAGAGCGACGAGGAGTGAGGCCTGATTTTGCATACTGACCAGCAAGTGGCTTTGAAATCTTCTTTGGATCGATTGCACCGAAACCAAGTTGAACAGCTGAGTAGCCATCCTTCTCTGGCGTGCGAATCGATGTAACAACGCATGATTCAACTGAAACTACTGTTACAGGAATCATCTTGTTATTTGAGTCGAATACTTGGGTCATCCCAAGCTTCTTACCGAGAACGCCCTTGATGGACGAACCATAAGACTGAGTTACAACTGTACGTGTCATTAGTTTTCGTCCTTTCCTTAGAGCTTAATCTCGATGTCGACGCCAGCTGGCAAGTCGAGACGCATCAATGAATCAACAGTCTTAGGTGTTGGGTCGATGATGTCGATGAGGCGCTTATGTGTGCGCATCTCGAAGTGCTCGCGGCTGTCCTTATATTTGTGAGGAGAGCGAATCACACAATAGGTGTTGAATTCCGTTGGTAGCGGCACTGGACCCGCGACGGTTGCACCAGTGCGCTCGACTGTCTCAACGATTTTCTTCGCTGATGAGTCGATTACCTCATGGTCGTACGCCTTGAGTCGAATGCGGATCTTTTGTCCCGCCATGTCGTTCTCCTCTTTACTTTCGTTAGTTCAAACTTTTAATTGTTATTTGTGTTTGCGCCGGCGGTTTTTTACGCCGCCAGCACTTTCACAATTACTTCTTGATCTTTGTAACGCGACCTGCACCTACTGTGCGGCCACCTTCACGGATTGCGAAGCGAAGACCATCTTCCATAGCGATTGGCTGGATGAGAGTTACTGACATCTCAGTGTTATCGCCAGGCATAACCATTTCTGTGCCTTCTGGAAGTGTTACAACGCCAGTCACGTCAGTTGTACGGAAGTAGAACTGTGGACGGTAGTTGTTAAAGAATGGAGTGTGACGTCCGCCTTCATCCTTTGAAAGGATGTATGCAGATGCATCGAACTCCGTGTGAGGTGTAATTGACCCTGGCTTGCAGACAACCTGACCGCGTTCTACATCTTCACGCTTTGTTCCACGAAGAAGAAGTCCGACGTTCTCGCCAGCCTGTCCTTCATCGAGCAACTTACGGAACATTTCAACGCCTGTAACAGTTGTCTTCTGAGCAAGCTCACGAATACCAACGATTTCAACTTCTTCGTTAACCTTAACGATTCCGCGCTCGATACGACCGGTGATAACAGTTCCACGACCTGTGATTGTGAAAACGTCTTCAACTGGCATAAGGAATGGCTTATCAACATCACGTGCTGGCTGAGGAATAAATGCATCTACTGCATCCATGAGTTCAACAATCTTCTCAGCCCACTTTGCATCTCCTTCGAGAGCCTTCAGTGCTGAAATACGAACGATTGGTGTGTCATCGCCTGGGAACTCGTACTTAGATAGAAGTTCGCGAACTTCCATTTCAACGAGTTCAAGAATTTCTTCGTCATCGACCATATCTGACTTATTAAGAGCTACAACGATTGATGGAACGCCTACCTGACGAGCTAGGAGAACGTGCTCCTTTGTCTGTGGCATTGGACCATCTGTTGCTGCAACAACGAGGATTGCTCCATCCATCTGCGCAGCACCAGTGATCATGTTCTTGATGTAGTCAGCGTGGCCTGGGCAGTCAACGTGTGCGTAGTGACGCTTCTCTGTCTGGTACTCAATGTGAGCGATAGAGATTGTGATACCGCGCTGGCGCTCTTCTGGCGCCTTATCGATATCAGAAAATGCTGTTGCTGCGTTAAGAGTTGGGAACTTGTCGTGCAACACCTTGGAGATCGCAGCAGTAAGTGTTGTCTTACCGTGGTCAATGTGGCCGATGGTTCCGATATTTACGTGCGGCTTAGTACGCTCGAACTTGGCTTTTGCCATTTTGGTTCCTCTTTCGTTTATCTAGTGCTTAGTTATTAGGGGTTTTTATCTTGTGCTTATTAGGGTTATTCGCCGCGAACTTTCGCAATGATTTCCTTTGCGACGTTTCCTGGAACTTCGGCATAGCTGTCGAATTCCATGCTGTAGCTCGCGCGACCTTGTGTTCTGGAGCGGAGATCGCCGACATAGCCGAACATCTCTGACAACGGAACTAGCGCCCTAACAACGCGGGCACCTGACCGCTCGTCCATGGCCTGAATTTGGCCACGACGACTGTTGAGATCGCCGATGACATCACCCATGAAGTCTTCAGGGGTAACAACTTCGACTCTCATCACTGGTTCGAGAATTGCAGGATCAGCAAGCTTTGCTGCTTCCTTAAATGCTGCGATACCAGCCACCTTGAATGCGAGCTCCGATGAGTCAACATCGTGATACGCGCCGTCAAGAAGAGTTACTCGTACATCAGTAAGTGGATATCCAGCAAGTGGTCCTGCTGTCATCGCTTCCTTACAACCTGCATCAACTGATGGGATGTACTCGCGTGGAACGCGACCACCAGTGACTTTATTGACGAATTCGTATCCGCCTTCAACCTGACCGGTTGGAAGTGGCTCAATAGCAATCTGAATCTTTGCAAACTGTCCAGAGCCACCAGTCTGCTTCTTATGTGTGTAATCGTGACGAGCAACTGGCTTACGAAGTGTTTCGCGATATGCAACCTGTGGCTTACCGACGTTAGCTTCAACCTTAAATTCGCGACGCATTCGGTCTACGAGGATTTCAAGGTGAAGCTCGCCCATACCAGCGATGATTGTCTGACCTGTCTCTTCATCAGTATTGACGTGGAATGTTGGATCCTCTTCTGAAAGACGCTGAATAGCAACGCCAAGTTTTTCCTGGTCGCCCTTTGTCTTAGGCTCGATCGCGACAGAGATAACTGGTGCTGGGAAGTCCATTGATTCAAGAATGACTGGCTTTGCAGGATCGCAGAGAGTCTCACCTGTTGTTGTGTCCTTAAGACCCATAACAGCAACGATCATTCCTGCGCCAACGTTGTCTCGTTCTTCGCGCTTGTTTGCGTGCATCTGATAAATCTTTCCGATGCGTTCTTTGCGGTTCTTTGTTGAGTTAAGGATTGTTGATCCTGTCTCAAGAACGCCCGAGTAAACACGGATAAAGGTAAGTTTTCCAAGGTGTGGATCTGTCATGATTTTAAAGGCAAGTGCTGAGAATGGTTCGTCATTCTTTGGCTGGCGCTTCATCTCAACTGATGTGTCATCCATATCAGTACCGACAATCGCATCGATATCAAGTGGGGAAGGAAGGTAGCGATTTACTGCATCGAGCATTGGCTGAACGCCCTTGTTCTTAAATGCAGAACCTGTAAGGACTGGAGAAAGCTTTGCTGCGATTGTTGCGCGACGAATACCGGCGATGATTTCTTCCTCTGAAACTTCAATACCTTCAAGGAACTTCTCCATGAGCGCATCATCGTTCTCAGCAAGAGTTTCGAGCATCGCTGCTCGTGCCATCTTGCACTTATCGAGCATGTCAGCTGGAATCTCTTCGACTGTGTAATCTTCGCCCTTTTTAGTTTCGCCGCGCCATACAAGAGCCTTCATAGCAATGAGGTCTACGACGCCGATAAAGTCTGATTCGTTTCCGATAGGAAGTTGTAGAACGAGTGCAACTGCATTGAGCCGATCTTTAATCATGCTTACACACTTATCAAATGATGCACCTGTGCGGTCTAGCTTGTTGATGAAACAGATACGTGGAACTGAGTAGCGATCTGCTTGACGCCATACAGTTTCAGATTGTGGTTCAACGCCTGCAACACCATCAAAGACAGCAACCGCGCCATCGAGAACACGAAGTGATCGCTCTACTTCAACTGTAAAGTCAACGTGGCCAGGTGTATCGATAATGTTAATGAGATGGTCTTTCCACATACATGTGGTTGCAGCAGAGGTGATAGTGATACCGCGCTCTTGTTCCTGCTCCATCCAGTCCATGGTTGCTGCACCTTCGTGCACTTCACCAATCTTGTATGAAATACCTGTGTAGAAAAGGATGCGCTCAGTAGTAGTGGTTTTGCCCGCGTCGATGTGAGCCATGATTCCAATGTTGCGAACCGTAGCCAGATCGATTTTCTCTACTGTTGACGTTGCCACTTATATTCCTCTTCTCGACGTTTCGTAAGTTCTCGTATTAGTTTTCGTGATTACCAGCGGTAGTGCGCGAAAGCCTTATTAGCTTCTGCCATCTTGTGGGTATCTTCGCGGCGCTTTACAGCTGCTCCGAGACCATTTGCTGCATCGATTAATTCGTTCTGAAGACGCTCTGACATTGACTTTTCACGACGATCACGTGAGTAGTCAACGAGCCAACGAAGAGCAAGTGTTGAAGAACGTGATGCCTTCACTTCGATTGGAACCTGGTAGGTAGCTCCACCAACACGGCGTGAGCGAACTTCAACAGCAGGTTTGATGTTATCTAGTGCGCGCTTTAATGTAATGAGTGGATCAACATCTGTCTTCTTGCGTGTGCCTTCAAGAGCGTTGTAAACAATTGCTTCAGCTGTTGAGCGCTTGCCGTGAAGAAGTACACGGTTAATAAGTGCAGTAACAATTGGTGAGCTGTAAACAGGATCAGCAACTACAGGAGTCTTTACGACGGGACCTTTACGTGGCATTAGCTAGCCTTCTTCTCTCTCTTAGCACCGTAACGTGAGCGTGATTGCTTACGGTTCTTTACACCTTGTGTATCAAGTGATCCACGAATAATTTTGTAACGAACACCCGGAAGATCTTTTACGCGGCCTCCGCGAACAAGAACGATTGAGTGCTCTTGAAGGTTGTGACCTTCACCTGGGATGTATGCAGTAACTTCCATGCCGCTAGTAAGACGAACACGTGCAACTTTACGAAGCGCAGAGTTAGGCTTCTTAGGTGTTGTTGTGTACACACGTGTGCAAACACCACGACGCTGAGGTGAACCCTTAAGCGCAGGTGTATTTGTCTTCGTAGTCTTTTCTGCACGACCACGACGCACTAACTGTTGAATAGTTGGCACTACTTACTCCATTCATATGATGCACAAGCGAAACGCTTTGCATCGCTCCCTTTTTGATCCGTATTTTTACGCTCACTGTCCGACCCACGCGGTCGGGTGTGTTGCGTGTAAAAGCACAGAGGAGAAAGGTATCTGCAGGCACCATGAAAGGTCAAAACGGCCCTTCTACTCCTGAGACCCCTGACACGGGGCCATTTGTGCCCTTTTTACTCCTTCGGCGTGTCGCCAATGAGGGCTGAGAAATCAGCCTTCGGCTGCTTCACGGTGAAGATCCAGCGGGCAAAAGGGCCACTTTTCAGCGTCAGAACCACGCCTTCTCCCCTGCCGCTCATGGCAACAAAGTCTCTATACCCACGACCTCGTAACGTGCCCAGAAGGAGGACATATGGCAGAGCTGTTCCAGGGGCGCGGACCCCGCGAAGGGTCGCAGAACCCCAGAGTTGATCGATAAATTCAACTTTTTCAACTGCATCGGCAGAAACTCGAGGGCTGTCGTGAAGGGCGCCTAGCTTCTCCCACATTGAAAGTTCGAGAATCAACTCATCACCAACTTTTTTAATTCTCGCCATGCTTCTATTCTATTGAGAAATAGAAAACCCCACCGCAGAATATGCGGCGGGGTTTTCTAGCTAATTACTTAGCGAGGAATTTCTACCTCATCGAGACGAACTGCCTCCCCTGAACCACCTTGATCAAATGGTGTGAAGTCATACTCGTCATACGCTGCGTAGACCGCTGCCTTTGCCTCCTCCGTTGGCTCAACTCGGATATTGCGGTAACGGGCAAGGCCTGTACCTGCTGGAATCAACTTACCGATGATGACGTTCTCCTTCAGACCCAAGAGTGGATCAGATTTTTCAGAGAGCGCAGCATCTGTAAGTACGCGAGTTGTTTCCTGGAATGAAGCAGCTGATAACCAGCTTTCTGTTGCAAGTGATGCTTTGGTGATACCCATAAGTTCTGGGCGACCAGATGCAGCCTTGGCACCGGTTGTAACAACGCGACGGTTTTCAGCTTCAAAGCGACCACGTTCAACGAGTTCGCCAGGAAGCATTTCAGTATCGCCAGCTTCAAGAACTGTGATGCGCTTGAGCATCTGGCGAACAATTACTTCGATGTGCTTATCGTGAATGCCTACGCCCTGTGAGCGGTAAACAGATTGAATTTCGTTAACCAAGTGAACCTGAGTTGCACGTGGTCCGAGAATACGAAGTACCTGCTTAGGATCAATTGCGCCGACGACCATCTTCTGGCCAACCTCAACGCGTATTCCTTCTTCAACAAGTAGCTTCTGACGGCGTGTGATTGGGTAAGCAACTTCTTCGCCACCATCATCAGGTGTAACGATGATCTTCTTACCCTTTGCATCTTCACGGAATGAAACGACGCCTGCAGCTTCTGCGATTGGCGCAACACCCTTAGGTGTACGCGCTTCGAAGAGCTCGACGATACGTGGAAGACCGTGAGTGATGTCATCACCTGCAACGCCACCAGTGTGGAAAGTACGCATTGTGAGCTGTGTACCCGGTTCACCGATTGACTGTGCAGCGATAATTCCGACTGCTTCACCAACTGCAACAAGCTGACCTGCAGCAAGTGAGCGACCGTAGCAAGCTGCGCACTGTCCGACCTTGCTATCGCAAGTAAGAACTGAGCGAATCTTTACTTCATCTACTCCAGCAGCAACAAGTGCATCGATGACGCGGTCACCAAGATCTGAGCCAGCCTTAGCAAGAACTTCGCCATTAACTTCAATGTCCTCAGCCAATGTGCGGCCATAGACAGATGTTTCAACGTGATCGTGCTTTATAAGGTTGCCAGCTTGCTGACGGATAGCGATAGGAAGTGCGAGACCACGATCTGTTCCACAATCTTCTTCGCGGATAATGACATCCTGTGCAACATCGCAGAGACGACGTGTGAGGTAACCAGAGTCAGCGGTACGAAGCGCTGTATCTGCAAGACCCTTACGTGCACCGTGTGTTGAGATGAAGTACTCGAGAACAGATAGACCTTCACGGAAGTTGGACTTAATTGGGCGAGGAATAATTTCACCCTTTGGGTTTGCAACGAGTCCGCGCATACCTGCGATCTGACGAATCTGCATCATATTTCCACGAGCACCTGAGAAGACCATCATCCAAACTGGATTCAGACGTGGGAAGTTATCTTCCATCGCCTTTCCAACTTCAGCTGTTGCCTTGGTCCAGATCTCAATGAGTTCCTGACGACGCTCGTCATCTGTGATGAGTCCCTTTTCGTACTGTGATTGAACCTTGTCAGCTTGTGTTTCATAGCCGTCGAGGATTTCACGCTTACGAGGAGGTGTAACAACATCTTCGATACCGATTGTTACTCCAGCACGAGTTGCCCAGTGGAAACCGAGTGACTTCAGTGCATCGAGAGTCTGTGCAACGGTGACCTTTGGATAGAACTCAGCAAGCTTGTCGACGATTGCGCCGAGAGCCTTCTTTGTTACATCGTGATCAACGAATGGGAAATCATCAGGGAGTGCTTCATTAAATAGTGTGCGGCCGATTGTTGTCTCGAGAGTTTCTCCCTTAACGCGAACCTTTACCTTTGCCTGCAATGAAACAGAGTGCTGATCGTGAGCCATGATCGCTTCAGAGATTGATCCGAATGCGCGACCTTCACCGAGTTCGCCTTCACGTTCCATGGTCATGTAATAGAGACCAAGAACCATGTCCTGTGTAGGTGAAGTGATGGGACGACCGTTAGCTGGTGACAAGATGTTATTTGATGACAACATCAAGATGCGTGCTTCAGCCTGAGCTTCTGCAGATAATGGAAGGTGGACAGCCATCTGATCACCGTCGAAGTCAGCGTTAAATGCTGTACATACGAGTGGGTGAATCTGAATTGCCTTACCTTCAACCAACTGTGGTTCAAATGCTTGAATACCTAAACGGTGAAGAGTAGGAGCGCGGTTCAGAAGCACTGGATGCTCTGCAATTACTTCTTCAAGAACATCCCATACAACTGGACGAGCACGTTCAACCATGCGTTTCGCGGATTTAATGTTCTGCGCGTGGTTGAGGTCTACAAGACGCTTCATTACAAATGGTTTGAAGAGTTCGAGAGCCATCTGCTTTGGCAGACCACACTGGTGCAATTTCAACTGTGGACCAACAACGATTACTGAACGACCTGAGTAGTCAACGCGCTTTCCGAGCAAGTTCTGACGGAAACGTCCTTGCTTACCCTTAAGCATGTCTGACAGTGACTTCAGTGCACGGTTACCTGGGCCAGTTACTGGACGACCACGACGACCGTTATCGAACAACGCATCTACAGCTTCCTGCAACATACGCTTTTCGTTGTTAACGATAATCTCAGGAGCACCGAGATCGGCAAGACGCTTCAAACGATTGTTACGGTTGATAACGCGGCGATAGAGATCGTTGAGATCTGAAGTCGCAAAGCGTCCACCATCGAGCTGAACCATTGGGCGCAGATCAGGTGGGATAACCGGTACACAATCAAGAACCATTGATGCAGGGTGGTTAGTGGTTGTCATAAATGCATTGACGACCTTGAGGCGCTTGATAGCACGAGTCTTCTTTGCGCCCTTTCCATTTTCGGAAAGATCAGTGAGCATTACATGCTCTGTTTCGAGATCGAAAGTTTCGAGGCGACGCTTAATTGCAGCAGCACCCATATCTCCCTTGAAGTACATGCCATAACGGTCACGCATTTCGCGGTAAAGATTTTCGTCACCTTCGAGATCTTGAACCTTGAGGTTCTTAAAGCGTGACCAGACATCTTCAAGGCGGGTGAGTTCGCGCTCTGAACGCTCGCGAATTGCCTTGAGCTCGCGTTCTGCAGATTCACGAACCTTGCGCTTAACATCTGACTTTGCATCTTCAGATTCGAGTTCAGCAATATCTGCCTCAAGCTTCTTTGTGCGTGCATCAAGATCTACATGGCGCTTTGTCTCGATCTTCTTACGATCGTTGGCAAGCTTCTTCTCGAGCTGTGGCATATCTTCTTCGCGAGCTTCAGCATCAACTTCTGTGATCATGTAAGCAGCGAAATAGATAACCTTTTCAAGATCCTTAGGAGCAAGGTCAAGTAGGTAACCAAGGCGTGACGGAACTCCCTTGAAGTACCAGATGTGAGTTACAGGAGCTGCAAGCTCGATGTGACCCATACGTTCACGACGAACCTTTGCGCGTGTTACTTCAACACCGCAACGCTCGCAGATGATTCCCTTGAATCGAACGCGCTTGTACTTACCGCAATAACATTCCCAGTCACGAGTTGGTCCGAAGATCTTCTCGTCGAAGAGTCCGTCCTTCTCCGGCTTGAGTGTTCGGTAGTTGATTGTCTCTGGCTTCTTTACCTCGCCAAAAGACCAATCACGAATATTTTGAGCCGATGCAAGACCGATTCGTAGTTCATCAAAGAAGTTGACATCTAACATGTTTGATTCGCTCCTTAAATTTCTTCTACTGAGCTCGGCTCAACTCGTGACAAGTTGATACCCAGTTCTTCGGCGGCACGGAAAATTTCTTCGTCGTTATCGCGCATTTCAATTGCGACACCTTCAGAAGAGAGAACTTCGACATTGAGACAGAGTGACTGCATCTCCTTGATAAGTACCTTGAATGATTCTGGGATACCTGGTTCGGGGATGTTCTCGCCCTTAACAATGGCTTCGTAAACCTTGACGCGTCCGAGAACATCGTCAGATTTAATGGTGAGCAACTCTTGGAGTGTGTATGCAGCACCATATGCTTCAAGTGCCCACACTTCCATTTCACCAAATCGCTGACCACCGAATTGAGCCTTACCACCGAGTGGTTGCTGCGTGATCATTGAGTATGGACCAGTTGAACGTGCGTGAATCTTGTCGTCGACCAAGTGGTGCAGCTTCAAGATGTACATGTATCCAACTGAAATTGGAGTTGGGTATGGCTCGCCAGAACGACCGTCGAATAGACGAGCCTTTCCTGAGCGACCAATAAGTTGGTTGCCATCGCGGTTTGGAAGTGTTGCAGAGAGAAGACCTGAAATTTCATCTTCTAGCGCACCATCGAATACCGGTGTTGCAATGTTGGTTCCTGGTGCACCCTTTTCTGCGCCAATCTCCTTAAGGTGCTTTGCCCACGCTTCAGAGACACCCGATACATCCCATCCTGTCTTTGCAACCCAACCGAGGTGCATTTCAAGAACCTGTCCGACGTTCATACGTCCTGGAACACCAAGTGGGTTCAAGACAACATCGACTGGAGTTCCATCTTCGAGGAATGGCATATCTTCAACGGGAAGAATCTTGGAGATAACACCCTTATTACCGTGGCGACCAGCGAGCTTGTCACCATCCTGAATCTTGCGCTTTTGTGCTACATAAACGCGAACTAATTGGTTAACGCCTGCTGGAAGCTCGAAGCCTTCTTCAGATTCGAAGATCTTTACGCCGATAACTTTTCCTGATTCACCGTGTGGAACCTTGAGAGATGTATCGCGAACTTCGCGAGCCTTTTCTCCAAAGATTGCACGGAGCAGACGCTCTTCTGGTGTGAGTTCAGTTTCTCCCTTAGGAGTTACCTTTCCAACCAAGATGTCACCTGGCACAACATCGGCGCCAACGCGGATGATTCCGCGCTCGTCGAGATCTGCAAGGACTTCTTCAGAGACGTTAGGGATATCGCGAGTGATTTCTTCGGCACCTAGCTTGGTGTCGCGTGCATCAACTTCGTACTCTTCGATGTGGATTGACGTAAGTACATCGTCTTGAACGAGGCGCTGCGAAAGGATGATCGCATCTTCGTAGTTATGGCCTTCCCATGACATAAATGCCACAAGGAGGTTCTTACCAAGTGCCATTTCACCGTTCTGAGTACAAGGTCCATCAGCGATTACTGAGCCAATTTCAAGCTTCTGGCCCTCAGTAACGACAACCTTCTGGTTGTAAGAAGTTCCTTGGTTAGAGCGTGTGAACTTAGCCAGTGAATATGTTTGGTAAGTGCCGTCATCGCCCATGACCTTGACTTCGTCAGCAGCAACTTCGGTAACTACGCCAGACTTTGTTGCTGTGACAACGTCACCAGCATCGACTGCTGCGCGGAATTCCATACCAGTACCGATAAATGGTGCTTCTGCACGCATCAAAGGAACTGACTGACGCATCATGTTAGAACCCATGAGCGCGCGGTTTGCATCATCGTGCTCGAGGAACGGAATCATTGCTGTTGCAACAGAAACCATCTGACGTGGTGAGACGTCCATGTAATCCACTTCATCAGCGATGATGTATTCAACTTCGCCGCCACGACGGCGTACAAGTACGCGTGCTTCTGCGAAGTGGTTATCTGCTGTAAGTGGAGCATTTGCCTGAGCAATGATGTGCTCGTCTTCTTCATCCGCTGTTAGGTAATCAACCTGATCGGTGACCTTACCCTTAACAACTTTGCGATAAGGAGTTTCGATAAATCCAAATGCTGTTACACGTGCATATGTTGCAAGCGAACCAATGAGACCAATGTTTGGTCCTTCAGGAGTTTCGATTGGACACATGCGTCCGTAGTGAGATGGGTGAACGTCACGCACTTCGAAGCCCGCACGGTCACGTGAGAGACCACCAGGTCCGAGCGCTGAAAGACGACGCTTGTGCGTGAGACCTGAAAGAGGGTTTGTCTGATCCATGAACTGTGACAACTGGGATGTTCCGAAGAACTCCTTGATTGATGCGACAACTGGACGGATGTTGATCAAAGTCTGAGGAGTAATAGCTTCGACATCTTGTGTAGTCATACGTTCGCGAACAACACGTTCCATACGTGAGAGTCCGATGCGAACCTGGTTCTGAATAAGTTCACCAACAGTACGAAGGCGACGATTACCGAAGTGATCGATATCGTCCTTTTCGATGCGAACTTCGCGGCCGTAATCCATAGTGAGATCGCCGCGGTGCAACGCTACAAGGTAGCGAAGTGTTGCGACGATATCTGAAATTGTGAGCATGCTCTGTGAGAGCTCGAGATCAAGACCGAGCTTTTTATTGACTTTAAAACGTCCGACCTTGGCCAAGTCATAACGCTTACCGTTGAAGTAAAGGTTTTCAATGAGATTCTGTGCGGCTTCCTTTGTAGGAGGCTCGCCAGGACGCATCTTGCGATAGATATCAAGAAGCGCTTCGTCCTGTGTCTTCACAGTGTCTTTATCAAGTGTAGCCATCATTGAAGCAAAGTCACCAAACTCTTCACGAATTTGTTCGTCAGTCCAACCGAGAGCCTTGAGGAATACTGTTACAGATTGCTTACGCTTACGATCGATACGTACGCCGACGAGATCCTTCTTATCAACTTCGAATTCAAGCCAAGCACCACGGCTTGGAATAATCTTTGAAGTAAATACATCTTTATCTGAAGTCTTTTCAATCTGACGTTCGAAGTACACACCAGGTGAACGAACAATCTGTGAAACAACTACGCGCTCTGTTCCGTTAATTACGAAAGTTCCACGTGGAGTCATTACAGGGAAGTCACCCATGAAGACTGTCTGCGACTTAATTTCGCCAGTCTCATTATTAGTAAATTCTGCAGTGACGAAGAGTGGTTGCGCATATGTCATGTCGCGCTCTTTGCAATCAGCGATTGAATACTTAGGTGGCTCGAAGCGGTGGTCGCGGAATGAGAGCGACATCGTTCCTTGGAAATCTTCGATTGGTGAAATCTCTTCGAAGATTTCTTCCAAACCGGACTTTGAAGGAAGCTCTCCTCGATTTGTGTTGGTTGATTCTGCAAGACGTGAGCGCCACAGATCGTTACCAAGCAACCAGTCAACGCTTTCAACTTGCAGCGCGAGTAGGTTTGGAACTTCTAGTGGTTCGCGGATCTTTGCGAACGAAATACGACGAGGGGCAGTTGAACTCTTTTTCGCGGCCAAGAGATGTCCTTCCAGACAATATGCACTTATGTATGGACACGCACAACTAGAAGGCCCCCACCGCTATATGCAATGACCTTCAAGCAAATCAACTCCACATGGCAAAGCCGTTGGAGTAATGAAAATTGTGCGAAGGGGAAGAGTATCGGCTCACCCCCCAACTGGGCAAACTGAACGCTTATACCCCTAAACGGGGCCATTTGTCCCGAAATTCCAAATATTTGTGAAGGAGAGTAAGTCCGTTGAAGGTGAAAAACCCCGCCTGGAATGAGAAAAGCCCCGGTGGGTAGCCGCATCGAGATTAAGGAGCATCTCGAAAGGCTAGCCCGCCGGGGCTTTTCGAATGGAACTTACTTGACTGTGACCGTTGCGCCAGCTGCTTCGAGAGCTGCCTTTGCCTTATCAGCTGTCTCCTTGTTGACCTTATCAAGAAGTGTTGCAGGTGTTGCATCAACGAGATCCTTAGCTTCTTTGAGACCAAGTGAAGAGTTGAGGTTACGTACTTCCTTGATAACCGCAATCTTCTGTGAACCTGCTGCTTCGAGGATAACTGTGAATTCATCCTGTGCCTCAGCTGCTCCGCCGCCTGCTGCTGCGCCGCCGCCTGCTGCTGCAACTGGTGCTGCTGCTGTTACATCGAATTCAGTTTCAAATGCCTTGACGAACTCTGAGAGTTCTACAAGTGACATTTCCTTGAACTGAGTCATTAAATCATCTTGTGAGAGCTTTGCCATTTTATATTTTCCTTTTCCTTATTCCGCTGGAGTTTCTGCTGGTGCTTCTGCTTCAACCGCAACGTCCGCGGCAACTTCTTCTGTTACTACTGCTTCAGCAACTGGTGCCTCGGCTTCTACTGCTGGAGCTTCAACCACAACATCTGCAGTCTCAACTTGGGCTGGAACCTCGGACTTAGCATTGTCTGCTACTGGTCCGGACACTGCTTCCATCTTGATGCGAAGTGCATCGAAGGTACGCGCTGCCTTAGCAAGCGATCCCTTCATAGCACCAGCAAGCTTTGCAAGAAGTACTTCGCGAGACTCGAGGTCTGCAAGCTTCATGATCTCTGCTGTCGTAACAAACTTTCCTTCGTAGATTCCACCCTTGATGATAAGAAGTGGATTCTCCTTCTGGAAGTTCTTGAGGTTACGCGCCGCATCGATTGCATCGCCCTTAATGAATGCAACAGCTGATGGACCAGCAAGGAGATCATCTGCAATCTCTACGCCAGCATTCTTTGCTGCAATCTTTGTAAGAGTGTTCTTTACGACGCTGTACTTGGTATCTGCACCAAGGCTGCGGCGTAGCTGCTTCATCGATGTCACGGTTAGACCGCGATATTCGGTGAGGTAGGTAGCAGTAGCTGACTTGAAGTCTTCAGTCATTTCAGCAACTGCTGCTGCTTTATCTGGGCGAGCCATTCGGTTCACCTTTCGCTAGGTATTAATGGGGAGCGCAGGCAATAAAAAAATCCGTGACGCGTAAATGCGCACGGATTAATGTGAACACCTACGCGGGCTGAGATTCCTCAATTATCTTCACTCTTGCGAGATCAGACCTGCGGTCTTTGGTTATGGGCAAACCTTACGCAGGGGACCTGAACTGGTCAAATCCCCTGCCTAATAGAGCTAGTTAGCTGATGGTTCGCGTGTGAGGTTTGGATCGACAGCGATTCCAGGTCCCATCGAAGAAGAGACAACAGCCTTTGCGATGTAGCGACCCTTGGAAGAGTTTGGCTTTACGCGAAGTACTTCATCAAGTGCTGCTGCATAGTTCTCTGCGAGCTGATCTGCAGTAAATGATGCCTTGCCGATGATGAAGTGAAGGTTTGAGTTCTTATCAACGCGGAATTCAATCTTTCCGCCCTTGATGTCATTAACAGCCTTAGTGACATCTGTTGTCACGGTTCCTGTCTTAGGGTTTGGCATCAAACCACGTGTTCCGAGAACCTTACCGAGACGACCAACCTTGGCCATCAAATCTGGTGTGGCAACAACTGCATCGAAGTCAAGGCGGCCCTTTGAAACTTCGTCGATCAATTCATCGCCACCGACGATATCTGCGCCAGCTGCACGAGCTTCTTCAGCGCGCTCACCGTTAGCAAATACCAATACGCGAGCTGTCTTACCTGTGCCGTGTGGCAAGTTAACAGTTGAACGAATTGCTTGATCAGCTTTCTTTGGGTCAACGCCAAGTACGAGTGCAACTTCAATAGTTGAGTCGTACTTAGTTGTTGTTGTCTCTTTAGCAAGTGTTACTGCTTGAAGAGGCGTGTAGAGGTGGTCCTTAATGACCTTCGCTGCTACTTCTGTGTACTTCTTTGAGCGCTTCATATCTGCCTTCTTTCTTGTATTTCTACAAGCTATCGGTTGTGGTTAGCGAACCAGCGCGGTTCTCCCACATCTTCTCGCCACCATGACGAGAAGAAATTTACTTATGAGACTGTGATTCCCATTGAGCGAGCAGTACCCGCGATAATCAAGGCTGCTGCATCAATGTCATTTGCATTGAGGTCAGCCATCTTTGTTGTTGCGATCTCCTTGACCTGAGCCATGGTGATATTTGCAACCTTAGTCTTGTGAGGAATCGCTGATCCCTTTTCAACGCCAGCTGCCTTAAGGATGAGGCGTGATGCTGGAGGAGTCTTTGTGATGAAGTCGAATGAACGATCCTCGTAGACAGTAATTTCTACAGGGATGATCTGGCCCTTTTGTGATTCAGTCGCAGCGTTATATGCCTTGACGAACTCCATGATGTTTACACCATGCTGTCCAAGCGCAGGACCTACTGGTGGTGCAGGTGTTGCTGCGCCAGCCTGGATCTGCAACTTAATGAATCCGGTTACCTTCTTCTTTGGTGCCATTTCTCTTCTCTTTTCCTTTGTTTATTCTGCTAAATATCCGGTTGGGTTCTTTATAACTTCTGTACTTGCGCGAATGAAAGTTCTACTGGTGTCTCGCGACCGAAGATCGATACCAATACCTTGAGCTTTGCCTGCTCTGGCATGATCTCAGAGATCGATGCAGGAAGCGTTGCAAATGGGCCATCCATAACGGTGACTGATTCGCCAACTTCGAAATCAATAAATTTCATATCTGCCTTGTCAGCCTTCTTGACTGGACGTGGAGCAAGAATCTTCTCAACTTCAACCATGCTCAGTGGGCTTGGATTATGTGCATTGCCAACAAATCCGGTGACGCCAGGAGTATTGCGTACTACCGACCATGATTCATCTGTGAGATCCATGCGCACTAGAACGTAACCTGGATAGATATTGCGCTTAACCATCTTGCGAGCGCCGTTCTTGACTTCCATAACCTCTTCTTCAGGTACTTCTATCTGGAAGATGTAATCCTCCATGTTCAGCGACTGAATACGGTTGGCAAGGTTTCCCTTTACCTTCTTCTCGTAACCTGCGTAAGAGTGGATGACATACCAATCACCGATAGCTGCGCGCAATGTGCGGCGAAATTCTGCGTTGGGATCGTTTTCATCAGATTCAATATCGCCGTCTTCATCACTTGCGAGCGCGAGATCATCGACAAGAACATCTGCTTCGATAACTACCTCTGCAGGTGTTGCAATTTCTTCAGCGCTGGCAGCGAGAGCTGCCTCGAATGCATCTGGCTTGAGTTCGTCAGTCATTGTCCCTGGCCTTTATCCAAATACCCAGAAGACGATCTTGGTAAGAACCAAGTCAATGATGGATACAACTGCAATGATGAAGGTTACAAATACGAGAACGACGGCTGTATATGTAGTCAACATATTTCGTGTTGGCCATACAACCTTCTTTAGCTCGTTGACTACCTGGCGATAGAAAAGTCCAACGCGCGCGAAAATTCCGAGCTTCTCCTCGGTAACTTCAACTGCATCAGTCATTCTGACTTCCTTTTCTATCTCGGTAAATCAACTTCTGTTAGTAATGCGGCTTGCAGGGCAAGAGGGACTCGAACCCCCAACCGGCCGCTTTGGAGACGGCAACTCTAGCCAATTGAGCTATTGCCCTTCGCGACGAATTTTCAGGCGCGCCAAGGCGAGGAAGAAATTCATCGTGAGCGTTGAAGTGTAAGGGAAGGGGGTGCGTTGAGTAAAACTGGCAAAAATCCGATAGGCAGGCCACTCTCTCTGAGCGCGCAAGGCCAGCCATCAATAGTGCAGACTTCCCCCATGAGCAGAATCTCCGCACGAATTGCAGCTATCGCAGAATCAGCCACGCTGGCTGTAGATGGAAAGGCAAAGGCGCTCAAAGCCGCCGGTCGACCAGTTATTGGCTTTGGTGCTGGCGAACCAGATTTTCCAACTCCTGATTACATTGTTGAAGCAGCCGCTGCTGCGACAAAAGTTGTTGCAAACCATCGCTACACACCAACACCAGGTCTTCCGGATCTGCGCGATGCAATCGTTGCAAAGACAAAGCGCGATTCCAATTACGACATCACCATTGACCAAGTACTAGTCACTAATGGTGGAAAGCAATCTGTCTATCAAGCATTCGCATCGATTCTGGATCCAGGCGATGAAGTGATCTTGCCATCCCCATTTTGGACTACCTATCCTGAAGCAATCAAACTTGCCGGTGGAAAGAGCGTTGAAGTATTTGCAGATGAGACACAGAACTACCTTGTCACTGTCGAACAATTAGAAGCAGCTCGCACACCCAAGACAAAGGCGCTGCTCTTCTGTTCACCATCAAACCCGACCGGCTCTGTCTATTCACCTGCACAAGCAATGGCGATTGGTGAGTGGGCGTTGAAGAACGACATCTGGGTTATCTCGGATGAAATTTATGAGCACCTGTTATACGACGGAGCGACTGCACCATCTCTGCCAGTTTTAGTCCCAGGACTTGCTGATACCTGCATCATTATTAACGGTGTTGCAAAGACGTATGCGATGACAGGTTGGCGCGTTGGTTGGATGATCGGCCCGAAGGATGTCATCAAGGCAGCCACAAACTTGCAATCACACTTGACATCAAATGTCTCTAACGTTTCACAGCGCGCAGCCATTGCAGCTCTGTCTGGCAACCTCGATGCAGTGCATACGATGGGCGTGGCTTTTGATCATCGTCGCGCACTCATTGTGGGATTGCTCAACGAGATTCCTGGAATTAAATGCCCGACCCCACAAGGTGCTTTCTATGTCTATCCATCTGTCAAAGGTGTTCTTGGAAAGACTATCCGCGGCAAAGTAGCTAACACATCTGCAGAGCTGGCAACCATTATCTTGGATGAAGTCGAAGTAGCTGCTGTTCCTGGAGAAGCCTTTGGGCCTTCTGGTTACCTTCGTTTTTCTTATGCCACAAGTGATGAAGATATCGTTGAAGGCATTGGGCGCATTAAGAAATTGCTCACGGAATAATTTAAAGAGTAATCCCGATTAGGTTTACTTCAGATTCGAGAGTGATCCCAAACTTATTAAAGACGCTCTTCTGAGCACTCTTTGCAAGTTCTGCGATATCTGTCGCCGTAGCATTTCCCGCATTAGTGAGCGCAAGTACATGCTTCGACGAGACTCGTGCGCCCCCGTGGCTATCGCCTTTATGGACACCCGAATGTTCAATTAACCATGCAGCACTTGTCTTGACCTTGCCATCAGCTGTCGGCCACTGTGGTGCGCCTTCAGGAAGTTGCGCCGCAACGTCTTTGGTAACTATCGGGTTGGTAAAAAAAGATCCAGCAGACCATGAATCGCGATCGCTGGGATTGAGCAACATTCCCTTTGCGCCACGAAGTTCGAGAACGGCTGCACGAGTTGCAACTATTTGTGCCTTTTCTCCCACTTCGATTCCAAGTTTTTTTGCAAGCTCTGCATAAGTGATTGCACTCGTCATCTCACCGCTTCGCAGGTTAAATTGCACATCAAGAATTACATAGCGGCCTGGGTGTGCTTTAAAGTGCGAATTACGATATGAGAAATCACATTCAGAATTAGTAAAAGTCTTTATCCCTTTTGCTTGGCGGTCATATGTGCGCACACGAGTGATGAATTCAGCAACCTCATGGCCATATGCACCAATATTTTGGATTGGTGCAGCCCCCACAGTTCCAGGAATTCCACTTAAGGTTTCAAGACCAGCAAATCCACGATTAATAGAGGTTGAAACAAATTCGTCCCAATTTTCGCCTGCACCAATGGTTAGCGTGGCACCACTGCATGCATCAATTTCAGATTGCATGGAATGGCTAGTTATCCGGATAACTGTTCCCTCAAAGCCACTATCAGCTACGAGAATATTTGTCCCGCCACCGATAATCAGTATCGGTGAATCTCCCGCAGCTTCAATTGCAGCAATTATTTGGGTCTCAGTACCAACTTCCACAAACTTTTTGGCAGGGCCGCCAACGCGCAGTGATGTGTAATCGCGTAAATCAGCCATGCTCTAAGGCTACCTGCGAGGGCTCAATATTGCAGTCTTGCCTCTGAAGTGCTCGAGAATGCGGTCGTAATTCTTCTTTGATTGGGCATCGCGATATTCGGGCTCTGTGTCGTGATAACCATGATGGCGATCTTGTTCCAGCGGCAAATCCATCTGCAGCAAGCGGCCATTTGCGTGGCGTAGGGTGAGTGAAAATTCCATATCTGCGTTGCGATAGTAGAGAGCGCGATTACTAAAGCCACGAGCAGCAAGTGCATCTTCGCGATGCATTGCAAAGAAGTAGCCAAAGAGAACATCAACTTCGCCAGCGCCCTTATCATCAACGCTGCGCCAATCATCTTCGAGGTTAACTAGTCCTCCACGCCAACCGACTGCAACAAATTCACGCTTCTTCAGTTCGGCAAGCACTGGTGTAATCGCATCGCCAGTAAAGCGAGTTGAAGGATCCATAATCACAATGAATTCACTGGTGACGTTTCGCAAAAGTGCATTGGCACTTTCTCCCCAGCCGAAATCTTCAGTGAGTTGGACTAGCGATGTACGATAATCAAGTTCGTTGACTAAAATACCAGGGTCACCAACAACCAAGATTGCGATTGCGCATTGACTGTGCTCTTTGATTGTCTTGATGGTTACGAGAGCATCCTCGTGGAAACCATCGATAATCATGGCAACTGTTATTTCAAATTTGCCCGAGTTAATGGGGCGAATGTCACGCGTTGAATCGTAGGTAGGAAAGCGCTTCTTAGGGCGGAGTTCATATCCACCTGCAGCATCGACTACCTCAAATCCATGGGTGGCAATTTCATCTCGTAATTGATCAGAGAGTGCAAAGTTCCTCTCAGCACGTGCTGCAAGACGTGCCTTTGCTAATTCGTGAACTGAATCTGGTGCACTCATTTTCGAACTACCGCCTTTGCCGTACCTAATACCTTGACCCCTGCAGATGTTGCACTTAGTGAGATAGAAACTTTGCCATCAGCAATCTCAGCAACAGCGGCAGAGACTGTCAGATCTACTTTTTCTCCTAGAGGAACAATGACTGGCTTGATAAAACGTGCGCTGTATTCAAGAACATTGGCCGAGCCACCAGCAAAGTCAGATACATATTTACCAACAAGGGCCATAGTCAGCATGCCGTGGGCAATAACGTTGGGAAGCCCCACAGATACGGCAAACTCTTCATTCTGGTGAATTGGATTCTGATCCCCAGATGCATCGGCGTAGCGCTTAAGAAGTGTGCGATCGAGGTAGAAGACTTTCTCATCCAGCACTGTGCCAACCTCAATCATGCGCGCACCACCAGTGTGGACCAAGCAGATACTGCAAGCTCTGCACCGTTATGCAGATCAGATCGCACTGAGACGATTTCATTTCCTGCAGCTACTCGGTAGCTTTCAATGGTTGCAGCACATGTCAGCTGATCGCCCGCTTTGACGGGTGTAAAGATTTCAAATTTCTGATCACCGTGAACTAAGCGCGACCAATTGAGACCAACTTCAGGGCGTGTAAGAATCTCTTCAAATTGAGTGAGCGTGATACGAATAGTAAATGTTGGTGGCGCAATCGTTGTATCGCTCTCGCCAACAACAGCGCAGAAGGCGTCGATATCAGATTGAGAAACGGTAATTGAATCTGTACCTGCGAAGGTACTCCCGACTGAATCGGGGTTGAGCATTAGCGGGTTTCGCGGTGAAGAGTTGAAGACTTACAACGTGGACAGAACTTCTTGAGTTCCATGCGGTCTGGATCGTTGCGGCGGTTCTTCTTGGTGATGTAGTTACGCTCTTTGCAATCCACGCATGCCATGGTGATTTTTGGACGAACGTCCGCGCTCTTACTTGCCATGGTTGTGACTCCTTCGTAGATGACTAACTAACAGGCGCTCAGATTACCTGAAGCACCTTTATTGGTGAAATCCGTGCGTAATTCGCACAGTAGTACTAGTAGCGGAGGCGGGATTTGAACCCACGACACAGCGATTATGAGCCGCTTGCTCTACCAAGCTGAGCTACCCCGCCTCGAACCAACATTAATTGGTTCAGTATTAAATTTTTTTACTGCGAGCCCCCCACCGGAATTGAACCGGTGACCTTTTCCTTACCATGGAAACGCTCTACCGACTGAGCTAGGGGGGCAGTGGTAGAGAGAGAAGTCTAAGGGGTTAACCCAAAAGTAGAAAATTTGTCGAATTTACCGCGAAGGATCGAGGGCAATTTTGCCCGTGGATTCGCGAGCAAGCATCGAGCAATGTGCACCTGCTGCCTCACTGAGTGGATATGTCGCACCAATGACTGGCTTGAGTTTTCTATCTGCAACAAGTTGGAAGAGTTCTGCAACTACATCATTGAGCATCTCTTTACTACCGAAACATTGTGCAAGCCAGAAACCTGACACGGTCTTTGATCCATGCATCAGTGAGCCTGGATGAATGGGTGTTGGTGCGGTACGCGATGCCATTCCGAAGGTAATTATTTTTCCAAAGTTACCCAGGGCTGCAAGGCTGTGATCAAAAGTTGTGCCGCCAACCATCTCAAGAACAAGATCAACTCCGTGGCCACCATTTGCAGCACGAAGCGCTTCGGTGAGATCTGATGACTTTGCATCGACTACAACATCTGCACCGAGTGACTTTGCAAGCGCTGATTTGGCATCAGTAGATGTCACGGCAATTACTTTGCCACCCCACATCTTTGCCAATTGAATTGCAATCGTGCCAACTCCACCAGCTGCTGCATGCACAACTACTGATTGGCCTTTCTGCAATGAGCCCATGGTCTTGAGCAGATGCCATGCAGTTGCACCTTGTACCAACATGCAGAGCGCTTGCTCATCCGTGACGGCATCAGGAATTGGGAAGAGTACTGACTTATGAGCGATAGCTTTCTGAGCATATCCCCCAGATGAAACGCTAGCTAAATATCTCTTTCCGCCGTGAGTTCCAACAACTTCAATACCTGGAATCATTGGCAGAGTTTGTGCAGAGAGATATGAATTCTCTGTCTGATGCGTATCCGCATAGTTAATACCTACAGCGGTGACATCAAGAACTACCTCATCTGTGCCTGCAACAGGATCAGCAAGATCCACGTACTTCATGACATCAGGTCCACCGAATGCTGTTATCTGGATTGCTTTCATTGAGCGCACACACAGCGATCTTCTAAAGCAACTCCTTGGAGGGCTTCTTCAACGTGTTCGCCACATCCTTGCCATGTTGGCTTTGAACATTTATCGCATTGAATCTTGGTGCACATCTGTCGCTCCTTAGAAGTACTTTCGAATTGATTTCACAATTCTATTCCACACAGTCACAGATTGTTCAAATGGAGAAACCTCCAGGACTCGTGACTTTGCTGGCTCATCTGGAGTAATAACATCTTTGAGAGCTGGTGAATTTTGATCGAGAGAATCAGCAATAAGGCCGATGTTGCCAACAATTGATAATCCTCGCACAATTTGTTCTTGATCAACATCGTCACCATCTTCTATCAAAGTTTCAGCAAGTGCAGATCCCGCTTCACGAGCATCATCGGCAGGAGAGGAGGCAAAATCATTAATGTCATCTGGGGTATCGATATGTGCTGAAATCGCATAGCTTGCAGCCGATAGTGCCACCGCAATCTGCTTCTTGGTCGAATCTGCGATTCCGCCTTCGACTGCAGAGTCAAAAAGAGTTCGCGCAATGCTTCGAACTTGCACCAAGGTGTGTTCTGTTGCAATACCTTCTATATACATCTCTTCGGCAACATCTTTCTCAGCTGTAGGAAACCACCGTGCATGGCTGCGCGCCTCAACAGATTGCGCGCGAATTGCGGGAACTTCTTCAACCAAAAGACGCGCTTGTGCAAGCCACTTACCTGCATCTTTCTGCGAGTAACCAGCAGCTACTCCTTCAGACATCTGAGCAAGAAGTGCAGCAGCTTTTTCGCTGACATCTTTTATCTGAACTCGTGCTCGATCAATAGGTGTATTGGGGTGTGAAAAATAGGAGAAAACGATTGCAATACCAGCACCTATGAGAGTTGAGGTTAAACGGTGAACAGCAGTCGAACCCGAGATTCCGGGACCAATAACAATCAGCGCCGTAACTGGGACGTTGACTGATGCAACCTCACCAAGGTGCAGCCCACGTGCCACAACAGCGCAGAGAATAATCGTTGTCCCCACTGCAATAAATCCAAAGTTGAAGACTGTGACGGTGAGGAGTGCGACCCCTGCACCAATTGCTGTACCGACTATCTGACCAAAACCCTCACGCAGAGATTTATGAAGTGAGATACGAATACTCAGCGTTGAAACAATTGCTGCAACGACTCCCCCGTGAGGAACGAGTAAATCACCAACGAACCAGGCAACCGCTCCAGAGATTCCGGCAACAAGAATCTGGCGAACCCACATCTTGCGGTCGGTAAATAATCTCAAGAATCGCCTTAACATTGAGAGCGAGTTTACGCCTGACTAGGATGTCTCAATGACACTGACGCCATCAGAAATTCCGGATCTGCTTCAAGCAGCTAAGACTGTCGCCGTCGTTGGGATTTCAGAGAAGCCTGATCGGGCTAGCCATGGCGTTTCTCAGTACTTACTAGAGAATTCACACTTTGAATTGTTCTTTGTAAATCCCTTGCTCGAAGGCGTTCTAGGTCAGAGGGTATATAAATCTTTAAAGGATATTCCTGTTCATATCGATATCGTCGATGTCTTTCGCAAGCCAGCAGATTGTCTGCAGGTTTTGGAGGAGAGTATTGAAATCGGGGCAAGTGCAATCTGGTTACAACTTGGGATATCTGTTCCAGAAGTTGCATCTCGTGGAGATGAAGCAGGACTTAAGGTAGTAATGGATCGCTGCATCAAGATTGATTACGCAGCTTTGTAATTAACCCTTTGTGGAGCCGAGAGTAAGGCCTGCGATAAATTGCTTACGTAGAACGAAGAACATAATCACTGTAGGTGATGCCGCAATAATTGCACCTGCCGCCAATAAGTTGAAGTCGGTCACATACTGGCCTTGCAGACGACGTAGCGCTGAAGTAATCGGGCGCTTTGAGTCATCAGACATCAATACCAAAGCCCAGAAAAATTCGTTATAAATCCAGGTAGTCATAAGCACACTGAGCGCAGCAAGTGCTGGACGTAAAAGAGGCAAGATGACGTTCCAATAGTGACGGAATACGTTAGCGCCATCAATCGTTGCTGACTCAGAGATTTCTTTTGGAATAGTCTTCATATAGGAGGAGAGCACGAAGGTTGCAAAGCCCACCTGGAAGCCAACGTGGACGAGAATGAGCCCCCCGTAGTTGTTATACAACATATTACGATTACCAAAAAGCTCGCCCACCCAGATAAACATCCAGAAGACAGGAATGTAAGTAAGAACGATTGGGAGCATGTTTCCAGCTGTGAAGAGCAAGAGGATTCCGAGGTTGAATTTGTACTGATAGCGAGTAACTACGAATGCAACGAGTGAACCAAAGAATAGAGTCAAAATAACTGAGGGAACGGTCACGATCAATGAGTTCATCAGATAAACGCCAATATGCATCTCTTTCATTGCATTTACATAGTTATTAAAATTGATATGGCGTGGCCACGAGAAAATTCCGTACGAGATGATGTCGTTGTATGGACGAAGCGAGGTCCACACAGTCCAGAGAATTGGAAAAATCCAGACGAAGGCAAAGATGCCAATAAAGATTGAGATGAGTGTGTCTTTACGCTTCTGGTTATTACGGTATTCCGCACTCTGAACTACAGCTGTACTCATTTGAGATCCTCTTGAAAATTAATTCGAAGATAGGTGATGATGGGGACGATGCAAAGTATGAGAAGAATGACCGCATAGGCAGCGCCCTTCATGGAGATTCCTTGACCGGCAAAGTTCTGGAATACCAAAAGGTTGAGAAGTGGGAAGATTGTTGGGCTTCCGTAGATGATGTAAACCAAGTCGAAGGCTCGAAGCGATTCGATGAGGGTAATAACAACAATGATGATGTTTACAGGCTGCATTGTCGGCAAGATGATCTTGCGGAAGATCTGCCAGTCTGTCGCCCCATCAATTGCAGCAGCTTCTTTAAGTGCAGGATCAACTGATTTAAGGCCAGATAAGTAGAGAAGCATGATGTAGCCAATGTGGCGCCACGATGCAATGCCCAGAATGACCCAGGTATTGATCTTCGCGTTACCCCAAATCGAGATGGCATTTCCGATATCGCGACCCATGAGCCCTTGGACAAAGCCACCCGGTTGCAACATAAAGTTCCAGATAATTCCGATAACTGCAAGGGAGAGAACAACTGGCAAGTAGTAAATAGACTCGAAGAACGCATGGCCTTTAATACCACGGTCAATCTGATATGCCAGCAAAATTCCTAGCGGGGTTGCAATAAGCACGAAGAATAAAAGCCAGATTCCGTTATTCTTAAGTGCCTGATAAAAGAGTGGGTTATTAAAGAAAATATTTTTATAGTTCTGGATTCCTGCCCAATGAATATCCTTTAAGCGGACACCATTCCAATATGTGAACGATAAAATAATTGTCACGACCGCTGGGATCCATAGAAGAATAATCTGTAGCAGCGATGGAATTCCAATAAATGTCGTGAGAGTAACGCGATCTGTTGTGGAAAGAGAGCGGCGGCTACGCTTCTTTTGAACCGTAGCCGCCGTCTTCATGCCGTTAACTTACTATTCATAGATTCAATTAACAACTTAGTTATTAATTGTTATTGCTTAGGAAGTGCATCCCATTGTGCTTGTACGTTTTCGAGGATCTTGTTTACATCAGCAGGCTTTTGCAAGAAGCTCTGAATAGCTGGTCCAACAATTGGACCAGCGAAGTCGCCACGAGCATCACGGTCTAAGAAGAACATGATGTTGCTTGCAGCTGCGAGAACCGCAAGCTTCTGCTTGTTAAATGCATCGTAAGCTGATGTATCAAATGACTTCGATACATAGATATTGGTATCTCCAGCCTTGACTGCTGCTGCGATTCCTTCTGGAGATGCCCAGAATTCTGCGAGAGCCTTACCGCCACTTACGTTCTTGCCGTTTGCAGCAACTGAAATACCATCAAGTGGGGCATCAATTGTGTCGACGCCGAACTTAGGGTTGATTTCTGGGAATGGAACGACCCATAGATCGTCGTAATCTGCCTGTGACTTCGCCTTGAAGTCGTTAGCAAACCATGAACCCATCATCATTGCGCCTGTCTTCTTTTGGAGAAGTAAATCGCGCATGCCGTCCCATGAAATATCCATAAAGTTTGGATTCATGAATGGGATGAGCTGTGCCATGTACTTAAATGATTCCTTTGTGCGAGCATCAGTCCACTTTGCGCGGCCATTAAGAAGGTCGATGTGGTACTTGTAGCCATTGACACGAGCGTTGATGACGTCGAATGAACCCATTGCTTCCCAGCCACCCTTTGCGCCGAGTGAGTATCCAACAAGACCCTTCTTTTGTGTAAGAGTCATCAACTTAACGAAGTCATCCCAGTTTCCAATCTTCTCTGGATTCATTCCAATGTCTTTTACCATTGACTTGCGGTAGTGCAAGCCCCATGGGTAGTAAGTAGTTGGGAGGATGTAAGGCTTCTTGCTAACAGGGCTTGTTGCGCCCTTGATTGCTGCTGTAGGAAGATTTGTCTTGAGGTGACCGATTTCGCGTGTGAGATCTGCGAGAAGGCCCATCTCTCCAAAGTGGTTAGAGCGATATCCAGCCATCCAACCGAATGCATCATCAGGTGAACCCTGCATGATCTGTGCAAAGTTATTCTGGAAGTCATCTGAGTTAACTTGCTGAGCAACTACTTTAGCGCCGGTCTTCTTTGTGAAGGCATCATTAACAGCCTTAGCAATTGCATCGCCTGTTGCGCCGCCGCCACGTGTTGTCCACTTAACTGTACTGCCCTTTACTTTTGTTGCTGCGTCCGCTGTACCTGCTGAAAGAGAGCTACCGGCGGCAAGTGCTGCTCCACCGACTGCTGCGCCCTTGATCACTGCGCGGCGAGAAAGCACATTCTTTTCTTCTGACATATTCGTCCTTTTCTCTAAGGTTGAAATTTCAACGAGCCTCGATTCTGGAGGGTACAAGAATCTTCGTCGGGCACAATCTAGAGGTAAGGGGCAGGCACAACCTAGGGATATCGGGTAACGAAATGGTAAAGATTGAGCACGAACTACACATCATTGAGAGCGTTCTTCGAGGTATAGGGCCACGGAATTGATACACCAGCGCTCATCTGTGGGCACGTCATAGCCCTCGCCGGAAAATACGTGGCCGAGGTGGGAATCGCAGTTGGAGCAGCGCACCTCGGTCCGTACACGTGGTGCCAAGGATCGATCTTCAATCAGTTTTACAGCATCGCCTGCCGTTGGGGCGTAAAAAGAGGGCCAGCCACACCCCGAATGAAACTTTGTCTCAGATTTAAAGAGTTCGTTGCCACATGCCTTGCAGCGATAACTTCCGATTTTATCTGTATCGGTGTATTCGCCAGTAAATGGGCGTTCAGTAGCGCCTTCGCGCAGCACAGCATATGAGAGCGGATCTAAACGGGCTTTGAGTTCTTCTTCATTTAATGCAGGCATAGTGCGCTCAAGATACCTCA